>JAJSAM010000060.1 GCA_024274785.1 Planctomycetota bacterium | reverse complement strand
GCACACGATCTGAGGGGCGGTCGCGGCGCATCGCTGCGTCAGACCTCCTCCGAGATGGGAAGGCGTCGCGTCGTCGGTCTTCCTGGCGCTGCATCCACGCCTGCCTCCTCAGATACGCCTCGTCACCGCAACAACCCGCCAGGACGCAACCCGACTCTCCGAGGGCGGCTTCCCTGGATCGCATACGATCCGGCGTGAGGGGTCGGCGATGTAAGTGATTTGCACAACATTGCTTACGATGCGCTTGCGGCCCTTGAATATATGGCTTAACTGCGATATGAGCAATCTTTTCCGCGGATACCCCTCGGAATAGGATTGCCATATGTGCAATTGGCAATATATTTCCCCCGTTCAGTGAGGTGGCCGGACCGTTCCGGTCATGCCTGTGAAGCGCTGCGAGCATGCAGGAGGAGATTTGTGATGAAGAGCACCTGGATCCCGGCCATCCTGGCCGCATCGGTCCTTCTCGTCGCGGCCGGGTGCGGTGGAGGAGGAGGTTCATGCCCTCCCGTCGGGCCGGTGGAGCCCCCCCCGCCGACGTATGTCGATCACGATGACTACTTCGCGACCAATCTGTACGTCGACGCGACGACCTGTACGCAGATCGGATGCCACCCCGACGCCGAGAACGAGGTGATGGGCTCCATCCACTGGAACTGGGAAGGCGCCCCGAATGCCATCGTCGGGAGGCAGGGTGACGAGCCGCACGGCAAGACCGACCTGCTCAACAACTTCTGTATCTCGATTCCGAGCAACGAGGGGCGCTGCACCCAGTGTCACGCCGGCTACGGTTGGGTCGACGACACTTTCGACCACAGCGATGCCAGCGCGATCGATTGCCTGATCTGCCACGATCAGACCGGGACCTACGCGAAGGACAAGCCGAACGGTGGACAGCCGGTTGCGGATCTCGATCTGCAGGCGATCGCCCGGAGCACCGACAAGGGAATGCCGGGGCGTCGGAACTGCCTCGAGTGTCACCGCAATGCGGGCGGCGGCGACAACATCAAGCACGGCGACCTGTCCCAGAGCCTTTACACCGCGACGCACGAGACCGATGTCCACATGGATATCAACCGTCAGAACATGAACTGCCAGGAGTGCCACGAGACCGCTGACCACGAGATCGCCGGTCAGGGCCTCCACTCGGAAGCCGAAGGTGCGGTCGACTGCACCGACTGTCACAGCAGCAGCACGATCCATGCCGACAACGGCCACAGCGGCACCTACGACAATCACCTGGACAAGGTCGCCTGCCAGACCTGCCACATCCCGACCTTCGCCCGCGTGAACGCCACCAAGACCGAGTGGTACTGGGAGACCGCCGGCGACGAGAACCGCGTTCCGGTCATCGACCCGATCACCGGGAAGCCGGACTACGACAAGCTGAAGGGTGACTTCGTCTGGAAACTGGACGTCGAGCCGGAGATCCTCTGGTACTCCCACGAGTGGAACCGGATGGTGATCGGCCAGAACGACACCTGGACCACCACTCCGGTCGTCCTCGCCGCTCCCACGGCGAACATCGACACCGAAGGCGCCAAGCTCTACCCGTTCAAGAAGATGATCGGGAACCAGCCCGCGGACATGACCAATCAGCGGATCCTCAGCCCGCACCTCTTCGGCACCGCTGGCGGCCCCAACCCCTACTGGGGCACCTGGGACTGGGATCTGGCCCTGCGGGACGGCGCGGCCTACACGAACCTGCCCTACTCGGGTGACTGGGGCTTCGTGGACACCATCATGTACCTCACCGTCAACCACGAAGTGGCTCCGTACGAGGACGCCCGGGAGTGCGTCGATTGCCACGGCAGCGGCGGCCTCGACTGGGACAGGCTGGGTTACAGCGCCAACCCGTTCCCGATGCCGTAGATACACCTCGATCCTCACCGGTGCCGGCGTCCATGACGAAGGCCTGATACCATCGAGCGCCCTTTCGCGCGAAGGGGCGCTCCTTTGATTCCGGGGCGCGGGCGGGTGGCGCGGCAAAGCAGGTAACCAACCGGCGGGGAAAACGGTAAAATGGCCGCCGGGGGATGGGGGGGGCTTCGTCCGAGGCGCGGACGAGGCTCGCTGACCGAGAGGAGGAGTGTGATGGGCATTCTGTCCTGGTTGCTGCTGGGCCTGATCGCGGGGATCCTGGCGAAGTGGATCATGCCCGGAAAGCAGAGTGGGGGCATCATCGTCACCATCATCCTCGGCATCCTGGGGGCGGTGGTGGGGGGCTTTTTCGGGTCGCTGCTGGGGCTCGGGACGGTGGATGATTTTGACCTGATGAGCATGGGCCTGGCCGTGGGGGGAGCGCTCCTCGTGCTCATCGCCTACCGGCAGATCAAGGGGAAGTAGAGCGGAAGGAGCCGGTTGGCTAACCTCCTCGCGTGGCACTTCCCGAGATCATCATTCTGGCCATGGCGCTCGCCGTGGATGCGTTCACGGTGGGGGCCGCCGTGGGTCTTCGCCACGGTTCTCCGCGCCAGGTTTTCCGCCTGTCATTTCACTTAGGCCTGTTCCAGGCCCTGCTCCCGCTGATCGGGAGTCTCATCGGTTCCGCGCTCGAGGAGACCGTCGCCGCATTCGACCACTGGGTGGCCTTCGGGCTGCTCCTGCTGGTGGGAGGGCGGATGATTTTCGGTGTGTTCGGTGTCGGGGAGAAACGGGAAGACCGGGATCTCACGAAAGGGGGGAGCCTGGTCCTGCTCTCGCTGGCCGTGAGCATCGACGCCCTGGCCGTCGGACTCACCTTCGGCGTGTCCGGCGTGCCCTTCGTCCTCCCGGTCATCCTGATCGGGGTGACCGCGGCGGCCATGACGGTGATCGGCATGATGCTGGCCCATCGCATCGGCCGCGTCCTCGGAAAGGGGTGCGAGTTTGTGGCCGGCCTGGTGCTGATCGGAATCGGCGTGAAGATCCTGCTGGGCTAGCGGCCCGTCGGGGCAACGCCTCCCCCGCAAGTGGGCCCGTCCGCCCGACGACCTCTAGAGGCCGATGTCGTCGGACGCATCGCGAGTGAAGAACACCGTGAAGTGGTCGGTGTCGGTCGGGTCCTCCCTCGTGCCGGGAAGCACGTTGACCATGCCCCAGGAGTCCAGGCCGATCTCGCGGAGCCTCTCGTTCGTTTCCTCCTCGGCCTTCCGGCTGAATGTCTCGATCCTGAATCTGTAGATCATCGATAGTCCTCCAGTGATTCGCATGATAGCAACCCGTTCTCTGCATGCTATCAATGGTGGATCATGAGCAGATTGTGCGTTGTCTTTGTCCTCCTCCTCGCCGTGGTCCTCGTGACCGGTTGCGTGGAGCGGAAGATGATCATCCGGTCGGATCCGCCCGGAGCCACCGTGTTCCTGAACTACGATGCCTCGCTGTTGTCGACCACGCCCGCGGAGGTCTCTTTCACGGACTACGGAACTTACTCCGTGCGGCTCGTCAGTGAAGAGAACGAGGAGCTGCGGGCGATGGCCGAGGTCAAGGCCCCATGGTGGTCCTATCCTCCGTTTGATCTCATCACCGAATTGCTCCTGCCTTTCACCATCGAGGATCGCCAGGAGTTCACCTACGAGTTGATGCCGCTCTCCGTGGCGCTGTCCCCTGAAGTCCTGCGCAAGCGGCATCAGGAGCTGATTCTCCGGGCGGAGGAGTTCCGGGTCGAGTCGAAGGAGGAACTCGAAGAGGCGGCGAAGTGAGCTACCCCGCTTTTCTCGCCAGTGCGCGCGCCGCGTTTCTTCAACATGGGAATCCACCGGGCGGCCCAGCCGCAATGGAGGGTCGACCTCCGGGCGACCGTGCTGGCGGTCCGGCAGCGTCATGTAGAATCTGCGAGCGCCGCGAAGATTTTGAACGTCAGTACTACAGGAGGATGTGTGTTGCGCTTTGGCGGATTGCAGCCATGACAAGGCGTATCTGAGGAGGCAGGCGGGGATGCTGCGCTTGGAAGACCGACGACGCGACGCCTTCCCATCTCGGAGGAGGCCTGACCCCGCGATGCGCCGCGACCGCCCCTCAGATCGCGGGCAGTGGTGAGAAACGCGGGGTATGTCCCGGGCCATCGCTTTCCCCTCGAGCCGGGCCAGGATCTTTCCGGTGTCCGGGCGACGGTGATGGGGCTCGGGCGTTTCTCCGGCGGTATCGAAACCGTGCGCTGGCTCTGCGCGAAGGGCGCCCGGGTGACCGTCACCGACCTGGCCGGGGAAGAGGCCCTGGCGAGATCGCTTGCGGAGATCGCGGACCTCGATGTGCGTCTGGCCCTCGGTGGGCACGAGGAGCGGGACTTCACCACCGTGGACCTCGTGGTGGCGAGTCCGGCCGTTCCGCCGGAGAGTCCGTTCCTCAAGGCCGCCGCCCGGGCCGGCGTTCCGCTCATGACCGAGCTGTCGATGACGATGTCGCTCCTCAGTTGCCGGACGGCATTCATCACCGGAACCTGCGGCAAGTCCACCACGACGGCGCTGCTTGGGCGGATCCTCGGCGCCGGCGGGGTGCCCTCTCGCGTCGGCGGGAACATCGGCCGCGCGCTCCTGACCGACGCGGAGCAGATGCAGGCGACCGAGACCGCGGTTATCGAGGTGTCGTCCTTTCAGTTGGAGTGGCTGGCCCGGGACGGTATCCGGCCCGACCTGGCAGTCGTCACCAACGTCACTCCGAATCATCTCGATCGCCACGTCACTTTCGAGCGCTACCTCGAGGCGAAGCTGGCGGTGTTGCCGGAGCGCGGGCCGACGGTGCTCTGCGCGGACGACCTGGTCTGCCGCGAACGGTTCGCCCCGAGGGTCCGCTCTCACCTGGAGTGGACCTCGCTGCTCGAGGAGCCGGAACTCGGCGCCTTTTTCAAGGGCGGTCTGGCCCTGCGCCGTACCGAGGGTGAGGAGGAGGTGTTATTCGCGACGGGGGACCTTCGGCTCGTCGGCTCGTTCAACCGGATGAATGCCTTGCAGGCATCCGTGGCCGCGAGGCTGCTCGGCGCGCCGAGGGAGGCGATCCGCTCCGCCCTCGTGAACTTCGCGGGTCTCCCGCACCGATTGCAGGCGGTGGGGGAACGTGACGGAGTGCGGGGAGTCAACGACAGCAAGGCCACCACTCCGGAGGCGGCGGTCCGGGCGCTGACCGCGCTCGATCCTCCGCTGGTCCTCATCGCCGGGGGGTTCGAACGGGGGGCCGAGCTTTCCGGGTTCGCGTCGAGCATCCGCGAGCGCGTGAAGTCGCTCATCGTCCTCGGCGAGGGCTCGGAGCGGCTGGCGGACGCCCTGGTCGGCTGGACCGGCCGGATCCTCGGCGCCGGCAGCATCGAAGAGGCCGTCGACCTCGGCCTGGCCCTCTCGGAGCCGGGTGACACCCTCCTGCTCTCGCCGGGCCACGCCTCCTGGGACATGTTTTCCACTTACGAAGAACGTGGGGAGCGATTCGCCTCCCGCTTTCTCGGAGAGTGAAGGTTCGCATTCGCTCGGACCGGTGGGGTGAAGCAGCGAGGCTGGCCTGCGTGCGTTTATCCTGACTCACGCGGCGTGCCACTCCGTTATCATCTGGCCATGACTCCGCAGATCTGTCAGTCCTGCCAGAAGAACCTCGCCACGGTGCACCTCACCGAGATCGTCGGCGATCAGCAGCGTGAAGTGCACTATTGCGAGGCCTGCGCCCAGACCGAGGGGGTCCACCCCTTGAGCCCGCAGAGCTTCTTTCCGAACCTCGTCGGTCCCGGCGCCGGTGGGGGCGAGGGGGAGCCCGACCTCAAGTGTCCGGAGTGCGGCCTGACGTACGCGGAATTCCGCCAGCGCGGTCGCCTGGGATGCGGGGCCGACTACGAGTTGTTCCGGGAGGGCCTCATTCAACTCCTCGAACGGATTCACGGCAGCAGCCAGCACATCGGGAAGATTCCCGAAAGTGAGGGCGACAACCTGAAGCTCGAACGCGAGATTATCGAACTCAGGCGGGAACTCACCCGGGCGATCCATCTCGAAGACTACGAACAGGCCGCCAGGATCCGCGACCGGATCCGTGAACTGGAGGAGACGCACGCCCGTGGGACCGATTGAATTCGGAGGCCAGGGAGGACAGTGGCTTCGGGGTGACGGCGCCGATTCCGACATCGTCATGTCCTGCCGCATCCGCCTCGCCCGGAACCTGAGGAACTACCCCTTCATGCCGCAGATCGAGGCGGATGCCGCGAAGGAGGCGGCCGACCTCGTCAAGAGCAAGGTCATGGGGTCGCTCTTCAACGAGGACGGGCAGTACCTGAGCGTCAACGACCTCGACGACATCGATCGGATGTACCTGATCGAGCGGCACCTGATCTCCCGCGAACTCGTGAACGGCGAGGGCGAGCGCGGCGTCGCTTTCGGTGAGTCCGAGATCACGGCGGTGATGATCAACGAGGAGGACCACGTGCGCCTCCAGGTGATCTTCTCCGGCATGGAACTCGACCGGGCCTGGGGTGAAGCGCAGCGGGTCGACGGGATCCTGGAGAAGGAGCTGAACTTTGCCTTCTCTTCCCAGTTCGGCTACCTGACCGCCTGTCCCACGAATGTCGGCACCGGCATGCGCGCCTCCGTCATGCTGCACCTTCCGGCGCTTGTGATGACGAAGCAGATCGAGAAGGTGTTCCAGGCGGTCTCGAAGATCAACCTGGCCGTCCGCGGCCTTTACGGTGAAGGCACGCAGGCTTCCGGCGACTTCTACCAGATCAGCAACCAGGTCACCCTGGGCGTCTCCGAGGCCAGCATCCTCGATAACATCAAGCGGGTTGTGCCCCGGATCATCCAGTACGAGCGCAACGTGCGCGAACATCTGATCACCGAGAACCGCAACTCGCTCGAGGACAAGGTCTACCGGGCCTACGGGATCCTCCGGAACGCTCGGATCATCGATACCGAGGAGACGATGAATCTGCTCTCCGCGGTGCGTCTCGGCGTCAACTCCGGCCTGGTGGAGGGACTCGAGGTGGAGGAAGTCAACCGGCTGTTCGTGCTGACGCAGCCCGGCCACCTACAGAAGCGCGAACGCCGCACCCTCGATCCCGAGGAGCGCGACATCGCCCGCGCGAAGTTCATCCGCACCCGTCTTGCGTAGCGGTCGAGACGGCGCTCGACCCTCCGAGGCGGCAGAGCCGCCTATCTCCCCTCCAGTTCCTTCTTCAGTTGCGTGATCCGCCCGAATTCGTCCCGCATCTCGGCGCCCATCATCATGGCTTCGGCGTCGCGATCAAAACCCAGTTCCGTGAGGAGGCAACTTGCGTAGAAGAGCTTCACGGGGTGCCTCGACCAGGACTGTCTGCTGATCAGGTTCTTCAGTTCCACCGGCTTCAGGAAGGTCCAGTCCTCCTTGCGTTCGGCAGGGCCGGTCCGGACCGTCAGGCCCTTCTCGTCCAGCGCCTGGAGGACCGCGCCGTCCGGTGCCTTCTCCATGAAGGTGTCCAGGCTCGTCTTCCGGGGATTCTCATTGACGTCCTGGATGAGGGCTTCGATGCAACGTTCGGCGTGTTCGAGGCGCCGCGAACTCATCGCGAGTTCCTTCGTCTCGCCGTACTCGAACATGAAATCGTGGATCTTCTGCCTCGCGGTGGCGAACTGGTAGGTGTCGATGAGCGCCTTCAGCTCCTTCTCGAAAGGCGCCAGAGCCTGTTCCCGCTCTTTCCGTTGAGCGATGCGCTTCTCCCGGCGCTTGTCCTCGTCCCGCTGGTACTCGAGCTCCTTCATCCGCTCCCGGGCCTTTTCGTCCCAGGTGGTTCCGCCGAAGTCCTCGTTCTCCCAGATCGAGCGGTAGGCTTCGATCAGCAGCGGGTAGTCGCCGGGGTTCTTCCGCTCGAGGGCCTTCGCCTGATCGAGGGCCGCCTTCGCCCGGCGCGCGCGGGATTCCCGGTCCCGCGCCCGGTTGGCGATCGCGTGGTCCACCGGCACCTGCTTTGCCGCCACCCGCTCTTCCTTCGGCTGCTCGACGACGCGCGGCTTTGCCTTCTCCCGGTTCATGAGAACCACGGCGAGTACGGCGGCGATGATCACTACGCCGATGGCGACGCCGATGAGTGCCTGGGTGGGGCTCTTGCCGCGCGTGGTGGCGGCCCGGGCCGCATGGCGGTGGCGCTTGCGGCCTCCGGCGGCGAGGTTCAGGCTGTCGAGGGCATCCGCGAGGTCCTTCGCGCTGTAGCGGTAGCCGGGCACCGGGGCCATCATGCGCTTGACGACCGGGTCCAGGGCCTTGGAAAGGCGCAATTCCCGGTTGACCTTGCTGGCCGTGGGAATCTGGCCGCCGAGGACGTTCTCGAAGATCTCCTTGCGGGTCCTGCCGGGGTAGGGGGGCTTCCCGGTCAGGATGTGAAAGAAGGTGGCGCCGAGGGAGTAGACGTCCGACTTGGCCTCCACCCGCTTCCCCTGGATCTGCTCCGGAGACATGTAGAACGGGGTGCCGGCCTTGCCCACTACCGCGCCCTTCGCGGCGAGCCCGAAGTCCACGAGCTTGACCGTGACCTTGTCGCGGCGGCTGACGAGCATGATGTTCTGGGGCTTGATGTCGCGGTGGATGATTCCCTCGGCGTGCGCCGCCTTCAGGGCCCTGGCCGCGCCGACCATGATCTCGATCGCGTGATCCGGCTCGAAAGGGCCGTCCGCCTTCATGATCTGCCAGAGGTCCTTGCCCTTCAGCAGTTCCATGATGATGAAGAGGTACTCGCCGTCTTCCACCACGTCGTACACCTTGACGATGTTCTGGTGGTCGAGCCGGGCGAGCGACTTCGCCTCGTTCAGGAACTTCTGCCGGAGTTCCTCGGTGGCCCTGGCATCCTTCTTCAGGATCTTGACCGCCACCTCCTTGTTGAGGGGCTGGTAGAACGCGCGGTAGATCGTCGCGGTCTTGCCGTAGCCGAGCTTCCCGCGAATCCGGCACTTGCCGAGCGTCTTTCCGGTCAGGTCAGAGCCGTCAGTCATCCTGCTCCTCCATGGGTGGCTCCCGGTGTCGGGACTCACCTGGAATCATAGCAGCGGCAAGGAACGCCGAGGGGGACAAAACGAAGCGACCCGGAAGCCCGGATTTCAAGGAACTTCCTCACCCGGCCGTACATTCTGGGGTAGAGTTCCAGACGAGGAAAAGGGGGCGGAGTTCGCAATCGGATTCCCCCTTTTTTTCAGATCTGAAAGCGATACGAGCCTTGCATGCACGCAAGGGAGGCGGATTCATGTTTGATCGATTCACGGAACGGGCCCGGAAAGTCATGGGGCTCGCCCGCCAGGAGGCCCAGCGGTTCGGGCACGACTATATCGGCACCGAGCACATCCTGCTCGGCCTGGTCCAGGAGGGCAGCGGTGTCGCCGCCCAGGTCTTGAAGAATCTCGACGTCGAGATGAAGAAGATCCGTCTCGAGGTGGAGAAGATCGTCAAGAACGGAACCAATACCGTGACGATGGGGCAATTGCCCTTCACGCCCCGGGCTAAGAAGGTCCTCGAACTGGCCCTCGAAGAAGCCCAGAATCTCGGGCATAACTACATCGGCACCGAGCACCTGCTCCTCGGGCTCATCCGTGAGAACGAGGGCATCGCCGCCCAGGTCCTGATGAACCTGAACGTGAAGCTCGAAGAGGTCCGGGAAGAGGTCCTCGAACTGCTGGGCGCCGACGTCACCAACACCCCGAACGAGGAAGAGGACGAGGGCGAAGCCACCACCGGGAAGAGCAAGACCCCGGCGCTCGACGCCTTCGGCCGCGACCTGACCGAACTCGCGCGGGAGGAGAAGCTCGACCCGGTCATCGGCCGCAAACGCGAGATTCACCGCGTCATGCAGATCCTCTCCCGCCGCACCAAGAACAACCCGGTGCTGCTCGGTGAGGCGGGAGTCGGCAAGACCGCCATCGTGGAGGGACTGGCGCAGGACATCATCAAGGGCAGTGTTCCGGAGGTGCTCCGCAGCAAGCGCATCGTCGTACTCGACCTCGCCATGATGGTTGCCGGCACGAAGTACCGCGGGCAGTTCGAGGAGCGGATCAAGGCGGTCATGACCGAGGTGCGCCGCGCGCGCAACATCATCCTCTTCATCGACGAACTGCACACGCTGGTGGGGGCGGGCGGCGCGGAGGGCGCGATCGACGCCAGCAACGTCCTGAAGCCGGCTCTGTCCCGCGGCGAAGTCCAGTGCATCGGCGCCACCACTCTCGACGAGTACCGAAAGTACATCGAGAAGGACGGGGCCCTGGAGCGGCGGTTCCAGAGCATCATGGTCGATCCGCCGTCCACGGACGAGACCTTCGACATCCTGGTCGGTCTTCGCGACCGCTACGAGGAGCATCACCGGGTCAACTACACGGACGAGGCGCTGAAGTTGGCGATCGAACTCAGCAACCGCTACATCACCGGCCGGTTCCTCCCCGACAAGGCCATCGACGTGATCGACGAGGCCGGCGCCAAGGTGCGTCTCGGCGCCATGACCCAGCCGCCGGACCTGCAGGATCTCGACTCGGAAATCGCGAAGCTCGAGGCCGAGAAGTCCGAGGCCGTCACCCAGCAGGACTTCGAACGGGCGGCCCGCCTGCGCGACCAGGCCCAGAAGAAGAAGGCGGAGAAGCGCACGATCCTCGAGGAGTGGCGCAACAAGTCAAAGGAGAAGGACGAGGTCGTCGACGAAGAGGTCATCTCCGAAACCGTCTCCTCCATGACCGGGATCCCGCTGACGCGCCTCGAGAAGCAGGAGGCCGAGCGGCTCCTCCAGATGGAAGACGAGTTGCACCGGCGGGTGGTTTCCCAGCACGAGGCGATCCACGCCATCGCCAAGGCGGTCCGCCGCAGCCGGTCGGGGCTCAAGGACCCACGGCGGCCGATGGGCTCGTTCATCTTCCTCGGTCCCACCGGCGTGGGGAAGACGCTGCTCGCGAAGGCCCTCGCCAAGTTCATGTTCGGGTCGGAGGACGCGCTCCTTCAGATCGACATGTCCGAGTACATGGAGAAGCACAACGTCTCGCGGCTGGTCGGCGCCCCTCCGGGCTACGTCGGCTTCGAGGAGGGGGGCCAGCTCACCGAGAAGGTGCGGCGGCGTCCGTACTCCGTGGTGCTCTTCGACGAGATCGAGAAGGCCCACCACGATGTCTTCAACATGCTCCTCCAGATCATGGAAGAGGGCCGCCTGACGGACTCATTCGGGCGCAACGTCGACTTCCGTAACACCATCCTGATCCTGACCAGCAACCTCGGGACCGCGGCCATCAAGAACCAGGCCACACTCGGCTTCAGCAAGACCGACGAAGAGGTCACCTACGAGAAGATCAAGGAAGGCGTGCTGCACGAGGTCGAGAAGTACTTCAAGCCGGAGTTCCTGAACCGGCTCGACGACGTGATCGTGTTCCGTCCGCTGACCGAGGACAACCTGAAAGAGATCATCGATATCGAGATGGTGGACGTCCGGGGGCGCCTGGTCGAGCGCGGCATTCACCTCTACATCACCGACGAGGCCAAGGCGCGGGTCATCACCGAAGGTACGAACCTCGACCTCGGGGCCCGGCCGCTGCGTCGCGCGCTGGAGAGGTTGATCGAGGATCCGCTGGCGGAGGAACTCCTGAAGGGAGCCTTCAGGGAGCGCCCGCACGTGACGCTCCGGGTCACCGACGACAAGCTCGATTTCCAGACCACCGCGGAGCCCCCGACCGATGTGGAAATCCCGGAGGAGTTCCTGAAGACGGACCCGCCGGAGGCGGAGGAAGCGGCGCCCGAGGAGGTTGCCGCGGAGGGATAACCCAGTCGATGAAGGTTGTACTGCTGTCGCTCATCTGCTTCACGGCCTTCTCAGTTCTGCTGTACGTATTCGCCGGACGGATCCTCGGAAGCGGCCCCGCGGGCCGACTGGCGAGGACCGCCCGGATCTGTTTCTGGTCCTACCTGGCCGCCGCGGCCCTGACAATCCTCTGCGTCCGCGCGATCTTCGAAGCGGAGGTCGCCCGCCCGATCCTGGTCATCCTCATCTACGCCGTCCCGCTGCTGTTCACCTGGGGCGTCGTCGCCGGTGCGAGCTGGCTCGAAGTTCGCGCCTACGGGGTCCGGTCCGGCCTGTGGCGTTTTCATCGCTTCAACTTGCTCTCCGGGTTCATGGCCATCGGTCAGCGGGTGCCGTACTTTTCCGCGGCGGTGGCGATCTCCGCGGATCTGAGAACGGGATCGGGGCTCATTCCCTCGGCGTTTCTGCATTTCCTGATTGCGACCGCGATCGGCTGGGCGGCTCGCTGGGTGGTCCTGAACCGGATCGCCTCGGTGCGGCCGTTCCCGGACCAGCGCCTCGCGGTGGAGGTTCGGGCGGTCGCGCGGGGGGAGAGGATCCGTCTGCGCGGTATTCTCCTCGTGGCTACGGAGCCGGGGCAGTTCGTGAACGCCATCGCCGCGACGACCTCGCGCTTCATCTTCGTCGCCGAGGGGCTCTGGAAGGGGCTCGGCCGCGAGGAGGTGCGGTCCGTTCTGCTCCACGAGGTGGGGCACCTGGGACAGACCTTCATCAATGCGGTCCGGATGATCTCGCTCTTCTGGTGGCCGGCGCTCCTCTGGGCACTGCGGGTTGTCGGCCTCTCGGCCGCGGGCCCGAAGACCGCGCTCCTTCACGCCATCGGCCTGCTTCTGATCGGCCTGTCCGGCTCGGGGCTGATGTACCTGCTCTCCGAGGCCTCGGAGCGCAAGGCCGATCGCTTTGCGGAGAAGCACGGCAAGCCCGGGATGCTCGCCTCCGCGCTGCGGAAGCTGCACGGCACGGGCGTGACCCTGGAGGGTGGTGGTGACCATTCCGTCCTGAACCGCCTGGCTGCGCTGGAGGGAGCCCATCGAATCTGAGGTGATCCTGGCCCGGGAAGCTCGAACCGGTGCACCCGGGCGATCGGGGAGTACGACTTCGGCCGCGGATCGGGGGGATCGTTGAGGTCGCACCTGCTGGTCGTCACGCTGGTGGGCCTGCTGGTTTCGGCCTGCGCGAGCGCGCCTGATGCTGCCGTCGATGTTCCCTCGAGGGTGGGCTTTTTTCTCGCGGAGGCCCGGGCCGTCGAGCCTTCCGTCACGGCGCTGCTCACGGAGATCACGGATCGGCGCGGGGGCGACCTGGCGGGGCGTGAGCACCGGTTCAAGACCCGAGCTTCGCTCGAACGCAAGATCGCCGGGATGCTCCGGGACGACCCCGCTCTCGCGCCGGACGAGATGGTGATCGACGACGCGCTCCGCTATACCGTGCGCGTGGAGGACGAGCCGGCCGGACACCATGTGCGGGTCATCCGCGAAGTACTCGCCGCCCTAGTGGGACGCGGGCACCGGGTGCTGGAAGTGAAGAACTACTGGCCGGGCGGAGACTCCTATTCCGGCGTGAACTCGATTCTCAGGGCGCCCGGCGGGCTGCTCTTCGAACTCCAGTTTCACACCGCGGCGTCCTTCGCCGTGAAGTCGCAGACGCACGCCAGGTACGAGGCCTACCGCCGGCCGGAGACTTCCGCAGCGGAGAAACGCCGGCTTTTCGCGGAGATGGCCGCGCCGTGGTTTTCGGTGCCGATCCCCGCGGGTATCCTCCGCGACGGTGCACTCCATTCCCAGGATCAGATCATCTTGAGGAGATGGAGCAATGGACCACAGTGCGGCCCAGCCGCAATGGAGGGTCGACCTCCGGGCGACCGTGCTGGCAGTCCGGCAGCGTCACGCAGAATCTGCGAGCGCTGCGAAGATTGTGAACGTCAGTAGCACAAAGCAGCCGCCGGGAGGATCGATGCGGCGGGTCTGTCTCGGAGTGACGCACTGACCCCCGGGCTGTTTCGCGAGGAACTCGAGACGTTCCACGATCATGTCCTCGGGCTCGGTCCGGTGTCCCTCGGCCGACTCGAAGCAGAGATCCGGCGGTGGGCCGGGCACCCGAATTCCGTGTGAATTGACGGAGAAATGTACAATCCGGCCTTCGGAAGAACTGAATCGACGCCGCTGCGTTTATGATCTCAGGCCCCCCTCACCCGGGAGACTCTTCATGCGCCTCACCGCCCTCAGCCTCCTGTCCGTCACCACTGTCGCAAGCCTGTTCCTGGCCGGATGTTCCGACCCCGGGGTCCAGGTGGCGCAGACGAAGCGGCTGAAGGCACTCGAGGTCCAGTTGGCCGTCGTGCTGGAGAAGCTCGATCAGAGCCCGCGTGGCCGTGCCGACGCTGATGTCGTGGCGCGGCTCGACCGGCGGATCGGCGCGCTGGAGAGCAAGGTCGACGATATCCTCACCGCCATGGAGTTCCTGGCGGTGGACGTGGATATGATCAAGCGCAACACCTGGGAGACCCTGAAGTCGATCCAGACCGAGCAGGACGGTGAAGAACCCGAGGCCCCCGCCGAGTACCGGAAGCTCTTCGAGCCGGCAGCCCGGGAGCAGCTTCGGGCCGCAGCCGCCGCGAAGGGGGTTCGGCTGCTCGAGGACCGCGTTGAGGTCGATGGCGTCATCATCCAGAACCGGGCCATGCTCGAGTTCATGGCCGTGGTGATGGGTGGGAAGGAGCACGAGTCGATCATCGCCGTTACCGGTAACGCGGAGCACGGCGGAGCGATGCCGAAGGGGCTCGCCGGCATGATCAACGCCAGCATTCTCGCCCTCGGCTTTCAGAAGGGCACTCCGGTTCGCGCCTCCCGGGACGGCAAGGTCCTGCCTCCGGAAGGCGAGACCATCTACATCTACATCGAGTGGAGGGGTGAAGACGGCAAGACTGTTCGCGCGCGCGCCGAGGACCTGGTTTACAACCTCGAGAAGAAGCAGCCGATGGGCCGGGGCAAGTGGGTCTACGTGGGATCCCGCTTCGAGCGCGACTACGCCACGAGCGCCGTCGTCTACATGGCCGATCTGACCGGGGATCTCGTTGCCACCTACTCCTGGCCGAACACGATCATCGACAATGTCACCTCCGAGGGGGCGGACGACATCTACTACACCTGCCTGACCCCGCGGATCCCGAAGATCGGGACGAAAGTGGTCCTGGTTTTCGCCAGAAAGGAACTCGAAGCGAAGGAGTTCCCGAGCATCGAGCTCCCGGAGGAAGATGGTTCTGACGGAAGCGACGACTAGGCTGATCCACCGGGCCCGGGGCGTCATCGTCCGCCACTACTGGTTCCGGGCGGCCGGTCGGGGCGTGGCCGCGGGGGCCTTGCTTGCCGCGATGGCGGCCGCGGTGGCGCGACTGCTCCAGCAGGAACCCGGAGTCTGGCTCGTGCTTTCCGCACTCCCCGCGCTCGGCGTCTTCGCCCTCGGGTTGCGGCGGGCACGGACCACGCTGACCCGCGCCGCCATCCTGCTCGACCGGTCCGCGGGGACCAGGGAGCGGTTTCTCGCCACCCTGACCGCTGCCGATCCGGAGGTGCGTGACCTGGCCGCGGAGCAGGCCCTTTCGGCGCCTGCGCTGTCGGGTGGAGCGTTCCCGCTGCGCTTCCCGCCGAGCACCGAGGGGCTGGCGGCGGCCTTCGCCACGGCGATTCTCATAGGGGTCCTCGTCCTGCCCGGCCGCAGCCCGAAAGATGCTCCCGGGAGCCAACTGCCCGGCCGCGCCGTCTCCGCGCTGCCCGGCCGGCCCGGCGACACTCCGGGAACTCCCCGCGATGGCGAGATCCCCACTGAACCCGCTGCGCCCCGGCCCGCCGAGGTCGATCAGATCACTCGGCGGATGGCCGCCGGTGAGGAGATCGATGCCGAGGACTGGAAGGCTCTCGAGCAGGCCGGGCTGGCGAAGCAGGTCCGCCGGGAGGTCGTGGCCGCGCTCGATCGCGGAGAGCCGGGCCGGGCGGTGGAAGCGGTGCAAAGGGCTCTGCGAAGAGGGCGGAGGGAGGGGGCCGGGGAGCTGGCCCATCCCTCCGGGGAAGCCGGTTGGGATGAATTTCGCCGGGCGCTCGAGTCTCCCATCTGGAGCCCCCGCTACGATGCCGTCGTCCGCCGCTACTTCGCTGGAGCGGAGGAGGCCGGTCTTCGATGAATTTCATGGGGGAGCTGTGGAGGGTGAAGCTAGCATGAAGTGTCCCCCTTAGGAGCGCCCCCCCATGTGCGGAGTCATCGGCCAGATCGGTCCGAGCGAGGTCTTCCCGGACCTCGCAGACGGAATGGTGATCCTGCAGCACCGTGGTCAGGATGCCGCGGGCATCATCACCTACTCTTCCGACGGTTTTCACCAGATGAAGGACCTCGGACTGGCCCGGGAGGTGTTCTCCTCCCCCGCGGCGGCCACGATGCGTGGGAACGCCGGTATCGGCCATCTGCGGTACACCACGGTCGGTGAGGGGCGGGTGGAGGATGCTCAGCCCTTCATCACCAACTCCCCGTACGGCATTGCCATGTGCCACAACGGGAATCTGACCAACTTCATCAAGCTCCGGAAGGACCTGACCGAGAACTGTCGCCGCCACATCAACTCCTGGTGCGACGTCGAGGCGCTCCTCAACGTCTTCGCCGACGAGTTGCAGCAACTGAACGGACTCCCGTTCGAGGAAGCGGCGTTCAAGGCGGTGGAGGGCACGTGCCGTCGGGCCGAAGGCAGCTTCTCCGTGATCACCCTGATCGCCGGGAAGGGGTTGCTGGCGTTCCGGGACCCTTACGGCATCCGCCCGCTGGTCTTCGGCCGGAAGGAGACCCCAAAGGGCGTCCACCACATGATCGCCTCGGAGTCCGCCGCCCTGACCGCGCTCGGTTTCACCCTGGTGCGGGACGTCCGGGCCGGCGAGGCGATTCTCTTTCGACAGGATGGCACCATCCTTGAAAAGCAGGTCGTTGCGCCGGATCATCACCCCTGCATTTTCGAGTACATCTACTTCGCCCGGCCCGACTCCATGATCGACGACGTCAGCGTCTACAAGGCCAGGCTTCGCCTTGGCGAGGAACTGGCGGCGAGGTGGAAGGAGGCCTGCCTTCCTCCCGAGGGGAGTGACGAAGCGGAGACCGTGACCGACGTGGTCATCCCCGTCCCGGACTCCTCGCGGCCCGCCGCGCAGGAGATGTCGTTCCGCCTGAACAAGAAGTTCCGGGAAGGGCTGCTGAAGAACCGCTACATCGCCCGGACCTTCATCATGCAGGGCCAGGCGCAGCGGAAGCGTTCGATCCGTTTCAAGCTGACGCCGGTGCAACTCGAAATCGAGGGCAAGCGTGTCCTTCTGGTGGACGACTCCATCGTTCGTGGGAACACCAGCAAGGCCATCGTCGAGATGGTGCGGAAGACCGGCGCGCGGGAGGTGCACTTCGCTTCGACCTGCCCGCCTCTCCGCCATCCATGCGTCTACGGGATCGACATGTCCGATCGCGAGGAGTTCATTGCACGCGATCTGACCGAGCAGCAGATCGCAAAGAGAATCGATGCCGACTCCCTCGTCTACCAGACGCTCGAAGGCATGACCCGTGCGGTGGGGGAGGGGAACCCGGACATAGAGCACTTCTGCCGAGCTTGCATGGATGGTGTCTATCCCACCGGGATCACCGAAGCGGAGTTGGATGAAATCGCCCGGGAGCGCGTCCGCTCTCGACCGGCGGAGTAGGAGGAGGAGAGACGGATGCCGAAGCTCATCGTGAAGACCGGAAACCGCGCCGGCATGGAGTACGAGGTTCGTGATGGGATCATCATCGGCCGCCGGCCCGAGGTTCCGATCCACATCGAGGACGTGAAGTCCTCACGGGAGCACGCCAAGATCGTCTCGCACGGGGATGGCTTCGTCCTCTTCGATCTCGAGAGCACGAACGGCACATTCGTCAACGGCAGTCGCACCGGCCGGGCCCGCCTGATCCACGGCGACATCATCCGAATCGGCCGCACCGAACTGGTTTTTCACGACCCCTCCTCGTCTTCGATCCCGGCGGTGACTCCCGAGCCGGGAACAGCCGCGACTCCTACGGGCCCGAAGCAGAAGAAGATCGACCTCGGCCTCCCGCCCCCGAAGAAGATCAGGCTCGATGTCCCTCCCGCGAAGAAGGTGAACGTCAAGCTGGAGTCGAAGCGCCCCCGCCGGGACAAGCGGAGGTAGAGCTTCGGGCGCCTCACCTGGCAGCCTGTCGGCCGAAGGGCTTGGCTGCGAAAAACGGGTTACCCCGACAGGCTAGCGCCGTTCGAGCAGGCCCTCGATCCAGGCCGCCCGCAACTCGTGCATCGACTCGAGCGTGTGGCGTCTTGCGAGATCGCGAAGGTCGGGCATGACATCGTTACGCACTCGGGGCGAAATGAATCTCCGGACGGTCAACGCCAGGGATTCCGCATCCCCACAGCGGTATCGTACTCGCTGATCCAGCCCCAATTCCCGGTAGGGGACCGTATCCGGGCAGATCGGGATGAGTCCCTGTGAGATCGCATCAAAGATGATCCGAGGCTGCTCCACGTTCAGGTTGGTAATGAGCAGAAGATCGTGGCGACGAATCGCGTCAAAAAACGGCCCGGGGTAGGAGTGGGTTCCGCCAAACTCGACGGAGGTCCGGAGCCCGTACTGCTCGACGCGATCGATCAGCGCGTCCTGCTCAGCGCCTTCACCGAGAATCTCCAACTTTGCCGGCGGCTGACCCGGAGCCTGGTGCTCGTGCAGCAAGCGGAGCGCATCGACCGCCAGGTGAATGCCCTTCATCGGCTCCAATCGAGCGGCGGCGCACAGTCGAAGCCCGCGGTTCTCCGATTCTAGTTTCTTCTGAAGGACCGCCTCGTCGACCATATCTTCGCGCGTGACCCAACTGGCGGTTCCGACATGCACCTTCGTTTCGACGGTTCCCAGCATGCTGCGGAGTCCGTGGCCGGCCAGGAATACCCCGTCAGCCGCGCGAGCCAGGGCCCGTACGGTGCGCAGCGTCCTCCTCGCCTTGAGTTTGGCCTTCACTCTCCCGAGCAGGGATTGGTGCATCGCGTTGAGCACCGTGGTCGCGGCCCGGTTGCTGCTGACGCCAAGAATGACCAGGCGGTTCGCGGTGTGCGCAGCTTTCACGAATCGCATCGCCGGTGAACCACACCATCCCGCTTCAGGGCCGACCTGAACGACGTCGTGCTCCTGCAGGAGACGGTCGAGTTCCGCATCGGAGAGGTGATTTCGATCGTGAAACCGGATGCCGTCGGGGAGTCTCGCTCTGGCGCCATTGATGGGTCGTGACTGAGGAGCAAGCAGGGTAAGACCTGCCACGACCTTTCTTTGACCGCGGAGGTCTCTCGCCCACAGATCGAGCGTGTCGAGACCATCCGCACTCCCGCAAATCGGAATCCGGGTCAGGAGCAGCAATCGATAGCTCAATGGGGATACCTCGTTCCGGGGGATGAGAATGGTGCATTCAATCTCGAGGTCTCGACTCCGAAATCCACGCGGTGGCCAGATCGCCGGCGAACTCCGGCATTCTACCCGGAGCGACTTGCCACTACCCGGTCGGCTCGATGGAGTTCGAGAAAACCGCAGGGTCAGCTGCGCCCGCATTCCGTCCCGGCGCATCCCGGGCGGTCTGCTCCGAGGCTACTCCTGAAAGTCGATGCGATATGCGAAAACCTGTTCCGGGTCGATGTTCTCCATGATCGACTCGAGCACCGCGGCCGGCCGCCGGACCACGATCCGCGAGAAGCGTGTTTCACCGTTCACCACCACCGTCACCGGCCGCTTCGGATCGATCATCCCGTCGGCGAGCATCACCGATACTCCGTAGAGGTTCATGCCCTTGAGCACGATGCGGTTCTTCGCCTGCGTGGCGACGATGCGGTTGCTGCGGGAGGTGGACGCGATGGGCTGGGCGTGGCGGAGCCAGGAAAAGAGGTTCTTGTCCGGCGCCGCGGGCTCCCAGATGACCCGCGCCGGGAAGGGATCTCGCCTTTGTTTCGCCATCCAGGCGATGATCTTCCCTGGGCCGGTGCCTGGCGGGAAGCCGTGGTTCACACCCTTTCCTTCCACGTAGTTGTGCAGATAGCGGCCCGGGTACATCTCCTCAAGGGCGTCGAGTTCCTTTGCCACCTCGCGCGAATCCTGAACCCCCACCCGCGGGTCCTGGTCGAAGTGGGTGATGAACATCGGCGTGTTGCAGAGGTTCGCCACGAATCCTCCCGGGATGGTGGTCGAGCCCGTGGCGTTGTCGGTCTGGCCGTGCATCCCGCCGGCATTGGCGCTCACGGCCGCGAGGAGGTCCGCGTTGCGGAGTCCGATGTGGTAGGCCCCGGAGCCGCCGAGGGAATGGCCGGCGACGTAGATCCGGTTCGTGTCGATCTTGAAGGTGCGCTTCAGGTCCTTGATGACGGCCAGGACGAAGTTCTCGACTTCGGGGCTCTGCCAGGTGGTGCTGCGACCCGGGAGGTTCGCCGTGGGGAAGACCCCGATGAGCCCCTTGCCGGTGGCCGCACCCCACAACGACTGGGCGGTGCGACCATTGCCGACCCCGGGACCTCCGCCGTGCAGGCCGATGAAGATGCCTTTCTTTCCGCCCCCCGCCCCGGAGATGTAGTAGTGGCCGGGGAAGGCCTCGAATGTCGAGATGCACTCGCCCTTGCCTTTCGTCTTCGGCCCGCTCCTGGCCACCTTGAAGAGCGCTTTCACCACGTCCTTCATTCGTCGGGCCGGGATCGTGCCGATGTCGTCGGCGCGCGCGAGGATCCCGTCGCGCGCGCTCCGGGTCGAGGCGAGGCTCGGATGCAACCGGTATTCCTCGGCGAGAGCCACGAGAGCTCTTGTCTCGCGTCGACCCCACTCGGGCTCCTCCCCGTCGCGCGGAATGGCGCGCGAGCTCTGGAGGAGAATCAGGCCGATGATCAGGAGTGCCGGGCGTAGACGCATGACGGCATTCTACGGGCCCCTCTGGAAATAACTGCCGCATTCGAGGGCTGCCGTATTCCGCTACGCCTTGTTGCCCGTCGGTTGAAACCAGTGAGGTTGCGCCCTCCTCGCGCCTTGCCTTCCCGGCGCAGCGGCGCCCTCGGTGCAACGGTCGCACTTGTTTCCAGGCGAGCCCCGATCGCTCCCGGGGGCAGCGCCCTTCATCCCGGTCGACCTTGACGGCCTGCGCGGTGAGCGGCAGATGTTCCGTCGGCTACACGACGATGGCGGACTCGTCCTGCGTTCGCGTCTGGTCCAGGTCGGCGAAGTACTTCTCGCGGATCGATATCCAGTTGGAGCGCGGGATCTGCCGGAAGGCATCGACCACCGCGGGGTCGAAGTGTGAACCGGCGCACCGGACAACCTCTTCCTCCGCGGCCTCGAAGGGCAGCGCATTTTTGTAGGGGCGTACCGAAGTGATCGTCTCCACGGCATCCGCGACCATGAAGATGCGCGCCCCGAAGGGAATCTCCTCGCCCTGCTTCCCGTAGGGATAGCCGGTGCCGTCCCATCGCTCGTGGTGGTGGAGCACGATCTGGGAGGCGCCGTGCAGGAAACGAATGGGGGAGAGCAGCCGATACCCGATGATCGGGTGCTTTCTCATGTCCCCCCACTCGTCGTCGTCGAGCGGCCCCTGCTTCAGGAGGATGCTGTCCGCCACGCCGATCTTGCCCACGTCGTGAAGCAGGCTGCCCCAGCCCGCGTCACGAAGGTCGCGCCCCCGCAGACCGAGCCGATGCGCCAGCATCAGCGTGTACTCCCGGGCCCGGCGGCAGTGGTGCTGCGTTTCGCAGTCACGAGCTTCGATGGAGCTCACCATCGCTTCGACCGTGGCGTTGAACGTTCCCTGGACTTCGGAGAGAGCCAGGCGGAGCTTCCTGGTCTTCTCCTCGACCGCGAGTTCGAGTTCCTCCCGGTGGCGCCGGTTGGAGAGGATCAGCTCGCGACGCTCCAGTGCCCGCTCCACGGCGACCGAGAGTGCATCCAGGGTGAACGGCTTCAGGATGTAGTCATCGGCTCCGAGTCGCATGGCGTGGACCGCGGTGTCGACATCGTTGATGGATGTGAGCACGATGACGGGCAGGGTGGAGTCGAGCTGCTTCGAGGCTTCGAGGAGAGCGATACCGTCCCGTCCCGGCATCCGGATGTCGGTGAGGACAACGTCGAAGGTGGCGTTCTCGAGGGTCTCCAGTGCTTCGTCCCCGTCGAAGGCGAGGGAGACCCGGTAACCTTCACGCTCCAGGTGACGAGAGAGCAATTCCGCAATTGCGTGCTCGTCGTCGACCACGAGCAGCCGACGTTTGTCGTTCATATCCAGCCGCCTTTCCATGCCCCGCTGGCAGATCCCTCCATGCGTGAAAGGCCCGTCACGCATGGACATCCGTCTTTCGTATCGGGAATGGGAGGGAAGGGGCCTTAGGGAAATGTCGGCCAGGCCACCGCCTCGAGTTCGATGGTTCGTCCCAGGAATCGAGCGGGCCGCGCCTCTCGGCGCGGCCCGCTCGACCGGATCTGAAGGAAAGGCGGAACTCTCAGTCGCCGGCCTGCACCAGGCGCAGCCGGGCGCGGGATTCGTACTCGTTGCCGGAGCGGACCCCGCCCAGCGCTCGCAGGCGTTCGTCGAGCTGGATCTTCCGGCGCTCGATCTTCTCCTTCACCAGCGTCAGGCCGCTGGCCCGATCGGCGAAGATGTCGTCGGTCTCCTTCTGGCGGCGTTCGGCCACCTTCACGAGCTTCTCCTTGCGCTTCAGGGAGTCGATTTCGCGGGCAATGGTGCCAACTTCGGCCTGGAACTCCCGGAATTCACTCTCCATACCGGCGAGTTCCGCCCGCAGGCGGCTCCGCTCATCGCGCAGGATCGATTGCTCGGAGGTGAGGTCCTTCAGCCGCACCCGGTAGCTGGCGGCGGTCTCGGCGATACGGCCGGCCCTCGAGAGTGCCTCCGCTCGGCCCAGGCGCTCGGAACGGAATTCGACCATGTCCGATCCGAGTCCGTCCGCGTCCGCGTCGGCCACCTCGAGTTTCGCGTTCAGCACCGTGATGTCCGACTCGCAGAGGGCCACGACCTCCTGGCAGAGATTGACATCGTCGTTGCAGGCCGCGAGGTCGCGGTCGATCTCTTTCAATTGACAGCGAAGATCCGCGATCCTCTCGGGGTATTCCTCCTGGAGCTTTCGAACTTCGTGCTGGAGTGCAATCCTGGTGTCCACAAGCTCATCGACATTGCTGCGGAGATGGTCGCGCACCGACCACCAGGCAGTCTTCACTCTGGTGAGACCGACCACGGCGATCAGGCCTGCAAGCCCGAGCGCGCCGATGACGCCCCACCTGGTCATCCGTCCGAAGAAACGAAACATGATCAGCCTCCTTTGGCATTCGTTGGTCCGCCCCCTGATTGCCGGAGGAGGTCTTCAGATTTCAGGGTAATCAGTGAAATCCTCATCTCGTGCGGGACAATAAGGGGGCGGAGGGTCTTCGTGAAGAACGTCAATACCGAATTCCTGAGCCGGCTGAAGAGTCGGGACGACGACGCCTGGTTTGAGTTGTGGGAAGTCTTCGGTCCCGCGCTCGAGCGCATGGTGGAGCGGTTCGCCCGGCGCTGCTTCTCTCCGGACACCGTCCGCGACGTCTCCCAGGAGACACTGCTTCGCCTGGCGAAGGAGATCCACCGCTTCGATCCGGAGCGGGGCACGAGGTTTTCCACCTGGCTGTTCCAGATCGCTCACCACGTGGTCTGTGGCGAATTCACCTATCGCAACGCGAAGAAGCGGGGTGAGGGAGTTCGCCCGGGGGCGCTCGATCCGGTGAACGAGCCGATCGGGCCGTCGACCGCGCCATCCGATGACTATGAGTGGTCGGTGTTTCGGGCGAAGGTCTACCGTGGGATGCGCCTGGCCGGGCAGCGGCTCGACTTCCTGCCCTTCGAGGTCTACAAGGCGCGGATCCTGCGTGGGATGAAATCCAAGGACATCGCCGTCGCCATGGGGATCAGCGAGCCGACCGTATCGCGCTACATGAAGAAGGTGCGCTCGACGGTCCGGGAAACCATCGGCGAGGTTGTCCGCAGCTACTCCTTCACCGAGGATGAGGAGAACGAGGTCGCGCGGGCGCAACTCGATCGCCGCGACGAACTGTTCGACGATGCGCTGGCCGACATCTATGCCCGCGAGGAGGAGAGCCGCCAGGGCTATGACACGATCTCCCGTGCGGTGATGACCTTCCGTGGAGGAGCCCGATGAGGGTGTTCGCCCTGCCGATCTTCTTCCTGGGCTTCTGGGAAGTCATGGCCATCATCGGGATAGCGATTCTGGTGTCCTACAGCTTGAAGCGCGGTCGCCGGCACGAGCAGGAGCAGCGGTACCGGCGACTCCCGAGGCCCCGGCCCCCGGTCCCGGCGGCCCCTCCGCCCCCGGTAAACATCGTCGGCCTGACACTCGCGCTGATGGTCTTCCCGGTCGTGCTGGCCGCGTGGGCCATCGCCTCGATCGGTGACATCTTCGCGGTGCCGGCCCACCTCTTCGTCGGAACGCTGACCGGGACGATTTCGCTCTTCATCACCCTGATCGGCGGGAGCCCCCGGAAGCTCTGGAAGTCTTCCGGCGTCCAGTTCGTGCTGGCCTGGAAGTCGCTCCGGTCGATGATCGTCCGGTTGTTCGCGATGTTCGGCATGGGAGGGCTGGTGCGGGGGAAACCGAAGCCTCCTCCGATTCCGGCGAGTCGCCATGCCTCCCCACGGCCGGTGCCCGGCCACCGCACCTATCCCTTCGAGGATCGTTACCGGATCGAGAGCCTGCTCGGCGCCGGGGGCTCCACCGCGAGGTTATTCGTCGTTCGCCGGGTGGACGGGGCGCGTCCGGTCGGTGACCGCATGGTCCTCAAGTACTTCGACATGGGGATGGGCAGCCGGCTCGAGGAGGTCATCCGGGAGAGCCGGGGGATGCAGGTGGCGAAGGACATGGGGATCGTCCTCGATCACCACCTCGACCGGAACCATTTCTACTACGTGATGCCCTACTATGAGGGTGAGACGTTGACCCGCGCCTCGGCGCGGCTGCACCGGCACCTCAAGGCGGACGAGGGGCTTTCCGCAGATTCGATTCGCACCTGTCTCGCCTGGATGTCGGAACTGCTCCGGACCCTCGACGGCTACCACCGCCAGGGAGTGATCCACAAGGACGTGAAGCCCGACAACCTGATCGTCACCGAGCAGGGGGTACGGCTCGTCGATCTCGGCCTGCTCACGCCGTTGGCCAGCGCGTTGACGCTCACCACCCACGGTACCGAGTTTTTTCGCGACCCGGAGATGGTGAAGCTCGCGGTGCAGGGGAAGAGGGTGCGCGACGTGGAGGCGGTCCGGTTCGACATCTACTCCGCCGGCGCGGTGATGTACCTGTTGCTCGACGGCTCGTTCCCGGCCTGCGGTCCGCTGTCCCGTATTTCGCGGCCGGGGCCGATGGCGCTCTCGTGGATCACCTCCCGGGCCATGGCGGAGGGGGAAAAGCGCTATCCCAGCGTCGCCGCGATGCGGGCCGACCTCGAGGCGGTGATTGCGAAGGCCGCGGAATCCGGCTACGACGCCATCCCGGTGAGTGCGCTGCCCTCGTTCTCCGGTTTCGACGCTGCCGCGGAAGCGGCGCCGCCCCCGCCCCCGGTGATCCTGCGACCGGAACCGAAGATGGCGCCGCCGGAACGGCTCGTGCCCATCAGCGGGAGGCCCCACCGCTCCAACTCGACCGGTTCCGCCGTCGCGGTGGTCATCGGCGTGCTGCTGATGATCTTCGTGGCGGCGGGCGCAGTCTTCCTTCTGCTGGCATCCGGCGGCGTGGAACGGCCCCTTTCCGAGGGTGCTCCGAGGATCACCCGTGACGGACTCTTCAGCGCACCGCCTTCGCCCGGAATGGTCGAGGCCAGGCCCAACCCGGACCCACCACCGGCCATCACCCCTGCCCATATCGTCGGGAGCATCCGGAACTGGAGAGCGAAGCTTGCCGACGACCTCCTTCCGAGCACTTCGGTGGGGGACCTCGAGAGAGTTCCGGTCCTGCTGGTGTCGGACGGCACGAGCGGTGCCGACGAGATCATCGGCGCCACGAAGGTGGTCTTGCAGAAGAGCGGTATTCTCTATCACCCGTCGACGACTCTCGCAGCAAACGTGCGGACGGTGCTGGAACCCGGGATCGGGGCGGAGGCCGTTCGGGATTTCCTGCTTTCGAAGATGGCCGGTGACACGCTGCCGTTCGTGATCTGGATCCGGCACGTGGACGACCAGCCTCGCCACGGTCGGTGCGGGTATCAGGTGGTCTGCTTCTACGGCCCCTACCGCCACTCCATCTTCTTCTCCCCGCCGACCGTGGGGCGTGAGCGATGAGGACACTCGCGGACACCGCCCTGCTCCTGCATCACGGCCGTTCTCCGGCCACGCCGCTTACACCCGCCGAACTCGCGCGTACGATCGGCTGGGTCCGGGATGTCGTCGTTGCGCTCGGCGGGCTGCATCGTTTTCGCGATTTCCACGGAGGCGTCTCGCCGGACACCGTGCGGATCGGGCCCCGCGGTGCGAAGCTCCTGCCTCCGACCGGCCTGGAGCCGCCGCCCGAGTTTCGTGATCCGGAGCGCGGCCGGTGGATTCTGAAGGACACGAAGACCGCCGAATCCGCCCGCCCGAGGCATGACGTCTACGGTGCGGGTGCTCTGCTGTTTTACCTGTTGGAAGGCGGCCCTCCGACGTGTGGCCATGTGGCGCCGTTCACCAGGAACGTTCCCCCGGCCGCGGTCTGCATCGTGGGCCGGGCCATGGCAGAGGGGAATGCCCGCTTTGAAACCGCGAAGGCCATGCTCGCCGACCTGGATCGCTTTCTGGACCTGCTGAAGAGCAGGGCGCCCGACGAGATCAGGCCCGAGGATCTCCCGTCCTTTGCCGGCGGCCCGAGGCCGGAAGCGAAGAAGCTGGTGCCGTACGAGGTTCGGGATCGCCGGGAGCGGCGCGTTCGCCCCTGGCGCCGCCTGCTGGCGTTTGTGCTGGTGCTGGTGATCGCCGGAGGCATCATCTACCACGAGTTCCCGGGTGACGCCGCGTCGGCCGGTAAGCCGACCGACGCGGCCGCGACCGGCCCCATGACCCTCGATCGCCTGCTGACGGATTGGCGGACAAGGCTGAACGACCGCCTGATGGCTGCGGGTGAAGGAATGGCGAAAGCCGACATCCCCCTCATCGTTGTGGCCGACATTCCGATCAAAGCGCCGAGGTCCTGGCCGCCGCACCCTTCCCGGAGGCTGACCGGACAGATGAGGTCGCTGTTGCAGGCGGGGGCCACGCCGGAGCAGATCCAGAGCCGCCTGCTGGAGCTGGTCGGCCGCGACACCCTCCCCGCGGTGCTCCGGGTCCGGGCCGGCTCGCAACCGGGTACGCTCCTGGCGGAACTCTTCTACCGCACCCTCGAGTTCGAGGCTCAGGCGAAGCGCTGACGCTAACGATTGTGGCCGGGATGACCGATAGGGTAAGTGTTCGCCGCTTCGATTCGCATTCCCGGGCACAGCGCGGCTCTGCCGCAATGGAGGGTTGATCTCCGTATCGACCGTGCCGGCAGTCCGGGGACGTTACGAAGAATCCGCGAGTGCCGCGAAGGTTTCCAGCGTCAGTACTACAGTAGGCATCCGTGACATTCTCATCGTTTGAATTCCTGATCTTCTTCGCGATTGTCTACGGGCTTTACGTCGTCAGCACCCATCGACTCCAGAACATGCTGTTGCTGGTGGCCAGCTATGTGTTCTACGGCGCCTGGGATTGGCGCTTCCTGAGCCTGATCTGGATCAGTACCGCCATCGATTTCTGGGTCGGCAAACGCCTCGAGACCACTCGTGCGGAGCGAACTCGACGACTGTTGGTTGCAATCTCAGTCGTGGCCAACCTCGGGATGCTCGGAGTTTTCAAGTACTACAATTTCTTCGCGGGATCGCTCCAGGAGCTGGCCGGTGCGTTCGGCTGGCGAATCGACTGGACGACCATGAAGATCGTCCTGCCGGTCGGGATTTCGTTCTATACGTTCCAGACTCTCAGCTACACGCTGGACATCTACCGCAGGAAGCTCAAGCCGACCAACAACCTGATTGACTTTGCGCTGTTCGTGGCGTTTTTTCCCCAGCTCGTGGCCGGCCCCATCGAGAGGGCCGCAAAGCTCCTTCCGCGCGTCGCTTCCCCTCGCCGGATCACTCCCGAGTTCTTCTCGCGCGGGGCCTTCCTCATCCTGCTCGGCCTCGTCAAGAAGATGGTGGTGGCCGACGGGATGGCCACCGCTGTGAATACGATCTCCGGAGCCTCGGTCGAGAACATCTCGGGGGTGGATGTCTGGGTCGGCACCTACCTGTTCGCAGTCCAGATCTACTGCGATTTTTCCGGGTACAGCGACATTGCCCGCGGATTGGCGAAGATGCTCGGCTTCGACCTCATGGTCAACTTCAACATCCCGTACATCAGCACGAGCCCTCGGGAATTCTGGCGCAGGTGGCACATCAGCCTGTCCACCTGGCTCCGCGACTATCTCTACATCAGCCTGGGCGGATCCCGCCGGGGTGGGATCTTCACGTACCGGAATCTCATGCTGACCATGCTGCTCGGGGGGCTCTGGCATGGCGCGGCCTGGAACTTCGTGATCTGGGGGTTCTTCCACGGAGCCCTTCTTTGCATTCAACGGCTCACCGGCGCGGGGGTGGAGAGTGGTGAACGCCCCCGCGGATTCGGTCCCGTCCTCTGGTGGGTAGCCCGTCTGGTGTTCTTCTTCCACGTGACTTGCATCGGCTGGATGCTCTTCCGGGCCCAGTCGCTCAAACAGGTCGCCGATTTCGGGCGTCTGATGTTCACGGACTTCCTGAACTTCACCCTTCACGTGCCGAGGATCCCGTTCTCGGCCTCCGTGGCTTTTCTGGTGCTTCTGATCCTGGAACTGTTCCAGGCTCACACCGGAACCAGTCATTTCTACCAGCGCTGGTATCGCCCTCTCCGCACACTCGTTTACGCGGTTCTCCTGATCCTGTTGCTCATGGGACTCAGCAATGCCCCCAGTCAATTCATCTACTTCCAGTTCTGAAATCGACCATCCAGGAGCTTCCTGGCCTGGCGTTGCCTGGTCCCTGCTCTGGGTGATCGGTTGGTTGGTGATCCTGGATGTCGGCATCGACTGGTTCGTGTGCCGGCCCGCGGCGACCTTGCCGTACAACCCATCCCGACTCGCACGTTACTTCGAATACGGTCGCAGCGTGGAGGGCAAGCTCCGGCTTCTCGTGCCGGAAGATCCGGCGTATACCCATCCCGTGGCCCAGGCCGGGTGGCTCCATGGCCGGGATGCGCGGATTGCCAGGGAACCGACCAGGGCGGCGAGGGAGGGAGGCGTCCTCGTCGCCTTCTACGGCATGTCATTCAGCAATCGTGTGGCAAAGGCACTGACTGCCATCGATCCGAGGATCACGGCGCGCAACATCGCCGGGCCCGGGGCTCCACCAAACTACACATATGCCGCGATGCTCGAGGATCGCTCCCGGCACCAGGCGGATGTGGTCGTCTGGACCATCCTCGCATCGAGCCTCGTGCAGATGGGCTCGCTCACCGCCCAGACCACCTTCTTCGAGCAGCCCGCACCCTATACCTTTCCCATTTTCGACTGGAAGGACGGGCGCCTTGATCGGCGGGACCCCGAATTCTTCTCCCTTGCCGAGTTTCGGGTTGCGAGGGATGATCCCGAGCGTTGGGGAAGATGGTTGGACGAACTTCGCCAATACGATCAGGCGTTCGACTCCTTCCTCTTCAGGGGCGGCCCGCTCGACGCCTCCGTGCTCGTCCGTCTCATTCGTCGGGGCTGGTCCAAGCGTCAGTCCCGCTTGCTCGGAAAATCCATCCTCTCCGGGAACGATCTGAGTCCGGACGCCATCCCCGGAAGGACGCTGCCGGCTCTGGCCCGGAGGTTCGCTCTGGCCGCCGCCGAGGATGGCCGCGTCCCCCTGATCCTGATGATCCACAACCAGGGCTGGTCCGATCGGGTCTATCGGCTCCTCAAGGAAACGCTGTCTTCGAGCGGGATCCCCTACGTCAGCACCCACGACATCGTTCCGGCCGGCGACCCGTCGTCATTCCTGCCCGACGGTCACTTCTCTCCGGAACTGGACCGGAAGATCGCAAGACGGGTGCGCGACGTCATCGCCGCACAACTCCCGGAGAAGTTCAAGGACTGACCCGTCCGGGGAAGGGGGGGCACCTCGATGTCCACGCGACCGGGCGTCTGGAGGGAGATCAGCAGCGTCGGCTCTTCACCGAGTGCGGAACCATCGCTCGAAGCGATCTTCCCGGTGAGCCGGACCCGGTCGACGAGGTCCTTGCCGAGCCCGCCCTCCGGGAGGAAGACGATCCCGGAGCCGGCGACCGACTCTCAGCCTGCGGCCTCGCTGCGGCGCTCCAGAAGGGACGAGATTCCGATGTAGAGGAATCCGGCCAGAAAGAGCAGCGTGAACGGGATGCCCATCCACAGGCCGTAGTGAATCGCCGCGAACAGGATCACTCCGAAGTAGGCGGCGAGGGCCAGCTCCACGAAAGGCTGCAGCGAGCGGAGGCCGCGGTACTTTTTCTTCGACGTGTCGCCCTCCGTGCCCTTGATCCCGTACTTCGGCGTCCGGACGAAAGGGGACTCATCGCCAAAGAGTGCCTCCAGTACCGCCCGGCTGTTGTTGACGGACAACCCGATGCCCATCGCGGTCAGAAACGGCAGATACCGCAGCGTGTCCTTCCAGTTCCGCCCCCCGTCCATCTGGCTGCCGATGTAGAACGAGAAGAACGAAACCGTGACCAGGATGAAGACGAGGAAGTCGAAAGTCCCCACCCCGGCGCCGAGCGAGTGCTGCTGGCGGATGAGCAGCGCCGGCAGCATCAGGGTCAGCAGGAGCACCATGAACAGGTAGGCGAAGTTGTTGGTGAGGTGGAAAGACGCCTCGAGCTTCACCTTGAGCGGCAGCTTCTGCTTCCAGATGCGAGGCAGCAGCTTGCGCATGCACTGGATCGTGCCCTTGGCCCAGCGGTGTTGCTGGGTCTTGAAGGCGTTCATCTCCACCGGCACCTCGGCCGGCGTCCCCTCCTCGAGGAGGTAGACGAACTTCCAGCCCGCGAGTTGCGAACGATAGGAGAGGTCGAGGTCCTCGGTCAGCGTGTCGTGCTGCCAGCCGCCGGCGTCGATGATCGCCTGCTTCCGCCAGATTCCCGCGGTGCCGTTGAAGTTCACGAATCGACCGGAACGGCAGCGGGACGGCGATTCGATGATGAAGTGGCCGTCGAGATAGATCGACTGCACGTTCGTCAGGAAGTTGAACCGTCGGTTCAGGTGGTCCCAGCGCTCCTGGACCATGCCAACGCCGTCATCCGAGAAGTAGTGGATCGTCTGCTCGAGAAACGCCGGGTCCGGAATGAAGTCTGCGTCGAAGACCGCCAGGAACTCGCCTTTGGCCACTTCCATGCCCGCGGCGAGGGCGCCGGCCTTGAAGCCGACTCGATCGACGCGATGGACGTGGCTGATGTCGAACCCGAGCGCCTTCTTCTCCGCCACCTTCTTCGCTGTGATCTCCCTGGTCTCGTCGGTCGAGTCGTCGAGAACCTGGATCTCGAAGCGGTCACGGGGATAGCGGATCTCGCAGACCGCGTCGATCAACCGTTCCACCACGTACATCTCGTTGTAGAAGGGAAGCTGGATGGTGACGTGCGGCAGCGTCTCCTCGGTGTAGGGCGCCTTTGGTACCGGCACCCGGCGGCGGTATCGGAAGAAGAGGTAGAGCAGGTAGAACTTGTGGAGACCGTAGACGCAGAACAACCCCATGAGGGAGAAGTACACCGCCATGATGATCGTCTGGAAGGTGGTCACCGACAATTGCCCCCTGAAAATCCGGCCGAACGGATGATGGTAGCCAAAGGCTTCCGTCAAAGGACCGTCAATTCCGTCGGCCCGGATCGGTAGAATTCTTCCATGAACAGCGAACCTGCGGATCCGGCCGACCGCGCGAAGGCGTTGCGGAGGGAGATCCACCTCCACAACTACCGGTACTACGTCGAGAACGACCCGGTCATCGCCGACGTGGAGTACGACGAGCTGCTGCGTGAACTGGAAGCCATCGAGGCCGCCCATCCGGACCTCGTGACCCCGGATTCCCCTACGCAGAAGGTCGGCGCCGCCCCCATTGCCGAGTTCGGCGCGATCGAGCACACCGTCCCCATGCTCTCGCTGCAGAACGTCACCTCCGAGGGGGAGTTGGCCGAGTGGGAGGCGCAGCTCCGGAACCACCTGAAGGACCCGGAGGCCGATTTCGACTTCGTGGTGGAGCCGAAGCTCGACGGTGTGGCCGTGGAGGCGGTCTACCTCGATGGCATCTATACCGTGGGCTCCACCCGTGGGGACGGCGTCACCGGCGAAGACATCACGGAGCAGCTGAAGACGGTGCGATCTCTGCCCCTTCGGCTTCACGACGGCATCCGCGAGATACCGAAGCGCCTGGAGGTGCGCGGCGAAGTGCTCATGACCACCGCGGAGTTCGAGGCCCTGAACCGCGATCTGCTCGAGGCCGGGGAGCAGACCTACGCCAACCCCCGAAACCTCACCGCCGGCTCGCTGAAGCAGAAGGATCCGCGGGTCACCGCCACCCGGAAGCTCGATGTCTTCTTCTACGCGGTGGGACGGGCCGACGGCATCGAGGTCGACTACCAGCAGGTCCTGCTCGAGGCGTTTACCGAGCTCGGCCTGCCGATCACCCGCCTCCATCGACATTGCCGGGACATCGCTGCCGTCGCGGCCGTCATCCGGGAGTTCGAGGAGGGGCGGGACCACCTGCCCTACGAGATCGACGGCGCCGTGGTGAAGGTGGACCGGCTCGCCGATCAGGAGCGGCTCGGCGTCCGTTCGCGCTCGCCGCGCTGGGCGGTGGCCTACAAGTTCGCCGCGCGGCAGGCCACCACGGTGGTCGAAGACATCTTCGTCTCCGTCGGCCGGACCGGCGTCCTGACTCCGGTGGCGAAACTCGCACCGGTGCCGATCGGCGGCGTGACGGTTTCCCGGGCGACTCTCCACAACCGCGATGAGGTGGAGCGCCTCGGTGTCCTGGTGGGCGACACCGTGCTCGTGCAGCGCGCCGGCGACGTCATCCCCAAGGTGGTCAAGGTGATCGTCGATCGGCGCACCGGGACCGAGCGGCCGTTTGTGTGGCCGAAGACCTGTCCGGAGTGCGGCGTCAGGGTGCGTGAGGACGAGGAAGAGGTGGCGATCTACTGTCCGAACATCGGCTGCGCCGCACAGCGGAAGGCCCGGGTCCGCCACTTCGGCTCCCGCGGAGCGCTCGACATCGAGGGGCTCGGCGAGAAGATCGTGGACCAGCTCGTGGACGGCGGCCACCTCGGCGACGTTGCCGACCTCTTCACCCTGACTCTCGACACCGTCTCCGGTCTGGAGCGGATGGCCGAGAAGTCCGGGCAGAACCTGCTCGATGCCATCGAGAAATCGAAGCAGACCACGCTGGCGAGGTTCCTGACGGCGCTCGGCCTCCGTCACGTCGGCGAGTCCACGGCGCGAGCATTGTCCCGGGAACTGGGGAGCCTTGAAGCCATTCGCGCGGCCGATCTCGATGAGCTCACGGAGGTGCCGGACGTCGGCCCGATCGTGGCGAAGGCGCTGCGGGACTTCTTCGACGCCGAGGAGAATGTGAGAGTCGTCGACCGATTGCTGGAACTCGGCGTCACGCCGAGGGCGGAAGCTTTGCCGGAGGCGCCCGCCGAGAGCCCCGTGAGCGGGCTGAGAGTCGTGTTCACCGGGAAGCTCACGAGGATGTCCCGATCGGAGGCGGGCGCCCTGGTCACCCGGCTCGGCGGCAAGGCCTCCTCCTCGGTTTCGAAGAAGACCGACCTCGTCGTAGCGGGCCCGGGCGCCGGTGGCAAGCGCGGGAAGGCGGAAGACCTGGGGGTACCCGTGATCGACGAAGAAGAGTTTTTCAACCGGCTCGGTGAGGCGGCGAAATGAACGGCGACCGCGAACACTTCCGGCTGCTCTACCTTCGCCACGGCGAGACCGATCTGAACAGGGAACACAAGATGCAGGGTGTGCCCGGTATCTCCTTGAACGAACTCGGCCGGTTGCAGTTGGTCTGTGCGGCGGAGCGCCTGGTGGGGGAGGGCATCACCCGGATCGTGGCGAGCGATCTCGACCGCGCCCGGGAATCCGCGGAGATCGTCGGCGAGCGCCTCGGCCTCCCGGTGTTCGTCGAGCCGAGGCTTCGTGAACAGGACCACGGCGAGTGGGAGGGCCGGTCCTGGCCGCGGCTGGCGGAGTTCACGTCCGACGCGGACGTCGAGAGCTTCCTCTGCGATCTTGATTTCGCACCACCGGGGGGAGAGACGAAACGCAGCGTACTGACGAGGACCACGAAGGTCTTCGAGGAGCTCCGCGCCGCCCATCCCGGCGAAACGCTCCTCGCGGTCGGCCACGGCGGGCCGCTGCTCGTCTTTACCTACGAGGTACTGCGGATTCCCTTCACCGAGCGGAACCGGTTTTACGCCATGAACGGAAGCCTGACCGAGTTCGAGCACACCCTGGGGATCTGGCGGCTCATCACCCTGAACGAGTGCCACTATCTCAGGAGGTGAGGATCGACCACATCTCCCGGGCGACCGCATGCGGATCTTCGGCCGAGAGGATGGCCGAGGAGACGGCGATGCGGTCCACTCCCGCGTCGTGAAGTTCCGGGAGATTATCGAGGGTGATCCCCCCGATGGCGAAGGCCGGGATGGAGACCGACGACACGATCTTCGCAATCTCCTCCGGTCCGCGCGGTTCGTAGCCGGTGTCCTTGGTTCCGGTGGGGAACGCCGGGCCGACCCCGATGTAGTCCGCGCCGCCCCGCTCGGCCAGACGGGCTTGCGTGACGCTGTGGGTGGAGACGCCGATCAGTGCCGCATCGCCGAGCAGCTTGCGCGCGAGGGAGAGAGGGAGGTCCTCCTGGCCGAGGTGGACGCCGTCGCAGGCGCCGAACTGTCCGACCGCCACGCGATCGTTCAGGATGAAGAGCGCGCCGCCCTGCTGCACGCCGCCACCGAGATCGATCGACAGCTCGAGGTACGGACCGTCCGGAAGCTCCTTCTCCCGCAGCTGGACCACGTCCACCCCGCCATCGATGGCCGCATGGACCGTGTCCCCGAGCGTGCCCCGGCAGAGGCTGCCGGTCGCCAGGAGCTGGATCCGGGCTCTTGCCAGTTGCTCCCGCGGCGTCGTCATCTCACTTCGTGAACCGAAAACTCTCGATGATCGTCCTGAAGGCGTGACCGGTCTTGTCCCCGCCGTATTCGTGGTTCTGGAACTGGATCATGCAGACGCGATCTCCGTACTCCACCAGGCACAACACGGCCCGGACCGGGATCCCGCCCTGGAGGTAGGTTCCCTGGACCAGCGACCCTTTCCGGCCGGAGATGGTGATCTCCTCTTCCTTTTCGATGTCACCGGTCGCCTTGATGAGCTCGAGCATGCCGCCGTGGAGTTGCCTGACGATTTCGGCTTCCTCCCCGGGGGCGGCGGAGACGATCAGGAAGTGGCCGAACTCGATCGGGGAGTTGGCCTGGTGGGAGATGACCATCATCCCGTCGTCGGCCTTCTCCACCTTCCAGTCATCCTTCGGCCTGGGAAGGTTGAACTGAAAGTACTTGCCTGCGTAATCCGCGGGGGGAGCGGCGAACTCGAGGGATTCGAGGGCCACTTCAAGCGCCGCTTCGTAGTCTGCGGATTCGCACTCCAGGCAGCGGAGCAGGATGCGGACCGAAAACCCACTGCCCCGGAGCACGGTCAACCATTCCACCCGGCCGATCATGTTCTCGACGTAGTCGCGCCGGCCGGACCGGCCGGTGAGTTCCGCGACCGTCACCGAGTCGGTTTGCCGCCACCCCTCTCCCTCGGGGAAGGCCCCGGCCGGATCGACCTCGGCGATGATCTCGACGGTGAGCACCGGGGCGCTCGCGTAGTTGTTCGGGCCGGTGGCGGTGACCTTCTTCGCACCGTCCTTTCGCTCCCACCCTTCGGGCACGGCAACCTTCCCGCGCGTTTCCCTGATCGCCGCCGCCTCCCCGGTCTCGACCGCGAGGGGCGACACGTTTTTCACCTTCACCCATTTCCCGCCGCGCCAGGCCTGCCCGGATTCCTTGCGTGCGCCGGGGTGGTCGGGACAGGCTTTCAGGATCGCGCGGAGGAGCCTCTTCCTCGGCCCGAAGAGCTTCTGCTCCTTGCACCAGCGGGCGAGGGCCAGGCGCCCCTCGATGTCGCCATCCTCGAGTTTTTTCAGGCGAACCTTGTACTCGTCGGCCTTCGTGGCGCCCTTATCGACGCGGGCCACCTCGCTCTTCGGGAATGAGAGGACTCCGCCGGCGGTCTTGAACTTGACGATGCCGCCGCGGTCGGAGACGAGGGAACCCTCGAACTTCTTGCCGTTCTTGAGGAACAGCGTGTCCGCGACGACCGGGCCGCCGAGAATGGCCAGAAGGAGCAGGCCCTTCAGCAGCACACCTGCCATTGAATTCTTCATCGGATCTCCCTTTCACCCGCCGAGTTCGAAGTTGATCCGGATTCTATCACTTTTCGAGTTCAGAACGCTCGCCGGGAACGTTCAAGGAAGTGTGGTACGTTGGGGCGACCGGGACCGGTCTGCGCGGAGGACGCCAGAATGCTGCCAGGCAGGAAGTATCTCACCCTCGCCGCCCTTGCTCTGTTCGTGTTTTCCAGCCCTCTTCTCGCCGACGTCATCCACCTGAAAAACGGTGGGCGCATCGAGGGCAGGGTCGAGGATCGGGGGGATTCGATCGTCGTCACGCACCGCTTCGGCTCGGTCACCGTCGCCCGATCGGACATCGTCCGCATCGAGAAGAAGGAGACCCTGAAAGACCTCTACGCCGCAAAGCGCAAGAGCATCGATCCGACCGACCCCGACCAGCTCGTCGAACTGGGGGAGTGGTGCCGCGAGAAGGGCTGGGCCTCCCAGGCGGCGAAGGAGTGGAAGGCCGCGCTGGCACTCGATCCCGACCACCAGGGAGCGCATCGCGCCCTCGGCCACGTATTCTTCGAGGGCGCCTGGCGGACCGAACGGGAGATCATGGAGCGGCGCGGCTTCGTCTTTGTCGAGGGCAAGTGGCTGACCCGTCGTGAGGCCGAGGAGGCCCTGACCCGCAAACAGCGCGAACAGGTCCGGAGGGCCGAGGTGAAGCGGCAGCGGGCCCTGCAGCGGCGGCTCAACCGGGCGTTCAGGACCATCGCCTACGGTACCGAGAAACAGGCGGTCCGGGCGGTAAAGGATGTGGAGACCATTGCGAGGGAGATCGGCGATCCCAACGTGGCGAAGATCGCCCGCGATGCCAAGGCCTGGTACGACCGCGCCTGGCAGCAGGTCCGCCAGCAGGTCATCGCCGAGACCCGGGTCACCTGGTCGCAGCTGAAACGCCCCATTCCGACCCTCACGACCAGCCTGGGCGCCGGATCCACCCCGGTGACCCTGCAGCTGCCCGAATTGCAGGTCGCCCGCGTGAGCACGACCGTGGTTATTCCGGCAGGGCGGGGGAAGTGACAACCCGGTCCGCCGCCTGACAGGCTGACAGCGTGCTCCGTGTTCCGGCGCGACGGTTCCGTTGTTAAGTGATTTGTCCGGAGCTACTTACGATTCACCCCCTGATTCCGATTCGCTTTGGTATGACCTTTGCCTACAGAGCGATAGCGGATCTCCGCTGACAGGCGAAGGCTCATGGCAAGCTACTCCATACTGATCGCTGACGACGATGTGACCTGCCGGGAGGCCATCCAGGAGACCCTGGATCGCGCCGGACACCGGACGTTGGGCGCTTCGAGCGGCATCGAGGCCATCGAGATGGTCCGCGAGCACGGTCTGGAGATTCACGCCACGATCCTGGACATGCACATGCCCGATCTGACGGGCCTGGAAACCCTGTCCGCGATGTTTGATCTGGTGGATCGTCTTCCCGCCATTTTCGTGACGGCGGAAGGATCGAAGGAACTACTTATCAAGGCGATGGAAGCCGGGGCGTACACCCTGCTCAACAAGCCGGTCAGCTCGGGCCTGATCGTGGTCACGGTGAACCAGCTGCTGGGCAAGTACTACGGAGTTGACAGGGAGCAGGACTGAAGTCCTCGACCGGGAGCTTTCATCTTCCCCAATCCGGGGAAACGAAGGAGATCAAAGAGTCATGGCGAAGCCGAAGATCAAGCCTCTGAACGACAAGATTCTCGTGAAGCGCCTCGAGGCTGAGGAAGTCACCAAGGGTGGAATCGTGCTGCCCGACGCCGCCAAGGAGAAGCCGAAGGAGGGCACTGTCCTCGCGCTTGGCGACGGGAAGCTTCTGGATGATGGGCAGCGTGCCCTGTTCCAGGTGAAGGTCGGCGATCGGATCCTGTTCACCTCGTACGCGGGGACGGACATCAAGATCGACGGGGAAGAGTACATGATCCTCGGCGAGGACGACATCCTCGCAGTGATCGACTAGAGCAGAGAGGGTACATCCATGCCAGCAAAGAAGATCGCCTACGACCAGGAGGCCCGGGAGAACATCCGCCGCGGCGTGAATCAGCTCGCTCGCGCGGTCAAGATCACCCTGGGCCCCAAGGGTCGCAACGTCATCATCGAGAAGTCCTTCGGCGCGCCGACCGTCACCAAGGACGGTGTGACCGTCGCCAAGGAAATCACTCTGGAAGATTCCTACGAGAACATGGGCGCCCAGATGGTGCGGGAGGTCGCCAGCAAGACCTCCGACGTCGCCGGTGACGGCACCACCACGGCGACCATCCTCGCCGAAGCCATCTACGAGGAGGGTCTGAAGAACGTGGCCGCCGGTGCCAACCCCATGGGCATCAAGCGAGGCGTCGATGCGGCCGTCGCGGCCGTGCTCGACGAGCTGCGGGCGAAGAGCACCGAGATTTCCGGCAAGAAGGAGATCACCCAGGTCGCGACCGTCGCCAGCAACAACGACCCGGAGATCGGCAAGCAGATCGCCGAGGCCATGGAGAAGGTCGGCAAGGACGGCGTGATCACCGTCGAAGAGGGCCAGGCCCTCGAGACGAACGTGGAGTGGGTCGAGGGCATGCAGTTCGACAAGGGCTACCTCTCGCCGCACTTCGTGAACAAGCCGGAGAGCATGACGGTCGAGTTCGAGAACCCCTGCATCCTCATCCACGAGAAGAAGATCAGCTCGATCAAGGACATGCTGCCCCTCCTCGAGGCCGTGGCGAAGTCCGGCCGTCCGCTGCTCGTTCTCGCCGAGGACATCGAGGGCGAGGCTTTGGCCACCCTCGTGGTGAACCGCCTCCGCGGCGTGTTTCAGTGCGTCGCCGTCAAGGCCCCGGGTTTCGGAGACCGCCGCAAGGCCATGCTCGAGGACATCGCCGTCCTGACCGGCGGCAAGGCCATCTTCGAGGACCTCGGCATCGACATCGCGAGCGTCGGGATCGAGGATCTCGGCTCTGCGAAGAAGGTGGTCATCACCAAGGACGAGACGACGATCATCGAGGGCGGCGGGGGTGCGAAGGCCATCCAGGGCCGGATCGCGCAGATCCGGAACGAGATGGAGAACACCACCTCCGACTACGACACCGAGAAACTCCAGGAGCGCCTGGCGAAGCTCGCCGGTGGAGTCGCCCAGATCAACGTCGGCGCGGCCACCGAGGTCGAACTGAAGGAGAAGAAGGCCCGCGTCGAGGATGCGCTCCACGCCACTCGCGCGGCCGTCGAGGAGGGCATCCTCCCCGGTGGCGGCGTCGCGCTGCTTCGCTCCATCGATGTGCTCGACACCCTGAAGGTTCGCGGCGACGACAAGGTTGGAGTCGGCATCGTGCGCCGGGCGCTCGAGTCTCCCATCCGCCAGATCTCCGAGAATGCGGGCGTCGAGGGCTCGATCGTGGTCCAGAACGTTCGTGGCGGCGACGAGTACGCCTACGGCTACAACGCCGCGACGGACAAGTACGTGGACCTGGTGAAGGCCGGCGTGATCGACCCGACCAAGGTTGTTCGGACGGGCCTGCAGAACGCGGCTTCCATCGCCAGCCTGCTCCTCACGACAGAGGCGGTGATCTCCGAGATCCCGGAGGAGAAGCCGGACATGCCCGGTATGCCGGGCGGAGACATGTACTAGGGTTGATCCGCGAACCGAAATCGTGTTGTATCGAACCTCGAAGCGGCTAAGATCTGCCGCTTCGAGGTTCTGCATTCCATAAGAACGACCAGTGCCCCGATAGCTCAATTGGATAGAGTACCGGCCTCCGGAGCCGGCGGTGAGGGTTCGAGTCCCCCTCGGGGTACCAGGTATAGAAGAAGGGCCACCGGTCGTGAGATCGGTGGCCCTCTCTTTGTGGCTCGGGTCCGCGGGTCTTCAGGAGCGGCGAAGCCTGCGACGCACCGTACGCATTGCACCCATGCCCCCAAGCAGGAGCAGGCCGGCCCACGCCGCTGCGGGAACCGGCACTGCGGTCGCTCCGAACGCGGCATTGTCCACCGTCACGTCGTCGAAGAAGAATCCGTTGCCGTCGTTCGCCGTGACGGCTACTCCCCTGCTGTGGAACATGACCGAGTCCATCGCCTGGCGCTGGGGCAGATCGCTTCCGGTCAGGTTGGCCGGATTTGCCCCATTGTAGTACGACTCCCACGTCGTGCCGGTGTAGACGAGCGCGCCATTCACGAGGAGGGAAGACTTTGCGGAAATCCGCTCAATGCAGGGAGATTGCGGGTGATGTCACGGACCGCCCTATAAGTTCGCACCCGGGGTCGGCCACGCGGACCGCGAGGTGATCGACACCGAATCAGCGGTCCGCTTGGCCGACCCCGAACGCGGTCCGAATAGGCGACCCTTGACAGGTGACGCAGGGGGGCGAAAAAGAAGATCGGGCGCCCGGTAGGGGGGACCGGACGCCCGGGAATGAACGGCCAGGAAACCATTGGAGAAAAGGGGAATATTGGAGTGATAAGAGGTCCCCTGACCGCGGGAAATCCTATCGCAAGGAGGGGCTCAAATCAAGTTTCAGGGCCGTTTTGCGCGAAAAAACAAAGCACTTGTCATGGTGGATTGCGTAAGTGAAGCGGGGCCAGAAAGTTCCGTCGAATCGCATGAAGCTGTGGCAATTCCGTAATGCGCAGATTCAATTACTTTCCTGAATGATCTCGTCGAGTTACTCAGCGAATTCACTCCGTCGCCGCCGCCTTCAAATCCCGGATCTCCTTCAGGGTCAGCTTCCGCCACGCCCCCAACCGCAGGCCCCGCGACGACAGCGGGCCGATCCTCATGCGGCGGAGCGACAGCACCGGGTGGCCGAGTTTGGCGAACATCCGGCGGAGTTCGCGGTTCCTGCCCTCGGAAATGGTCACTTCGAGCTTGCTGATGTCCCGGCCGCGCTTCTTGATGCGGATTCGGGAGGAGCCGGTCTTGCCGTCCGAGAGCCAGACTCCCGACTCCACCCGCTTCACCTCCGCGCCCTCGATGCGGCCGCGAATCCGAAGCTCGTAGGTCTTCTGGATGCCGTGGCGGGGATGGGTCACCAGGTTGGCCAGGCTGCCGTCGTCCGTCATGAGGAGCAGGCCTTCGGAGTCTTCGTCCAGGCGTCCCACCGGGTAGAGTCGCCGGTCGGTCGGGGGCAGCAGGTCCATCACCGTCTGGCGGCCTCGCTCGTCGTGGACGGTGCAGATGTAGCCCTTCGGCTTCATGACGAGGTACGTCACCGGGTGTTTCGGCGAATGGACCGGCTCGGTGTCCACCCGAACGTCATCCTTCCCGGGATTCACCTTTGTCCCGAGCTTGCGGACGATCTTCCCGTTGACGGTGACCCGCCCGGCCAGGATCAGCTTCTCGCACTCCCGTCGGGAGGCGACACCGGCGTGGGCGAGCACCTTCTGCAGGCGCTCCTGATTTTCGTCTTTGTCCTGCTCTTTGGCATTCATGGCGCTGCTATCATAGCCGCCCGTTTTCCTGGATAGAGGACAAACCCACGTGAGAAGCCGCGCCGATGTTCAGAAGATCCTCCGTCGTCTGGGGAAGATCGCTCCGGATCCCCACTGCGCATTGATCCACTCCTCCGCGCTCGAACTGACCGTGGCGACCATCCTCTCCGCGCAGTGCACGGACGAGCGCGTGAACATCGTGACGAAGGACCTGTTCTCGCGCTACCGAACCGCTGCCGATTACGCCGGGGCCACCCGGGAGGAGATGGAGGAGGTCATCCGCTCCACCGGTTTCTTCCGGAACAAGGCGAAGTCGATTCGAGGGATGGCGCGGATGCTGCTCGATGACTACGGCGGTGAGGTTCCGGACGAACTCGAGGACCTGATCCGGCTGCCGGGCGTTGCGCGCAAGACCGCGAACGTGGTGCTCGGCACCTGGTTTCAGAAGGCGGACGGCGTGGTGGTGGACACGCATGTGGGCCGCATCGCCCGCCGCCTCGGTCTGACGGAGGAAGAGAACCCGGTCAAGGTCGAGCGGGACCTGATGGCGCAGATCCCGCGCAAGGAGTGGGTCGCTTTCAGCCACCGCCTGATCCTGCATGGTCGTGGACTCTGCAAGTCGCGGAAGACGGACTGTGGGCCGTGCCTGCTGCGGGATGTCTGTCCGTCGGCGGTGGAAACCGCCTGAAGGTCGGCGTCCGTCTACACTTTCCCGGACATCGGCCCATTCACCACCGCCGCCTTCACCTCGCCGAAGAGTTTCGCCACCAGCGCGAGCGCGAACTCCAGCGCCGTGCTCGCTCGCCGCAGGACGTCGATGGGGGTTCCTTCATGGCATCATCCTCCGTAGACCGACAGCAGCCGCACGCTCATCCCCGGTCTCGGCTCCACTTCGTAGAACTCATGCTCCGCCGGAAGCAGCAACGTGTCACCGGGGGAGAAGAAGGTCTCCTCCGCGCCGCGACCGAAGGTCCGCACGGTGCCCTCCCCGTCGAGAATGAGCACGGTGTGCCAGTGCTCCAGATCGTCCCGCTCCGTCTCGAAGGTCACGAGCCCGAGGATCTCCTGCTCCTCCATGGTGAACTGCGGGCACGAAACGCGCTCGATACGCCGATAGCGGCCATCGTCCTCGATGATCCGCGGTTCGACGCGATCGATGCCCGGCCCGGCGAAGTCCGCGGAGCGGATGGCCGGTTCGATGTGGAGTTCCCGGGGTTCGCCGTCGAGCCCCGCGCGCCCCCAGTCGTAGAGACGGTAGGTGGTGTCGGAATTCTCCTGGACTTCAAAGAGGACGATCCCGCCGCCGATGGCGTGGATGGTCCCCGCCGGGAGGAAGACGACATCGCCGGCCTTCGGGTGGAAGGAATGGAGCAGGTCTTCGACCATTCCGGCCGCGATGGCGGCGACGAGATCCCCCGGATCCGCGCCCTCCTCGAGTCCCTTGTAGATCAGCGCGCCGGGCTCCGATTCGAGGATGTACCAGGCCTCGGTCTTCGCCTCTCCTCCGAGTTCCGCGGCGGCCGCGTCGTCGGGGTGGACCTGCACGGACAGCGTCTCGCGTGCGTCGAGGATCTTCGTCATCACCGGGAGGGGCGTTTCTCCCCGCAGCTCGGACAGCTTCTTCCCGGTGAGCGGCCCGTTGCCGATCACGCTCGAGCCATCGGGCCGGTCGAAGAGTTCCCAGGACTCCCCGACGGGGACATCCTCCGGCAGCGCCTTGCCGAAGATCTCGCCGATGCGACGTCCACCCCACGGCTTCTCGAGGAAGCGGGGGACGAGCTTCATCGGGTAGCTCTTCGCCTTCACGTCACGCGCCGTCCGGGGGCGACTTCGGCATCGACGGTGAGGAGGCGGACCGCGTCGCCGTCCTTCACCGCGAGCACCATCCCCGCGCTCTCGACACCGCGGAGTTTCACCGGGTCGAGGTTCACCAGGGCCACCACGAGCTTGCCCACCAGGCTCTCGGGTTCGTAGTGCCCGCGGATCCCCGCCACCACCTGGCGCGGCTCCTCCTCACCGATCTCGAGCTTCAGGACGAGCAACCGGTCCGCATCGGGATGGGTTTTGGCTTCCAGGACCCGCGCCGTCACGAGTTCCACTTTCTGCCAGTCATCGAAGGTGATCATCCCGCGATCTTACCTTCGGACCACGGACGCCGTAAGGAACGGCGCTGCCACGGGTCGATGCAGGACGAACCTCGCCGAATGCGTCGAGGTCCGCGTCGGGGCAACGGTCGCACTTCTCTCCGGACGAGCCCTCCGGCAGGTCCCCCCCGAATCAGCAAGGCGATCGACCCGATGCCGACCGCCCTGCCTGGGAAAAGGGAACCGGTCCGTCGTTAGACGGGACCGGACATGCGCTTCTTTGGTGTCTTCTTGATGCGGATCGGTGCCGGGGGCGTGTCCGGCTTCTCGATCGGCTGCGCCGGGGCCGCCTGCCCGGGGACTGGTGCCATCTCCTCGCCCGGGTTCGCGGGGGCCGGACGCTCGGGCGCCACCGGTTCCTCGACCTCGACCGGCTGATCCATCCGGACCGGCGTCTCCTCTGGCGACTCCGCGGGCGTTTCGACCGGGGCGGGGAGGGCCATCGGCTTCGGAGGGTAGCGGCCTTCGGAAACCGGACGGGCCTCCACCATCACCTCTTTTTCTCTCTCCGGGGTGAGCGTGGGCTCGACCTGGGCCGGCACGGGACGACCGAGGCGTTCCGCGAGGGCGGCCTGGAGCCCCTTGATCTCATGGTCATCGAGATCCAGCTTTCTCGCGAGCGCATAGGCTTCCATCGCCGCCTCGAAGTCACCCTGGCCCTCGTAGGCCTGGCCGCGCTTCTTCTCGAGTCCGGCCATCACCTCCGCCGGCAGAGATGCCTTCGCGGCACGAGCGTAGTGCTCGAGAGCGACATCCCACTGCTCGCGATCCGCCGCGCGGTCACCGAGGATGACTTCGCGAAGCGAGTCGCGGCTGAAGCCGTCGTCGATGACCTCGATGGCCCGGACCTCGATCCAGGGCACGTTCTTGAACGTGTTCTGGACGTATCCGCGGATGCGGAGGCGAGCGAACTTCTTCGTTCCCACCAGTTCCCCGAACCTCTTGTGGTCCTTCTCGAGGAACAGGAAGTGGAAGCTGTTCGAGTACTCTTCCTTGTTCCAGAGCCGGGCGTTCGCCGGCCATGCCGAGAAGTTGACGTACTGCGCCGGCAGGAAGCGGGTGTAGTAGGGGTTGTAGAAGTCGGAGACCTCGTGGAAGTAGCAGTCGAAGACGATCTCCTTACCTTTCCACTTTCTCGGGTTTTCGATCACGTCCCGAAGGTCGATCGTCTCCGCGTCTCCGACGCCGTCCCACCATCCGGCTTGTGCCGTTCCGGTGAAAGTGACCACCGCAAACAGGATGGCCAGCAGTGTCTTGGTTCCGATGTTTTTCATAGTTCAGCCCCCCAGGATCTCCTTGAGGAGTCTGCAGATCGCGATGTTGAGTTTCTCTTCCGAGAGGTACTCCCCACTCCTGATCTGCTCCCGTATCTCGCTGATGAGGTCGCTCTCGACTTCCGGAGCCTGGCTCAGGAGGTCTAGAATTCGGGCGAGTTGCGGATAGCGTTCGCGGACGACCTCGCTGCGTGCTGTAACCAATGTCCCGGCTCCTTGGCGACACATTTGTTGGGTAAGGGATAGCCGCCTGAGTCAACCCCTTATCGGCACGGTGGGCGGCAAACCTTAGGCTCCGCGCAAGAATAACCATGGATTCGAGCGCGGCTGCGCCGCCGGCGGCGGGCCAGGCGTACCAACCTCGCTCAGACTGCGCGCTGTCGGGGCCGGTTGGTTTCTTCGGAGGGTCGATCTCCGTCTCGACCGCTCATGACCAAAGGCGGGCGCTTTCATGACGGGCGCGGCGGCGACGGAACACCGCCTTCCGAAGGGGCCACCAATCAGCGGGGGCGGGACGGGAGGATGGTCAACCTGAGCCGCCTTGATACCCCTCAGGCGGGCCGGGTCGATCAACGCCGGTTACGAGGAATCGGGGACCCTGCCGGCGACGTAGAACGCCATCCCCGTGGATCCCCAGGTTCTCATGTCCCGGCGGGTCATGCCCGGGGGGGAGAAGTCCCGGAGATCCCCGGTGCGGTGCTCAAGGATGGCCAGGCCGTCCGGAGCGAGGGGGATGGCGGCGAGGAGCTACTCGATCCCCCGCCGGGTGTGTGCCTCGGCGAGAAGACGGTGGGGGGGATCGCAGAAGACGAAGTCGAAGAGCTCGCCGGGGGCGCTTCGGCGGGGAAAGTCGAGAGCGGATGCGCGGTGTATGCGGGTGCGATCCTCGACGGCGAGGGTGGCGATGTTGTCCGTCAGGCAGGCGAGCGCGGCTCGGTTGACCTCGCAGAAGACCGCCCTCCTGGCGCCTCGGGAGAGCGATTCCAGGCCGAGAGAGCCGGTTCCGCCGAAGAGTTCGAGCACGCTGCTGCCGACAATGTCCGGGCCGAGGATGGAGAAGAGCGCTTCGCGAACGCGATCGGGCGTCGGCCGGGTGTTCCCGCCCTTCGGGGCTTTCAGCCTCCGCCCCCGGAACTCTCCACCGATGATTCGCATCCCCGCATTCTGCCCGGGGTAATCTTCTTGAGTCTCGATTTACCGTGGCGTTACGTTTGTGGTTTCCCCCTGCGGAGGACCTGATCATGCGTCTTGGAGTCAACATCGACCACGTCGCCACGGTGCGGCAGGCCCGCGGCATCGACGTCCCCGATCCCGTGGCCGCCGCCGCCATCGCCGAACTGGCGGGCGCGGACGGCATCACCGTGCATCTGCGCGAGGACCGCCGCCACATCCAGGATCGGGACGTGCGGATTCTCAGGCAGACCATCAAGACGAAGATGAACCTCGAGTTGGCGAACGTCCCCGAGGTCGTCGAAATCGCCCTTCGACTCGCGCCGGAGGACATCTGCATCGTGCCGGAGCGCCGGGAGGAAGTGACCACCGAGGGGGGACTGGACGTCGTCGGGAACCGGGAGGCGCTCGCCGCCACCACCCGGCGGCTGATGGAGCAGGGGATCCGAGTCAGCATGTTCATCGCCCCTCAACCCGAACAGATCGCCGCGGCCGCGGAAACCGGCGCGGAATTCATCGAACTCCACACCGGCCGCTACGCCGAGGCCCGGGATGAGGCGGAGCGGATCAACCGATTGACCGAGATCCGCATGGCCGTCGCCGCGGCTCGTGAACTCGGGCTGCGGATCAACGCCGGGCACGGACTGAACTACCGGAACGTGAAGCCGGTGGCGGGCATCGAGGGCATCGAGGAGCTGAACATCGGCCACGCCATCATCGCCCGCGCGATCATGGTCGGCCTTGCAGATGCGGTCAGTGAAATGAAAGGTCTGATGATGGAAGGCATGTCCGATGGGTAGCCATGATGAGATCTTCCGGGGTTCCCTCGTCGCTCTGGTGACACCGTTTTGCGGCGGGAAGATCGACTACGCCGCGGTTGAGAATCTCGTCGACTGGCAGATCGCCGAGGGTACCTCCGCGCTGGTCATCTCCGGGACCACGGGCGAGTCGCCGACGCTTTCCGAAGACGAGCGGGCGGACCTGTTTCGGGCGGTCGTCGAGACCGCCGCCGGCCGGGTGCCCGTCATTGCCGGAACCGGATCGAACAACACCGCCCACGTGATCGAGGCCAGCAAGCGCGCCGAAGACGTGGGAGCGAACGGCCTGTTGCTCGTCACGCCCTACTACAACAAGCCCTCCCAGGCGGGCCTGGTCGCCCATTACCGTGCGGTCGCCGATGCCGTGAACATCCCGATCTGCCTCTACAGCGTGCCGAGCCGTACCGGCTGCGAGATCTCTCCCGAGACGGCGGCGGAACTGGCGCACCACGAGAACATCGCGGCCATCAAGGAGGCCGGCGGCTCCGTGGACCGCGTCACCAGGCTCAAGCTCGCGACCGACCTGCCCGTCCTCTCCGGCGACGACCCGATGGCGCTGCCGATGATGTCCGTCGGCGCTGTCGGCGTGATCTCCGTCACGGCCAACATCCTCCCGGCGGAGACGGCCGGGCTGGCGAAGGCGGCCCTCGCGGGAGACTGGGAAAAGGCGCGGGAGATCCACTACCGGCTCTACCCGATCTCGAACGCGATGTTCATCGACACGAACCCGGTGCCGGTGAAGAGCGCGCTCGTCATGATGGGCCGGGTCAGGGAGGAGTTCCGCCTCCCGCTCGTCGGGATCTCCACGGAGAACCGCGACCGGTTGCGGGACATCCTTGCGGAGTATGGCTTGCTCTCAGTCTGACATTCTGGCAGCTTGGCGGCGTGGTGTGTCTTCTAAGTCATTGTTGTTGAGCGTTTTAAGTTCGGTTTCTGTCCTCGGCATGGATGTTGCGTCTGCAACGTTCCATGGCGCATGATGCGTCGAGGGAGGATCGATGCGACTCGACAAGCTGACCATCAGGAGCCAGGAAGCGCTCGCTGAAGCCCAGAATCTGGCCGGACAGAGCGGACACCAGGAGATCGTCCCGGAGCACCTGCTCCTCGCCCTGCTCGCGCAGACCGAGGGGCTGGTGCGTCCTCTCTTCTCCAAGGTGGGAGTGGACCCCGCGCTCGTCACGAAGGAGGCGGAGCGGTCTACCGGAAGACTGCCCCAGGTCAGCGGCGGGGCGCAGGGAACAGCCTCCGCGCGTCTCGGCGCGGTGCTCCAGGAGGCGCAGGCCGAAGCCGACCGGATGCGGGACGATTACGTCTCCACCGAGCACCTGTTGCTGGCCATTCTCGGCGAGAAGGAGAGCAAGCCGGCCGAGCTGGTCAAGACCCTGGGGGTCACCCGGGAGAGCCTCCTGATGGCCCTGGCCGACCTGCGCGGAAACCAGCGCATCGAGGACCAGTCCCCCGAGGACAAGTTCCAGGCGCTCGAACAGTACTGCCGCGATCTCACCGATCTCGCCCGGCAGGGGAAGCTCGACCCGGTCATCGGCCGCGACGAGGAGATCCGCCGGGTGATGCAGATCCTCTCCCGCCGGACGAAGAACAACCCGGTGCTGATCGGGGAGCCCGGTGTCGGCAAGACCGCGATCGCCGAGGGACTGGCGCGACGGATCATGGAAGGCGACATCCCCGAAGGCCTGAAGAACAAGCGCGTGCTCGCGCTGGACATCGGCGCCCTCATCGCCGGAGCAAAGTTCCGGGGTCAGTTCGAGGAGCGTCTCAAGGCGGTGCTGAAGGAGGTGACCGACTCGGCCGGGGAGATCATCCTGTTCATCGACGAGATGCACACGCTGGTGGGTGCCGGCGCGGCGGAAGGCGCTGCCGACGCGGCCAACATGCTGAAGCCCGCGCTGGCCCGTGGAGAGCTGCGCGCGATCGGCGCGACCACCCTGGATGAGTACCGGAAGCACGTCGAGAAGGACGCCGCGCTCGAACGGCGGTTCCAGCCGGTGCTGGTGGGCGAGCCCTCCATCCCGGCGACGATCGCCATCCTCCGCGGCCTGAAGGAGCGTTACGAGGTGCATCACGGTGTGCGTATCCGCGACTCCGCCATCGTCGCCGCGGCGACACTCTCGGAGCGCTACATCGCGGATCGGTTCCTGCCCGACAAGGCCATCGACCTGATCGACGAGGCGGCCTCCCGGCTCCGGATCGAGATCGACTCCATGCCCGCCGAACTCGACCAGGTGGAGCGTGAGATCATCCAACTCGAGGTGGAGCGCGAGGCTCTGAAGCTGGAGAAGGACGACGCCAGCCGGAAGCGCCTTTGCGATCTGGAGAAGCAGCTGGCCGACCTGCGCGAATCATCCTCCGGGCTCAAGGCGAGATGGGAGAACGAGAAGTCCTGCATCCGGAGGATCCAGGACGCCAACGAGGAACTCGAGAAGCTGAAGCTCGAGGAGGAACGCGAGGAGCGGCGGGGCAACCTGCAGAAAGTGGCGGAGATCCGCTACGGCCGGCTCCCGGAGCTCACCGCGGAACTCGAGGCGGCCCGCAAGAAGCTCGCCGAGGTCCAGGGCGACGCGCCAATGCTCACCGAGGATGTCGATGCCGAGCATATCGCCGAGGTGATCTCGAAGTGGACCGGGATCCCGGTGCAGAGGCTCGTCGAGGGCGAGGTGGAGAAACTCATCCACATGGAGGAGCGGTTGCGCGATCGGGTCATCGGTCAGGAGTGTGCGGTAACGGCCGTGTCCGAAGCGGTCCGCCGGGCCCGGGCGGGGCTGCAGGATCCGAACCGGCCCATCGGCTCGTTCCTCTTCCTCGGACCCACCGGAGTGGGGAAGACGGAGCTGGCTCGCACTCTCGCGGACTTCCTCTTCGATAGCGAGGAGGCGATGGTCCGCCTCGACATGTCCGAGTACCAGGAGCGCCACACCGTCTCGCGGCTCGTCGGCGCCCCTCCGGGGTACGTCGGCTACGACGAAGGCGGTCAGCTCACCGAAGCGGTGCGCCGGAGGCCCTACACCGTCGTCCTCTTCGACGAGATCGAAAAGGCCCATCCGGAGGTCTTCAACACCCTGCTCCAACTGCTCGACGACGGGCGGCTGACCGATGGGCAGGGACGGACCGTGGACTTCCGGAACACCGTCGTGATCATGACCAGCAACATCGGCAGTGCGTACCTCGTGAACGGCCTGCCGGCCGCGGAGGCCGAGCGGAAAGTGCTCGCGGAACTCGCGAACCACTTCCGGCCGGAGTTCCTGAACCGGCTCGACGAGACGATCGTCTTCAGTCGGCTCAGCGAGGAGCAGCTTCGAAAGATCGTCACGATCCAGGTCGCCCGGTTGGCCGCGCTCCTCGAAACGAAACGCATCCACCTGCTCCTCGCTCCGAAGGCGGAGGAGGAACTGGCTCGAAGAGGGTATGATCCGGCCTTCGGTGCGCGCCCCCTGAAGCGCGTGATCCAGAAGGAGATCCAGAACGCCCTCGCCATGCGTCTCCTGACCGGAGAGGTACGCGAGGGAGACACGGTGCACGTGGACATCGGCGATGAGGGTTTTGTCTTCACGCCTTCGCGCGATCCCGCAGAGGAGCAGAAGAATGGATGAAGTTCTAGAGCTGGCCGCCAAGCTATCCAGGGCGCTGGCCCGGTCGAAGCGATTCACCGATCTCCGGTCGGTGGAGTCCGCCGTCATGGCCGATGCCGACGCCGTCGGCCTGATCAGGAAACGTGATGAACTGATGGCCGAGATGGCCAAAAAGGAAGGATCCGGCGATCCGATCGAGCCCGATGAGAAGCGGGCTCTCGCCGCCGCCGACGAGGCCGTGAAGACGAATTCGCTGCTCTCCGGCCTGAATCGCGCCCAGGCGGACTTTCAGGAGATGCTCTACCTCGTGAACCAGGAAATCACCTCCGCGCTCGAGCCGGCGCGGGAGGAATCGGCCGCGGAGCAGACGGCCGGAGAGCAGCACTCAGAGGAGTAGGCTCGACTGAAGCTTCAGGGTGGGCGGATGCGTCGATCGCGTCGGCCCGCTCCCCCTTCTTTTCGGCAGGATGCCGGGCCACGCCCGGTCCGGGCTTCCCCGACGGCCTGCCAGCGCGCCACCGCGCGCCCGTCCCGTGCCGCTCGCCGATCACCCCGGCGCGTTTTCTCGAATCATTCCCCGTAAGACCGTCCGGCCCCCTTCTTGCGATTTTTCCGAGCCCGGGGACGCGATGGTGCGTCCTTCTTTCTGGAGGATGGGCATTGAGGAATCCGCCGACGTGGATCAGGCTCGCGGAACGGGCGAAGGACGGTGACATCGAAGCTTTCGGCAGACTGGTGGATCGGTTCAAGAGACCGCTCTGCGCGTCGATTTACCCTCGGGTGGGGGATTGGCACTCCACCCAGGACCTGGCGCAAGACGTTTTCGTCGCCGCCTACCAGGGCCTCTCCGATCTGCGCGATCCGCGCCGATTCCGATCCTGGCTCTTTACCATCGCGAAGAATCGAGCCGTGAGCCTGCTTCGCCGCGACTCGCGGAAGGCCGCCAGCAGTCTCGACAAGGTCGATGAGGGCGACCTGATTCCGCTTTCCGGATCTCCGGACGGCCCGGTCGGGCTGGGGCTTTCCCAGGGGCGCATGTCCTCCTCCGCCGCGGCCCGGATGCGCCGGGCGATTCTCGCTCTGCCGAACGACTACGGGACTCTCCTCGTGCTGCGTCACGTGGAAGAGATGACCATACCAGAGATCGCCGAGGTGCTCGGCCGTGAGCCCACCTCGGTGAAGGCTTCGCTTCATCGCGCCCGCCTCCTGGCGCGGGACATGCTGATGAAAGCGGGGCTCACCAGGGAGAAGATGCTGTATGAACTCTGAAATCGACGGGACCGAGCCGGATCCCCGCTGCGCCGGGTGCCGGAAACCGGAGTTTGTGTGCCGCGAACGCACCGCGGTCTCCACTCCGGGCGAGGCGCTCCGGGAGATACTGTTCGACCTGCCGCTCCGGTCGGACTTCACCTCCGAAGTGCTGGTCCGGATTCGCGAGGGCGACGCCGCCGGGATGGACCAGCCCTGAGGGGCCGCGCAAGAAAAACTACGGGATTCGAGGGCAGCCGCATCCCCTCAAGCCGCGTTGCTCGTCCGTTGAAACCAGTAAGGTTACGCCCTCCTCGCGCCTTGCTGGATCGGACGCAGCGGCGCTCTCGGTGCAACTGGCGCACTTGTTTCCAGACGAGCCCTTGTTCTTGCGCGGCCCCTAAACCCCGATGCCGTAGTACGTGAACCCGATCTCCTCGAGCCGCTTGCGGTTCAGAATGTTCCGGCCGTCGAAGATGACCGGTTCCTTCATCGTCGTCTTCATCAGCTCGAAGTCGGGGTACCGGAACTCATTCCACTCCGTCAGGAGCAGGAGCGCGTCGGCACCCGCGAGGGCGTCGTAGTTCTTCTGGTGGTAGGTGATCCGGTCCCCGAAGATCTCCTCCGCCACCTCCATCGCCACCGGGTCGCTGGCGCGAACCGTGGCGCCGGCCTCGAGCAGCATGTTGATGACGGTGATCGCCGGTGCTTCCCGCATGTCGTCGGTACGAGGCTTGAAGCTCAGGCCCCAGACCGCGATGGTCCTGCCGGAGATGTCGTCCCCGTAATGCTTCTTCAGCTTCTCGACGAGCAGGCGCTTCTGCGCTTCGTTGACCCTCTCCACGGTCCGCAGGATATTCAGCTCCATGTCGTACTGCTCGGCGGTGTGAAGCAGTGCTTTGATGTCCTTCGGAAAGCAGGATCCGCCGTAGCCCGCTCCGGGGAAGAGGAAAGACGGGCCGATGCGTCGGTCGAGCCCGATTCCCTTGCGAACGCCGTCCACCTTCGCGCCCACCCGCTCGCAGAGCAGGGCGATCTCGTTCATGAACGAAATCCGCGTGGCCAGCATGGCATTGGCGGCGTACTTGGTGAGTTCGGCGCTTTCGACATCCATGATCAGGACCGGGTTGCCGGTCCGGACGAAGGGTGCGTAGAGCTCCTTCATGATCTCCGCCACGCGCGGATCGTCGCACCCGATGACGACGCGATCGGGCTTCAGAAAGTCCTCGATCGCCGCCCCTTCCTTGAGGAACTCGGGGTTGGAGACGACATCGAAACTCTCGGAGGTGTGAGCCGCCACGACCTCGGAGACTCTCCGAGCGGTCCCTACGGGTACGGTCGACTTGTCCACGATGACCTTGTAGCCGTTCATGCACTTGCCGATGGCCTCGGCAACGGCCAGGACGTGGGTCAGGTCGCTCGAGCCATCCTCGTCCGGCGGGGTGCCGACCGCGATGAAGCAGACGAGCGAATCCTGGACGGCGGATTCCAGGTCCGTCGTGAACTGCAACCGATCCTCAGCGACGTTGCGCTGGACAAGTTCCAGAAGGCCAGGCTCGTAGATGGGGAGCTTCCCCTCGAGCAACGTCTCGACCTTGGCCCGGTCCTTGTCGACGCAGACCACGGTGTTCCCCGTCTCCGCGAAACAGGTGCCCGCCACCAGGCCCACATACCCGGTTCCGATCACGGCAATACGCATGGTTTTCCTACCTCCCGCTTGATTTCGCGCAACACTAGCGAACTGTTCCCGGCGACCCCACATAAAAGGTGTCGATAGGGAGTGGCGGAAACACGAGGATTTTTTTCGTCCCTTTGCGGTCCGGTGACTAGGATTTGCGCCTCTTGGCCCGGAAGTCGGGGCGATTAGCTCAGCTGGCCAGAGCGCCTGCCTTACAAGCAGGAGGCCGCAGGTTCGAGTCCTGCATCGCCCACCATGCGAGTCAGATGCAGCACCTGCCGTGAAATCCACGGGGCCGTAGCTCAATTTGGTTAGAGCACCGGACTGTCGATCCGGAGGTTGAGGGTTCGAGTCCCTTCGGCCTCGCCATGGAACTTGAGGGCCGCCCATGACAGGGGCGGCCCTTTTTTGATTCTCCGGGTGTTTGACCTGCTCTCCACCGTTGAGGAAGTTCCATGGCAGTCCGAAGGGACTCCCGCCGTTCGCGCGGCTGCGCCGGGCTCACTCAGGGCAGGTGATGGCCACGGGTGTCGGGTCGTCCCGACACCGCGATGCCTCCGGTGTGCCGTCACCATCTTCGGCCTCGCCGCACAAGGCTTCGGCCAGGTTTAAAGGACATCGCCGCCTGCAATGTGTCTCGAGCGACTCGCGGTGCGGGCTTGCGAAGGCGCTTCGCTGTTCGCTGCTGGTGGGGCGAGGGGTGGTTTACGCTTCTTGGGGGTGCGGGCTTGCGAAGGCGCTTCGCTGTTCGCTGCTGGTGGGGCGAGGGGGGCGTGTCACGGGGGGGGGCTCTTCGGGGACGGGGAATCCTCGCGCCATGGGTATTGCCGGCGGGTAGAACGGGGCGGTGATGAAGACTATCGGCCCCATGCTCGGAGTTTCACTGCTCGCGATTCTTCATGCCTCCTGCGCCGGCACCTCCACCGGACGGTACGGTGACAACCTGAACGACACGGCCCTTTCGCACATCGAGGTGGACATGCCCATGAGCGAGGTCCGATCGCTGATCGGAACGCCCACCAGCGTGACCACGCTCAGCGAAGGGCGGGAGCTCTGGACTTATATGTACCGGATCGAGGAAACCGACGGCGGCCCCCGGTACGTCCCGATCCCATCCGACGGGAAGGGGCCGCCCGAGGGCGCCGTGACGGTCATGTTCTTCTCCACGAAGGGCGTCGCCTTCGTGCATCGGCAGTAGCGCCGACCCGTTTCTACGGAGTCCCGACGCCCTCCCTCCAGAACAGGACCCGGTGGTCCGGCTCCGTCGGCAGGTAAACGTCCAGGAACTCGTAGGAACCGTGGCGGACCCGGATGTCGTAGTTGATCGTCAGCGACCCTCCGTAGATGATCGCCTCGTCGCGGCTGACCAGCACGCCGTTGAACTCCGCGGCGCCCACCTTCCCCGAGAGCAGATGGTTGGTGTAGATCACGGCATCCACCTGTCGCACCTCGGGATCCGCCATGGCTGCGATCACGCTGTCCGCAAGGGACGATTCGTAGAACTTCCGTGACACTGTTCCGCCGCTTCCATCGCTCTTCAGCCCGCCATCGAAGCCACGGTAATTCCCATCGAACACCGGGTTTCCATCGGCGTCGTATCCCGTGACATAACCGATGCCGGCGTCCGAAGGATCGACCTGGTAAGGCTTCACGAACGGCGGGGTCTGGTACGGCTTCGTCGCATCCAGGAACTCAGCTCCGGTGTAGTCGCCGATGATGACCGAACCCTTCGCGGCGAGGCCTACGAGGTCCCTGGTCGCATTCGCCGCCTTCAGTCCCTCGATATCCTGGATCGGCTTGGCCCACGATGGGGGATCGGCGTAGGTGAGATCACCCAGGATGTGGACGTTTCTCCCCGCATAGATCGTCCCCTGGCCGGTGATGACCCCCTTCAGCACGACGTCGTTTTCGACCACGACCGGACCGGAGATGACGATCGGGTTATCGACCGTGCCGACGAGGACGAGATTCTTGTCTTCGCTGAGGTCATCCCCGAGCACTCCATCCACCAGGATCGTGCCGCCCTGGCTGATCGTGCCCTTTTTCTCGGCGGCGAGGTCGCGGTAGGTGCTCAGATCCCCGATGTAGGGCATCTCCACCTTTCGCTGGTGGGGCACACGTTCCACCGTGCCGTCGTAGCCGTCGACCAGGTCATACGTGTCGAGGACGCCGTTCCCGTTCACGTCTTCGCCGGCGTCGAGCACACCGTTCCCGTTCGCATCTTCCGTCGGGGCGGTCGGATTGGAGGGGCGGGCACGATCCGGCTGGTTGGCGTTGTAATCAACGAGAGAATCGTTGAACAGCTCGCCCTCGATGATGCCGGTGGCGCCGAATTCAGCGTTCTCACTGGCGAAGATGTCACCGTTGACGGTCGCACTCTTCACCGAGAAGTCGGCATTGGAGCTGACGCTCCCATTGACCGTTATGCCGGCACCCCAGAGCCATCCGAAATTGTTGATGAAATACGCGTGGTCGAAGACCCGGGCCGGTTTCTGCCCGTAACGGACGACGGCGGAGATGACCTTCACGGCACCGTCGTGCTCTCCGCGGGCGACGATTTCCACGTCAGCGTGAGCGCTGCCGACGACATTGACATTGCGGACCCAGGCGGAATAGGTGCTGCCTCCGAGCGGGCGGTCCCTGAGTTCGAGCCGGTCCAGCGGATCGAACTTGCCGTCCAGGGAGTCGAGGTCCGCTACCCGAGTCCTCGGGTTCGCCCCGGAGTACACCCCCCAGAGTTGTGCGACCATGGCATTCAGGCCGGATTCGGCGGCATTGAACGCATGACCCTCCGAGATCTGGAGATTGACGTGACGGGCCTTGCCGAGACTTCCCGTGAGGAAGGCCCCGACGAGGACGACGGCGACCACGGCGAGCGCCGTGACGATAAAGAACGCTGATCCCTTTTCCTCCACCGGAGCGCGTGAAGTGGTGCGCATGGATTCTCCTTCCGGTGGTGTTGGCTATACCGGGCCAGCATCGTATCGGCCGGGAGGAGGGGAGGGCTTGAGGAGTAAAACGGAAAAACGGTCTCGCCGCCTCTACTCCGTCGGCACTTTCCGTATCCACCCCCGAGTGTCCTTCTCGAGCCCGAGCTGGATGCCGGTGAGCTTCTCGTAGAGCCGCGTGCAGTACTCACCGGGGACGTCGCCGGTCACGTACGACACCTTGCGGTCCCGATAGGTGATCGAGCCCACCGGGGTGATCACCGCGGCGGTCCCGCAGCAGCCCGCGTCAACGAAATCGAAGATCTCCTCAACCGGAATCGGCCGGCGGACCGGCTCGAGGCCCATTTCACCCGCGAGCTTGATCAGCGAGTCGTTCGTGATCGATGGCAGGATCGACTCGCTGGCCGGTGTGACGTACTGCCCGTTCCTCGTGATTCCGAAGAAGTTCGCCGGCCCGGATTCGTCCAGGTACATCTTCTCCCGCGCGTCGAGGTAGAGCACCTCCGTGAACCCCGCCTCCTTCGCGCGGAGGGAGGCCCGGAGCCCCGCGGCGTAGTTTCCGCCGACCTTGACATCCCCGACGCCGTTCGGCGCGGCCCGGTCGTACTCCTCCTCGACAACCAGGTTGACCGGCTTGAAACCGCTCTTGAAGTACGGCCCGACCGGCGACACGAAGATCAGAAAGGTGTACTCCTCGGCGGGCTTCACCCCGACCTGCGGGCCGGAACCGATGACCAGCGGACGGATGTAGAGCGATGCGCCCTGGCCGTACGGGGGGACGAAACGGCGGTTGGCGTTGATGACCCGGAAGACCGCGTCGATGAACATCTCCTCCGACGGCGGCTCCATGAAGATCTTCTCACAGGAGCGGACGATTCGCCGGGCGTTCTCCTCGATCCGGAACACCACGACCTCGCCGTTCTTCTGCTCGTAGGCTTTGAGCCCCTCGAAGCACTCCTGCCCGTAGTGGAGGCAGGTGGCGGCGATGTGGATCGAAATGGTCTCGTCGGCCGAGAGCACGCCCTCACTCCAGCTTCCATCCCGCCAGGTGAACCGGATGTTGCAGTCTGTCTTCACGTAACCGAAAGGGAGAGATTTCCAGTCGAGATCCGCCTTGGACACAGTACGCCTCCTGGGCTAGGGGGTTCACTTGCGCGGCCCGGCGATTCTCAACCGGGGGCGACGGATCTTCAAGGAAATGGGCAGGTGTCCGCTCGTTCAGGGCAAATCGGAGGAAAACGGCTCGTAGCGATACCAGGAGAGCCACGGTTTCCGGGAGCCCACCACGAGCGCCACCCCCACGGCCACGTAGATGAAGCCGAGCAGCGACATCGGCACCCAGCCCGCCCGAAGCAGCCGGCCGCCGCCGATCATCAGGAGAACCAGCAGCCAACTCCTGACGGAGAGGAACCCCCCGATGCACCGGCCGTCGCCCCGTTCCCTGATCCGTGCCACACCCTTCATCGCGGTCTTCTCGAGCACGAAGATCGCCTTGGCGATCCCCGGGACGATCGCCACCGGGATCAGCCAGGGCAGCCTCGCTCCGATCAACCACTTCGAACCGAAGCCGGCCAGGCACCCCCCCACGACCGTCCAGAGGGACGCGGCCAGGAGGATCTGCAACCTCGCGGATGAGGCGGGTTTCAGGGCTTTCAGGTTGATGGGACGCCTCCGGAAGCAATCTCCGGCGTCCATCCTAGCAGCAGCCGCCCCCGGACCGGAGATCCACCCGCGGAATTCGGACGACAGTGGCGTATATGAAAGGTGGGGAAAATGTCGCCGGTTTCGGGGGATTGTCCCGCAGCGACAGGAGTTTCGCGTCCCGGAAGGGGCGGAAACGAGGAGGATCGAGCGTTCGAACCCCACCAATTCAGCGGGTGTTCTGCGGGCGGCAAACGTATGCTGCCATTGGAATCCGATTTGCTGAAATCGCCCGGAACCCGATTGCTCGCGGAAAACTGCCTGCGACGACCCTCGACCAAAGGATCATTCCTACGCCATGCGCCCTTCAACCGGATCATTCTGGATCGCGCTTTTGCTCATTCTGGTCGGCGTCTCGCAAGCCGTGGCGCAGGATGATCAGGTCTGCTTCGATTGCCACGGCGACGCATCCCTCTTCGAAGGCAGGCAGGGGGCGGAGCGGTTGATCGTGACCGATGAGACGCTGGCCGGTTCGGTACACGGTGCGGAGGGGCTCTCCTGCGTCTACTGCCATCAGGCCCTGGCCGGCGTCGAGGACTTCCCTCACGCGAAGGAGCTGAAGCCGGTCAACTGCGGCGGATGCCATCGCGCGGAGAAGAAGGTCTACGACGGAAGCTTGCACGGCTACTCGCTCGGGCGTGGCAACGAGCGGGCGCCCACCTGCACGACCTGTCACGGTGGCCATCAGGTGCTCCGAAGCGATGACCCCAGGTCCGCCACGAATCAGCGGAATGTTCCGGACACCTGCGCGAAGTGCCACGGCCAGGCCGGACTGCTCACCGACCAGATCGTGAAACTGCCGGAGTCCTTCAAGGACTACGACCAGTCGGTGCACGGCCAGGCTGCCGGTCGCGGCGTGGAAGAAGCCGCATCCTGCGTCGATTGTCACGGGGTGCACAACCTGAAGTCGGCGGCGGACCCCGAGTCCCCGATCAACCCGCGGAACCAGGCCGATACCTGCGGCAAATGCCACCAGGACATTCGGCAGATGTACCAGGGCTCCATACACGGCCGGGCGGTGCAGGCCGGCGTTTCGGACAGCCCGACCTGCACGGACTGCCACGGCGAACACCTGATCCTCTCTCCCGACAATCCCGCGGCGAAGACGCACGGCGCCCGGATCGCCAAGGAAACCTGCGGACGGTGCCACGACGACCCCGTGATCATCTCCAAGTTCAACTTGCAGGGCGGGGTGGTAGGCTCCTACGTGGACAGCTACCACGGCTGGGCGACCCGGCGCAACAGCGAGAAAGCGGCAACCTGCGTGAGCTGCCACACCGCGCACTCGGTCCTCCCGCAGTCGGAACCGACGGCAACCATCTCGGCAGCCAACGTCGTCCAGACCTGCAAGCAGTGCCATCCCGGTGCAACTCTAAAGTTCGCAAGGAGTTACAGTCACGAAGCGGCTTCCATCACCGCCAACCCGATCAACCGCTTCATCCGCACCGCCTACTACGCGCTGATCGCCCTCGTGATCGGCGGGATGATCGTTCACAACCTGATCATCATGAACTACTTCATGATGAAGGCGCGGCGCGAGCAGGCGGCTTCAAAGTGGCTCCTGCGCTTCGACCGCTCTCAGATCTTCCAGCACCTGCTCCTGATCGTCTCGTTCACTCTGCTGGCGATCACCGGATTCGCCCTGCGCTTTCCGGAGGCATGGTGGGTGGAGCAGCTCACCGCGCTCGGCCTGAGTGAGGAGGTGCGCGCGCTCACCCATCGGATCGGGGCCGTTGCGATGGTCCTCACGGGCATCCTGCACGTCTACTACGTGTTCTTCACGCGCCGCGGTCGCGAGGAGTTGAGAGCCATCGCTCCGAACCTGCGCGATGCCGGTGAGATGGTGCAGAACATGAAGTACTACACCTTCCGCTCGGACCGGAAGGTGAAGTTCTCCCGCTACGACTACTCCCAGAAGGCGGAGTACTGGGCGCTCGTGTGGGGCACGCTCGTCATGATCTTCACCGGTGTGGTTCTCTGGTTCCCCGAGGTGGCGGTCCGGTACATGCCGAGCTGGATCATCGGCGCCTCCCAGACCGTCCACTACTACGAAGCCTGGCTCGCGACTCTGGCCATCCTGATCTGGCACTTCTTCTTCGTGATCTTCCACCCGGAGGAGTACCCGATGAGCTGGACCTGGATCACCGGGAAGATGTCCGAGGAAACGGTGAAGGAACACCACCTCGGGTGGTTCGAGGAAGAGCTGGCAAAGAGGGCCTCCGGCAAGTCCACCGAAGAGGACGTGGATGAGCCGACCCCGACCGACTGAGCGACGTTTCCAGTGTGTTGAGATTTTTTTGCGGGCGCATCTCTTCCCGGTGCGCAGCCTCCTGTCTACGATGTCGGGTGCCTAAGTGCTTTCAGAGTAAGTGATTGCTATTGATATCGCTTCCTGATATCAGGCTGGGTACTGAGACTGGGTGGCAGTTGCGGAGTGACGGGGCAGGGCACGCTCCCAAAGCCTTTGACAGATCCGGCCCCGAGGCTATCTTTCAGGGTGGTTTCAGGCCGTACTTCTTGCGATTTAGGCGGCATCCGGGGTTCAGGGCATGGACTTCCCGGGGAGGTGGAATTGTTCGGCTTCGAGGAGATTCCCGGGGAATCTACCCAAGGGGAAGCCCATTCATCCCTCCGCGCCCGGTTGAGATCCGCGATCCGCCATTCGCTGGTTCTTTGAGGAGGAATCATGAGACGACTTCCAGTCGTGGCTTTCGCGGCCCTGGCGGTGTTTTCGCTCCTGGCCGCAGGCTGTAGCGGTGGAGGGGGCAGCTGCCCGCCCAGCGGCCCGATTGTGCCGCCCCCGCCCCCCACGGTCACCGAGGGATCCGTGATCAACACCGATAACGATGATCCGCTCGACACCTTTGTGCAACTCTACTTCTATCCGTACTCCGGCCTCACCACGCTCGAGATCCCGGAGAATGGGATCAAGGTTGCGGTCGATAGCAACGGAAACTACGACACCAGGAGTATCGGCGCCGGCCAGTGGCTGGTCCGCGGCTTCCGCGTGGGCTACGAGCAGTTCGATGACGGTCCGTTCACGATCATCAAGAACCAGACGAACGTCCTGCCGGAGTTCGCATTCTCCCCGCTTCCGCCGTTCGAGTACGTCACGAGCATGGGATGCGCGGAGTGCCACGCGGACGAATACGCCATCTTCCGCCGGTCGGGACACCCCTACAAGATCAACAAGGTGGTGAACAACCAGGCGCCGACCTATCCCTTTACCGTTCTGCCGGTGGACATGATCAGCAGGATCAACGGCGTGAACAACACCGAAGGGGAGCCGGTCGACTGGAGCGACGTCACCTACGTGATCGGCGGCTACCACTGGAAGGCCCGCTTCATCGACAACAGCGGCTACATCTTCACCGGTTCCGAAGTGCAGTACAACTACGAGACCGATGGGATGGTGTCCTACCACCCTGGCGACACCGACGTGGTCTTCAACTGCGGCAACTGCCACACCACCGGCTGGCGGCACAAGGACGCGGAACTGAACGACAACAACCAGGACGGCCTGGAGGGGATCGTCGGGACCTGGTCCGAGCCGGGTATCCAATGCGAGGCCTGCCATGGCGGCGGCGCCCTGCATGCTCAGACCATGGACAGCGCCGACATCACCCTGATCGCCTCCGGGCGGACTACCGGCGACCTGCAGGGGCCCCTGATGGGCTACGGTCAGGCGCAGGCCTGCAAGGATTGCCACACCCGCGATGGTGAGAAGGACTGGCGCGGCGAATCCGGGACTCCGGATGGTGAACTCAACTTCTTCAGCAACTACCAGATCTGGGCCGCCGATGACAGCCCCGAAGAGTGGGGGGGACGGGTTGCCGCGAGTGGAGGCTTCATCAAGCACCACGAGCAGTACGATGAGATTCTCGGCATCGATCCGGATGACCCTTCCATCGGCTCGACCCGTTCAGGCGGTTTCATGGGTACGCACGGCAATTGCCGGACCTGCCACCGGACGCACGAGACCACCCTCAACCAGGCCGAGTCCGGCGACGCGCCGGGTGTCAAGCTCTGGGACGGCGATGCGGACCAGCCTTACAAGGCCGGCTGCATGCAGTGCCACGCGGACTATGACCCGCAGTTGAGTGGCAGCGGCAGTATGAAGGGCTTCGACTGTGTGCAATGCCACATGCCGAATCTGGCGAAGTCGGCGGTGGGCCACGATCCGGTGGGAACCGGGCCGGCTCTCGGCGACATCGCGACGCACCTCTTCAGGATCGACTTGAGTGTCGAGGCGGATCAGTTCACCGAGGGTGGCAGTTTCTCCTACCCGCAGGTGACGTACGCCTACGCCTGCCGCCAGTGCCACAACGGCGTCGATGCTTTTGATCGCGCCAACAGCGGCGGATACACTTTCCACAAGAACCTCCTGGAAGACAGCTAGTCCGAACTTCTCTGAGATACCAGCGGCCCCCGGAGAGAGATCTCCGGGGGCCGTTTTTTGATGGACCGGGCGTGGATGCGCGTCCTGGACACGCCGGGGGGGGGCGAGGCCGCGAAGCAGTGAAACGGTTTCCCGGGTGGGTAATCCGGTGCGTCGCGGTGGCCGAAAACGGCTCCCTGAAGGGGGAGGATTCCAGACGGGGAAAGGCTTGGTCAGCCAGTTCCGGTTGATTAGGATCAGCGGCTCTGAATTAGAAACCACCCTGCCCGCCCGCGGTGATCGCACCTGGCGAACGCCGACGGGATCCATCGCCCCTCTGGAGGAGCGCCATGTTCGAGGTTTTCCCATGGATCGGAAGGAGTGCCCTGACGATCGGGCTTGGCCTGATCGCGCTGGCCCCCGTCCTGGTTTCCTGCGGGTCCGGAAGCACTGAAGGCGAGATCGCCGTGACCCAGGTGGTCACCCGTGACAGTCCCATTCCGGCCGGCCCCGACAATCTTGCCGAGCGCATCGGTTTCAGGAAGGGGACACGAAAGCCTCCGGCCGCGAGTGCCGCTCCGAGCTACACCTGTAACCTCCCCGAGGGGTGGTCGGAACTGCCGACGAGCCAGTTCCGCCAGGGCAATTTCAGGATTGCCTCCGCGCCGCAGGTGGAGGCCTATCTGAGCATCCTGCCTGGCGCCGGCGGTGGGCCCCTCGCCAACTTGAATCGCTGGCGAAAGCAGATGGGCCAGCCCGATCTGACCATCGAGCAGGCGGCGAAGCTCCCCAGTGTGCCCGTGCTCGGCATGGGGGCGGCGCTGGTGGACTTCGAGGGGGATTTTGGCGGGATGAGCGGCGGAGAGGGGAAGCCGGACTACCGTCTGATCGGTCTGCTCCTCCTCGACCGGGGTTACGGCGTGTTTCTGAAGATGGTCGGGCCGAAGGATCAGGTGGCGGCCCAGCGTGACAATCTGCTCGAGTTCGCGCGCTCCATGCGAGAAAAGGAGCCCGTGGCGGAGGAGTCGCACGAAGGCCACGACCACGGTTTCGACCCGGGCAAGCTCCGCTGGACCGGTCCCGAAGGATGGGTCGAGGGGCCCCGGAAGACGATGCGGGAAGTCACCTATGTTCCCGAAGGATCAAAGGGCGCCGAGTGCTACATCAGCGTGCTCTCCGGCACCGCCGGCGGCCTGGTGGCCAACGTGAACCGCTGGCGCGATCAGGCCGGTGCGTCCGCGCTGAGTCCCGCCCAGATCGAGTCGTTGCCGAAGATCGACGTCCTCGGAACACCCTCCCCGTTCATCGAGGTCGAAGGAACGTTTCGCGGCATGAGCGGTCCCGAGCAGGAGGGGTTCATGCTGCTGGCGGTGGCCTGCGAACTGCCCGGCTTCAGCGTGTTCGTGAAGATGACCGGCCCGACCGAGGTGGTGAAGGCCGAGCGTGAAAAATTCATCAGTTTCTGCAAGTCGTTGCGACAGGTGCCGTAATGGGAAATGCGGGTCGTGCCTTCATTCGGTTCCTTGGCTCGAACGGTCTGGCCACCTTCCTTTTGATCCTGCTGTTCCTGCTGACTCTGCTCGGTACGTGGGAGCAGACGAATACGGGGCTCTACGAGGTTCAGAAGAAGTACTTCGAATCGACGTTCTTCCCACTCACCGAAGAGATCCCGATTCCGATCCCGGGCGTCTACCTGGTCCTCATTGTGCTCTCCGTCAACCTGATGGTCGGCGGGGTGTACCGGGTGAAGTGGCAGTTCTCGAAGATCGGTGTCCTGATTGCGCACCTCGGCATCGCCTTTTTGCTGATCTCCGGGTTCTTCACCATGAAGCTGGCCCAGCACGGCCAGGTCACCCTCTACGAAGGTGAGACCGCCGCTGAGTTCGTCAGCCACTACGACTGGGAACTCGCGGTCTACAAGGCTCCGGGACCGGGGCGCGCGAAGATCACCGAGCACCTGGTCTCGACCCCCGATCTGGAGGCGATGGGAGAGGATTCGTTCAAGGGCAGGTCGCGGAAGTTTACGTCGGAGACGCTGCCGTTCACTCTCGAACTCTCGGACTACCTGAAGAACTCCTGGCCGAAGCTCGCCAGGGGAAACGAGGCGGAGCTGCCGAAGGTCGTGGACGGGGTCTACCTCGAGGAGCGCCCCCTGGATGCCACCGCCGAGGCGAACGTGCGCGGCGCACGGCTCAAGGTGATCGAGAAGAACACCGGGAAGGTGACGGAGACGATTCTCTGGGGGCGTCAGCGCTACCCCTTCACGCTCGATGTCGATGGGGTTCGTTACGCCATCGACCTCAGGAAAGTCCGCAAACCACTCCCGTTCGCCGTCAGGTTGAACGAGTTCATCCACGAGCGTCATCCTCGCACCAATATGCCGAAGGTCTTCATGAGCAAGGTCACGAAAATCGAGAACGACGTGGAGCAGGGCGTCAAGATCAGCATGAATGAACCGCTCCGCCACAAGGGCTACACGCTGTATCAATCCTCCTGGGGGCCGCCGAACGCCGGTCCGAACCAGAAACTGTTCTCGGTCTTCGCCGTGGTGAAGAACCCGGCGGACCAACTTCCCATGTGGGCCACGCTGGTCATCTGCATCGGCATCCTCTGGCAGGCGCTCTACCGGCTCCTCCACTATCTCAAGGCGGAAGCAGGGAGGAGATCATGAATATGTCTCGACGACTGATCGTCATCACCGCAGCATTTCTCCTGCTCGCCGGTGCGCTTCCCGCGTTCGCCGCGGATGGTGCGCCGAAGGAGCGGGCCTGGGACGAGGAAACGGTCCAGATCGCCTCCACCATTCCCATTCAGGACGGCGGACGCATCAAGCCGATGAGCACCTTCGCCCGCTTTCGGCTGATCGCCATGTGCGGCAAGAGCACCTTGAAGGACCCGGTGTACGGCAAGATGGAGCCGATGCCCTGGCTCCTGAACGTGTTGTTTTTTCCGGAGGATGCCCGGAAGTACAAGCTGTTCGTGGTACAGGACTCCGAGGTGCTGGATGGCATCGGACTCACTGATATCGTCAAGAAGAAGCGGGACAACTACTCCTTCAACGATCTCGAACCCGGCTTTGACGAGTTGTTCAAGCTGGCTCGTGAATACAGCAAGATCGAGCCGAAGAACCGCACTCCGGTGGAGGAGCAGATCGTCAACCTGGCGTTCAACCTAGATGAGTTCAACCGGCTGGCCACCGCGTTGGATTTCGCCCGGCACTATCCCGAGTTGAAGGGTAGCCCCGCACTGGCCGCCATGTTTCCACGGCCGGAGGATCATCGGTTGAGCGGCCTGCTCGCGAAGGCCGGCGAGATTCGCCGTCTCACCGAGAGCCTGACGCGCTCCGGTGAGGAGCAGCAGGCGGAACTAGCCGCAATCAACCGGGTGCTCGGCGTGGCCGAGCGGAATCTATCGAGGAGCACCTCGCTGGCAATCTTCCCGCCGAGCGTGAGCAGGGAGAAGCAGACCGAATGGCTGGCGCCCGCTGAGCTCTTTCGTTTGGCTTTCGCGCCCGGCTCTTCCGTCGAGGAACGCTCTTCCGTAGAGGAACAGATCGCGTTGCTCGGAGGGCTGGAGGAACTGGTTCACGTCAGCGGTGACCAGAGCGCCTTCAAGGAGCGCCTCACCGCCGTTCAGAGTGGCGTCCGTAAACTCGCCGAGAAGCGGGGCGAGTACAAGAAGGTCGAGTTGGAGGTTTCGTTCTACCGCGGCGGCTACTTCACCTGGAGCCTGGTCCTCTTCATCCTCGGCTTCGTGCTGGTGGCGCTGTGCTGGCTCCTGCCGAAGGTGCGATTTGTGCCGGTTGTCGCGGCGACTCCCCTGTTCGTGGGCCTTGTTTTTCTCACGATCGGCATCACCATGCGGTGCATCATTCGCGGTCGCCCGCCGGTCTCGACTCTCTACGAGACCATTCTCTTCATCACGGCGGTTGCGGTGCTTTCGGGGTTGTTGATCGAGCTGATGACCCGTCGTCGGATCGCCCTCGGCATGGCTTCAATCATCGGTGTGGCCGGGATGTTCCTCGCGAGCCGCTACGAGATTTCGCAGGCCGTCGACACGATGCCGAGCCTGGTTGCGGTGCTCGATACGAACTTCTGGCTCGCCACTCACGTGACGACGATCAGCATCGGCTACTCCGCCGGTCTCCTGGCCGCGGCGATCGCCCACGTCTACATCTTCGGGAAGCTCTTCGGGGTGGCCAGGGGCGACCCCCAGTTCTACAAGAGCATCGCGCGGATGGTGTACGGCACGGTGATCTTCTGCCTGTTCTGCTCCGTCCTCGGAACTTTGCTCGGCGGAGTGTGGGCCAACGAGAGCTGGGGCCGTTTCTGGGGCTGGGATCCGAAAGAGAACGGCGCCCTGCTGATCTGCCTGTGGATGCTGGCGATCGTGCATGCCCATATCGGTGGCTACCTGAAGGATCTCGGCGTCGCCATCGCCACCGTCGGTGGGGGCATCGTGGTGGCTTTCTCCTGGTGGGGGGTGAACCTCCTCGGAGTCGGCCTTCACAGCTACGGTTTCACCCAGGGCGTGATGCGGAGCCTGCTCGGCTTCGTCGCGCTGGAACTGGTCGTCATGGCCCTCGGCGGTGTCGTCTGGCTGATGGGGAAGGCGGCCGCGGACGCAGTGAAGCAGTGAAGCTGTGAAGCTGTGAAGCTGTGCAAGGAAAAGGGGCCGGTCCTCACGGGGCCGGCCCCTTTTTCTAATCGCCCCGGAGTCGCTTCAAGATCGCCGGGTTGCGTTCCTGGTACGCCTCGATGACGTGGCACGTTTCGCAGGTCAGCGGGATCTCGCGGCCGGCCGCGGTCCGGTGCTCTCCGTCGTGGCAGCGCAGGCAGCCGAAGTGCCCGTCCAGGTTGCGATAGGTGTCCCAGGTGATTTTCATATCGGGGTAGATGTTTCGCCGGTGGATGTCGGCCAGAGTCTCGATGGCCGGCGCGAGCAGAGGGCGCGTGCGTGCGTCGAGCGGCTCCTCCTCCGTGTAGAACCTGGTCAGCTCGGTGCCGATTCCCTTCTTCGGCCCCTCCTCGACCCACTCGTTCTTCAGCGCGGCGAGACCCACCTTCTTGATAAACGGCAGCTCTCGCGAAATCCGGCCGCTCGCGATGGCTTCGTTGATGGCCTCGGTGGCCCGGACAAACCCGTGGCTCGGCTTGTTGTGGCAGTCGACGCAGTCCATCGTCCGCATGATTCCGGCGGGGGGCGTGGCCGGATCGACGCCGCCTGAGGTGAAGATCTCCTCAGTCCCGGCGGCGCGATCGACGAGCTTGACCCAGGGGATTTCCAGGCGTTTCTCATCCGTGGCGATGTAGCTCACCTCGACGCCGGAGTGGATGTGCCAGTGGATGCCGCTCGAGGTGCCGTCCGGATTCGTTCCCCCGGTCTTCATGACCAGGACGTTCGTGTAGGGCGTGGATTCCCGGTCCTGTTTGAAGTGCTCCCGGATCACGAACTTGTGCCCCTGGAACTTGTCGGGCCAGTGGCATTGCTCGCAGGTCTCCCGGGCCGGGCGGAGGTTGTGGACCGGTGTCGGGATCGGCCGCTGGTAGCTGTCGAACATCACCGCGAAGACCTGGCGCGCCCCGGACAGCTTTGATTTCACGAACCAGGACGCCCCGGCGCCGATGTGGCACTCCGTGCAGTGGACGCGGGCGTGCGGGGACGTCAGGTAGGATTCGTACTGTGGGCTCATCACGGTATGGCAGACCGTTCCGCAGAACTCGGTGCTGTCCATGTAGTGGAGGCCCTGGTAGGTGGCCACGCCGACGACGATGATGTTGACGGTCGTCAGGAAACCCACGCTTCGCAACAGCGACAGGGGTTGCTCGCGGACCAACTGCATCCTCTCCGCGAGATGCTTGCGGTGGACGAAGAGGCCGAGCGGAATCATGGACAGACCGGCGACAAAGAAGCTCGGCAGGATCAGGAAGGTCACCATGCCGATGTATGGCCCGGTGAGCAGCCCGAAGGCGCCGAGGAGGAAGAAGGACACCATGGTCAGGAACGAGAACGTCGTCAGGATCGCCCCGATCCGTGATATCAGGTTCGACCGGAACAGAAGCACCAGGCGATTGCTGCTCAGCCATTCATTCATTGAAGAACTCCACTTGAGTTTGAGAGGAGATCCTAACATTCCGGCGCGCCGCCCCGCATTCGGAACCTACGGTCTTGCCGGGTCTCGCCACACTCGACCGTTGACCCTGCGTGGCGTCGGGACGCCCCATTGGTATATATTGGTGCCGGGAGTGAGGGCCGTCGATGCGAGGATTGCGAATCATGCGTAACATGCTGGTCTTGCTGCTTCTGGTGACGCTCGTGGCGCCGGTGGTCGGCTGCCGCCGCAGTTCCACCGGTCGGACCCCCTGGGTGGTGCCGGGGGCCGGTGAGTCGGTCGATCCGGGGGACCCCGTTCTTCCCGCGGCCGAGGGCTATGCCGGCTCTACGGTCTGCGGCGACTGCCACCCCGCGTTTTTCGAGACCGCGCAGGATACCTTCCACAGCCTTTCGGTCCGCAAGACCGACAAGGCCGGCGCTACCGGCAAGGCGGTGGTCGCGGACGCCAATGGCAACGGCGTGGACGACTTTCGGGACGGCCTCGATCTCTCGACCGATCCGGACTTCGCCTTCCTTGGCGACAACGCCCCGGTGCTCGGCTTCAGCGGTAACGGGGACCAGCCCTACAACGTGGCCATCGGTGCCCTGATCTATCCGATCTGGCGCACGCTCGGCGGCAACGGGTTCTGGCGGCAGCGCTACATCACCCAGATCGGCCAGAGCACGTTCATCCTGCCGGTCCAGTACAACGAAAGGGAGGCCAACTGGGTGCCCTATGCTTCGGACGACTGGTATGACGGGAACGGAGCCCCCCGCTTCGACGACGAACTGACGGTCGTCGATGAGATCGACCCCGCCATCTCCTTCGACCTGCACTGTATCGGCTGTCACTCCACCGGCCTCGACGTCCAGTTCTCGGCTGAGGCCGGCCAGTACCTGACCGGATACCAGGAACTGAATATCGGCTGCGAGACCTGCCATGGCCCCGGACAGGCCCACGTGGACTCCGCCGGAAACCCGGACCTCATCCTGAACCCCGCGGACCTCCTCGACGGCACCGCCGCCGGCATGGCCGCCGCCGGGCTGGTCTGCGGCCGGTGCCACGTGCGGGGAGTGGGCACTGTTCCCGTCGACGGATTGGAGCCGACTCTCTACCCCTGGCTCGTGGGCAGCGGCACCTTCCCGCCGGGAAATACGAATCTCGACGACTACTACACCGCCACGACGGACCCCGATGACTACTGGAGGCACAAGGACAACCCGATGGGGTTCTTCCCCACCCCGGATGACCCGAGCGACGACACGGTATTGGCCGCCCGCGAGGGTGAGATGCAGGTTCTCGATCTCGAGAATGGCGTCCACGCTTCCGGGAAGCAGCTCGATGCGACGTGCTTCAAGTGCCACGACCCCCACGCCCGGCGCCAGCAGCACCAGGTGCGGGACGTGGTGATCGACGACGGAGTCACCTACACCGGCGTCTCGCAGTTCAACAACGGCCTCTGCCTGACCTGTCACCAGGGGGATGGCGATTTCCAGGACATCACTCCGTCGGACGTGCAGGGGATTACGGACAGCAGTGCGCCGGATGCGGTGGTGAGCGGCGTGATCGACCACATGAAGGACAGCGCCGGCATGCCGATCGTGGCGGAGGCCTACGATCCGGCTGGTGAGGGTACGGGCCGTTGCACACTCTGTCACATGCCTTTGACCGCATTTTCCGCGCAATACGAGAGCGATGCCGCCGGCAATCTCGAGGGGGACCTGCACAGCCACAACTTCATTCCGTTCTGGCCCAATATCAGCGAACTGACGAAGGAGGAAACCGGCTCGGACGTGGGGATCACGAACTCCTGCTCCGTCTGTCACCCGCACGAGGCGGATGACCCCGCGGCGCAGATCATTGCGGATTGGGTCTCCGACCCGAACGGCAACGGCACGTTTCACGCCGACACGCCGCGAAACTTCCAGACCGGCGTGGCCAACCCGGGCCGGGACGGCGGCGTGGCCTGCGTTTCCTGCCACACCACCCCCGGTTTTGTTCAGGTGCAGGTGTTAGGTGACAGCATCCACGATCTGACCGGGCCCGAGGATGCCGCCGTGCGCCGGGAGATGGTCTTCCAGTCCATCAAGCATGACCGCGGTATCACCTGCGACGCCTGCCACGGACGCGACTCCTCCGGGAACTTCGCATCGGGTCCGAACCCGCTCCGGTTCCAAAGGGCCGAACTCTGCGGCAGGTGCCACAACAACGAGACCACCATCTTCCCCGACTACGTGGACGACGGGGAAATCGTCCGCCACCCGCAGCGCGAGATGCTCGCGGGCAACGATGGCGCCGAGGTGCCGGGCGAGTCTTACAGCAATTCGACTCATACGGGCTTCCCGGGCCCGGACTGTACCGGCTGCCACTATACCGGAACCGACAAGGGCCACGATTTCGAGCCGACGCTGCAATCCTGCCAGGCATGCCACTCGGGCCTCGACACCTTCGATCGTCCGGCCACCGCGGACTACGACGGAAACGGCGAGATCGAGGGCATCCAGACGGAGGTCGCCGGCTGCCTCGCTGTTCTGAAGGAGGCGATTCTCGCGGCGCCGACCAGCACCGGCGCGGTGATCACCTACAAGGAGAGTGGAGGGACTTTCCTGATCGACGGCAGCGACACCGCCACGGACCAGCTGGACCCGGAGGACGATGAGGATCTCCTGCGGGCGATGTTCGATCACAACTATGTGAACTTCGATGCGTCCATCGGGATCCACAATACGGCTTACGCCCTGCAGCTGGTCCAGAAGGCCTACCAGGCGTTGACCGGAGGAGACTGGCCGGGCGACGAGAGGTAGTCGAGTTGCCTGAAGCGGCAAGCGGTGGTGCCGACGTGGAGGAACGCGTTCTCCCGCCGGCCGGTCAGAACCGGTACCGCAGCCAGATCTCCCACATCGTCGCGTCGTAGTCGTTGTCCCGCGTGTCCTTCTCCTCGTAGGAGTTGTAGCGGAGGTCGGTACCGACGCTCAACCGCTCCACGAACTCGTACTCCGCGCCGATCCACAGGTTCACCACGTCCACCGGATAGTCGCCGCTGGAGATGCTCCAGTAGCCGCCGATCTCCAGGTGCAGGGCTGCGGTGGCGTCCCAGCCGGCGAAGAACGAGATTCCGCTGGTGCGGGCTTCGAACTGACTCAGGCCGGGGGTCGCGACGCCGCCGATGAAACGGATCACCTCGGTCTCCGTGTCGTAGAGCCGATAGTCGTAGGTTCCGTCGAAGGTCAGGCCGTTCAGTGGCTCGAAGTGGGCGGTGAAGCCCGCCGCCCAGGAGAGAATCTCCGTGTCGTGGCGGGTATTGGTGATGTACTGCTGCGTGCCGAAGGCCGTGAAGAACAGGTTCTCCTTCGGCGTCCAGCGGACCTTCAGGCGACTCTGGTCCTTGTCCTGCGTGCCGATCTCGGTCATGGGGTTGTCGTTGCGCATGAACCGGTAGCGGAAGTCGATCGAGAGTTCCTTCATCGGGTCGATGTCCAGACCGACCACCGGGCCCTGGATCAGGCCGGTCTCATCGAAATCGCGCTCGTCGACGGTGATCCGGACGTCGTCGGTCACCCACTCGTAGCCGAGTCGGATGGCGCCCCAGTCGACCGGACGGTAGGCCGCCTCGGTGAAGAACCGCCAGCGTTCCTGATCCCGGTTGGTAACCGGAGTTTCACGCTCGATGCTGCCGCCACTGGACAGGGGGCCCTTGATGATGTTTCCATTGACATCCTGCCTGCTGGACGAGTACTCCACACGTCCGAGGAAGCTGAGGTCGGAGGTGGCGAACCAGGTGGCTCCCAGTTCCCCACGGAAGAGGTTACGGTCTCCGTCGACCCGCTCCGTCTCCGGGAAGGAACTTTCACCGCCGGGTCCCACTCCGAAAGTGTTTGATTTGACCTTCGTCTTCGACCTTGTCGGGCTGTAGATGATCTTCGTATCGAACAGCAGCTGTGAGGATGCCTTCGCGGTCGCCATGAAGGTGGTCAACGGGGCGGTGTAGTCGGTGTCGATCCGGTGGGTCAAGCCTGTGGTCGAGTCCACTCGACCGAGGATCTCGTCCGTGAGTTCCTCCCAGCGGTAGGCCTGGGAGAGGCTCATGTTTACGTCCCCGGCGTCCCAGTCGACCCGGAGATAGACGTTGTTGCCGGTCTCCTCGAACGGCTCTTCGGTCGGCGCGACCGTTCCTGTGATAGACCGGCTGCCGAGCCTTTCGCCCTCACGCCAGTCGTACTCGTAGCCCAGCGTCACCCGGATCGGGGCTTTCGGGAAGAGGGCCAGCTCGAAGCCCCAGCGGTCGGTCTTCGCACCCCAGGTCCAGGGATCGCCGATGGCTCCGTAGTGCAGGTCCCGCCGTTGACCGTCGATGGAGAAGTCGAAGTACTCGCCGTCGGACGCGCCGAACCGGTAGTTCTCGACGGGGTCGCCGACGCCGGTGGCGCCGAGGAAGAACTCCGCATCACTGTCGCCGATGGCTTTTCCCGCGAGGGCCAGGTCGAACAGGCGGACCCCGGAGCGGTAATCCTGGCGCTGCTGAAAGACCTGCCGGTTCCCGTCCACGTCGGTGAAGCGGTAGCCGAGCTTGATGTCGCCGGTGAAGCGCATCCCGATGAACTCGTAGCCTTCCTCCCCGGTGGCGGGGAGAGGGGACACCCGGAAAGGGGGGATCTCCCCGGCCTGGCCCGTGTCGGCGGCGTCGAGCTTGAAATCGGGCCGGCCGGGCGTCAGCGCCGCCGTGGGGGCCCGCATCGGCTCCGGGGTGTGGATGCCGTGGCAGTCGACACAGCGTTCCTTGCCCGGAGTCGGCTTGAAGTGCTCCGGCGCCTGCATGTCCTGGTGACAGAGCAGGCAGGAAGCGTTCGCGCGTCTTTTGGGGGTGTCCCGCAGGTCCACGATCGTGCCCGGAGCGCCGCGTGACAGGGCGTGTTCCCGCCCCGGGCCGTGACAGGTTTCGCAGCCTCGCAATTCCGCAGTGCGCTCGAGGTGCGGGAACTCCACCATCTCCCCGCGGTCCGAGTGACAGACCTGGCAGGCTTCGGGCGTCATCGGCTCGGAGTCGGCGGGCGCCGGCGCCGCGATGGCCTGGGCCGGCCCGTGCGCCGTGTGGCAGGCGAGGCAGCTCTTGCCCCCGGACATCCACTTCGAGTCGAGGAACCCCACGAGGTGGCCGCCGCCGGAGGTCTGCTCGTGGCAGGTCAGGCACCGGGTGGATGCCTCTTTCGGGCTCAACTCGCCGAAACGGATGATCAATTCCGCCTCGCCCCCGGACCCCACGTGCTCGCGTCCGGGACCGTGGCAGGACTCGCACGCGGTGCTCTCCTCCCCCCTGGCGAGGGGACTGTGGATGGACAATGCGAACGGCTCGCGCATGTCCTGGTGGCACTTGAAGCACATGCGGTCACCGAGCAACTTCACGTCCGCCTCCGCCCCGTCCTGGCCCTGGACCAGGGCGATCGAGGAGAGCAGCAGCAGCCCGAGCATCGGGACCAGGATGATCCCGACCCACTTCCGCCTAACGGAAGAACTTTTCATCGACGTACGAACCATGGATGCTCCCGTGGCAGTTCAGACAGTTCTGGAACTGGCTACCCGCGGCCAGGTTGTGGCTGGCGGGCGTCACGTGGCACTGAATGCAGAGGTCGCTCACCCTGCGGAACGTCAGCAGGCGGTTGTTCACCGCGCCGTGCGGCTTGTGGCAGGCTACGCAGCCGTCGTTTCGGTCGGCTTCGTGCTCGTAGAGGAAGGGGCCCTGCTTGTCCGTGTGACACTTGAAGCACGCTTCCTTCCTGGCGGCGAGTGACAGGAACGACCTGCTCGCCTAGTGCGGGTTGTGGCAGGAGGAACAGGTGACCGCCTTGCGGTCGAGCGGGTGGTGATAGGGGAGGAGGAACTCTGCGCGGACATCCTGGTGGCAGGTCACGCAGAGGTCCGGGTCGCTCTTCCTCGTTGCCTCTTTCGCGGATGCCAGGGGGTCGTGGCAACTGGTGCAGGTCATCCCCGAGCGGGCGTGCTCGCCGCGCTGGTAGAAGAACATCCCCTCCACGTTTTCGTGGCAGGACAGGCAGAATTCCGCCTGGCGGCCCCGGACGAGTCCACCGGGATTGGCGATGAGCGTCTTGTCCCCGCCACTGGCAACGTGCGCCGAACCAGGGCCGTGACAGGCTTCGCAGCCCGCGGCGTTCTCGCCTTCCATCAGCTTCGCGTGGATGGACTCGCCGAGGTCCGGGTGGGCCTTCTCGTGGCAGATCGAGCAACTCTCCGAGCCGACCCGGTGCGCGTCGGCACCGGCCGCGGCTGCGGCGCCCACCGGACGTCCCTCATTCTCGGCCGTGCCGTGGGCCTCGTGGCAGGTGAGGCAGGAGAGTCCCTGACTTGCGAGCGCTCCCTTTTCCCAGCCCTTCGCATGGTCCGGGGCGTTCCGGTGGCATTCCAGGCAGATGGCACTCGCTTCGGAAGGCTGCATCTTGAGCGGGTTCTCGATGAACCTCGCCCGCCCGCCCGAATCCACGTGGGCCCTGCCGCCGCCGTGGCAGCCTTCGCAGCCCTGCTTCGGGTCCCCGAGCAGCTTCGCATGCACTGAACTCTTCGCTCGGGTGACCATCGTCTCGTGGCAGGCGGCACAGGCTTCATTGCCGACTCGGGCGTCACCCTTCGGTCCCGCGGAGCCCGTGTCGGCGAAGAGCGGATTCGCGCGATTGACATGCACCTCATGGCAGGTCGTGCAGGCCGGGCGCTTCTCGGTGTAGACCGGGATCTCCCGGGCGTGGCGATCCGGAATGGCGCGATGACAGAGCAGGCAGGCATCCATGGCCGGTACTCTCGTGATCTTCGCCGGCCCCTCGTTGCGTGAGAATTCAATCGCTCCCGCCGCGTGGGCGGCCCCGGCCCCGTGGCAGGCCTCGCAGCCGCCGCCCGGCTGGCCGATCACTTTCGCGTGAAAGGAAGCCTCTATGCCGGAAAAGACCTTCAGGTGGCACATCCGGCAGGTTGCGTCGCCGGTGAAGCCCAATCCGTCGTCCGCGAACTCGAGCCGGTGGTCCGATGCTTCGTGGATGGAGTGGCACTCGGCGCAGGTCTGGCCGGCCTTTGCGAACCCGGACTCCGCCCAGGCGGTGACGTGAGCGGGCCCGGTCTGATGGCAGTTGAGGCACAGCGCCGCGGTCTGCTCGGCGGGAACGTCCGCCAGGAGATGGTGTTCGAGGGGGCCGTTTACGTGCTTGCCGGCGTCGCCGTGGCAACCGGAGCAGGCGAATCCTCCCATGGTGGCCGTGAGCACCTGGTGGGGGGCTCCCTCGAGCCCCACGCCCTGATGACACCTGGCGCAGGTCCGGTCCGAGACCGGCGTATCCGCCGCCGCTGCCGAGTCCGTGGCCACTCGGGCGGTCAGGACGACCACGGCTGCGCTGAGAACGAGTGCGATTGCAAGGACGATGCTCAGTCGGCGCGTCATGATGGGGCTGCCTCCAGCACCTGGAAGGAATCGGATCCGAGGCTACCGGACCCCTGCTCATTATCAGTATCCGGAGGCGGCGTGTCCAACGTGGAGAGAGGCGGGATGAAAGTGTTCCGAAAACCACAGAGCCGGTCTGGAGATAATTGCTGCATTCGAGGGCCGCTGCATCCGGTTGCGCTTTGTTGCTCGTCGGCTGAAACCGGCAAGGTTGCGCCCTCCTCGCGCCTTGCTTTCCCGGGCGCAGCGGCGCACATATTTCCAGACGAGCCCTCAGTGAACGGGGCGGAAGGCGGGCGTTCAGCCGGAATCAGAAAAGGGACCCGGGTGGATCCCTTTTCCATACAGTCCGCAGGGCGCTTGAGACTATTCGCCGCCGTAGATCTTCCCGTACTGGATGTGCGGGTTGTGGCACCCCTGGCAGTTGACGTCACGACTGATGTGCTTGTCGGTCACTTCCGTCTCGTCCATCATCGCGCTCAGCATGGTCTTGACGTGAGCGCCGCCCGCACCGTGGCAGGATTCGCAGCCGACGTTGACGAGCTTCGGGGTCGCATCGGCGCTGGTGAAGCCGCCCTCGCCGTACCCGGTGGTGTGGCAGGTGATGCAGGCCCGGCCCTTGTCGTCCTTGCCGGTTGCGACCTGTTCGGGCTTCAGGGCCGCAAATGCGTTGGAATGCTTCATCTCTTTCCACGCGGTGTACTGGTCCTTGTGGCAGGACTTGCACTTGTCGGATCCCTTGTACGTCGCTTTCTCCTGGCCATCGACATCGGTGGTCGTGAGGATCGACGCGGCCATCCCTGCGACAACGATGCTGGCGATGACAATCAGGAGGATAATGGGGGCTCTGCCGGACATGTCTCCACTCCTTGAGTTCAAATGCTGGTCACACACCTACACGTCACGATCCCGCCGCAGCGGGACTATTACCAATCGGCATTATAGCCCTGCCGGGGCGGGGTGCTCCAAATTGCCGAGGGATGAGTGCGGCATCTGAAACCTGCAATCATGCGATCTGCGGCGATTTGTGTCCCGTGGCCGGGTTTCCGGCGGATTCTCGCTGACTGGTCCCCTCGCGGGTACGATCCGCGCTTCCCCCCCCGGAATTCGAGGAGAGGTCATGCGGACGCTTGCGAGTTACGTCTACGGTGAGTGGGTTGAAGGTCAAGGTGAGGGCGCCGTTCTCGTGAACCCGGCGACGGAGGAGGCGCTGGCCGTTACCGGCAGCGACGGTATCGACTTTGCGGCCGCCGCCGCCCACGGGCGCGAGACGGGTGGACCGGCGCTCCGGGCCATGAACTTCGAGGAGCGCGCGGAAATGATGAAGGCGATGTCGGAGTCGCTCCATGCCCACCGCGACGAACTCCTCGGGCTCGGCGTCGCCAATGGTGGCAACACGAGGTCCGACGCCAAGTTCGATGTGGACGGCGCGACCGGGACTCTCGCGGCCTACGCCTCCCTCGGCCGAGGCCTCGGCGATAAGAAGATCATGCTCGCCGGGGAGGGCGTCCAGCTCGGCCGTTCCGCGCGGTACTGGGGGCAGCACATCCTGACTCCCCGCGAGGGCGTCGCCGTCCTGATCAACGCCTTCAACTTCCCGGCCTGGGGTTGGGCGGAGAAGGCCGCCTGTTCGCTCCTGGCGGGCGTCCCGGTCATCGTGAAGCCGGCGACCTCGACCGCGCTGCTGACCTTCCGCATGGTCGAGATCCTGGTTTCGGACGCGGTCCTGCCGGAGGGGGCCTTGCAGTACATCTCCGGGAGTGCCGGGGATCTGCTTTCCCACCTGACGGAGCAGGACGTGGTCGCGTTCACCGGATCCGCGAAGACCGGGCGGATCATCCGGGGGCACGAGAACCTGCTCGCGCGGTCGGTGAAGGTCAACGTCGAGGCGGACTCGCTGAACTCCGCGGTCCTGGCCCCCGGACTCGACCCCGACGGCGACACCGCGCGGCTCTTCGTTCGGGAGATCGTCAAGGAGATGACCCAGAAGGCGGGCCAGAAGTGCACGGCGGTGCGCCGGATTCTGGTGCCATCGGACGATCTGGACCGGGTGCGCGACGAGATCGCTCAGGCACTTTCCGCCATCAGGATCGGCGACACGGTGAACGGTGATGTCCGGATGGGGCCGCTTGCCACCTCCAATCAGCTCCGGGACGCGCACGAGGGCATCGCCGCGTTGGCTGCGGAAGGCGAGATCGTGGTCGGCGGGATGGATCCGGTGGGCGACGGCAAGGGCTACTTCGTCAGGCCGACTCTCCTGCTGAACAGCGATCCCGCGGCGGCGCGTGAAGTGCACGTCCGGGAGGTGTTCGGCCCGGTGGCGACGATCATGCCCTATGACGGCACCCCGGCGGCTGCAGCCGACCTCGTCCGGCGCGGCGCGGGCAGCCTGGTCGCGGCGATATACGGCGACGACGTCACCTTCATGGGCGACCTGGTCGCCGGCCTGGCCCCGTGGAACGGCCGGCTCTACCTCGGCAGCCGGAAGGTGGCGGACATGGCCGTGGGCTCCGGCGCGGCGATGCCGCTCCTGAAGCACGGCGGCCCCGGTCGCGCCGGCGGCGGCGCAGAACTCGGCGGGCTGTCGGGGCTTCGCCTGTACCAGCAAAGGACCGCACTGCAGGGCGACCGGGGGCTTCTGAACAAGCTGCTCGGCGGCTGATACGGAGATCCTCGTCGTGCCGGCGGGCCCTGGCTGCGCGGAGCATGTGCTTTTCCTTTCCCGGTCTGCGAGAATCGCGCGGGTCCTGTTCCGCCGGCGCCACGGAGCGACCGCGCTCGGTCACCCGGAAGGAGAGAGTCCCTTGCCCTGGCTCGAGATCGCCCTCGTTGGTACCGCCTTGATGAGCGTTATCGCCTTCTTCGCTTTCGGCATCGACAAGTGGAGGGCCAAGCGCAACCGCTGGCGCATTCCCGAAGCGACGCTGATTCTCATCGGCTTTTTGCTCGGTATGCCCGGCGCCTGGGTTGGCATGAGGACGTTTCGGCACAAGACGCAGAAGATGTCTTTCAAGGTGAAGCTCGCCCTGGTCACGGTGGTCAACCCACTCTGGGGCCTCCTGTACCTCGCGGCCGTCGGGAGGTAGGGCTCGTCTGGAAACAGGTGCGCCAGTGTCCCCGAGAGCGCTGCCGCGCTGGTCCGGAATGCGGTCGCCTTCGGCGGTGCGCGGACGAGACGAAGCTCGTCCCTCCGATGGGTCAATCCGATGCAGGAAGTGAAGTTTTCACCACCGCGAAGGGCATCGAGATCCGCTACACCACCGCGATCACCCGAAAATCCGGGAACCCCCGGTCGGCCCCGAATCTCGTCGTGGCCACATAGAAGTCGGGTCGCTCATCCTCGTCCTCTTTCCGCACGCTGAAGTTCGCCGGGAGGTAGGGCGACAGGGTGGACGGGAAGCCCGTCGCTTCCACGACGAACCGGCGATCCTCAAACGGCACTCCCCGCCTCTTCGTGTAGTCCCTCGCGAAGCGGACCATCCGCTCCGCCGCTTCCTTGAGAGAGGTGGCCCAGTACTCGCTCTCGAACCGTTTCGCTCCGTCGGGCATGCCGCCGGACAGCCGGGACAGGTATGCGTACTGGTAGGGATGGAGCCGGATCATGGTCCGGATGTGCAGAGCGAAGAACACCCCCCAGAGAATCGTGAAAACGACGTGCGCGGCCGGCACGCCACCGATCGTCGAACGCATGCGTCGGGCGATGGCGGGCAGGAATTGCGCCACGGCGAGTCCCGCCAGCGCGGCCAGCGGGGGTAGCAGGAACAGGAAGTGGCGGATCCCGTCGTAGATGGTGGAGCCGAGCAGAATGGCGTAGATCACCGGAAAGAGGATCGCGAACACCAGCAGGCCCGGTCCGACCGCTCTCTCCCAGTCGCTCTTCCGGAGCGCGACGACCACGCGGCCGATGCCGTGGAGCAGGCCCAGCAGGTAGATCAGCAGGATCGGGAACGGGAGCTTCACCGCAAAGTAGACCGGGAGGTAGTGCCAGGGCAGATTCCGGGCGGGGACCCGCTCACCGAGATAGAGCACGGCTCCGCCGTTCCAGCGGAACTTGCTCGCTGCGCTGAACGCGTCGGTGAGTCCGGACACCGGGTGGAGGAGCACGGCGGGCCAGAATGCGGCGGTGAGCAGGAGGGCGATGGCGAAGGAGAGGATGAGTTTCTTCAGGAGTCCCCGGAGCACCGCCGGTTCGCCGGTGCCGGTGCCACGGACCGAAAACGCCCACGTGGCGAGCACCAGGAAGAGGTAGGCCATGACGAGCACCCCGCCGATACGGATGCCCAATGCGAGGCCGAGAGCGAAGCCCAGGCCCACCGCGGTGCGCCACCGGATGACCGGGAGGCTTTTCGCCAGCACCAGGATGGCAAAGAGTGACCAGACGTATCCGGCGGCGAAGGGGATGTCCTTGGCGTTGATCAGGGAGTGGCCGTACCAGGTCGGCGTCGAGGCCAGGAACAAGACGGCCCACAATCCCGCCGATGGGCCCCCGAGAAGCCGGGCCAGCCTGAAGGCGCCGACCAGCAGGAAGATCCCCATGAGCGCATTGGCAGCTCTCCGGGCGATCAACCCGTCGACGGGGAGGGCGGCGGCCAGCAGTTCCGCGGGCGCATCGAACAGGCCGCCGTAGAGGAAGAAGTTGTGCGTCGTGAGCGCGCTTCGATCTTCGCCGAATGTTCCGATGAAACGCAGCACGGCCTTGCCGTAGGTCCGGTTCTGGTAGATCTCGTCCCAGCTGTATCCGTAGTCGCCGAGGGTCGCGAAGAAGACGACGCAAAGCGTGACGATCACGAGCAGGGCGAGGAGATCGCGGCGATCACTCCACATGGAGGGTTGCTCCCCACCGTGGTTGGCCGGTGGCGAGCTGCACGTTCACCCAACGGTCGTCCTCGACCCCGAGGGTCTTGCTCTCGCGGACTACGGTGCCGATCGGTACATGGACCAGGTTGCCGTTGCAAAAGCCGATCAGCACGTCGGTCTTCCCGGCCATCGCCGCGTGGACCCCGTGTCGGGCAATCTGATCGCAGAGCAGCCGGTCGGCGCAGTTGGCCGGAACGCTGCGGATAACGTAGCTCGGGTCGATGTACTTCAGGGTGATCGGGAGGTTCTCCGTCCGGAAGTGCTCGGCGATCTCATCCTTCAGAAAGAGCCCGACGTCCGCGTGGCCGCGGTTCCCCGATGCGTCGTGTTCACGCTCACAATCCGCCAGGTGATGCTGCCCGGCACCCTCCGCGACCACCACAACGGCTCGACCCTTTTCGATGATCCGGCGGTGCAGCGCGCCGAGGAACGAGCCCTCACCGTACAGGGGGAACTCGATCTCCGGGATGAGGGCGAAGTCCACGTCACCGCTCGCGAGAGCCGCGCCGGCGGCGATGAAACCGGCGTGACGGCCCATCAGCTTTACGAGCGCTATGCCGTTGATCGCAGATCGAGCCTCGACGTGCGCACCTCGCAGAACCCGCTCCGCCTCCTCGAGGGCGGTGAGGTATCCGAAGCTGCGATCCACGAAGGGAATGTCGTTGTCGATCGTCTTCGGCAGGCCGATCACGGCGGCCTCGAGGCCGCGCCGGTTCACCTCGGTGAAGAGGTCGTGGGCCCCGCGCTGCGTCCCGTCGCCCCCGAGGCAGAAGACCAGGTCGATCCCGCGGGCTTCGAGAAAATCCACCATCGCGACCGGATCCTGCGGCCCCCGCGATGTGCCGAGGATCGTGCCGCCGAGCTTGTGGATGTCCTCCACCACCGACTCCGAGAGGAGGAGCGGCTCGAGACGGTTCGCGGCCACGAGGCCTTGATAGCCGTTGCGGATGCCGAGGACCTTCCGGACACCGTAGTTCTCGGTGAGTTCGAGATAGAGCGAACGGATCACGTTGTTGAGCCCGGGGCAGAGTCCGCCGCAGGTCACGATGGCCGCGGTAACCGCCTCCGGATCGAAGAAGATGCGTCGGCGGGGCCCGGTCTTCTCCAGGAGGAGGTCATCCTCCGGTCCCGGAGCATCCAGGCACTTCTCCGCATGCAGGTGGATGCGCCGCTCCTCGGTCACGAAGTTGCCGCGCCCATCACCGCGAACGGTCGAAAGCCCGAGCGGGGATTCGAAACGGCATGGACCGAGTGCTGCGATCTCGAGGTCTCTTGCGGTGAGGTTCACGTTCGTCTCCTTTGCCTGAGGCCAGCCTGTATTCAACCACGCCCCGGACTTCACGTCATGGACCGTGGCAGTGGTGCCGACTGGCGGGCGAGCCTCGCTCCCGATCAGCGAAGCCCGGGTTTCCTGCCCGGTACGCAGGTGCCGTCAGCCATCCCCCTTGTTCTCCAGACGATGACGACGGAGCTTGTGGACCAGGGTCCGCCGGCTGATCCCGAGGAGTTTCGCGGCCCGGGTCTGGTTCTGCCCGGTTCGGGACAGGGCGTTCTCGATCGAGATGCGCTCGACCTCGTGCAGTGGAATGACATGATCTTCGGATCCCGCCGCGGACCCGGAGGACGGTGTCGCGGCTTCGCATGGCGCATCCCCCCCTGCTTCTCGCAGGCGGTCGCATCCCGCCCCGCGCGGTGGCGACGGAGCCCCTCCCTCCACACGACGCGCCCCGATGCCTCCCGGACTCAGGGGGCGGGGTTTTCCACTGCGGAATAGAACCGACGCGACCCTCCGGATTTTCCGGGCGATGCTGAAATTCAGGAATAACATAAGCATGCACTTTAAGGAATACGCAACTATGAACATCGGTAATGAGGACCAGGAGCGGATCTTCGCCCTGCAAGCCAGGTTCTGCGGGATCTTCTCGAATGTGGCGCGTTTGAAGATCCTCGCCCTCCTGGCGAAGGGGGAACTCTGCGTCGGGGACATTGCCGGCGAACTCGACCTGTCGATGTCCGCCGTCTCCCAGCACCTGGCGGTTATGAAGGACCGTCGGGCGGTCGCGCAGAGGCGGGAAGGACAGAACGTCTACTACCGCGTGCGAAACAGGAAATTCCTGCGCGGATCGCTCCTGATCCGCGAAGGGATCCTGGAGGAGCTCGAGAAGTCCGGGAGGATCCTCGGCTCCGCCCATCAGGACTGATCGGGCGGCGTGACCGCCCCGAACGGAGGAAGTGAGATGGACCTGAACGAACTGATGAACGTCGCGGTCGCGAAGATGGTCGATGCGCGCGGCAGCGCATGCCCCGGCCCGCTCCTCGAGGCCAAGAAGGGAATCGGCGGCGTGCCGGTCGGCGGGATTCTCGAGATCCGCTCGAGCGACGAGGGCACGAGAAACGACATCCCGATCTGGGCGACGAAGGTGGGGCACGAGTTTCTCGGCGTGCTCGAGGCCGACGAGGGTTACGACCGCCTCTTCGTGAAGCGCGGGAAATAGGACCGTGAAGACCGACCGCATTCTGATCCTGGCGTCGGCGGCCTGCGCCTACCCCGGCGCGGACGCCGTCGGCCAGGCCCACCTGAGCTATCCCGCGAACACCTTCGTGCTCCGGGTTCCCTCCCCCGTCGTCTTCCCCGAGTCGTTCTACTACGACAGCTTCGAGAAGGGGATCGGTGGGATCATCGTCATGTCGTGCGGAGTCGAATGTCCGTACGAGGGCGCCTACGAAAAGCTGGCGGCCCGGCTCGACAGGGTGGCACTCGGGCTCAGGGAGCGGGAGATCAATCCGCGCCGTCTGAAGCTCACCTCGATCTGCACGGTATGCACGAAGTCGTTTCTGAAAGAGGTGACCGACATGAACAAGGTCCTGGCGGCCGAGGGTGTCGCGGCATGAACGTCCGGGCAGCCACGCGAGTCTTCGACACACTCGTGATCGGCGGCGGAATTGCCGGGCTGCAGACCGCCCTCGACCTCGCCGACCTCGGGCTTTCTGTGGCCATCGTCGAGAAGGACGCCAGCATCGGGGGGAAGATGATCGGACTGTCGAAGGTCTTTCCCACGCTCGACTGTGCCAGTTGCATCACCACCCCGAAGATGGCGGCGGCGGCCCACCACGAGAACATCCGGATCTTCACGCTGGCCGAGGTCTCGTCGGTCGTGAGGCGTGGCGAGGACTTCACCGCCCGGGTGACGTTGAAGCCCCGCTTTGTCGACGAAGATCGCTGCATCGGCTGTCGCCTCTGCGAGTACGCCTGCGACGCGGACGTGGCCGACGATTTCGAGGGCGGGCTCTCCTCCCATCGGGCGATCTACGTACCGTTCACGAATGCGATCCCACAGATCGCGGTTCTCGATCCCGAGGAGTGCAATCTCTGCGGCAAGTGTGTGAAGGTCTGCCCGACCGACGCGGTGGTGCTCGATCAGAAGCCGCGCGAGATTGAGATCGAGGTTCGTTCCGTCGTCGTCGCCACCGGCTTCGAGACCACCCCCATGGGCGCCAGGTCGGAGTACCACGGCAACGAGATCGCCAATGTGATTTCGCCGCTGACTATGGAGCGCCTGCTTGCCCCCCACGGTCCCTACGGACGCGTCCTGCGCCCGGCGGATGGAAAGGTCCCGGACTCCGTGGCCTTTGTGCAGTGCGCAGGTTCCCGGGACCGGAGTCTCGGCGTTCCATACTGCTCGCGGGTCTGCTGCATGTACGCCATCAAGCAGGCGATGCTGCTTTCGGGATCGCTGCCGTTCGCGGACATCACGATCTACACAATGGACATCCGGGCGTTCGGAAAGGGCTACGAGACCTTCTATCATAACGCCTCGGCCATGGGGATCGAGTTCGTGAAGGGGAAAGTGGCCCGCATCGATGAAGTCGATGACCGCAATGTCGAGGTCCGCGTCGAACACATCGACGAACGGGGTCAGGTGGAGGAGCGCCGTCACGATCTCGTCGTGCTCTCCCTCGGTATGCTGCCGGCGGCGGATCTGCGGGATCGCATGCCGATCGGCGTGAGTGCCGACGGCTTCGTGACGGTGCCGAAACCCACCATCGAGCCGTGCCGGACGACGGAAGAGGGGGTTTTCGTCTCGGGGACGGCGGCGGGGCCCAAGGACATCGTGGATGCGATCGCGGAAGCGGGAGCGGCGGCCATGGCCGTTTCGGTCTACCTGAAGAAAAAGGAACCGGAGGGCTGCGCGGCCTGCGCGGTGACCGCCGGATCGGATACTCCATGAGCCGGGATGAGGTGAAGATCGGCGTTTACATCTGCCACTGCGGAGGGAACATCTCCGACAGGGTGGACGTGGCGATGGTGGCCGAGGAAGCGGGGAAGCTGCCGGATGTCGTGATCTCGCGCACCTGCATGTTCATGTGCGCGGATCCCGGCCAGGAACTGATCGCCGGGGATATCGAGAGGCACGGCCTGAACCGGATCGTCGTGGCCTCCTGCTCCCCGAGCCTGCACGAGACCACCTTCCGCAGCGCCGTCGTGCGGGGGGGGCTCAACCCCTTCCTCTACGAGCACGTCAACGTTCGCGAACAGGTCAGCTGGGTGCATGCCTCCGGCCGGGACGCGACGGCGAAGGCCACGACGCTCGTGCGGGCCGCGATCGCCCGGGTGCGCCACCACGAGCCGCTTTCGCCGATCAAGGTCGGCGCGAGTTCCCGGGCGCTCGTGGTGGGCGGCGGGGTGGCCGGACTGCGGGCCGCGCTCGACCTGGCCGGCTTTGGGCTCCCGGTGAGCCTGATCGAGAAGAGCCCGAAGTTGGGGGGCCGGGTCGAAGGACTCGGCACTGTGTTTCCGGCCGGCGAAAGTGGAGCGGAGTTGATTCGCACGCTGGTCGAACAGGTCTCGGCGGCGGACGAGATCACCGTCCTGACCCGCACGCACGTGACCGGCGCCACCGGGTACGTGGGAAACTTCAGCGTGACCGTTTCCAGGGACACCGGCAACAGTTCCGCAATCGAGACCGAGATCAAGGCCGGCGCGGTCGTGGTGGCCACCGGTTCCACTCCCTACCGGCCGGTGGAAGGGGAGTTTGGCTTCGTGCGCTTCCCCGAAGTCGTGACCCTGCCCGACTTCCTCCGGATCCTCGATCAAGCGCGGTCCGGTGGGGCCCTTACCGTGAACGGCAGGTCGATTCGCCGGGTGGCGTTCATCCACTGTGTCGGCAGCCGGCAGATCGAGGGAATCCACGAACCGAAGCCCGATTGCTCCCTGAACCTGAACTGCTCGAGGGTTTGTTGCACGGCGACCTTGAAGGCCGGGAGCGATCTCATCGAGCGCTTTCCCGGGACCTACGTTTACGACTTCTATCGCGACATCAGGACCTACGGCCGTGGCCACGAGGAGATCTACGAGAGGGCCTCGGCTGATGGCGTCGTGTTCCTGCGATACGAGGTGGGCGCGCCGCCACAGGTCACGGAGGCGGCGCCGGGCGATGCCGGGAGCATGCTCGTTACGGTGAGGGACAGCCTGACCGCCGGAATGGAGATCGAGGTTGCCGTCGACCTGGTGGTGTTGGCGGTGGGGATGGAGCCCGCCGAAGTCGGCGCCCTCGCACAAACGCTCAAGTTTCCCTCGGGCGCGGACGGGTTCCTCCAGGAGGTCCACCCCAAGCTCCGCCCGGTGGAACTGGCGGTGGCGGGCGTGGTCCTGGCGGGCACCTGCCAGAGTCCCCGCGACATCGAAGAGAGTTGCGCGTCCGCTTCCGCCGCGGCCGTGAAGGTGGCGGGGCTTCTGACCAGGGGGTACGTCGAACTGGAGCCCTTCGTCGCCCGCGTGAGCGCGGAGCGCTGCGAGGGCGCCGGGGCTTGTGTGAGCCAGTGCGAGTATGAAGGCGCCCTGAAGGTCGTCGAGGCCGAGGTGGACGGGCAGACGGTCCGGAAGGCCGTTGTCAACGGGGCGCTCTGCACCGGTTGCGGCGCCTGCGTGGCGGTCTGTCCGACCCGGGCGATCGATATCAGCGGATGGACGCTCGATGAATTCGAAGCGATGGTCGACGCGATCTGCGCCGACCCGATGGAGGTGGCCGGTGACTGACCGGAAGCGCAAAGAGTTCCTGATGCGGCTCCGGAAGGGGCGGGCCGTGCAGGTCGAGCGTGCGCGCGACTTGCAGAAGGAGAAGAAGGCGGTGCGCCGGAAGGTGAAGAGCGCCCTGGCGAAGGGGCCGGTCACGGTTCCGGCGGTCGCGCTCGCCGCCGGGATCGCCCCCGATGCGGCGCTCTGGCACGTCACCGCGATGAAGAAGTACGGACTCGCTGTCGAAGAGGGCATGGATGGAGACTGGCCCCTCTACCGGTTGCCGGATTGCGAGGAGAAGAAGGCATGAGCGCACGAGCCGATCCCACCCTCATGAAAGAGATCGGACTCTTCGGCGCCGCGGACGTCAGCGCCTGTTTCAACTGCGGCAACTGTACGGCCATCTGCCCCCTCTCGAAAGGTGACACGGTCTTCCCCCGGAAGGTGATCCGCTATCTGCAACTCGGACTCACCGGGCAACTCGAGGAGTCCCCGGAGCCCTGGCTCTGCTACTACTGCGGCGAATGCTCCGCGACCTGTCCCCGGGAAGCCCATCCGGGCGAGATCATGATGGCGACGAGGAGATGGCTCATCTCCCGCTACGACTGGACCGGAATCTCGAGGCTGCTCTACACGTCGAAGGCCTGGGAGATCGGCTTGAGTCTCGTCCTCGGACTCATCGTGGTGATGTTGTTCGCCCTCCTTCACGGACCGGTCGTGACGGAGCGGGTGGAGCTCAACACCTTTGCTCCCGTCCCTTCCATCGAGACCGCGGACTGGATCGTTGCCGCCCTCATGACGTTCTTTCTCCTCACGAATGCCGGGCGGATGTTCCGGTTCACGATGCGCGGGGTGAAGGCGGGCCTCTCGGTGTACCTCTCGGAGATCTCGACCTTCTTCGTTCACATGCTCTTTCAGAAGCGGTGGAGAGAATGCCACGGGCCAAAGATCCACTGGCTGAAGCACTTCCTCCTGGTAACGGGCTATTTGACGATGTTCTTCCTCGTTTTCGTCTTCCTCCCGTGGTTCCAGACCGACGGGTGGAACGTCTCTTCCCTCTTCGGATACTACGCCACCGCGGTGCTGCTCTATGGGACCGTCGATGCCATCATCGGGCGGCTCCGGCGACGCGAGGAGATCCACAAGCACTCGCATCACACCGACTGGATGTTCCTGTTCCTTCTCTTCTCCATCGCATTGACCGGCATCCTCGTGCATGTGTTTCGCGTGGTGGGACTTCCGCACGCGACGTACTACGCATATGTCATTCACCTGGCGGTGGATGCTCCCTGGCTCATCCTGATCGTGCCTTTCGGGAAGTGGTCCCACCTCCTGTACCGGCCTCTGGGGATGTACCTCGTCTCGGTCAGGGCGAGAGCGACCTCAACCGCAGCGGCCGGCGGGGTCGTGCCGAACCCGGTTTGAATCAGAACAACCATCAGAGAGAAAAACCCCATGAATGATGAAAAGCAGGAGAAACTGCTCATTCTCGCGACCCACGGTCCGGAGGACTCCGAGCGGGCCACCTTCCCCTTCGTGATGGCGAACGCCTCCCTGGTGATGGATGTGCCGGCGACGGTCGTCCTGCAGGGCTATGCGGTGGTTCTGGCACAGAAAGGTGTCGCCGGCCATGTCTTCGCCGGGGGACTCCCTCCGCTGAAGGACTTGCTCGACAGCTTTTTTGCGCAGGACGGCAAACTGCTGGTCTGCACGCCATGCCTGAAGGAGCGCCGGATCGATTCCGGGATGCTCATCGAAGGGGCGGAGATGGTCGCCGCGGCCCGGGTCGTCATGGAGACCCTGGGGGCGACTTCGACGCTCAGTTACTGAGCGAAACCCGACGCCCGAGGGAGGCGGTTCCGGGCGCAGAAAACGGAGGGAGGCACGCCTTGACGGTTTCGAGCTTCGAAGGATCGACCCCCCTCATCGGGAGAGGCACCTACATCCATCCATCCGCGGATGTGTTCGGCGACGTGACCATCGGGGAGGAGTGCTGGATTGGACCCGGTGCCCGAATCCGGGGCGACTACGGGACGATCCGTATCGGGAACCGCAGTTCCGTCGAGGACAACTGCGTGATCCACGCCAGACCCGGCGAGATCACGCGAATCGGGGATTGGGTGACGCTCGGCCACGCCTCGATCATCCACAATGCGACGATCAGGGACTGGGTCATCGTCGGCATGGGCGGGATCGTCTCCGACTGGGCGGTGGTGGGGGAGTGGGCGGTCGTGGCCGAGGGAGCGGTTGTGCCGCAGCACGCCGAGATCCCCGAACGCGCGATCGCGATGGGCGTCCCCGCGAAGCTCGCGCGGAAGCGGATCGGCAAGGAGTACGAGGCGGAGTGGACGCGGTGGAAAAAGGTCTACGTCGACCTGGCCCGCCGCTACCCCGGCGGCCTCGGCCCACCGCTCGACTGATCTCTGGATACCGGGCCGGGCCACGCCCGAGCCCTGTTGCCGCGGACCATTCGTTCCTTCGCAGCGCGCACCGATTCCACGCGCCGGCCGAGTCCGATCCGGCACGGTCGGGACAAGGCCCGTCCCTCCGATGGGCACCTCGATCAGCAACCGCTGCGCCGGGCTCACATCTCGCCTGGAAGCTGCCTTGGTTTCTCGACGACCTCCGCTTCGGAGCTGTCCTGGTGGATCACCCGGTGCACGACGCGATCGGTCACCTCGGACAGGTAGCTCCTCAGTGTCTTTGAGATCTCCTGGAATTGAGGCCACAGCGTTTCGTCGAGGAACCGTTTCGGCACCCTGGCCATGACCGTGGTGTATCGCTGCCTGCGGTATCGATAGGGCCGGATGTCGTACCGCCGCAGCAGAGCGGTGAAGACCTTCCGGGTCCACATGTCCGCCATGGAGAATTGGTATTCGATCGGAGGGTCCACTTGCGCGTACTGCTGCAGCCGTTTCAGGATGCGGCCTCTGGCGCGCTCGGCGGCGACCTTCTCGCCCTCGGTGGCCGCGCCGGCGAAGAGTGCTTCGATCAGCTTCAGCTTGTCGATCAGTCGTGCTTCGTCCACCAGTCCTTCTCCGGTCTTGTTTTCGTGCGGTGTCCACGCATCAGGCGGCGGCAGGGATGGATGTGAGCCTTCGCCGCGTGACGGAGCGCTGTTCTCGGGGGGGATGATACCTCAGGGCCCGCGCATGAACAGCTTCGGGATTCGAGGGCTGCTGCATCCCCTTGATCTGCGTTGCTCGTCGGTTGAAACCAGTAAGGTTGCGCGCACCTCGCGCCTTGCCGGGCTGGCGCATCAGCGCTCTCGGTCCTGCGAACATATTCCTGCGCGAGCCCTTACGGCGGTGACAGCCGCCGAAGCCGGCGACGGTCGCGGGAGTGGTACCCGGGCGCCGGGTGCGAGGGAGCGGGCTGGAAGATTCGCCGGCCCGTGGTGTCCATCGGCAAGGCCGACGCCGCAGGCCCCGGACTGCGGTAAGATCATCGCCGAGCCCCCATGACCCAACTCCCCTTCAGCAGCGCGCCCGGTGCAAGCCATACCCTGCTCTGCGGATTGACGCCGAGTGGTCGTATCGACGTTCGCCCCGGCGCTCCGGAGGACCGTCCGCGGGTGTCCGCCGTGGTCGCAAACCGTATCATCGAGGCTTTCGATCGCGGTCGCGGATACGGCGTCCTCCACCTGGGAGCGACGGAACTCGCCACCGAGCTTCCCCCGCCGCTCTCGTACTGGCGCGAGATCGGCAGTGCCTTCGTGGCCGGTGCCTGCGGCGCACTCGATCCGACGAGTCCCGGATCGCTGGTTGTCCCGGACGCGGTCCTCGCCGACCTTGAGGCCCTGGTCGAGGCCGCCCCTCCCATGCCCGGCGCCGAACTGATCAACAGCGCCTTGCTCGGTGAAATCTGGTCCGACCTCGGCCGGGCCCTCTTGTCCGAAGCATCGAAACGGAAGGACGGGGTTCAGGGGTATCTGAGAGAGCAGAGTCCGGTCTGGAACGTGGTCGGGCGCGTCTGTTTTCATCTCGCCGAGAACAAGCGTGACCCCTCGTATCCCTTCGCCTTCATCGCGACCTACGTGAGCCGGGTTTCGAAGCGGGCCCGGCCCCGGCACCGGCCACTCGGGCAGGCGCTGAAGGACTACGCCGGTGAGAGGAATCGGAAGAAGCTGCTGGCGCTGCTCTCACCACTGTCCCGCGCCGCCGAGCAGTGCGACCTCATTCGTGAGCTGGTCGATTCCGGCGACATCTACCACCCGCTCTCCTGGACGCCCCGGGAGGCCCACCGGTTCCTCTGCCGGGTTGCGCGGTACGAGCAGGCCGGGTTGGTCGTACGCATGCCGGACTGGTGGAACGTCAGGAAGCGTCCCCGCCCCAGGGTCTCGGTCCAGATCGGCGGAAAGCCTCCTTCCCGGTTGGGCATGGATGCGCTTCTCGACTTCGACGTGAGCCTTACCCTGGGTGGCCGGAGGCTGACTCGGAAGGAGATCAGGACCCTGCTCGCGGCCAGCGAGGGACTGGTGTTGATCAAGGGCCAATGGGTCGAGGTGGACCGCGAAAAGCTGGCCGGGGTTCTCGATCAGTGGCGCGAAGTGCAGGAGCAGGCCCTGTCGGGGGGAGTGAGCTTCGGCGAGGCGATGCGGATGCTGGCCGGAGCGGAACTGGATGGTGGCGATGCGGAGTGCCCCGAGGACGCCCGGCCACAGTGGTCCGAGGTCATTGCCGGGAAGTGGCTTTCCTCCCGGCTCGACGCGCTGCGTTCACCCGAACTCGCGTCCGCAATCGAGGCCGATGCCGGCCTCTCCGCTGCGCTTCGTCCCTACCAGAAGCTCGGCGTGCAGTGGCTCATGACCTTGCGCGGGCTGGGGCTCGGCGGTTGCCTGGCCGACGACATGGGGCTCGGCAAGACGATCCAGGTGCTCGGAGTCCTGTCTCTGCTTCGCGCCAGCGAAGAGGAGGGGACCGATCTGCTGGTCGTGCCGGCCTCGCTGCTCGACAACTGGCGCCTGGAGTTCGAACGTTTCGCGCCCGGGCTTTCCGTGCTCATCGCCCATCCTTCCCGCATTTCCTCGTCCGGGTTGAAGGGGCTCCAGAGGAAAAGCGTGGTCGCAAACGACGCGGTGATCACCACGTACGGCACCGCGATGCGGACCGAATGGATGAAGCGGTATCCATGGAGGAATGTGATCCTCGACGAGGCCCAGGCCATCAAGAATCCGGGGGCGAAGCAGACCAGGGCGGTCAAGGAACTGAACTCGAAGTGGCGCCTGGCCCTGACCGGAACCCCGGTGGAGAATCGCCTCGGCGACCTGTGGTCCATCTTCGATTTCCTGAACCCGGGGCTGCTTGGATCCGCGCCTGCCTTCCATCGCCTCTGCAAGTCCATGGCGAAGGGCCGCTCGGGAGGATACGCCCCCCTGCGCCGCCTGGTTCAGCCTTACATCCTGCGCCGGCTCAAGACCGACAAGAAGGTCATTTCCGATCTGCCGGACAAGACCGAGGTCAACGCCTACTGCCTGCTGAGCAAGCGTCAGGCCGCCCTGTACCAGCAGTCCGTGGAGGAGATGGCGAAGGCGCTCGAGGAACTCGACGGCATGGAGCGGCGCGGCATGGTGCTGGCCTGTCTGATGCGGTTCAAGCAGATCTGCAATCACCCTTCCCAATGGTTGGGGGACGGGAGCTATGAGCCCGCGGACAGCGGGAAGTTCGGGCGGCTCGGTGAGCTTTGCGAGTCCATCGCCGCACGGCAGGACAAGGTGTTGGTGTTCACCCAGTTCCGGGAGATCATTGCGCCCCTGATCGATTATCTGACCAGGGTCTTCGGCCAGAGAGGCCTTTCATTGCACGGTGGAACGTCGGTTCGGAAGCGCCAGGAACTGGTCCGGAGCTTCCAGGAGGACGACCAGGTGCCGTTCATGGTGCTTTCGCTCAAGGCGGGCGGCACCGGGCTCAATCTGACCGCGGCCTCGCATGTGATCCACTTCGACCGGTGGTGGAACCCGGCGGTGGAGAACCAGGCCACGGACCGCGCCTTCCGGATCGGTCAGAAGAAGAACGTGCTCGTTCACAAGTTTGTGTGCCGGGGCACGGTGGAGGAACATATCGACTCGCTCATCGCTTCGAAGCAGGAACTCTCCGACGAGATCCTGTCCACGGGAGCCGAGCCGAAGCTGACGGAGTTGAGCAATGAGGAGTTGATCTCGCTGGTGTCGCTCGACCTCGGCAGCGCCGTGATGAGGTAGCCGTCCAGGGAGGATTTTCGCGCACGTCATGGTTGTTACCGGGAATGAAGGTGGTCCATGAGCAGGAGGTACTACAGAGGCTGGCGTCGCTACGTCCCGGTGGCCGCGCGCCGCCGCCAGTCTGAAAAGCTGGTCGCCGGGATGAAGAAGGACGGGAAGGAGCTTGCCCCGATCGAAATCACCGGCAGGAAGATCGCGAAGACCTTCTGGGGCGCCGCCTGGTGCGAGAACCTGGAGTCCTACAGCGACTACTCCAATCGCCTGCCGCGCGGACGGACCTACGCTCGCAACGGATCGGTGATCGATCTGCGGATCGAGGCCGGCCGGGTGGCCGCGCTGGTCAGTGGAAGGGAGCTCTACGACGTGGCGATCGAGATCGAGCCTCTGGCCACGAAGCAGTGGACCGCGATCAAGGGCCGGTGCGCGGGGCAGATCAACTCGCTGATCGAACTCTTGCAGGGCTCCATCTCAGAGGGTGTGATGGAGATCGTGTCGAAGAAGGGCGAGGGGCTGTTTCCTTCTCCCGCGGACATCTCCCTCAAGTGTTCGTGTCCCGACTGGGCGACCATGTGCAAGCACGTGGCGGCGTCACTCTACGGTGTCGGCGCTCGCCTTGACCACGATCCTGCGCTGCTGTTCACTCTGCGTGGTGTGGACCCGACCGAAATGGTGGAGGCCGCGATCGATCAGCCCGTGTCCGGCCGGAAGTCGAGGCGGGCGCGGGTGCTCGAGACCGATGAGCTCTCGTCCGTTTTTGGTATCGATCTCGACCCGGGCCAGGCGCCGGCGGGACCGGGCAAGCGGCGAAGAAAGCCGAGGAAAGCTCCCGCACGGAAGACCGCCGCCTCAAAGAAGAGGTCGACGGCGAAGCCGTCCGCGACGCCGGCCGCCCGGTCCGGGATACCTGTGCGGCCGAAGGCGGCCAGACTCACCCCGGAGGCACTGCAACGCCTTTACCGTCGCGCGGAGGAGTTCGTTGCGGCCTCACCGGTCTTTCGGGACCGACAGATGAGCGTCCAGCTTGCCCGGGGCCGCCTCTATTTCCGGGGGGGGGCGTCTGATCTCGTTGCGCGAGTGACTCCCCTCGGCCCCCGGTCGATGCTGCTCGAGTCTCCACGGAAGAGTGCCTGGACCGAACATCGCCGAGGTCTCCTGGCAACGGTGCTGAAGGATCTGGAGCGGCTGATGGGGGATTGATATCCCGCCTCGACCGGGTGGCTCCGGACTCGTCCCGAGAGCTTGTCACGCTGCAGCAGCCCTCGAATGCGGCGGTTGTTTCCAGACGAGCCCTTACAGCGCTCGGCGGAATGCCTTCTGGTCGCTCACCGCCACGAAGATCGTGTCGTCGCCGGCCACGCTGCCCACAAATCCGGGGAGCATGAGCCGATCGATCGCCAAGGCCACGCCGGAGGCTTCGCCCGGCGGGGTCTTCAGCACGACCAGGTTTGCTCCGGCGTTCGCGGCTTCGAGCAGGTTCGACCGGATGCGCACCCGCAGCGGATCTTCGCGCGTGGCGCCGGAGTCGGGGGCCACGTAGCGGCCGTGCTGCTTGATGAGGCCGAGGGCCGCCACGGCCCGGCTGACCGAGGCCTGGCTCGCCGGCTGGCCTCGAGCGGCAAGGGCCGCGGCCAATGTCTCCTGGGTGGGGACGGACTCGCTTTCGATGATGGCGAGGATCAACTCCTTGCGCTTCGCCATGCCGCTCACCATCTCCCCCTCGCTCGTCCGGCCGGCCGAGGTGCTCATCGCAGATACTCCCTTGCCACGTCGGCGTACAGGCGGGCCGCGGCCTCCACCTCCAGGAACTCAATCCGTTCCCGGGGGGTGTGGGAGAGCCGCGAGTCGCCGGGGCCTATCTTGACGGTGTCTGTTTCCCGGAGGAACACCCAGTCCGAACTGGTGGGGGAGGCAAACGGCACCACGCCGGGCCGGATCCGGTTGATCGCCGCGAGCAGCCTCGATCCCGGAGGAGTTTCGGTCGGGTGGAAACGGTCGGAGATCACCTCCACATCACCGTCGGTCGCGGCATCGATCGCGGCGGCCACTTCCGCCTGGGTGAAGGCCGGAGTGGTTCGCACGTCGAACCGGGCCTCGCAGTGCGGCGGGGTGACATTCCCGGCCACGCCCGCCCCGATCGAAACGGGTGTGATGCTGATGCGCCCCAGGGTAGGATGGACGCGGCCGAGATCGAGTTGTGAGAGGGTGATCAGATCGCGCGCCGCCAGGTTGATCGAGTTCGGCCCGGCCCCCTTTTCGTCCGCCCGTCCGGCATGGCGCTGGTCCCCGTGCCAGAGCATGCGCAGGACCAGGAGGCCGCGCTGCGCGGTGCACGGCTCGAGCGATGTCGGTTCGCCCACCAGTGCGGCGTCCGGGAGACCGAGCCGCTCGATCGCGACCGGCATGGATGTCTCCCTCGTTTCTTCGCCGAAGGTGGCGAGGACGACCAGGCGGCCGCGCGCCGGTCCACCCTCGGCGTGGAGGGCGGCCGCGGCGCAAGCCATGGCGGCCACCGAGGCCTTCGCGTCCACCGCCCCCCGGGCATGCAACCATCCCGCTTCGATCACCCCGGCATGGGGATCCACGTTCCATCCCTCCCCCGGTGGCACCGTGTCGAGGTGGCTCGCGAGCAGGAGGGTGGGCCCCGGCCCGCGACCTTCGATGGTCAGTTTGACCGCGGCGTCGTCCGCCGTGACCGGAATGCCTCGCTTCCCGGCCCAACCGGCAAGCACGCCTGCGACCACGCCTTCATTGCCCGAAACACTCGGGGCGCGGACCAGGCCGACGAGCAGGCCCGGGGCGCCGGAGGTGCTCAAAGCTCCTGCTCCCGGTAGTCGGCCTGCTCCTTCTTGTTGACGATCATGGTGCCGCATCCCGCGCCCGTGAAGACCTCCATCAGGAGGGAGTCGGGAACCGTTCCGTCGATGATGTGGGTCCGGCGCACGCCGCCCCGCACGGCGCGGATGCACGCCTCGATCTTGGGGCGCATGCCGCCCGCCACGGTTCCGTTTTCGAGGAGCGCCTCGAGGTCGTTCGGGTCGGCGAAGGGCACCAGGGAGGTCGGGTCGTCCTGGTCCCGGAGCAGGCCGGGGCTCGTCGTCAGGAAGACGAGCTTCTTGGCCGCGAGTGCCACGGCGATGGACTCGGCGAGGGTGTCCGCGTTGAGATTCAGGGTCCGGCCGGCCCCATCCGCCGCCAGCGAGGCCACCACCGGGACGAAGTCCTTGTCGAGCAGAGTGAGCAGGACCGCCGGGTTGACCAGGACGACGTCCCCGACCTCGCCGTAGTCCACGATGGTCTCCCCACCCTCGTCGGGGGTTACGGTTACCGGCGGACGGCGCTTCGCCACGACCAGGCTCCCGTCCACGCCGGAGAGCCCGACTCCCGGGACCCCTTCCGCCTGCAAGGCGGCCAGCAGGTCCACGTTCAGCTTGCCGGCGTAGACCATCTTGGCGATCTCGAGGACGTCCCCGTTCGTGACTCGCCGTCCGGCGACGATCTCCGGTTCTATGCCGAGTCGCCGGGAGAGGTCGCTGGCCTGCGGGCCGCCGCCGTGAACCAGGACGATCCGGATGGAGAGCGACTCCAGGAGGGCCACCTGAGCGGCGATGCTGCGCATCATCCGCTCTTCACCGAGGATTCCGCCGCCGATCTTCACGACGAACGTCCGATTGCGGTAGCGGCGCGTGTAGGTGAGAGCGCCTTTCAGCGCCTTGACATGCTCAGGCATCGATTCCTCCGAGTAGTTTGAGCAGGAGCGCGCGCTGCGCATGCAGGCGGTTCTCCGCCTGATCCACGACCGCGGACCAGGGACTGTCGAGCACGTCGCCGGTGACGACGACGCCGCGGCGCACCGGGAGACAATGCATGAACATTCCGCGCCCGTCGCGGGTGGATTCCATCCGGGTTCGATCGATCCGCCAGTCCCGCCGGGGCTCACGCAGCGCCGCCTCCGCCGCCGCGTCGCCGAAGTGCAGGAGACTGCCCCAGCTCTTGGCGTAGACCGCGTCCGCACCATGGACCGCACCGTCGAGGTCGCCGGTGACCGAGACCGATCCCCCGCACCGTCCGGCGATCGTCTTGACCGCATCCAGGTCCTCCGGGTCCAGGTCGAAGCCGGGAGGATGAGCTACCGTGACCTCCATCCCGAGGCGGGCGGCGGCGATGGCCGCGCTCACCGGGACGGCGGTGGGGAGGGCTTTCGGGTGGCTGGCCCACGCCAGCGTGAACTTCTTTCCGGCGAGGTCCGGGCCCAGGCGTTCCCTCAGGGTCAACGCGTCGGCCAGGCCCTGGCAGGGGTGGCGCCGGGCGGACTCGAGGTTGATGACGGGCACGCCGGCATGCTCGGCGAAGCCCCGCACGACCCCGTCTTCCCGGGCCTCCTTCCAGGTCGCCGCCGTCGGAAACGCCCGGACGCCGAGCGCATCCACGTAGCGCCCGAGCACCGCGGCGGCCTCCTTCATGTGCTCGGCCGCGCCCTCGTCCATCACTACTCCGGGCCGGGTTTCCAGATCCCACATGCCGCGACCGGGCTCGAGGCAGACGGCGTGGCCGCCGTGGCGCAGCATGGCCACCTCGAAGGAGGTGCGGGTACGGAGGGATGGATTGAAGTACACCATCCCCAGCACCCGGCCCTCGAGGGAGCCCCGGGCCTCCCCGCGCTTCAACCGTCCGGCGAGAGAGAGCAGGCCGGCGACCTCGTCGTCGGTCCAGTCGTCGGTGGCCAGGAAGTTCCGTCCGCTCATGAGAGCACCTCCTTGAGTTCCGTCGCCAGGCGATCGGCTTCGTCATCGCGAAGGACCAGGGGCGGGAGGAGGCGGACGGTGTCCTCGGCGATCGCCGCGCCGGTCAGCAGTCCGCGTTCGTAGAGTCCGAGGCGAACCGGCTTCGCGGGACGGTCGAGCACGACCCCGAGCAAGAGGCCCTCGCCCCGGACCTCGATCACTCCGGGGACCTCGGCGAGCGCCGCCCGCAGGCGGGCCTCGAGAGCCGATGCGCGGCCCATCAGGTTCTCATCGATGAGCACCGAGAGGTTGGCGGCCGCGGCGGCGCAGGGGAGCGGCCCGCCGCCGAAGGTGGTTCCCAGGTCGGCATTGCCGAGCCCTTCGGCCAGGTACTCGTTCACCAACACCGCGCCGACGGGCAGTCCCGCCGCGATCCCCTTGGCGAGGGTGATCGCGTCCGGCGCCACACTGCAGGCCTGGGCCCTGGTGAACGCGCCGGTCCGCCCGCAGCCGGTCTGCACCTCATCGAACAGGAGCGCGGCGCCGCTTCGATCGCAGATCTCCCGGGCGGCGACGAGGAAGGCCGGGTCGGCGACGAAGGCGCCCGCCAGTCCCTGCACGGGTTCGAGCAGCACCGCCGCGGTTTCGCGGGTCACGGTTTCCGAGAGGCGGTCGGCGTCGTTCAGGGGTACCTCGTCCGTGAAAGATGCAATCGCCCGGCCCGCTTCGGACCCCATCGCGATTCCTCGATAGCGGGGGATGCCGGACACCGCGAGGGTGGCCAGGGTGCGCCCGTGGAAGCCGCCGGCCATGGTCACGATCCGGCTGCGGCCGGTGGCGCGACGGGCCAGGTGGATCGCCTGCTCGTTCGCTTCCGCGCCGGAGTTCACGAGGAAGAGATGCGCCAACCCCTCGGGGGCCAGGTCGGCGAGCACCGAAAAGAACCGGTCCCGGACGTCGAGGGGCAGGGCGTTGGAGTAGAAGAGAAGCTTCCCGAGTTCCTCCTCGATGGCGGCTACGACCCGCGGATGGCGGTGGCCGGTGAGAGCCACCGCATGGCCGGCGTAGAAGTCGAGATACTCGTTTCCCTCCGCGTCGAATAGGGTGCAGCCCTCCCCGCGCACCGGGCGCAGCGGGTAGCGGGAGTAGACGGGCAGTTCGGCCGGATGGATCAGCATGGGTAAAGCCCCGGGAAGGTGAGCCCCGCGGTCTCCTCGAGTCCGAGGGCCAGGTTCATGGCCTGGACGGCCTGTCCCGCCGCCCCTTTGACGAGGTTGTCGATGGCGACCGTGACGACCACGCTGCCGTCCTTACGGGCCGCGGCGTGGAGGTGGGCGAAATTCGTCCCGACCACCGCGGAGAGTTCCGGCGGGTCAGTGAGGATCCGGATGAAGGGCCGCCCCGCGTAGGTCTTCCGCAACAGGTCGAGGGGGTCGGCCACCGGTTCGGCGGGGGTCCCCGAGAGGGTGAGGTGGATGCCGCGGACGATCGGAGCGGAGTGGGGGATCAGCGTGGCCCCGGCCGCGGCATCCCCCGTCCAGTCCCGGAGCCGGTCGATGATCTCGGCTTCGTGGCGGTGCCCGGTCAGGGAGTATGCAAAGAGGTTGTGGGCGCGAACCGGGTGGTGCGTCGTGCGCTTCGGGGAAACGCCCGAGCCGGAGGATCCGGTCGCCGCGAAGAGAATGGGGGGGCGGGCGAATCCCCCCTTCTGCGCAAAGGGCCAGAGTGCCAGAAGGGCGGCGGTGGCGAAGCAACCCGGGGCCGCGATCCGGCGGACGCCCTCGAGGCTCCGCCCGAGGGTATCGGCCAGGCCGTAGGTGAAGGTGGCCGGGAGGGACGGTTCTCGATGTTCACCGTAGAACGCTTCGAAAAGATCGAGGTCTCGCACCCGGAAGTCCGCGGCCAGGTCTACGAGCAGGTCCGGTTTTTCCCGGAGCACGGTCGTGACCAGCTTCTGGGATTCGCCGTGGGGCAGGGCCAGGAAGACCGCGTCGGCAAAGGCGCCGGCCGCCGCGGGGTCGGGCTCGTCGAATGTCCCGGGCGCCGCGTGCCGGAGCGCCGGATGGGCGTCGGCGAATGCGCGCCCCGCGTGGCTCTTCGAGGCCCCGCGCACTTCCGCCACCGCGGGGTGGCGAAGGAGCAGGCGGAGCAACTCCCCGCCGACGTACCCCGCCGCCCCGAGCACGACGACCTTGAGTCCGCGCTCAGCCATGTCTCGCCATCGCCTCCCGTACCCGCTCCACCAACTCCTCACCGTCCCGCCGGGCATTCACCGCGGGGAGGCCGAGCCGTTCGTTCACAAAGCGCACTCCGACTGCCGTGTCCGTCGCCGGGCCGGTGATCACCGTGGGCCGAAGTGAAAACTCCTCATCGAGGACGCGGACCGCTCCAAAGGCGCCCACCTGGTCCGGTGCGCAGACCACGAGCGCGGTGCGGCGAGCCATGAGTTCCCGGTCGGCGAGGATGTCTCCCACGCCGTACTCACCGAGGATGCCGTCGCCCAGTTCGGCGACGATGACGTCTGGTTTCACCTGCTCCTCGAGGTGGTTCAGCAGGCCGCGCGCCGCGGGGAGAACGGCGTCCTGCCGGGTGGAGACGACTCCGGCGTCGTTGAACGTGAGCGCGTCGACGGCGCCGGCGTCCAGCATGGCCAGCGCATCCCGTCGAAGGGAAACCCCGGTGAGCTTGACGCCGGCCACCCGCAGCCCGGCGCGCGTCAGCCCGCGCACGATCTCGGCGGCGGCGATGGTCTTCCCGGCGTCCATGCAGGTACCCGCCACGAAGATGATGGGCCGCGATCCGGTGAGCTTATTCGACACCGGAATCGCGCCTTCGGCAATGGTGGCCGGTGCGCCGACCCGGTCTCCGAAGCGGGGGAAGGTGAGGACCGCCCCGAGGACTTCGGCGGTGAAGGGTGCGCCCAGGTCCGGGTTCGAAGAGGTGCACTCGCCGAGCACCCCGCCGAGGTTGAGGACCTGGACCCTGTCGCCGGGGGCGAGGCGCTCCGGTACGCGCCCGGCATAACCCCGCAGGGCGTTCCGTACGCCGAGCACTCCCGCGAGGACCTCGCCTTTTCGCAGGCGGACGAAACGGCCCGTCGTGTCCTCCACCAGGTTGTAGGTGGCCTTGTCGTGCTCGATCCGGACCGCGAGAATGTAGCCCTCTTCACAGCGGATATCCGGGCCGACGATCACCTCTCTTTGCAGATCGGCGTTTCTGGTGGAAGAGGAGACACGATCGAGGGTCAGGCGGCGCGTGCCGATCATGAGCGGCCTCCGGCGCGGAAGGCGAGCAACGACGGGATCGCGGAGAGCTTGGCGAAGGCCCGCGCCTCCGCGCCGTTCCAGAGAGCGTTCTCCTCGCCGTAGATCGCGATCTCCGGATCGTGCAAGGCAAAGGGGCTTCGCACGCCGGTGATCTCGAAACGGCCCGGCCGGAGGCTGATGCGCACCTCCCCGGCCACGCGTCCCTGGGAGGAGATGATCATCGCCTCCAGATCGCGCATCACCGGGTCGAAGTACTGGCCTTCGTGAAGGTGGCTCCCGTAGAACCGGGCGACCTGGTCTTTCCAGAAGGACTGCCACTTCGTGAGGACGAGTTTTTCCAGTTCGCGGTGCGCGTGGATCAGCAGGAGTGCGGGACCGGCGGTGAAACCGATCCGCCCCTTGATGCCGAGCACGGTCTCGCCGAGGTGGATGCCGTGGCCGATCCCACGAGCCGTGGTGAGCTCTTCCAGCGCCTCGACCAGCGGAACACCGGAGAGGTCTTCCCCGTCGAGTGCGGTCGGCAATCCATCCTCGAAGCGTAACACGATGTCTTTCGGTGCGGAGCCCGCCCCCGTCCCGGGAGCGGGGAAGGCATCCGATGGGGGAGCCGTCCAGGGGTCGAGGGTCCAGTCCCCGCCGAGGGTCGTGCCCCAGAGGCCGCGGTTGACGGAGTAACGGGAGGAACCCTCCGGCACCGGCAGGCCCCGGTCTGCGAGGTAGGCCGTCGTCTGCTCGCGGGTGAACCCGTGGTCGCGGATCGGGGTCAGGATTTCGGCGTCCGGCAGCAGGGCCCGGAAGGCCACGTCGAAGCGGACCTGGTCGTTCCCGGCGCCCGTGTACCCGTGAGCCACGGCGTCGGCGTCGACCTCCGTGGCGACCGTCGCCACCTCGATGGCCTGCCGGGTTCTCTCGGCGGCCACGGAGAGAGGATAGACGTCGCCGCGGAGGACGTTCCCGCGAATGAGGACCGAGATGTGGTCGTCGTAGACCGCGGTCCGGGCGTCCACTTCGCGGTGGCCCACCGCGCCGAGGGCGCGCGACCGGGCAGCTACGGCCGCAAGCGCTTCAGCATCCGCTCCGCCGGTATTTACGATGACCGTGACGACCTCGGCGCCGTACTCCTCCACGAGGAAGGGCACGCAGAAGGAGGTGTCCAGGCCACCGGAGAATGCGAGCACAATTCGCATGGGAAGCTCCCTGGTGGTGAATAAGATGTGGAAGTTTGCATGAATAATCATGCATTACCAGAAAGTTCCGGCAGATGTCGGCGGGAGCAGCAGCCCGATCAATTCCGCAGCAGGCCGAGCATCCTCATCATCATCCGGGCCTTTTCGCCGAGAGAGAGCGGGGGCGGTCTGGAACCGTTGTGATGGAGCAGGATGAGCGTCCGGTCGTCCTCCGCACTCCGCCCCTCAGCACGAGCTTCCACCGCGTCGAGGATACTCCGAATCAGGTCCGAGGGCCGGCTGGCGTCGCACTTGCCGAGCAGCGCGAGTACGCCCTCGACACCGAGCCGGCTCCCCTTTTCGTCCCTTGCCTCGGTGAGCCAGTCCGTGTGGATCAGCACCAGGTCGCCGGGCTCGAGCGTGACCGAGAACTGGCTGTAGACCGTTGGCTCGACCACCCCGAGCGGCACATTCAGGATCGCCCCGGGACTGCCTGGTTGTTCCTCCCGAAGCAGGTCCCACTGCCCGGTCGCCTCCTTGTACCAGAGTGGCTCCGGATGGCCGATATTGCAGATGATCAGGCGATCTTCAGGAGAGAAGTAGGTGGCCAGGAGGGCCGTGGCGAAACCGAGGGATCCGGAACTCTTGAGGAATTCACGGTTCAGCGCACGGGCGAACTTCGTCTGGTTGAGCATGTTGATGTGCTTGCGCATCAGTGCCCTGAGACTCGTTCCCAGGTCCGCGGCCAGTTGACCGTGACCGGCCACGTCCGCGACGGCGAACCGTGCGATCCGGCCACCACCACACATGGTTACGTAGTAGATGTCGCCACCCAGTTCCGCACCGGAAATCGGGGCGGCGTAGACCCAGGCGTCGATGCCCGGCACCGAAATGGCGGTCTCGACGGGGTCGTTTCCACCCCAGACTTCCAGGCACTGGATGGCCCTTCCGGCCGGGCCGGCATCCTCCTCGGCAGCAGCGGTCATGACAGCCTCCACCGTCAATCCTATCAGCAGGGCCGTCATTCCTCCGTGCGTATCGCAGGGCGCCGCACTATCGTCGGTTCGTGTCTCGAGGGTCGTGGACCTCTCCGGTGCAACCCGGCATGGCGCGGTGATCCACTGGATGGTGGACGGACGGTTCGTGGGCGCTGTGGTCTCCACAACTGCCCGGGTGGTCGTGAGAGCAGGGCACGATGCCCTTGAGCTGGCCCGCGAGATAGGCGTCGAGCACCCGGCCGATGTTGCCGACGGCGCCGGTCGCCACCTCCATGCCGAACTGCTGGAACATCTGCACGGCCCGGGGCCCCATCCCGCCGGCGAGGATCACGTCGGCACCCAGGTCCCGGATGAAGGTCGGCATCTGGCCGGGCACATGGGCCTCGCAGTGGGGGTTCATCCGTACCCTGGTCGAGACGACCTGTCCGGCTTTCACCTCGGCCAGGACATAGGCGAGACACCGGCCGAAGTGATGGCTCACCTCTCCGTCGAGTCCCCTGTCGTCTTCGGCGGCAATCGCGATCGTCCTTGTCGTATCAGCGTTCATTCTGCTCGTTTCCTTTCACCTGCTCCAAGTGCTGTCGGCCGCGGCCCACGCCGCGCCCACGTACCTGCCCGCGCCCCTGCCCGCGATCACGGGCAGGTCCGGTATCACGACCGCCGCGTCCGCGAATGCACCTGCCCCGGCCGCCTCCCCGGCGCTCGCCTTCTCGACCGGTGCCGAAGGCGACCTCGCCGTCCTCCTTCTTCTCGTTCCCGGACCTGCCGCACCATCCGCGGCGCCCTCTCCTGCGAGGACCGTTATCTCTCGGTCCCCTTCTGTCGAAACCAGGCATGGATGCCTCCTTCTCTCTTTGGACCCGTCTGGAATACCCGCTGCATTCGAGGGCCGCCGCATCCCGCCACGCCTTGTTGCTCGTCGGTTGAAACCAGCAAGGTTGCGCCCTTCTCGCGCCTTGCTTTCTCGGGCGCGGCGGCGCTCTCGGTGCAACGGTCGCATTTCTTTCAGGCGAGCCCTTTGCATCGGCACCGACCACGGCCGCGGCCTCCGCCACGGCCACCGTCGGATCCACCCCGCTCCCGAAAGCGGCAGCGGAGCAGGACGGGTAGCTCCTCTCCTCGGGCGTAGGCCGCCACGGTGACGTCCGCATCACCCGCCAGGCCGGCGATCACCAGGATCCCCAGGTCTTCCGCGAGGGGATCGAACCGCCGGTTGAAGCCTCCACAGAGGAGGACGCTGACACCATGGCCCTTCAGTTCGGCCAGGCGGCCGTGCCAGTCGGGGGCAGTGATCGTGATGTGATCGGTTCGGGTCACCTCGCGGTCAACGACCTCGGCGACGAGGAAATGAACCGCGAACCCGAAGCGAGGGGCCACGACACTGTCGAAGAGTGGTACGGCGATTTTCATCGCTCCTCCTGCCCTTTCCAAAGCAAGGATGATGCCGAATGGGTGGTTCATTTGTAAGTAGATGATGGAGAACAGGATACAGAGATGAACCGGCTTGGAGTGGTGGGGGGGGGCGGAACGATACGTTTCGATTGGCGAACAAAATGTTTCACCACCCCCCCATGGGATCCGGGCGGCGTAAAGGCTGTCCCCGGACTGTGGAATCGAAGCCTTGCGGGGCGGGGGCGCCCGATCCACGGACACTCCATCCGGGCTGTCCTGGCGCTCCATTCCCGAGCTACTGGTGGAAGCGGGCACGAACCCTGGCGAGGGCGTCCTGGTTTTCCGGGGAGTCCATACTCTCGGTGGCCACGAAACCAGGATCATCCCCCATGATCTCGACCAGGCGGTCGATGACCGTCTGCCGGAAGAACGGGGGGGCATCGTCGGTCAGGAACTCGACCGCCAGCGCCGCGCCCCGGTCCGGTTCGGTGTCGAACCACCGGAGGATGGCGTCCACCTGCTCACCGGGGTCGCGGGCCGCCTCGATTTCCCGCTCGCCAGCACCGTCGGCGTGGAGTTCGTGTCCCTGATAGTGCGCACCCAGTCGGGTTCCGATGAAGGTCAGGACGATCCCGCCGATCGTGAACCCGAGCACGACGAGTCCGACCGTCTTCACGGCCGCTGTTCGACGCGGCGCCCGGAATATGTATACCGCCGCCGCCACGACCAGCATGGTCGCGCCATAGGTGGCGATCACCGCCGGGCCGGTGGAGAGGTCGCCCACATAGGCGAGGCAGAGTCCCAGGCTCGTCACCACGACCCCGAGACCCCAGCCCACCAGCAGCTGCGTCCTGACCCGGTTGGAGATGAGGAGGGCCAGGATTGCCGGCGCCACCAGGAACACGAAGACGATGAGGACTCCCGCGACGTCGACGCTGACGGTGATCACCACACCGAAAGAGAGGTAGAAGAGGAAATCCCAGAATCGAACATTGATGCCCGACTCCCAGGCCCGGTCGGGATCATCGGAAATGAGAAAAAACCGCTGACGAAAGATGAAGTGAAAGAGACCGACCGCCGCATACACCCCGAGAGCGGTGAGGATCGAACTCCACTTCACCCAGAGAATCGATCCGGTCATGATCTCCTTCAGGTGCTCCGCACCATGCGGCGCCTGGTCGATCAGGAGGATCGCCGCCGCCGCCGCGATGGCGTACACCAGGCCGATCACCGCCTCCTGCGGGATCTTGCTCTTCTGGAACCGGCAGAGCGAGAATACACCGGCGCCCATCACGGTGAGGAGCAGCGCGAAGACGAAGGAGCCCCCGGTGTGGGGGGGGATCCCGAACAGAAAGGCGATCAGGGTTCCCAGGGCCGCGATCTGGGCGAAGGCCAGGTCCACGAAGACCACCTTTCGCTTGATCACGTGGATGCCGAGGTAGGAGTGGATACCCACGAGAACCAGGCATTCGCAGAAGGCGGGGAGCATGATGAAGAGCAGCGACTTCGTATTCATGGGACTTCCTCCCCTCAGTCGGTGATGATCCCGGCCTTCCGGCCCGCGCTGATGAGTGAATCGACCCAGGAGTCGAACAGCTTGAAGTAGTCGCCCGTCCCGGGAGCGCCACCGACGTAGAGGGGCACGATCACCGGTACGGCGCCGACACTCCCGGCGATGGTCCTTATCTTGTGCTCATCGAAGTAGTTGGCGGCGAGGATGATCCGGACCCGGCCCTTGGTCAGGAGCGCCGTGAGGTCCGCCACGTGCCGCGGGGAGGGGGGGATGCCTGGTTTCGGCTCGACGGTTCCCGCCTCCACCATGCCGAACAAGGTCAGGAAATAGACCCAGTTCTTGTGGTAGGTGGCGATCGATACTCCGGCGAACGGGAGCATTCTCTTCAGCCAACCGCCGGCATACTCCGAGAGCTTCTTCCCCTGATAGGACTTGCTGGTGATGAAGGGCACGAGCTTGCCGCTTGCCGCCAGCTTGTTCAGGGTTCGTGACCCGAGGAGCTTCAGCAACTCTTCGCCGTAGAGGTGGCGGTCGATCCCGGCCTGGAGTTCCTTCGCCTTCGCAAGGTAGGTCTCCCGTCGCTTCGGATCCACCTTCGACAGGCCGATGGCGACGTTCATCGCCGCCACCCTGATCTGAATCGGACTGGTCGTCACATGAGGATTGCCGTGAACGTGGAGGCCTCCCTCGACGCGGGAGAGCGTGATCGGGATCTCGAGGAGGTGCATTCCCTGTGAGGCTGCGACATAACCGACCTGACCGCTGCGGACTCTTGTGTTTCCCGCTTTGTCAACGACCGTGGGGAGCCACAATTCGAGGTCGAGTCCGGTGGCGATGAGCAGATCCGCGCCTTGCACCATCGTCACGAACGAAGGCTTGGGTCGAATGAAGTGCGCATCCTGATCGCCGCGGACGATGTGCTGCACATGGACCCGGTCTCCGCCGATCTGCGTGGCGAGCCAGGCGTAGTCCGGGAGGGTGGTCACGACTTCGATCCGGGTATCTTGCCCGGCATCTTGCCCGGCCCGGACCGGTGTCGCCATGGCGTGCGCCAGCACGAGAGTTCCGAGGAGCAGGGTGGTGAGTTTCATGGCAATCTCCTTTCAGTACCGCTCATGCTTGTGGGGTCCGGCGGCGAAGACGATCTGCAACAGGACCGCGAACTCCCGGGGCCCGAGGCCGCGGCCGTCCGCGTAGTTGAACTCGAGATGGACTCTCATCCAGGGGCTCTGCCACCAGGTGAGGTAGGGGGCGACCAGCCAGCGGTGGGGGTTGCCGGTGTCCACCGCGAGCGGAGCATAGGCATCTCCCACCGCCCATGGTTTCCGGTCGGCCTTGAACCAGTCCACGCGGGCGCCGAGAAACACCGTGCGGGAGGCCTGCCATTGCAGGGAGGTGTAGGCCCCGCAGGTCCCGATCCGATCCGAACCGGAGCCGTCCGGAGCCAGGATGCTCTTGCTGAGATGGTAGAACTCGGTCCGCCATTCGAGACTGTCGTAGCGCATTCGATCGGTCGGTTCCCATCGCAGGGTGAGGTCCGCTCCGAAAACAATTGTGGAACGCAGGTCATCGATGGTGACCGGGCCGTTCGGGGACCGGACCGTCCATTCATCATTGAAACCGAGCAGGCCGGTGAGGCCGGCTTCGAGGTAGACGTCCTTCGAGAGGTCCCGGTAGTTCTGGTAGCGGAGCAGGGTGCTCGGCAGGTGGCGGGGGTTGTTTCCGAAGACGCGTTCGTTCGTTCCCCCGGTGATCTGGAGAATGGCCTCCTGGGTCGCTCCCGCAAGGGAAGGCATCATCCAATCGACGGAGAAACCGGTCTGATTGAGTCCCTCCTCACCGAACGTGTACTGTAGGGGCATCGGGAAGTTCGTCTGGTCCAGCGCATGCCGGTGCCACCGGTTCACCACTCCAAACCGCTGGCGGAACTTCCCGGCGGTGATGGAGATGCCAGGCAGGACCCCGAACCGGGTGATGTAGGCCTCTCCCAGTTCCGCGCCATCGGGGGTGAATTCCACGGCGGCTTTCATCAGGGTGTAGGGATCCAGATAGCTCTCGAGATGAAGGCCGAGGGTGCGAAAATCGAAGTCCATCTCCGCCCTGGCGGCGGCGGTGCTGCGGAAAGCCGTCAGGAAGTCGCCGGTGACGCTGATCTCCGGGTTGAGCGACTGCAGTCCGAGTCCCCGGGAGATGAAATTCGTTTCGGAAGACTCTCCCGATGCCCCCGGGGCTGCGTCCGCTTCCGACTCCGCGAGTGCGAGCAGTTGGTCCAACTCGGCATCGACGCCGCCCGCTGGAACGGGGGCCGGGCCCTCTTGCCTCAGTCGTTCCAGTTACTCTCTCAGTTCCCGGCTCTCCTGTTCGTGTTTCCTCTTCATCTCACTCATGGACCGCTGCATTTCGTCGAGCCTCTGTTCGAGTTTCTGCAGCCGCGGATCCGGCTTCGGATGGTCCTGTGCAACGGCGCTGGGCGTGATCAGGGCTATGGCGGACAGGAAGAGAATCCCTGCCGCAGGGTGATGAAGGCTGGTTCTCACTCTCGTTCTCCCTCGTTGACGCATCCACAACCGAACGTATCGCCACGTCGAGGGCGACCCGGTCGGATGACGGGCTGTCTGCCGTGGTGGTGGTGCGTCAGGCGGGTGGGGCGCGGGGGAGGATCTCTTCGAGAGCGGGGGGAGGTGGCGGGACCGGCTGCTCGAGCTCGATGCAAACCGAGATCTGCGGGGCGACCACCGACATACAAAGGGGCGGCGGCAGCACACCACCGGAATTTCCGCTCAGGCGGCAGACGACGCAGACATCATCCGCACTGCGTTCGGGGTGGTGGTGATGTTCCTCCGGTGCAACCGTTTTGGGTCCGGTCGTGTCGCCGGCAGCATGCGCGGCAACGGGCTCGCAGGTGTGCAGAGCCGGCAGGACGCAGGCGAAGAGCACCATGTAGATCGCGAGAAACGCGCGGAACATACCAGTATTGTACGGCTGATCAACCGCTGCGACCTACTGAACTCGGCGGGCCGGGGCGGGAGAACGCTCGATCCCGGCCCGCGCAAGAACAACTTCGGGAGTCGAGGTCTGCTCCATCCCGCAGCGCGGCCCAGCCGCAATGGAGGGTCGACCTCCGGGCGACCGTGCCGGCGGTCCGGAGCGTCACGCAGAATCTGTGTGCGCCGTGAGGATCTTGAACGTCAGTAGTGCGGGGCCTCGTCGCTCGTCGGTTGAAACCAGGTAGTGGCCAGGGAGGGCTCCGAACCGGTACTGTTTCCGTATGATCGCAATTCGGATTCGGCTTATCCTGGTGGCGTCCGTCCTGGTCGGTCTGGTCTTCGGGGAGGTCTCAGCCGGCAAGGACCCGCTCGTTCCGAAGGGCGATGTCCGCGTTGTTTCCGCCAGGCGGCCGCGCCTGCTCCTCACCCCTGTGTCGCTTGCCGAATTGAGGACCAGGATCAGGAAGGACCCTGAGTCGAAGCGTCTCTTCGCGCAGATGAAGAAGCGTTGCGACGGCATGCTTCGCATGAAGGTGGAACTCGACAACGGGGGGCGCCATTACCTGCCGTCCTTCGCACTGCTCTTCGCCGTAACCGGGGAAGAGCGCTACGCCCGCATGGCGGCGAAGTGGCTGCTGCTGATGGACGAAGAGACTATCGAAGACCCCTGGACCTGTCTGGAGTACATCCCGACCGGTGCGTTCGCCTTCGACTGGATATACGAGAACCTCACCCCCGATGAGCGCCGCCGGGCCGGCCGGGGACTCCTCTCGCAGCTCGCGCGGATCAAGAAGCTCTGGCGCCACAGCGACTACAACAATCACTTCATGCTGGAGTACATGAGCCAGCTCCATGTCGCTCTGGCCCTGGCGCACGAGCCGGGCTTCAGGGAGACCGCGGCAAAGCTCTTCTCGGAATCGGAGATCTGGCTGAAGCGAAACGTGATCCCGGCGTCGAACGAGGCGGCGGGGGGTGTCGCGGGAGACCGGGCGGGAGGTCACTGCGAGGGCTTTTCCTACAACAACTGGGGGTACGCGCGTCCGTTCGGGCGGCTTCTGGCGTCCTGGAAGAGCGCCACCGGCGAGAACCTCTTTCCGCGGTCGATCCAGTTTCAATACGACGCGATCTGGAACGCTTTCGGGCGGTTGCCGGATGGCCGGATGGTCCGCCTGGAGGACTGTCCGAGCGGCCTTACCCTCGGGCAGGACACCCGGTCCACCTTCGAACTCGTGGCCCGTGAGTACGGCGACGGCATCGCGCGTACGCTCGCGGACTCGATCGACTGCCGTTACCCCCAGGTAGTCTGGCCGATCCTCATCTTCCGCGACCCGAAGGTGCGGCCCACACCGCTCGTCGACCTGCCCCGTGCGAGGCTGTTTCAGGGGATCGGGCACGTCTACTCCCACAGCTCCTTCGAGGATCCGGACGCCGTGGTGACGACGTTTCAGTGCGGCCCTTTCATGGCCGGGCATCAGCACCTCGACAACAACGCGTTCACCATCTTCCGCCGCGCCCGTCTGGCCCTCGACAGCGGCGTCAACGAGTACTCCTCCCACCGGGCGAACTACTACTCGCGCACGGTTGCCCACAACACGGTGACGGTTTTCGATCCGAAGGAACTCTTCCCCTCGGCGGTCTGGTCCGGCCAGGGCGAGGGCGGCAGCAACGACGGCGGGCAGCGCCGCGTGCCTTTCCCGGGCCGGGCGACGGCGCCGGCCGCGGAGAAAGAGGCCCGGGAGGTGGGGCGCATCGTTCACTTCGAGGCAGAGGACGACTACTGCTATGCGGTTGGGGACGCTTCCCGTTCCTACGGCTCGGGGAAGGTGAAACGGTTCCTTCGCCACTTCCTGCACCGCTACCCCGATCTCGTGATCGTCCTCGACGACGTGGTGACCGCCGACCCTTCCTTCGAAACGCGCTGGCTGTTGCATACGCAGGAAAAGCCGGAGATCGGCGAAAACTCGATCGTGGCTTCGAGCGGCGGCGGGGCCCTGACCGTGCTGCCCCTTCTGCCCCTTTCGAAGAACCGGAAGATCCGCGTGGTCGGCGGGCCGGGGCGGGAGTTCTTCGTCGACGGCAGGAACCATCCTCCCGACGCGAAGAGAGATCCGAACGCCGGGGCCTTCCGGATCGAGATCGTCGAGACCGGTCGCCGAACCCGCCACACCTTCCTCCATGCGCTCCTGGCCCTTCCGGCGAAGAACCGCGCCGCGGAAGAGGAGCGCTGGAAGATCACGGCGAGGAAGACCGGGTCCCGCGTGCAGATCGAGATCCAGCGCAGGTCCGGCGGAGGCCGCCCGGGGTTCAGGGAGACCTGGCGGCAGGACGGCGATGGGTGGCTCCGCCGGAAATGACGCTCTGTCCCCTCTTGAATCTGATCTGCGAGGTGCGGGGATCGTGATCGCGGTTGACCCGAACCTCCCCGTTCACGCCCGGCAGCGTCTCACTCGAGAGGTACTGCTCCACGGGAGCGGCGCCGCAGGAAAAGGGCGGTGCCGAGAATGAGGATCACGGCGCCCACCATGATGTTCCGGAACCCATTTCCCGCGTCGCCCCCGTCCGCGTCGCCCCCGTCCGCGGCGCCATCGTCGGAAGTCCCGTTCTTCGCCGTGCTGCCGTCGCTCTTCCCGCCAACTCTTCCGAACATGCGTACGGTGGTGGAACTGCCGTGGCTCTTGTTCTCGCTGGAGACGGCCACCGCCACACTCTCTCTGGCTTCCGCGAGTGCGATCCGGCGTTCTTCCCTCATTTGCTCGTACTCTTCCTGCATGCGCGTCCGCTCCTGGACCCGCTGCCTCACCGAGTCCGCCCCCAGAGCCTCTCCTCCCGGCGGAACGACGACTTCGGCGAACGCCGGCCCGGAGAGGAGCATGATGAGCAGGAGGGCCGGGAGGGAAAGCCGGGCGGAGATCCAATTCGCACAAACGATCATTGCGCCGGATCCTCGGCCGGAACTTCTTCGGCCGCCCCTTCGCCCCAGTAGAGAACCTGGCGGGACGGCTCGCGCGGCAGGTAGATGTCGATCTGCTCGTATCCGCTGCCCCGAACCCGGATGTCGTAGTTGACGATGAACTTGCTGGAATAGACGCACGCCTCATCTCTCGCCACGATGGTGCCGTTGATGGTGATGCTGCCCACGCGCCCGGAGAAGAGATGGTTCGTGTACATGATGGCGTCGATCCGGGTCACGAGCCCCTCTTTGGCGTTGGCGCGGATATCGTCGTCATCGAGGGACGACTCGTAGTAGCGGCGGTTCGAGCCGTCATTCTTCCTGCCGCCGTCGTAGGCCGTGTAGTCCCCATCGAAATACGGTGTTCCGTCCCGCTCGTAGGAAACATAGCCGTTGGGCGCATCCGTCGGATCCACGATGTATGGCACGGTGAAGGGAGGGGACTGGTATCTCCTGATGGTGTCCCTCCAGTACGATTGGGTGTAATCCCCGATGAGGATGGACCCCTTGGCCGCGAGCCCCACCATGTCTTTCTTCTTGTTGGCCTTCCAGGTTTCAGCGGGCTCGTAAAGCGGCTTCTCCCAGCTGGGCCCGTCCACGTACTGGAGATCGCCGATGATGTGGACGTTCCGCCCCGCGTAGATGGTCCCCTGTCCCTTGATGTATCCCCGGATCACCACATCGGTCTCGATGACCACCGGACCGTTGATCTCGATCGGGTTTTCCTCGGTGCCCACCAGCAGGATGCTCTCCGCCTCCGCCGCATCGTCACCCAGCACGCCCTCGACGAGCGCGTGCCCTCCCTGGCTCAATGTTCCCTCTTCCCTCCTGGCCAGTCTCCGATAGTAGTCCAGGTCTCCGAGGTAGGGCATCTCGACCATCGCCTGCTGGGGCAGAAGCTCGGAGTCGCCATCGTAGCCACCTTCCCGCTCGTAGGTGTCGAGGACCCCGTTGTCATTCGCATCTTCTCCGGGATCGAGACGGCCGTTCTGATTCAGGTCCTCGCTGGGCGCGGATGGATTTGTCGGCCGGGCGACATCGGGGACGGAGGCGTTGTACTCCGCTACGCTCTGGTGGCGACTTCCTCCCTCCACGGTCCCCTCCGCACCGATCTCGGGGTTCTCCGCAGCCAGGATGTCTCCGTTGACCATGGCGTTCCTGGAGGAGAAGTTCCCGTTGCTCCGAACATCCCCGTTCATGGTGATGCCGCTACCCCAGAGCCAGCCGAAGTTGTTGACGAAGTATGCATGATTGAAGATGCGCGATGGCTGGCGACCGAAGCGCACGACCGTCATCAGCGTCTTCGTCGCCCGGGTGTTCTTCGCGGTGCAGACAATCTCCACATCGGCATAGTCGCCGCCAACAGTGCGGACCTCGCGAACGAACACATCGTAGGTGGAGGGGTCCAGTCGCTGGTCGACGTACTTGATCTGGAGGTTCTCATCCCTCTTGCCGTCCATTTCGTCGAGTCTGGCGATCCGCAGTTCGGGAGAAGTCCGCTGGTAAATGCCCCAGATCTCCTCGACGACCCGGTTGAGCCCCGACTCCGCAGCGTTGAACGTGGAGTTTTCCACCAGCTGCAGTTCGACCTTCTCCATCCGGCTGACTGAAGTCTTCAGGAACACGCCGACCATCACCACCGACACGAGGGACAGGAAGAGGACCACGACGAATGCGGATCCCCTCTGCCGTTTGTCTGCTCTGCTCTGAGAGTTCATGGGTCAGTCCTGTCTGTTGCGAAGGTAGATTGTGCGTGTCGAGACGGACTTCCGGAACTGGCCCGATTCCTCCCGGAAGACCATCACCATCTTGAGATCCAGGCGCCGCCCGGTCAGCTTGAAGAGTGGATCCGCCAGACCGTCCCCATCCACGTCACCCTCAAAACTCGGGAGACCGAGCAGGACCCGGCCGCGGTTGGTGATCGGTCGTGCGCCATCGGCCGTGATGACGTCCACCATGCCCAGTGCGAAAAAGTCGCTCCGATCGCCATCGCCGTTGAGATCGACCCGGGCTTCGGCTTCGCTCACGCTGCCCGACTGGCGGTACTGGATCCTCACCGAGTCGGTCTTCCACGGGACGACGCCTGCCGTGGTCATCTCGTCGAGAGCGATACCGGTGCGGGGGGGATGGACGATCGCATGAGGCGGATTTCCCGTATCGCCTATCTCAGCGAGCCGGCCCAGGCGGATCAGGTCGATGAGCCTCTTCGAGACCTTGTCCCCGGCGTCGCTCAAGCGGGCTTTCTGCGCGCAGACGGAGATCGTACCACTCGCTGCGTTGAAGCCAGGGTAGGCCAGGGCCAGGATGACGACCATCAGTGTCACGCCGACAGAGAGCTCGACCAGGGTCATTCCAGTTTCGGTTGAACGCATCAGCTCTGCCTCCGGAGGATGGCCGTCACATCCACGAACTGCCTCCCGAGTGAGCCCTCCCAGGTCACGCGGATTCGCACCGGCAAGAGCGTGAAGCCGGTGGCCACATCCCGGTCGTTGGCGTCGCCGTCGCCGTTCAGGTCCATCGGGAAGCCGAGACCGGCCCCATTCTCGCTATCCGTCTCGTCGGTGTAGAAGACGATCCGGCCGAGGGCCCGGTCCTCGTCTTCATCGATGCCGGCGGCCTGGAAGGTGTCACCCTCGGTCCCGTTCGGGCGGTAGGTCGCGATCAGCAGGTCCATCGAACGGGACTTCAACTCTTCGAGTTTCCCCTGTGCGATGTTCAGTGCATGCTTTCGCTCTTCGGCGGCGCCAATCGTTCTGGCCCCGGAGATCGTGCTTCCCCAAAGGGTGAGCAGAGCAACCGCGAGTATCGTGAGTGACACCGTGGCTTCCACAAGGGTCATTCCTTTTTCCGAATGCTGCATTGGGCCCCCTTGACCTGGATCGGAGTCGTTGCCGCGGGATTTCCACGCGATTCACGTGCCGGACAGCCGTCTGGGGGAGGTGTTGCAAAGCAGAGGGGATCATTGCTCCCGCCCCTCTCTGGTTCGCGGTCGAAGGGTGGCCCGCTGGAAGCCTTGGATTCCAAGGGGTAGTTGGCCGGATCCGGATATCTGAAGACCCGCAAGCTCACACCACTCGCCTGCCGAATTCTTCATCGATTCGATGGCAGAATCATTCCTGATAAGCAGGGGCGGGCAGGCGCGAGGTGCATCAAATTGAGAAGATTATCGTTTTGATGGTCGGAGCGAGAGCTTTCCGGAAGTCAGGATGCTCCCCCCGACTGCCCCGCACGTTCGCTTCGGCTCCGAAGGCGATTCCACGCCGGACCATCGCGGTGTCGCGCGCGGGACGGAGATCCGCAGGTCCGTCCTGCCCCGGACTCCCGCCGGCCTTCCGGGTGTGGAGGGCGTGGATCGTGTGGAGGGTGTCGTGGATGATGGAACGGGAGGTTTCCATCCCGGCGGGGGGCCGAACGACGCTGTCCTTCCGGGTAACTGTGTCGATCCCGGGCGTGCATTCGTGACAGGTGTCACACCGCCCCAGATGTGGCTTGCCCGCCTCCCTGGCCTGCTTGTTGTGGCAACCGACGCAGTTCGCGTGGAGCGCGTCGGTATAGGCTGGAGCGAGGTCGTGGCGGACGGAGCCGTCCCCGGACATCCGCATGTTCTCGCGGTGGCAGGTCACGCAGTCTTCGGCGGTCTCTCCTCTCTTCGCCTCGCCTTCGACATGGCATTCAGTGCAGGTCAGATTGGTGGCCAGGGAACCGGCGTAGCCCAGCTTGACGGTCAGCCTTTTCTGGTGGAGTTCATGATCGAAGATCGAGGTCGGCTGGTTCATGTAGCGATGGCAGTTCCGGCAGGCGGTCTGGTGGTCGTTCGGCTTGTCCATGTGGTGGCACAGCGTGCAGGAGTCCTCGCCTCCCCATCGGTCCCGGTGCGCCTGGTGGGGGAACAGCACGTAGTTGCCGTCGTGGTCGCCGTCCATCCGGAGCACGTCTCTCGCGCCGTCCGTCCCGGTCGGGGCAGCTACTCTGGTACGCGGGACCTCGTCGGTGCTCGCTCTCGCGGAGGTGAGGAAGAGGCCGAGCGCGACCGGAATGACGATCACCGCGATCAGGGACATTCGCTCCAGGTCGTTGAGGAGAGTTCCGCCCCAGACTCTGGTCTGCGGCTGGAATGCGGTGATCGGGCCTCTCGACGCCGCGGGTCCCCTCTGAAAATCAAAAACGTCGAAGTGCTCCACGAAATAGAAGTAGACGAGACCAGCCGCGGAGGGAATCCCCACGGTCACCGCGATCTCCGCGAGAGTGGGAATGTAGGTGGTCTCGCCCGAGCGGAAGTAGGCGAGGATGCCGACGTCCAGCCGGTTCAGGAGCGCACCGGCGACCGCAAAGGAGGCGGCCGTGGCCAGGCCGGCATTCGACCGCCTGAGCCTCGGCACCGCGGTGATGGAAATCGGGATGACCGTCGCGATCACGATCTCGACCCAGAAGAGTTGCACCTCCCACTGTCCGTTGAACAGGATCGATTTCGCGCCGCGGTTCATGAGGTCGAGGACCTTCGTGCCGAGGTAGAGGGTCAGTACGATGGCCGAGGCGGAGGCCACCCTGGTGAGCACCTGCGTGGGCGGAATGCGGTGATAGAGCTTCGCGGTCACCAGGGTCAGGAGGACCACTGCCATCATTCCCGCGCCGGCGGCGGAGAGGATGAAATGGACCGGCAGCCAGGTCGTGTACCAGAGTTCGTGGATCCGGCCGGTGCTCACCAGGAACAGGGAACCCAGCGACGAGTGATGCAAGGTCGAGAGCGTGATCCCGAGGATGACCACCGGCCCGGAGATCTTCTTCACGATCCGGTGGATCCCGGAGAACCTCGACTTCTCGAGTGGCATCGGTGAAACCTCGATGGCGCACACCGTGAAGTAGAGGAGAACGCACCAGAAGACCTCGAACAGGAACGAATGCGGATTCCAGAAGACGATCGGGTGCCAGAACCGGTGGGGGAGCCCGATGTCGAGCAGCAGTGCGGTGCAGGACGCCCCGTAGCCCAGGAACGCCACCATCAGCGCCGGACGGAGGATCGGCTTCAGCGACTTGACGTGGAGAACGTGAACGGCGAACGCGAGCACGAAGCCGCCGGTGGCCAGGGCTACGCCTCCCACCATGTTCAGCACCTTCCAGATGCCCCACGGGATCTCGTCGGAAAGGGCGGTTGTGGCGCCGAGGCCCGCGAACATCCGCGTGATTCCGGCCACCAGGCCGAACAGCGCCAGCACGAAGAAGAGGTCCTTCAGTCGTTTCAATGCCACGGCTGGTTCTCCTCGGCGGCGGTCTGGGCCCGATCGTCCTCGGTCTGTTCTTCGGCGAGTCTGTTCCTGCGCTCGATCAACCAGGACGCACCGGTCAGGAAGCCGGCGACACCGAGGGCCAGGAAGGGGGTCTTGTTCGCGATCGGCCAGGTGATCGAGGGAATCGAACGGTTACCGAGCGATTCCGGCCAGAGGGCGTCGAGGGGCGTGTCGGAGATGAACATCACCCCGGTGCCGCCCATGTCATACTCTCCCCAGACTTTCTGCTCGTACTTCTCGGGGTTCGCGCGGATTCGCTCATGGGCGATCTTCAGCAGCTCATCCCGCTCACCATGGATCGATACGTCAGAGGGGCACGCCTCGGCGCAGGCCGGACCGCCTTCCCGGTCGCAGCAGAGGTCGCACTTTTGAACGAACGGCATCGGCGTCTCCCACTGGTAGCGAATCACGTGAGCCGGGCAGGCCAGCATGCAGTAGCGGCACCCGATGCACCTGGTGGCGTCGTAGACAACCTGGCCCTCCTCCCTGCGGGTGAGAGCGCCCACCGGGCAGGCGGCTGCGCAGGATGGGTCCAGGCAGTGGAGACACTGCTGCCGGACGTAGCGCCCCTCCCTGGTGCGCTTCAGTGTCGTGAAACGTTCGGCGGAGAGATCACCGGTCTTGAAGCGGGCGTCCGCGCCCTTTTGTACCAGGCCGTTCTCGAGCGAACAGGTCTCGACGCACTGCATGCAGCCGGTGCAGCGGGAGACGTCATGCAGCATGGCTTTCATACCTCCGCTCCTTCAGGTGTCCCGCGCAACGTTTCGGCTACTCGCGCTCCGGCGCCGGGTACGAATCGCCAGTGGATTTCGGTGGAGATCCGGTCGAACGGGAAGAGCACAACGTGCACGAGCCTGGTGGTCGGCAGGAGAATGAAAGTAAGTTCGGCGGAGAGTACGTGGAGCAGCATCATCGACTGATACGGGAGCGGCGACCAGGCCGGGTGGCAGGCCAGAAACCCACTGAGGAGCGGAAGGATGACCGCCATCGGGAGGAAGTAGTCGGCTCTGGAGCTCAACTCCCTCGAGATCCGGTTGAAGATCCGGTAGCCCAGCAGGAAGATGCCGGCCACCAGTGTCAGGACCGTGAGTTGATCAGCGAATTCGTGGGACATGGTCGGCAGGTTCACACCAGGTCCCCGGGCCCACAGAAATGCGTGCTCGGCGAGAAAGACCGGCACGAGGAGCAGTCCGACGTGGAACAGGATGGAAGCGAGCTTCATCCAGGGCGCGGTGCTCATGTGACTGACGGGCACGATCCACTCCGCGGATTTCCTGAAGATCCTGCCCCAGGGAACGTCCTGGTGCGGTGTCCGCTTGAGGGTTCGCACGACGCCGTGGGTCTGGAGGATGATGTGCCGCAGGAGCCCCAGCACCATGAATGACATCGTGGCGATGAAGAGCGGCCCGCGCGCGAATGCGAGAGTATCCATGATCGCCCCTAGTTGCCGGAACCGTCGTCCCGCTCCGCGGGGGGCGTGGCGCCGGGGATCCGGATGGCCTTCAGGATGAGGTCGTGCAGACCGACCACCTTCTGATCGAGTTCGTAATACTCAACGAGTTCCTTCAACTGCTTCTTGCAGTTCGCACAGGGGGCGATGACGTACCGCGCTCCGGTGGCCTTCATCTGTTAGGCTTTGCGCTTTCCCGCGACGCTCATGCGGAAGTCATGAAGTTCATCCACAGAGACGGTTCCGCCTCCACCGCCGCAGCAGTAGTTGTGCTTGCCGTGCGGGGTCATCTCCACGAAGTTCCTGATGAAGGAGCGGATGATCCTCCGGGGCTGCTCGACGATCCACCCGGACCGGGCGATGTTGCAGGGGTCGTGGTAAGTCACCCGGTCCGTGATCACATTCGGATCGAGGTCGAGCTTGCCCTGTTCGAGCTTCTCGAGTGTGTACTCCATGATGTTGATGACCGGGTAGACCTCGTCCCCCCCGAAGACCGGCACGAATTCCCTGGCAGTTCGCGAAGCGTGGCCGCATTCACCGATCAGGATGCGCCTTCCCCCCAGCCGGGTGACCTCGCCCACCATCTTCCTGATCACGCGCTCGAGAACATGGTCGCTGTAGAACAGCCCGTAGTTGATGCCGTCGAAGTCTCCGGTGCCGATGGTCCAGTTGTCAGCGTCCCCCGCGGCGTGGATCACCGCGAGGTTGCCCATCAGCGTCTCCGGTTCCATCAGGTAGTCGGAGACCGCCGGGAAGAAGACGAACTCCCGACCCACCTCGTCCACCGGGTACTTCATCTTCAACCCAAGCATCTCTTCGATCTCCTCCTCGAGGAACTCGAGGGTATCGAGTAGCGCGTGGGGGAGGATGGCTGAGGTGTTTCCGGAGTCGCCGTGCAACTGCTCGATCGTGGACACCTCGAGGCCCTTCGGGACGATCCGGAGTTCGCCGAGGATCCAGCGGCCGAGATGGGTCATCAGGCCGTGGTCGATCCCGAGGGGGCACTCCATCGTGCAGCGCTTGCAGGCGGTGCAGCGGTAGAAGAGGTTGGCCATCTCGTCGATGTCCTCCTCCACCAGGCCCGGATCACCCGTGACTTTGGACCGCAACCAGCCCGCGATGGTGAAGTGCCGCCGATAGGTTTTCAGGAGGAGGCCGGACCGGTAGCAGGGCATGTCTTTCGCGTCGTGCGTCGCGGTGTACACCGGGCAGTTCGTGGTGCAACTCGAGCACTTCATGCTGCTGCGCGCGTACTGATCGAGCACGGGCTTGTAATTCGTGTGCTCGATGATCGCTGCGAAGGCCTCGAGGAACCGCTGCACGCGGTTTTCCGTGACCGGGTTGATCAGGTGATAGGGGAATCGCGGTTTCTCCGATTCCGGTTGCGGCCTGATCGTCGCTTTCTCGTGCATCACCGTCTGGGCCATCTGTACTCCTCCGACCGATGGGCTCGGTTCCACTCAGGGTGCTGATTGGCAATCCGCGTACCATTCGATCCGGGGCGCCGGAAAGGGGCCTCGGTCGTCCCGCGCACGCGGGAGAGGGTGCCTGAATCTTCCCAAACCCGTTCTCGAGCACGCGTGCGGGCTGTTGCGACGGTTGCGACATCCATGTCTCGTGCGACGCGATGCGCGACGTGAACGATCGATTGATCGCAGCGAACCTGCGAGCACCGGGGGGGGCTGCGGACGGATGCGGGAAATGGTACGGATCTTGCGAGATGGTGTACATGCGAGTCGCCCTGCCCCTTCTTGGATCGCGTGTTTCACCGCGCTGCGGTATCTCGCGGGAGGTCGCCGTCGTCACCGTGGCCGACGGAAAGGTCGTCGAAAACGAAGCACTTGAACTCTCGCTCGACGATGGCGATGACCTGCTCGAACGGTTGCTGAAGTGGAGGTGCGATGTCCTGGTTTGCGGTGGCATCCGTCGCGAACTCGCCGATGTTCTGCTCGCGAACGGCATTGAAGTCGTGTCCAATGTCGCCGGGGAACTCGATGAGGTTGTCGCCGCGCTCTGCCTCGGTGAACTGAACCCCGGCCACGGTCTTGGTGCGGAACGGAGCTTCATCCGTGGCTCCGGCTTGCTGCCGGAGGTGGACTGTATCGGGTGTGAGAATCGCCCGTGCATGGTCGGCCTCTCCTGCTCCTTCGACCCCACGGGAGAAGTGGTGCCCCGGCTCGGCCGTCAGGCCGAACAGATCTACGAGGTGGGCCGCGATGTCTCCGCGGAGTCCGATCCGAAACTGTGCCGGATCGCGGAACTGGTCCATTTCGGCGTGGGGGTGGGTTACGAGCGCCTGGGACTTGCGTTCTGCCAGGAGCTCTTCGCCGAGGCGGAAACCCTCACGCGCATCCTCTCGCGTTTCTTCACCGTCCTGCCGGTGTGCTGTCGCGTTGGAACCGGGTCGCCCGGGGAGCAGAACGGAGACGGTCGCTGCAACCCGGTGCTGCAGGCCCGCATCCTGAACGACGCCGGCAGCGACCTGAATGTCCTGGCCGGCCTGTGCCTCGGTTGCGACGTGCTCTTTACCGCGGAGAGCGAGTCTCCGGTCACCACCCTGTTCGTGAAGGACCGCCGCCTGGCGCACAATCCCGTCGCGGCGATCTACACGCGGTATTCCCTGGAAGACCTGGAGCGTGAAGGGGTGAACCCGCGTCCGGCCGGGTCCCGGAGGAGATGAAATGACGACCCTGACCTTGAAATCCGTGGGGCTTTGCGCTCACTATTCCCCGGTGGGGGATCGGGCGATGCGGTACGCGCTGGCCCTGGCGAAGCGACATCAGCTTCAGTTGAACATCTTCGCGTTTCCGAACTCCCCCTTCCTCGTTCACGACCCCGACCAGCCGGACGGACCGGTGCGTGATGTGGACCGGGAGCGGAACCTCATTCTTGCCGACCGCCAGCTCCGGATGTACTACGAGGGCCGCCTTGGCGACTACCTCGACGTGGGCTTTCGGGTCTGCGAGGGGCGAGAAGGCACGGAATTGCGGCGCTGCCTGAAGAGGCGTGAATACGAGCTCCTCGTCATCCCCTATCTCGAGACGGGGGGCGCCTTCGGGAACATGCCGATCGAGGAATTCGCGAGGCACTTCCTCGCCCCCGTGGTCCTTGTCGGTCGATGGAGGAGGGTGCGCTACTATCTGAATGCTCAGGCTGTCCTCCTGGCGGACAAGCTGAACCTGTTCCGAGGGACCTGGCGGAAGCTCAACGACGTGGATGCGAGCTGCAACATCGCTTGATGGAGCTTCCGTGGAACGTGCACTCATCAGCGCTTCGATGTCCGGGAGGATGGCCGAACGTGGCCGGATTGAGTCCCGGTCCTCCTGGAAGAGCCACCGGATGATGCCGGACAGGGAGCAGCAGCGGATCTCCGCGATCATCTTCGACAGCATTTCCGACGGTTGTTTCACCACCGACCGCGAGTGCCGCATCACCTCGTTCAACCGGGCGGCGGAGCGCATCTCCGGCTTCTCGCGGGATGAGGCGATCGGGAGCTTCTGCTTCGACATTTTTCGCACCGAGCTCTGCAACCGGCGTTGTGCGCTGCGGACCACTCTGGCGAACGGTGAGCAGGTCGCCAACGTCCGCGTCACGATCATCACCCGCGACGGTCGCAAGCTGCCGATCAGCGTGACGACCAGCATCCTTCGGGATGATGACGGGATGGCCCTCGGCGCGGTCGAGTTCTTTCGGGATCTGTCCGAGATCGAGAACCTCGAACAGCAGATCAAGCGCTGCACCGGCATCGAGAACCTGGTCAGCGCCAACGAGGAGATGCAGCAGGTTCTCGCGTTGCTTCCGGATGTGGCGGTATCCGAGTGCAGCGTCCTGATCGAGGGGGCGAGCGGCACCGGGAAGGAACTGATCGCGCAGGCCCTGCACAACCTGAGCCCGCGCCGCAAGGGCCCCTTCATCAAGCTGAACTGCGGCGCTCTCCCGGAGAACCTGCTCGAGTCCGAACTCTTCGGCTACGAGCGGGGCGCCTTCACCGACGCCAAGCGCAACAAGCCTGGACACTTCCAGATGGCCCACGGCGGCACGCTGCTCCTCGACGAGATCGGCGAGATGCCGCCGCCGCTGCAGGTGAAGCTCTTTCGCGTGCTCTCCTCCGGTGAGTTCAGTCCACTCGGTTCGGTGAAGGTGCACAAGGTCGACGCCCGGATCCTGGCCTGCACCAATCGCAATCTGGAGATGATGATCGAGAACGGCACCTTTCGGGAGGAGCTGTTCTACCGGGTCAACGTCGTCAGCGTGTGCCTGCCGGCCCTGAAAGACCGCCCCGAGGACATACCGCTCCTGATCGACCACTTCATCGCCAAGTTCCGGGAGCGGCGCGGGAAGAGCATTTCACGAGTGGCGCCGGAGGTCATTGCCCTCCTGCGGCGTTATGACTTTCCCGGCAATGTGCGGGAGTTGGAGAATGCCATCGAACACGCCTTCGTGATGTGCCGGGGGGAGCAGATCGAGGTGTTGCACCTGCCGGTGAAGATCCAGGCTTCCGCACGGGATTCCCGGCGGCCGGCGAAGGCCGAACGATCCGAGCGCGCCATCATCGAGGAGTCACTCGAGCGGAACAACTGGAACCGCCAACTCACCGCGCGGGAACTCGGCATGCATCGGTCCACTCTCTGGCGGAAGGTCCGACAGTACGGCCTGGACCGCAGAGCGACGCGGACGCCCTGGTCGAAATGATCCTCGGCGTCGCCGGTCGAGCTACTTCCCGGTTTCGATCGCCTCCTGCGCCGGGATGCCCTCGTCCATCGCCCGGTAGTTCAGTGAACTGCCACGGAAACTGTGGGGAATCAGATACATGGCGATCATCACCGCGGTGGCCAGGATCACCGCGACCCGGGCGGCGATGAGCTTCTTCCGGGCAAGGAAGAGCACGACGATGCCGGCGATGCCCCAGCCGAGCCACATGATCAGGGTCTTGTTGTCCGTCAGATCCTTGCCGTTCGGCCAGCCGGTCCAGAACTCCCCGAATGCGTACTTCTGGACGAAGGGCCCGAGGAGCATGCCTCCGAGGGTGAGGCAGAGGAAGGTCACTCCGAAGAACTCCCTGAGTCCCCGCGGATCGAAGGCGGCGCCGAGGGCGGTCCGGAGCCCGATCAGGAGAGAGAGGAACATGAAGAGGATGTGGGGAGCGAGCACCTGGGGCGGGACGGCGCCCTTGAACCGGATGGTGACGTGCTCGTCCGGCCCTTCCGGCAATCGCGCCTCTTCCGCGGAGCGCCGGATGCGGATGTGGTAGTCGAGTTTCCCCGCCGGAGGCTGCGCCGGCAGCGATCCCACGAGCCGGCCCTCCTCATGCTCCATCAGTACGGTGGAGAACGGATCGTCGGTGCCGAAGCGCCGGTAGAGCAATCGGCCCTCCGCGCCCGCCGGCGCCGGCACGGCAATCCGTGCGTCCTCGGTGGTGACCTCGGAACGCAGGAGCTTGCCGGAGAGCGATTGGCCAGCCATCTCGTAGGAGAAAGGCAGCGGCCGGGTGGGGCCGGTGCGGCGCTGATAATACGCGGTGGCGAGGGTGAGCACGACCGCGAGGATCCAGAGGATCACCCTGCGCCGCTTCCCTGAATTCGAGTGACTGGGTTCCATCATGGCGCCCGTACCATACAGAATCGGCCCTCCCGACGTGAAGGGGGATGGAGGGAGGACGATCAGGCCAGGTTGCCCTGGTCCTCCTCTTTTTCTCCCCTCGGGCCGAGGAACGGGGCCGCGTCCTGATCCACAAACCAATGCAGCGGTCCGTCCGTTGGCGCCACCATCGCGGCCGGGAGCTTCGCCTGGTCTCCCTTCAACCGCTCCCGGATGATCCAGGCGAACGTATCCGCCTTCGAGGCGCCGGTGATGAGGAACGCCACTTCGCGCGCGGCGTTCAGGACTGCCAGGGTCAGGGTGACCCGATCTTTCGGCTCCACCGGGGCGGTGGCCGGGATGACCAGCCGTTCCTTCCCGGTCAGGCCGGCGGAGTTCGGGAAGAGGGATGCGGTGTGGCCGTCGGTACCCATTCCGAGCAGGATGAGGTCGAAGCGGGGAAGGCCATCCGCAAACGTCTGCCGGATCTCCGCTTCGTACTCCGCCGCGGCGGTTTCCGGATCGGCCTCACCCCGGATTCGGTGTACCTCGTGATCGCGAAGGGGGACGCGTTCGAGCAGTGCTCTGTTGGCCATCCAGAAATTGCTGTGTACGTCGTCCGGAGGGACGCAGCGTTCGTCACCGAACCACACTTCGGTGCGGGTCCAGTCGATTCGGCCCCAGCGGGGCGGCCGGTCCAGGATCCGGTAGAGCACGCGGGGTGTCATTCCGCCGCAAAGGACGAGGTGGAAAACCCCGCGGGCGCGGATCGAGTTCCGGGCCACCTCCTCGACGAGGTCGGCCACCGCGGCGGCAAGCGCGGGAGTATCCGGATGCAGCGAGATCCCCGCAGTTCCGGCGTCACTCATGAGTAGTTTCCCGGATGCATGTGTCCGTTTGCCTTCGGCGGACCCCAGGTGCCGGCCGCGTATGGCAAGGGCGCCTCCTGCCCTGAAAGCAGCGGGTCGAAGAGCCGCCAGGACGCTTCCACTTCTTCCGAATGCACGAAGAGCGTCTGGTCACCGACCAACACGTCGAGGATCAACGTCTCGTACGCATCCGGCAGTTTGCCGAATGTGTCGTCGTAACGGAAGCTCAGCGGGATCCGCTTGAGGGCGAGGGGTTCCCCGGGGACCTTCACGTCGATCAGGAGAGAGAACCCCTCCCTGGGCTGCAGCCGGATGGTGAGCAGGTTCGAATTGAGCAGGCAACTGCCCATCGACTCGAACATGCACACCGGGGGACTGCGGAATGAAACGGCGATCTCGGTGAGCTTTTGCGGCAGCCTCTTGCCCGTCCGGACGTAGAAGGGCACACCCTGCCAACGCCAACTTTCGAGCGACAGTTTCGCCGCGACGAAGGTCTCGGTCGTGGAGGAGGCGGGTACACCGGCTTCCTCGAGGTAGCCCCGAACCGGTTTTCCGTCGATCTCCCCGGCGGTGTAGTGGCCGAAGACGACGTCGTCCGGGGCGATGGGGCGGAGCGACCGCAGCACCTTGATCTTCTCCTGGCGCACCGCCTCGGCGTTGAAGGCGGAGGGTACCTCCATTGCGGTCAGGGCGAGGACCTGGATCAGGTGGTTCTGCAGAATGTCGCGGATCGCGCCGGTCTGCTCGTAGAACGCCGCGCGGTCCTCGACGCCCAGACTCTCGGAGACGGTGATGGCCACGCTCTCGATACGGTCCCGGTTCCACAGATCTTCGAAGATGGTGTTGCCGAACCGGAAGACGAGGAGGTTCTGCACGGTCTCCTTCCCGAGGTAGTGGTCGATGCGGTAGACCTGCTCCTCGGTAAAGTACCGATGGACGGTGGCGTTCAGGGCGATGGCGCTCGGAAGGTCGTGCCCGAACGGCTTCTCGATCACAACTCGCGTGAAGCCGGGGCCCTCGTTCAGCCCCGCGTTGCCGAGGCCCTCGATCGTCGGTCCGAAGGCGCCCGCCGGCAACGCCAGGTAGAAGGTGCGATTGCCCGGAAGACCGGCCTCGGCCTCGATGGTTTCGATCCGCTGCCGGAGACCTTCGTAGCCGCCCTGTTTCGTCGAGTGGTAAGCGAGGTGTTCCGTCAACCCGCCGTGCTCGACGCCTTCGAGCGCGGCGCGGCCGAACGAGCGGTATTCCTCGTCACTGACCTCGCTGCGGCCGACGCCGAGGATGACGTAGCGGTCCCCGAGGTCACCGCGCCTGGCCAGGTCGGCCAGCGCCGGGAGAAGTTTGCGCTCCGCCAGATCGCCCTTGCCTCCGAAGATCACGAAGACGTGCTCTGCGGGAGTGGGGGACATCAGCTTTCCTCCTTGATGGCATGCCCGCCGAACTTGTTGCGCATCGCCGCCAGCAGCCGATCGGAGAACGAGTCGGTGTCGCGCGAGCGGAACCGCTCGTAGAGAGCCATCGCGATCACCGGCGCCGGGACGGCCAGGTCGATGGATTCCATCACCGTCCAGCGGCCTTCCCCGGAATCGGAGACCCAGGGGGCGATGCCTTCGAGCCCGGGGTTCTCTTCGAGGGCCTCCGTCGTGAGGTCGAGCAGCCACGAGCGCACCACACTGCCGTACTGCCAGATCTTCGACACCTGGGCGAGGTCGAGTCCGAACTCCTCCTTGTGCTGGAGGAGCGAGTAGCCTTCGGCGTAGGCCTGCATCAAACCGTACTCGATACCGTTGTGGACCATCTTGACGTAGTGGCCCGAGCCGGACGGTCCCACGTGCCCCCAGCCCCGGTCCGCGGCGGGAGCGAGCGTTTCGAAAACCGGCCGGAGGGTGTCGACGGCCAGGTCCGGGCCACCGATCATCATGCTGTAGCCTTCGGCGAGACCCCAGATCCCGCCCGACGTGCCGCAGTCCACGAATTGGATCCCGCGTTCCCCGGCGTAAGCTCCCCGGCGCATGGAGTCCCGGTAGTTCGAGTTGCCGCCGTCGATGAGGATGTCGCCGGCGTCGAGCAGATCGCAGTACTGCGTGACCGCGCTCTCCACCGGTTTGCCGGAGGGGATCATCAGCCAGACCGCCCGCGGCGCCGCGAGCGCCGCCACGACCTCTTCGGCCGATTGCACCGGTTTGCCACCGAGCTCTTTCAGCGCGGCGAGGGGTTCCGGCGAAAAGTCGAGTCCTACGACTTCGTGCCCGCCGCGAAGCAACCGCTCCGCCATGTTTCCGCCCATCTTCCCGAGTCCGACGATTGCGATGCGCATGTTTTCGCTACCTCCCCGGAGGTGCGGACGGGAGAAAACCCGTCCCTCCGATTCGCGTTTGGTCCATTTCCCCGGAGGGCGCCGCGTGGTCGCCGCCGCGCCGCCGAGACTGCGTCGGCTTCCCCGGGAATGGCTCGTACGAGAGATTAGCGGCTCGCCCCGAAATCCGAGCGATCCTCTCCCGTCACGCCGGGGGGGCGTCTGAAAAGGACCGCTGCATTCGAGGGCCGCTGCATCTCGCAAAGCCGCGTTGCTCGTCGGTTGAAACCAGCAAGGTTGCGCCCTCCTCGCGCCCCGCTTTCTCGGGCCAGACGGCGCTCTCAATGCATCGGTCGCACTGATTTCCAGAAGCGCCCTACACGTCCAGGCCCACCGCCCGCATCAGGGCCAACGCATTGCTTCGCGTCACCACGCCGGGGAGGAGGCGATAGTCGAAGATCATCTCGTCGCCCTCCATGCGGTCCTCGAAGTGGTGGTTCTCGGCCCGGCTTTCCGGGGCGTCGGCGATGGAGGAGAGGGCCAGGTCATGGGTGGTCACGAGGCCGATGGATCCCCGCTTCACCAGTCCGCCGACGATCGCCCTGGCGCCGGCGGCCCGGTCCTTCGAATTCGTGCCGTGGAGCAGTTCGTCGAGCAGGAAGAGTACCGGTCGCTCCCCTTCGGTCAAGTCGACCACCTGCTTCAGCCGGGTGATCTCGGCGTAGAAACGGGATCGGCCCTCGAGCAGCGAATCCACGACCCGGAGCGATGCCCCGATCGTGAGCGGCGAGATGCGGAGCGACTCCGCGGTGACCGGGGCTCCGAGGAATGCGAGGACGGCGTTCGTGCCTACCGTGCGGAGCATCGTGCTCTTGCCGGACATGTTCGAGCCGGAGATGACGATCAGCCGGGGGGCTTCCCCGAGTTCGAGGTCGTTGCGGATGCAGCGGTCGGGGGGGAGGAGGGGGTGGCCGAGCGCTTTCGCCTGAATCAACGGGCCGCCCTCGACAATTTCCGGGAAGGGATCCTCGGGCCGCTCGAATGCGTATCCGGCCACGGAGAGCAGGGCTTCGATCTCACCGACCGCTCGCAGCCAGTCACCGACGTGCTCCCCGGAGGTCCGGCGCCAGCGTTCGAGGGCGAAGGCGCACTGCACATGCCAGAGCATCAGGAATGCAAACGGGATGAAGAGCTGATTGCGACCCGCATCGACGAGTTGTCCGAGCCGGACGAGCTTTCGGACCCGGTGGGAAGGCGGCTCCCCGTCCGTCGCGAGGCACCGGCGCAGCGATCGCAGCAGCGGTGCCCGGTATTCCTCACGCTCGAATCGGGCGAGCACCTCGGAGAGCAGCCCCAACTCCGCCGCGGAGTGGTCGGCGGTGGTCAGCACCGCGGAGAGCTTCCGCCGATAGGTGAAGTAAATGGCGCCGTCGATCAGGATGACGGTCGCGAGGGGAAGACCGCCCACGTCCGTGCCGAGCCAGAGGTAGAGGGCAAAGAGACCGGCCAGCCCCAGGGCGGCCAGAATGCAGGGGACGATCACGGACTGAAGCAGCAGTGGCCCCTTGCCCCAGGCTTCGAGCGAGGTCGCATCGAGATCGGGAGAAACCTCCTCACCAAGCACCGCGATCTGCTCGCGAAGATCGATCCGGTCTTTCAGGTCCACCGCGGCTTCCTGGCGGGCCGGGATGGTCTCGATGTCCGCGGGATGGCAGAGCCATTCTCCGAGGGTGTCCTCGCCCGACCGGGTGCGCGCCGAGGAGATCCGTTCGAAGAGGGATCCCATGCCGAACACATCGAGCTCGCCGGCGTAGGCGTGGTCCGGATCGACGTAGCGATCGCCGCGACGGCCGGTGCCGGGCCATTCGTCGGTCAGGTGCGAGAGACCGCGTTCGTAGAAGGCGATCGCGCGCAGCAGCCGGTCGCGCCGGTTCTGGGTGAGTACGTGTGCCACCACGAGGACGACGAACAGGATGATCGGCAACGCCAGCGTTTCCACCGGCAGCCGCGGGCCGGAGATCACCGCCCAGCCGAGTACGACCCCGGCGAAGACGGAGAGGAGCCGGGCGCTGGACAGCCGATCCTCACGCTGCTCGACGCGGGCGAGTTCTTTCCGGCGCTCGGCGAGCCGGGAGGAGTAGGTCTGACGAGGGTCCATTCCGGAGAAAATACCCGGTATTCGGGGATCAGTGAGATTCAGCCGGAGCGGGAGCCGGCGAAGTCCATGGCGATGCGCTCCTTATCGGTGGCGGTGCGCCGGTGTCATGGAGGACGGTCAGCGCGCCGGAGCGTTCCGGAGCCGGCCCTGGCGAAGGTCCGGCCATCGAGGATCGAGCAGGGGCGTCCCCGGGTAAGGGCCGCCCCCCTTCGCGGTGCGCCGGGATTACTCTTCGGACTTGCTCGCTTCGTCGTCTCTCTCTTCCGGGTCCGGCGGCGCGACACGCCTTCGATAGTTCTCGACGGCGTACTTCAGGCGCGTCTTCAGGCTGTCGTCGGCTTCGGCCAGCGCCTGCTCGAGCGCGGCCCCCACCTTCTCGGACACCGGCGCGAACCGGCTGAGCAGGTAGGCGGCGTTCGCCTTCTCGGACGTGCTTACCGACTCGTCGCCAGTGAGAATTCCGATGAACCGGTCCGCCTGCTCCGCGGCCCTGGTCGGATAGGCCGTCATCACCGACAGCGCGAGCATACGGATGCCGGCGTCTTCGTCTTCAAGGCACGCCATCAGCTTCGGGAAGACCGTCTCACCGTCCTCGGGGAAGTGGCGAAGGTCGACCAGGGCGGCCCGGCGGGTGTTGACGATGCCGGATTCGAGTTGGGCCAGTCGCTCCTCGAGAATCTTCTTCGAGGGGATCACCAGGTCGATGGCGCCGAGGTGCTCGATCCGGCCGAGGACGGGTTTGAGGTCGATCGATGCTTCCAGGTCGTATCGGCCGGTGGGCACAGCCACCGGCACATCGCAGGTACCGCTTCAGCCATAGGATGCCTGGGTCAAGAGCACCTCGGTCCCGTCCTGGAACAGTTTCAGTGTGGGCGAGACGACCTGGCCGTCCTGGCGGGCCAGCCGGAGCGTGCAGCCGTTCATGTCCATCAGACCGACGCTCACGAGTCCCTGGCGGCCCTCGGTGCGGGTCCCTATCTTGAACGTGAACGGGGGGCCCATTCGAATTGGCTCCGCGGCGGCGGCGGCCTCCGGGTCGGTGTGAAACTTCACCCGCCCGTTGATGAACCAGGCGTAGAACTCCTCCCCGCGGGTCACGGTCCAGCGGATGGAGGCCTGGGCCACGCCGTCCACCGGGGTGAACCGAGAGTAGCGCAGGTCGAGAACCCAGTCGCAATCCTCGTGCTGGATCCTGATTTTCGGGTCCGGACGCTCTTCGCCGTTGGTGGGGAGGGTGTAGGTGCCGAAGTCCTGCCGCGTTTCGAACTTCCCGTCGCCGTCGAGGTCGAGGAACGCGGCGTCGTAACCCTTCCCGGTGCCCTTCGTCTCGTCGAGATAGCCGGTGACCAGCATCGGCTTCCCGATGCCGACCAGCAGGCGCAGATAGACGGCATTGTCGGACACGGGTCCCGCCGGATCGTCGGCGATCGCCAGTGGTGCGAGGATCGATAGAATCCCTGCGACGAGTGCGAAGCCTCTCATGGCGTCGCTCCTTTGCTGAAGGTGGGGGAGATGCCCGGGCCGTCGAACCCAGCGACGGCCGAGAGAGAGGCTCAGAGGTGGGAGTGGAGCCTGATCATGGGCGGTTCTTCCCCCTTCGTAACAGACCCTCGATTCCTGTCAAGTGTGAGACCGGGGCGAGCCGATGTCGGGACGGAGGATCGCCATGAAACCCGGAAGCTTCATTCTGCTCACCCTGCTGCTCGGAGTGTCCGCCTGTGCCTCGGATCGGACCACTCCGCGCGCCAGAGCCGTCGCGGTGCCGGAACTGCGAGGCCCGGAGCTGGCCATGGCCCTCTCCGTGGCGAAGTCCACCGGCCGCAACGTCCTCGTGGAATACACCGACGAGGACTGCCGCGCCTCTCTCCGGATGAGGGAGCGGGCGCTTGCGGACCCGGAGGTGATCGCGAAGCTCAAGTCGGTCGTCTACGTCCGCATGATCAGGGGAGAGAGCGCCGCGGGGTTCGAAGAGCGGTTTGGCGAGAGGGGGACGCCGACCTGGATCGTCCTGCGGCCGGACGGTACGACTCCGGGCAGCCTGGTGACCGGGGAGATCGGGACCGAGGACTTCCGGAACTACCTCGCCTGGGCTCGCACCACCGAGGGACCCGAGCCCGGTTTCACTCGGGGCGCCACCTGAAGATGAACGCTATGCGGGGCTGGGCTCCGCACCTATCATCGCTCGCATGAACACCGGCAATCTGCTTCCGGCTGCCCTGCTCGGGGTCCTTTCACTGCTCGCCACCTGCTCTTCGGCCGGGCCCGCGGATGAACCGCGCACGCCGGCGGAGCCTGAATTCGACGGCACCTCCCTGACCCGGGCCCTGATCGTCGCCGACGCCACGGGCCGCAACGTCCTGATCGAGTATTCGAGCGAGAGTTGCCCCTTCTCCCGGAAGATGACGGAGCGGGCGCTCTCCGACCCGAAGGTCAAGGCCGCCCTGGCCGACGTGGTCTACGTGCGGGTTCGCAAGGGCGAGAACTCCGAAGCGTTCGAGGCGCGTTGGGGCGAGCGAAAGACGCCGACGTTCCTGGTTCTGTCGCCAAGCGGCGCGGAGGCGAGCAGCCTGGTCACCGGCTCGGTGCGCACGAAGGACTTCGCTCGTTTTGTGGTCTGGGCAAAGACGGCAAAGGGTGCGGAACCGGCGCTGAAGACGGGCGGGTCGTGAAACTGATCACCCCGGCCGGTCGGCCCGGGCTTCGAACTCACCCCTGGGAGGGCGCCCCTTTGTCGGCGCCGCGACGGTCCTGGCGGCGATTGCCCCGGTCATCCGGGGTGTGGATCAGGGCCGCCTCCCGGCCTGACGCCGGCCGGGCTCCCTCAGAACACCAGCACCACCCCGATTCCGAGCAGCATGACCAGCGCCGCGGTCCGGATCGACTCACCCGGCAGTCGATCGAAGAGCAGTTGCCCGAGGTAGCTGCCGAGCACCATCGGCGGGATCAGGATCGCGGAGTGCAGCAGGATCGGCCTGGTCATCAGGCCGGTGGGTACGAGCATCGCCACCTTGACCACGCTGCCGAGCACGAACACGGCCTGCAGTACGCCCATGCGCACTTCCTTCCTCATCTCCTGCGCGTTCAGGTAGAGCACCACCGGGGGGCCGCCGGTCGAGGCCACGCCCCCGATGAAACCGCCGAGTGCGCCCGCGGTCGCGCCGACCGGCCAGGGGAGCTTCCGGGGTTTCGGCGCGAAGGGGGAGAGGAAGTATCCCGCGGAGACGATCAGGAAGATGCCGACCGCCCTCGTCAGAGCCGCCTTGTCGACGTAGGCGAAGAGCCAGATTCCGAGCGGCAGACCCACCAGGCAGAGCGGGCCGGCGACCACCAGCACCTCCTTCCAGTCGACCCGGCGCCAGTGCCGGACGAAGACGACGATCGCGATCGCCGGGGCCATCACCGAGAGGATGAGGATCGCCTCGCCGCTGCCGAAGAGCATGGTCAGCAGTCCGATCGCGAGCAGGGCGTGGCCGAATCCGGTAACGCCCTGCACGAACGCCGCTCCGAGGATCACCGCCGCTGCCAGGAGGAGTGTCTCGGTGGAGGCCACGGTTCAGTTCGCCTTCCGGCCGGAGGCGCGGCCCGTGTTCGCCCGGCACTCGGAGAGGACGATGGCCGCCCCGAATCGGATGGCGGCGATGTCGATGCCGGAGAGTGTCCTCCGGGACTCGGGGATGGGTGTGAGTGTGGGATCTGCCATGGGATTTGGAGGTCGTGTTTCTACAATGACCGGCTCGCACCGGTGATGTTTCTTCGGAGAGACGCCCATGCGCCGCCTGTTCGTGTTGTCCGGACTTCTGCTCTGCCTGCCGCTCATCGCTCTGGCCATCGACGAGACCGACCCGCTTGAAACCGCGGTAAACGACCTCTTCACCGCGCGGGGTGATCAGGCGACGCAAGCCGCGATCACCTCGATCCTCGCCCTTGACCCCGAGCGGGGTGCGCTGGCCGATCTGCTTCGCAAGGGACCGGCCTACGTCCAGCCTGAGTCGAGCGGGTGGAGTATCCGGACGGTCGCGTACCCGGACGGTGTCGAGCGGCCGTTCCACGTCTACGTGCCGGAGAAGTACCGGGCCGGCGCGCCGATGCCGGTCCTCATCCACATGCACGGAGGGATCAGCCGCGCGGAGCTCATCCCCGAAGAGGGCATGATCGGCTATCGCGACTGGTGGACGGAGCAGGCCGATGAGTGGGGGTTCATGGTGGTTTTTCCGCTGGGTCAGCGGGGCTCGGAATGGTGGACCGAGAACGGGGCCGGAGGTGTGCACCGCATCCTGTCCGAGCTGAAGCGCGATCTCAACGTGGATGAAAACCGCGTGTTCGCCACCGGCTTCTCGGATGGAGGATCCGGGGCTTTCTACTTCGCCATGACCCACCCGACGTTCTTCGCCGCGTTCATCCCCCTGAACGGCCACCCGGCGGTGGCGTCCGGCGCGAGCGGGCGGCAGCTCTACCTGGTGAACATGAGGAACCGTCCTCTCTACATCGTGAACACGCAGGAGGATTCGCTCTACCCCACGGTGGCTGTCCTCCCGTACCTCGAGGAGATGATCCGGGCCGGTGCGCAGTTGCGGTTTACGACCTACCCGGGGATCGGCCACAGCCCGGATTACCGGGATGAGCAGAACCCGCTGATCGCCCGTTTCATGGCCGACACGGCTCGGTCTCCGCTGCCGTCCGCGATCACCTGGGAGACCGCGGACGTCGAGGTCGGCCGGGCGGCCTGGCTCACCGTCCTCGAACTCGGCGAGACTCCGGGGGCGCCCGGGTTCGAGGATCACAACCTGATGCTGCCCGAGGGACGCGTGCGGATCGGCGTTCAGATCGACATGGAGTTCACCGGTCGTGGTACGCGGGTGAACATGGTGGTGGAGGGGAGCGTGGCCGCCGTTGCCGGGATGGCGGTCGGGGATGTCATCGTCGGCATCGACGACGTGGAAATCGTCGGCATGGCGGATCTCCGGGCGGCCCTCGGTGCCAAGCGCGCCGGAGAGCAGGTGAGGATCCGCTTCTTGCGCGGCGAGGAGGAACGGCTCGGCGAAGGACAGTTCCCACCGTACGTGCCGAAGCCGACGTTCGTCCGGGACAAGCCCTCCGGACGAATCGAGCTCACCGTCAGCGGCAACCACGTCGAGGTGGCCCGGAGCGGCGTCAGACGCTTCGCCCTGGACATCAGCCCGGACCTCTTCGATCTCGAACGGGAGATCGTGGTCACGGTCAACGGCCGCGAGGTTCTCCGCAGGAGAGTGGAACCGGACCTGGATTTCCTGCTTCGGAGTTTCGCGCGCGATCGCGACCGGTCGATGCTGTTCGCGGCCCGGGTGGTGATCGGGGAGTAGGGACTCTGTCGGGGATGAGAGCGGAATCCTCCCTGGCCCCCGTATCGCATCTTCAGGCCGGCGGGTCGTGGCTCCGATCCGCGGGTTCGCGGTCTGCCCGCCTGCGACTTCCCGGCCTTGCGGCGGCCCGGATTCGCCCGTTCCCGGTTGGCCTGCATCCGGCTGGAGCTCGCGGCGAGCGAAGCGCCGGTTCCTCCAATTGCCGACTCTCCACGATGAGAACCGGTTATGTTCTCACCTGTTTCCCATGCCGGTGGGCACACGTCGAGAGACTCATCGGCGCCAGTACCGGTACTCACTTCATGATCAGCACGGCGGCCCCGAAGTACAGCCACGCTCTCGTTCTCAACCCGGACGTGGGGAATCCCGCCAGAGCCGTCAAGGGGCTCTTTCCCCTGACCGGCCTCGAGTACATCGCCGCCAGCTTGAAGGATCAGGTCGGCAAGGTGACCTTCCTCGACCTCCGGCAGGACCGGGCCTACACCGACCCCGAGGTCCTCGGCCGCTTCATCCGCGAAGAGATCGATCTGCTCTGCATCGGGATTCAATGGGACTCGGGCTACGCCGAGATCCTCAGGCTCATCGCCAGCCTGCCTCCGGAGATCCGCACGGTCGTGGGAGGCCGCAAGGCGTCGGAGGAGGTCGAGGGCCTGCTCGAAGCTTGCCCGAACGTCGACCTGGTCGTCAGGGGGGAGGGCGAGGAGATCATCCGGCAGATCGCTTCGGGAATCCCGATTGACCAGATCCGCGGGATCTCCTGGCGCAAGGACGGAGAGATCGTTCACAACGAGAATCAGGTTCTCCCCGAGATCGCCGACCTCCCGTTTCCCGACCGTGCCCTCCGGAAGAGAGAGTACCGCCTGCAGAAGAACGGCATCCGGCTCAGCCGGCATACTTTCGATACCGTGCTCTCCACGAGGGGATGCCCGTTTTCCTGCAAGTTCTGTACTTTCGACCTGAATCCGCTGGGCCAGAAGCGGAACTACACGGAGCGCCCGGTCGAGTCGGTGATCGAGGAACTGAAGACGATCACCGCCGATTTCGTGCTCTTTTCCGATGACAACCTGTTCACGAACCCGAAGCGGAGCGAGAAGCTCTGCGACCTGATCATCGAGAACGGGATCAGGAAGACGTTCGCCTGCCAGACGCGAATCGACGTCGCGAAGCATCCCCGGCTGCTCGAGAAAGCGGAGCAGGCCGGCTTCCGGCTCTTCCTGATCGGGATTGAATCGCCCCACGACCGCATTCTGAAGCAGCTTCACAAGGGCATCACCCAGCAGCAGATCCGGGACGCCTTCGAAGTGCTGTCGCGGTACGACATCTACACCCACGGGTACTTCATCTACGGGAACGTCGGTGAGACGGATGAGGAAATGCTGTACATTCCGGAGTTCGCGAAGGAGATCAAGGTCGACTCCATCAGCTTCCAGAAACTCCGCATCGAGAAGTTCTCACCGCTCAGGGAACTGGTCGAAAACACACCCGACTACTACTACACGAAGGTCGGCGGCCACGTGTACTCGAGGGGCCGGGGGCGTTCGGAACTGAAGAAGATCCGGAACCAGATCAGGAAGAGCTTCTACAACCCTTCGCACATCTTCCACATGATGCGCAAGGCGCGGCGGATCGGACTGGTCAGTGGTCGCGACCTGCTGCAGCTGACGGTCAGTCTCCCCGCCCTCCTCCTGACGATGAACAAGGGGAGCCGCAAGGAGAGAAGGCGGGCCCGGGCCGCGTCCTCGTAGGGCGGGGATGGGGTGAACCCCGAAAGAGAGGTTTTTCGCGGAATTCACCAAAGTTTCCGGCTGATTTGCCAATCTATGCGTGTGGGAGTGGTTTGGGCGACCAGCCCTCGGAGCGTCGCATGGGCAGTCCCGGGCAGGCAGAGCGGGAGGCTCTTCCACCGGCCGGGCGGCCGGTGTAGGAGCAGCGCTGCCGGAGGATCGTCCGGGTGCGTCTGCAAGCTCCCTTTCCAGATCGAGCCGGGAACAGGTCGTTCGCCGGCAAGCTGGCTGCTGGATGTGAGGAGAGATGAAATGGGCAGGGTTCTGTGTATCACGGCGGCGGTGCTGGCCGTCGCGGCCATGCCGGTCACGGCGGGAACTGTCTTTGACCAGGGTTTCGAGACCGACACTGCGGGCTGGAATGATTACCTGACCGGTGTTGTGACCCGGGTGGCATCGGGGACCGGCGGGGTAACCAGTGCGACCGGTGGCTACCACGCCATCATGTCCGACCTCGGGCCCTTCTCCCGTTTCGATGGGTATCGGGATACCTGGCCTTCCGGGGGGTACGTCGCCGAAGCCGCGGTCTATCTGGACACCGGTTGGGCGGACGGCGCCGGATTCGATCTCTCCGTCGCCGCAAACGGAAGCGATGGAAGCCACCAGAGAGACTTCATCTTTCACACGACCAGGGACAGCTCCGGGAGCCTGCTGGTCGGTGCATCGAACAACACCAACTTCCTGCCTCGTCAGGACCTGGGGACGATCAATCACTACGCGGTCGGCACCTCCGGCTGGTACACGTACGAGTGGGTCTTCCGAGATGATTCCGGGGTCCTCGCGGTCGATCTGAACCTGCGGGATGCGCTCGGAGGGTTGCTCTTCACTGAAACCAGGTCCAACGCGGGCGACCTCATTCCCGCGGAGGTTGGCGGAAACCGCTACATGTGGCTGACCGCCATGACGGTCGGCGGCGGTCTCCATGTCGACGACACACGGCTCAACCTGAGCGTGGTCCCCGTGCCCTCCGCCGCCTGGTTGGGCTTCGGCCTGCTCGGTGTCCTCGGTGCCGCGAGGTCGTGGCGTCGCCGCCGCCGCAGCAGCTAGAAATCTCCCCGACCAGAATGCCGCACGCCGCCGGGACGCCCCCTGGTGTCCCGGCGGCGTTGTGTCAGGAGTGTGAGCCGTCGAGGGAATGAGCTTCAAGCGGCTCGGGCTGGAAGTATCCGGGCCCCCGATCCTCGGGACGGATCGGGTCAGTTCCCACGTTCCAGCAGGATCGCCATCTCCTCGAGCGTCGTCTTCCCGCCGTCCTTCTTGTACCAGCCCATGATCGGGGCGTAGAACGTGCCCATCTCCTCCTTTTTCGGGCTGCCGAGTTCGCGGATCCGGTCGCGCAGGATGGCCTGCAGCGGGGCGGGGCGGGGGCCCCACCAGCCGAGGTCGGCGCCCTGGTCGTCCATCACGATGGCCACCGGAATCGCCTTGGCTTTCCGGGAGAGATGGCGGTTGATCACGTCCTCATGATGCTCGATATCGAGGATGCGCACCTCGACGTTCGGCGCGGTGGCGAGGGCCTTTACCATCACCGGGACCGAACGCGCGGCATCCCCGCACCAGTCTTCCGAGAGGACCAGTACGCGGCGGGGCCCGGGGAGGTCGGCGAGGCGCAGGGCGATACTCTCCGGGACTTCGGCATGCTCCCAGTGGTGGTGCCACAATTCGGCATGGGACTTGACGCCCGCGAGGTATTCGTCCCAGGTGATCCCCGCTTCCCACTCATCGTTGGTGAACGCCAATGGAGCCTCCCACGTGGTTTTTCAGGTGCGCCTGTGAGGAAGAACGGGCGCAGTAAAGCAGGTGGGGCGTATCAGCGCAACTCACGTCGAGTACCGGAGAGGCGAACTCCGTCTCGGCCGCCTGGCTTGTCGAACGTTCGTTCGAGGGCAATCCTTTGGGGTGGCACCGGGGAAGGGTTAGCCTCCCGGGACCATGGATCCCATTCGCTTCGAAACGCACCCGGATCGTTACCACCACTTCGAGCTCAAGGTGGAAGGGAACACCGCCCGTCTGATCATCAGGATCGATGAAGAGGGGGGGCTTCGGGAAGGCTATGAGCTGAAACTGAACTCATACGATCTCGGCGTCGATATCGAACTCGCGGACGCCATCATGCGGCTGCGATTCGAGCACCCCGAGGTCCGCGCCGTCTCGATCGAGAGCGGTGTCGATCGCATCTACTGCGCCGGTGCGAACATCCACATGCTCGGCAAGTCCGAACACGGCTTCAAGGTGAACTTCTGCAAGTACACCAACGAGACGCGCCTCGGTCTGGAGGATGCGTCGGCCGTCTCGGGCCTGCGCTCCCTCTCATCCATCTCCGGCGTCTCGTCCGGCGGGGGCTACGAGTTGGCGCTGGCCTGTGACGAGATCCTGATGTCGGACGATGGCGCGAGCGCGGTCTCGTTCCCGGAAACCCCGCTTCTCGCCGTGCTGCCCGGCACCGGCGGTCTGACCCGGCTCGTGGACAAGCGCAAGGTGCGGCGCGACCTCGCCGATTACTTTTCCACGCTGGCCGAGGGGCTGAAGGGGCGTCGTGCGCTGGCCGGCGGATTTGTCGACCGGATCGCTCCGGCTTCGAAATTCGCCGGAGCGGTCACCGCGCGGCTCGCGGAGATGGCCGCGGAATCCGAAGATCTGTTCGCGCATCGCACCGGCAAGGGCGTCACCCTCGACCCCCTCGGCGCGGAGTGCACCGGCGATGGGGCCGAGTACCGCCACGTTTCGCTGCGGTGCGATCATGACGCCCGCATCGCCCACCTCACCATGCGCACCCCCGCCGCGCCGGAGCCCACGGATGCCGCCGGGATCCGCGAGCGCGGCGCCGACTACTGGGGCCTTCGCGCCTTCCGGGAACTCGACGACGCCCTGCTCCAGCTTCGCTTCAACTTCCCCGGAATCGGCCTCGTACTGCTCCGCACCGAGGGAGACCCGCAGACGGTGCTCTCCATCGACCAGGCGCTGCTCGACAACCGCGGCGACTGGTTCGTCACCGAGATCCTGGCCCACATGAAGCGGACCTTGAAGCGCATGGATCTCACCGCGAAGAGCATGTTCGCGATTATCGACGAGGGCACCGTGTTCTCCGGATCGCTTTTCGAACTGACCCTCGCCGCGGACCGCTCCTACATGCTGGACGACCCGGAGCACCCGGTGAGTTTCGAAATCGGCCCGCTCTCCGCCGGCGATCTCCCCATGTCGAACGGCCTGACGCGGCTCGAGACCCGATTCCTCGGCGATCCGGAGCGCGTCGATGCCGCTCTGGCGCATGAGGGATCCTTCGATCCGGAAGCGGCCCTCGACCACGGCCTCGTCACCTTCGCCCCGGACGACATCGACTGGGAAGACGAAGTCCGCATCGCCGTCGAGGAGCGCGCCAGCCTCTCACCCGATGCCCTGACCGGCATGGAGGCGAACCTCCGCTTCGCCGGTCCCGAAACGATGGAAACCAAGATCTTCGGCCGACTGACCGCCTGGCAGAACTGGATCTTCCAGAGACCAAACGCAGTGGGAGAGACTGGAGCGCTGACGTGTTACGGCCGCCCCGAGCGCCCCCGCTTCGATTTCAGGAGAACCTGATGAGCAAGGTCGACCTTACTTCCGCCATTCCGAACAACGTGGGCCTGAAGGACGACAAGCGGTTGCAGCGCGCGCTCGAGAAGTGGCAGCCCGGCTACATCGACTGGTGGAAGAGCATGGGGCCGGAGGGCTTCCAGGGGGACGATGTCTTTCTCCGCACCGCCATCAGTGTGGACCGCGAGGGCTGGGCGAACTTCGGCTACGTCAAGATGCCGGAGTACCGCTGGGGGATCTTCCTGAACGAGGCCATTCCCGACCGCACCGTCGGTTTCGGCGACCACTACGGCGAGCCTGCATTCCAGACGGTACCCGGCGAGTACCGGAACCTGCTGCGCCGCCTGATCGTGACCCAGGCCGACACCGAGCCGGCGTCCGTGGAGCAGCAGCGCGATCTCGGGGCCACCGCGCCCTCGCTCTACGATGCGAGAAATCTCTTCCAGGTGAACGTGGAGGAGGGGCGGCACCTCTGGGCCATGGTCTACCTGCTCCACACCTACTTTGGCCGGGATGGCCGGGATGAGGCCGAGGATCTGCTCCGCCGCCGCTCCGGCGACCCGGACAGCCCGAGAATTCTCGGAGCATTCAACGAGCCCATCGCGGACTGGCTCTCCTTCTTCATGTTCACCACGTTCACCGACCGGGACGGGAAGTTCCAGTTGCTGGCGCTGGCCGAGTCCGGTTTCGACCCGCTCTCGCGCACCTGTCGATTCATGCTGACCGAAGAGGCGCACCACATGTTCGTGGGTGAGACCGGCATCGGCCGGATCCTCAAGCGCACCGTGGAGCTGGCGCGCGAGCACGGTCCCGAGAATGTCCGGGAGAACGGCGGCATCGATTTCGCCACCCTCCAGAAATACCTGAATTTCTGGTTCACCGTTTCGGTCGATCTCTACGGCGGGGAACAGTCGAGCAACGCCGCGGACTTCTTCGGCTCGGGGCTCAAGGGCCGCTACCAGGAGGCCAGACGCTACGAGGACCACGTCGCCCTCGACGGGATCTACCAGATGCCGGTGCTTTCGGACGGCAGGATGACCACCGAGGAAGTGCCGCTCCGCAACGCCATGAACGAGGTTCTCCGCGACGACTACGTCGAGGACTGCGGCAATGTGGTGAAGCGCTGGAACAAGCTCCTCGAGAAGGAAGGCAGCGACGAACGGCTCGTTCTCCCGAGCCGTCGTTTCCACCGCGCCATCGGCCTCTACTCGAAGCATGACTTCGATCCCGAGGGAAACCCGGTTTCTTCGGACGAGTGGGAAAGCCGGAAGCGCGAGTGGCTTCCGAGTGAAGAGGATCAGGCGTTCATCAAGACCCTGATGTACCCCGTGCATGAGGTCGGCAGGATCGCCAACTGGATCGCTCCGCCGGTCAAGGGGATCAAGGATAAGCCCTTCGAGTTCGAATACGTCCGCCGCGCCTGACGTAGAGACTCCCGAAAGATCGAGATTCCGGCCCGGTCGTCCTAGGCGCCCGGGCCGAATTCGTGGCAGGATTACAGGCTCGCTGAACCAACCGCTCTCTGAATTCCGGAGCCAGCCATGTCATCGATGGGACCTCCGCCGCGCAGACAGTTCGACGCGGCCTTCGACCCGATGGAATGGGCACAGCGCAACCCGAAGCGGGTGTTCGCCCTCGCCTGGGTCTTCGTTGTGGTCATCCTGGTCATCTGGGGCATTTTCACTTCCTTCTACACCGTCAAGGCCAACGAGGAGGCGGTGGTGCTGCGCTTCGGCAAGTACCACGACACCTCCGGGCCCGGTTTGAAGGGAAAGCTGCCGTTCGGGATCGACAAGGTCCTGAAGGGCGAGGTATTGACGATCCACCGGGAGGAATTCGGGTTTCGTACCCTCTCCGCCGGGGTGCGGAGCGAATACGACTACCGCTCTCCGATGGTGATCGCCGAGGCCACGATGCTCACCGGCGACCTGAACCTCGCCCTGGTGAACTGGGAAGTCCGTTACAAGATCCGCAGCCTGAAGGACTACTACTTCGAGGTACGCGATCCGAAGCAGACCCTGCGCGACGTTTCGCAGGCGATCATGCGGATCGAGGTGGGGAACCGGTCGGTGGACGAGGTGCTGACGACCATGCGCACCGAGATCGAACAGTCGGTGGCGGCCAAGATGCAAATCGCCCTCGACGATTTCAAGTGCGGCCTGCACATCATCAAGGTCAACCTGAAGCGCGTCGACCCGCCGGACCACGTGAGGGAAGCATTCAACGCGGTGAACCAGGCCATCCAGGAGCGATCCCGGATCATCAACGAGGCCGAAGGGCAGCGGAACCAGATGATCCCCGCCGCCCGGGGCGCCGCCGACAAGGCCATCAAGGAGGCGGAGGGTTACAAGGTCGGCCGCGTGAACCGGGCGCAAGGTGACGTGAGCGCCTTCCTGGCGGTTCTGGCGGAGTACGAAAAGGCGGAGGACGTCACTCGCAAGCGCCTCTACCTCGAAGCCATGGAGAAGCTCCTGCCGAAGCTCGGCCGGATCACTCTGGTCGATGATGAGGGCTCCGGAGTGTTGAAGCTGCTCGATCTCGGCGCCGGGGAGGGGAGATAGTCATGGACATGCGCAAGCCGGTACTGATCTCTGTCGCGGTCATCCTCCTGGTGATCCTTCTGAGGGCCAGTCTCTACGTCGTGCCGATGCCGAATCACGCCATCGTCACCCAGTTCGGGAGAGTCGTGACCGTCCGCACCGAACCGGGGCTCTACTTCAAGCTTCCGGTGATTCAGTCCGTGGGACTCTTCGACACCAGGCTCCGGGAGTGGGACGGGGAACCGAGCGACCTCTTGACCGTGGATAAGGAGAATATCGAGGTCAACACCTGGGCCCGCTGGCGGATTACCGACGTTCGGAAGTTCTATGAAGCCATCCGCACCGAGAGCAGTGGACAGGGCATGCTCGACGGCATCATCGAGTCCTCGGTGAAGAACGTCATCTCCGGCCAGGCTCTGATGGAAGTGTTGCGCAACACGCCTCGCCGGCTGACCTATACCTCCGAGGAACTGGAGGAGGCGGAGGCCGACAAGGGGATCCAGATCTCGGTGGGACGGGAGAGGATCGTCTCCGACATCCTCGCCATGGCCAAGGGTAAGATCGAACAGGACTACGGGTTCGAGGTCCAGAGCGTTGGGATCAAGCACTTCAACTACGTCCGCGCGGTGATCCCCAACATCTATGCACGCATGCGCTCCGAGCGCGAGCGGATCGCCGAGCGTTACAAGTCCGAGGGCCGGGAGCAGGAGGCCACGATCCTCGGTGAGATGCAGAAGGAACTGGAGACGATCGAGTCGAAGGGGACGCGGGAGGCCACGATCATCCGCGGTGCGGCCGATGCCGAGGTGCTGAAGATCTACGCCGAGGCGTTCGGGAAAGATTCGGAGTTTTACTTCTTCCTGCGTTCACTCGAGCTTCTGCCGAAAGTGCTCGGCAAGGAGACCCGGATTGTACTCAGCACTGAAGACAGCGATCTGTTCCGCATGCTCCGGAGCTACCAGAAGCAGGCAGAGTAGGAGGGGCCGTGGCTAGCGAATGGTATTACGCCCGCGAGGGGCAGTCCGTGGGGCCGGTCGATATCGGGGAATTGCGGCGGCTCGCCGACAGCGGTGAACTCAGGCGCAGCGACCTCGTCTGGGTCGCACCCATGGAGGAGTGGGAAGAGGCCGGCGGCTTCGACGAGATCTTCCCGTCGCTGGTGCAGGATCCTTCGCCGGAAGAGCCGGTCGCTCCCCTGCCGGGGGGAGCGCCGGTGCGCCCGGTGGCGCCGCCGGCTTCCGGAGCGGGCCGGCAGTCTCAGGGCCGAGCGGCCGCCGGCGGACGCCAGGGCCGGGGGGCCTACGGCGGCCGACGTACGAAGGGAATGCCACCCATCGTGCTGGTCGGGTTCATCATCTCCATCGTGGCGCTCCCCATGTGCTGTGCGCCGATTGCGATCGTCGGGGCCATCCTCTGCATGATCGGCCTCGGTGAGGCCAAGCGACGAGAAGAGGGCGTCGGCCTGGCCATCGCCGGAATCGTGATCGGGATCCTCGCCTTCCTGGTCGGGATCGCCGCCATCGTGATTTCGGTGAACGGCAACGGGGGCCTCTACAACTACTGAGCTCTCGCCGCCGCGGCGATGCGCGGCCTCGGGGGGCGCCGGTCCCTCGGCGCCGGGGATTGTGATTGTGCGGGCGCCGTTGGTGATGCGCGGTCGGGGCAGCGCTCGCCCCTCCGAAGGGCTCCACCGGTCCTGATGGCGATCGCCCCAGGTGATGTGAGGACGAGCCGAACCTCGTCCTGGAACCCCCGACTCGGGCTACACGATGCCCATCCGCTTTCGGTAGCGGATGTCGGCCCGCTGCACGTCCTCGGCATGAACGCCGAGGCTCGCGGCGTAGGCCATCGTCTCGGCATGCGCGTCGTCGTCCCGTTTTCCACCGGGGTACGCCGCGGCGAACGCCTGCTCGAGCAGGTGGCTCGTGGCCAGGTGGCGGACTTCCGCGGCGCGGTCGTCGGTGATACCCAGTCCCGCGGCGAGATCGGTCAGCCGGGCCCGCTCGGAATCGGCCAGGCCTTCATCGGAGAGGGCGGCCGTCCAGGCGATCATGAGCATGCTCTCTCGAACCGCACCCTCCGCGGCCTCTTCGAGGTCGACCGCGTTCAGCTTGTCCCGATTCGCCAGGTCATCGATCGAGCCGAGTTCCGGGTCGATGAAATCTCCGAGGAATGCGCGCTCGTCATCGGAGACAGTGCCGTCCGCGCAGGCGATCTCCACCAGCATCCGCGCGAGGAGGCCCTGCTCGTAGCGTCCGGCGACCGGGTGCTCCGCGAGTTGCTTGCTGAAGCCGGTCTCCACCACCGCACCGGCGGGGATCCCCATGAAGTGCCCCGCGTCCGCGTCAAACCGGAACTCTGCCGCGACGCGTTCGAAGGCGCGCACCACCGCCTCCTTCTTGTCATCCGCGGAGTAGAGGGTTCCCTGACGGGTGTTCGAGAGCATCTCCCGGCTGACCTCGGAGGCGGCCCGACCGGCGATGCTGTGGCCCAGCGTGCTGTAGAGCGTGCTCGAGACGGCGCGGCGGAGGCTCGAAAAGAGGCTCCGCTTCACCGCGGCCTGCGCGACGTTCTTGACTCCGCGACCCTGCGAAATCGTGGCGCTCGCCTCGGCCGTGGCCCCGGTCTCCGGGCACTTGAAAACGCACTTCATGGTGTTCCGGTCCTGCTCCTCGGACTCGATCAGGTGCCGGATGCTGTCGTAGGTAGGTTCGGTCATGGCAATTCTCCTTTGGCGCCATCATGGACGCGGACGGGGCGAAGTCAAGGTGTGTGCCCCCCGGAAAGTACTCTCTTGCCATCGAGTTCGTCGGCGGCGAGCGCAAGACGGTTGAGTTCACCCTCGAGGACGGCGAGGACCGCATCATCAGGCTCACCCGGTAGTGATCGTTCCCGCGTCAGAGGGTAGACTGGGCGGATGAAGAGCGCACTCCTCACCGCCATTCTGCTCCCGATCTTCCTCTCCCCGGTCCTCGCTCTCGATCGCACCGATCGAGACTTCGACCAGGAACACCTCGTGCTGCGGATCCGGCCGGACATCCGGGCGGGCACCGTGACCGGAACCGCGGAACTCTCGTTCCTCGCGCTCACCGACGGCTTTCGTGTGCTGCGCCTGCACTCGCGCGAGACGAAGGTCTTCTCGGTGACCGACGGCGCCGGAACTCCGCTCCTCTTCGAGTTGAAAGACGGCGAACTGCGGATGACCCTCTCGCACCCGCTGGCGAAGGGTGCCGCGGGCAAGGTCACCATCCGGTACGAGTCGAAGCCCACGCGCGGCATGTACTTCCACGTGCCGACGAAAGCCGAGCCGCAGGTGCCGCTCTCCTGCTACACCCAGGGCGAGGGCGCCGACAACCGCCACTGGTTCCCGAGCTACGATCTCCCGGACGACCGCATGACCGTGGAGTTGTTCATCGACGTCCCCGACGAGTTGAAGACCATCTCGAACGGTCTCATGACCGGCGAGCAGTACCGGCCCGGTCCGCGGCGCATCGATCACTGGGTCATGTCGGAGCGCCTGCCTTCCTACCTCGTCTCGGTCGTCGTCGGTGACTACGAGTGCTGGCTCGAGGAACACGATGGAGTGCTCCTCGAGGTCAACGCCTTCAAGGGCACGCTCGAGCAGGCACGGTATACCTTCGACCGCACGAAGGAGATGCTCGACTTCTTCAGCGAGTACCTCGACCACCCCTATCCCTACCAGCGATACGCGCAGACTTTCGTTTGGGATTTCCTCTACGGCGGCATGGAGAACACCACGGCTACGACCATGAACATGCGGCTCCTGCACGGCCCTGAAGTGCGGCCGAACTTCGACGCCTCAAGCATCGTCGCGCACGAGCTCGCGCACCAGTGGTTCGGCGACCTGGTGACCTGCGAGAGCTTCAGCCACCTCTGGTTGAACGAGGGATTTGCCACCTACATGACGGACCTTTTCTTCGAAGAGGCCGACGGTATCGACGAGTTTCGGGTGCGTCGCCGCAGGCAGAATGGCTCGTACCTGGCCGGCACGCCGAAGCCTTCCGAGCTCGGCCACACCCGCTCCCCGCGAGGGGATCAGCCGCTTGAGCTATACGGCGGCAAGAACTACAACCGGGGCGCGGCGATCCTGAACCAACTCCGCCTCGAACTCGGCGATGAGAAATTCCAGGCCGGTCTGCGGCTCTATCTCGATCGCCACGACGACGGTACCGCCACCTCCGATGACCTGAAACGCGCGTTCTCCGATGCCGCCGGCCGGGACCTCACCTGGTTCTTCGATCAGTGGGTCTACGGCGCGGGGTACCCCGTGCTCCGTGTGACGAAGGAGTACTTTCCCGGCCGGAAGATGCTCAAACTGCGCATCCGGCAGGAGCAGCCCGAAGGCGGCGGCCAGGGGCTCTTCCGGTTGACCGTGCCGATCCGGGTGCAGACCGCGGATGGGGCCCTTCCGGCCCGCGCCACGATCTTTGAGCGCGAGCACGTCTTCGAGATGCCCTGCGCGCAGGCGCCCCGGTACGTCCGCATCGATGACGGGAGCTTCATCCTGGCTCGCGTCGAGAACGAGCAGGGCTTCGCGGAATGGGCCGACCAGGCCGAAACCTGTCCCGACGTCGCCGGTCGGATCGATGCTCTGCACGCTCTCGTGACGTTCGGGAGCCGCGGCGCGAAGGTCATTGCGAAGGCGCTGGCCGGGGATCACTTCTATGCGGTCCGGAGTGAAGCGGCCGGGCTGTTGGCCAGGCTGCCGGAATCGCCTGATGCGCTCGCGGGGCTGCTTTCGGCGGTCACTGATGAGGACACCCGGGTTCGCGAGGCCGCGTACCTCGCCCTTGGTTCGCGAACGCGCAAGGAGGCCGGGGCGGTGGTGCTCGACGCCGCCTGGCGGTTGAAGCAGCCCTACGTGCTGGCCGCCGCCGCGCGCGCAACGGGACGCCTCCGGCCGACGGAGGCCTTCGAGGCCCTCAGCGCGTTGCTCGTGGTCGACAGCCACCGCGAGATCGTTCGCCACGGCGCGCTCGACGGACTCAAGTCGCTCGGTGATCCGCGCGCCGTTGCTCTGGCGGAGCCGCTCCTCGCGTATCGCTACGGACGCGGCGCCATGTCGATGATGCGCAAGGCGGCGCTCGACCTGATCCTCGCCCTGGCGCCGGATGATCCCGCGACGAGGAAAACCGTGCTCCGGATGACGCGGGACCCCTACTTCCGGATGCGCACCTGGGCGGTTCAGGCCTGCGGCGCCTATCGCTTCCGAGGCGTGGAGGACCGCCTGCGCGAGATGGCGAAGTCCGACCGGAACGCGGGCGTCCGCGGAGCCGCCAGGCGGGTGCTGGAGAAGCTTCGGAAGTAAGGGCTCGTCTGGAAAGGGGATGTGCCGGCCGCTTCTCCGGAAACCTGGGGCGATCCGCCGGCCGTTCCTTTCTCCGACGAAGTGCAGAAGTGGTACGGGGGGAAGTAGCCGCCTCCCGGAGCGATCACCTTCCCGGTCGGTACCGCGGGATCGTTCAGCGGGAGCGGACGGGGCGTTCACCGAGCAGCACCGGACCCGGTCGGGCCCTGCTCTCGGTGAGCACCATCCGGAAACGCTCATCGAAGCGTCCCCCGCCGCAGCGACCGCATGAGACCGAGCGGCGCTTCCTCGAAACCAGCTCCGCGTTGCAGGACGGGCAGGCATAGAGGTACTTGAAGCGGCGCAGGTCCGCCCAGTTCTCGGCGTAGCGGAATTCCTCGTAGGGCACGCCGAGCTGTCCGGCGATCCAAATGCCCAGCCGCCGGAACTCCTTCCCGTGATCCGGGACGATCAGGTGCAGCATCTCATGGGCGAGGGTGGCTTCGAGCAGGAGCGGGCGCTTCGTATAGTGCTTCACGGAGATGCGGATGATCCGCCGCCTGACGTCGCACTTCCCGGAAGCGGCGGACAGGCGGTTCGACCAGTCCACCTTCGCTCCGAGCAGTCCCTCGAAGAAGCGCTCGTTCAGGTCCCGGAACATCGCATCGAGGTCGGGAAGTTGCACCGGGGCGGCCGCTTTGGACGCCGGATTGGAAGGGAGGGTTTCGGAAGCCGGGGGCGTTGTTCCTTCTTCGATGAGCCCGAAGAGCACGAGCTGTCCCTTCTTCGCCTCCCGCTTCAGTCTGCTAGAGTTTCCGGTCACGAGCCCACTATAACCGGGACCAACCCCACGCAATGCGTCGCAAAATGTTCATGATCGCCATCCGTCTTCTGATCCTGCTGGCCGCTCTCGTGGTCGTCGTGCGACTGTTCGAGAACAAACTCGTCTTCCATCCTCTGCCGCTTCAGGCGGGGGCCCTCGAGGAGCTGTCCTTGACTGTGCCGGCCGGGGCCGGGACTTTCGAGGAGGTCTTCATCGAAACCGCCGACGGCGTGACCTTGAGCGGCTGGCTCGGCACTCCGGAAAACCCTCGAGGGCACCTCCTCTGGCTGCACGGCAACGCCGGCAACAACGCCCATCGCTGGCCCGACTTCGCCGAGTTCGTCGCCGGCCCGCGGCTTCAGGTCCTTCTCCTCGACTATCGCGGGTTTGGCGCGTCCGAGGGCAGCCCAGACGAGGCCGGCGTCTACCGGGATGCCACCGCGGCGTGGGATTACCTGATGGCCCACGGCGCGAAACCCGGCGACACCGTCATCCTGGGGCGCTCTCTCGGCGGGGCGGTGGCGGTGGAACTCGCTTCGAGAACCGAGCCCGCCGGACTCATCCTGGAGAGCACCTTCTACTCCCTGAAGGAGATGATCAGGAAGACCATCCCGGTGATCCCGCTCTACCTCGCCGCGAAGTCGCGCTTCCCGAGCGACGAACGGATCGGTGACCTCGACCTCCCGATCCTCTCCTTCCACGGCACCGCCGACCGCGTCGTGCCGTTTGACCAGGGGCGGGACCTGGCCGGACTCGCGAAGCAGGAGCGGATCCGTTTCATCCCGGTCCCGGGTGCGGATCACAACGACCTGGCCGCCACCATGGGACAGTCGTACTTCACCGAGGTGGGGAACTTCGTCAAGTCCTGCCTGGCCGCCCGGAAGGCCGCCCGTGGACGGTAGCCGCGCTGACCCGGATCACCCGGCAATGGCGGCCGGGCAACCGCTCGGCAGGATTTCAGGTCATCGCGTCCTCCGCAGCGGTCTGGCAGTCCCGCGAGCGGGCGGCACGCCATGAAAGGCCGGCTACTCCTCCTCGGAGTCGCCTTCCGGTTGTGACTCGCCGCAGGATTCGCAGATCTTGAAGGGCTTGACGCTGTCGGTCTGGCAGAAGGCGCAGGAGAAGTGCGGGGGGCGGTATCGGTCCCGATCTTCCCGATTGTCGCTGCTGGTTTCCATGCCTCAAGGATCGCTCGAATGGTCACCGATGGCAAGCAGGATCACCAGCGCCCGGTGATCTCCGCGGCGCAGTCCGGACAGCGGCCGTCCGGACCGATTCGCACCGGTCCCACCTCATAGCCGGTGCGACCGATCAGCAGCGCGTCACACCGGGGGCAGAAGGTGCTCTCCCGGTCACCGAGCCGCCCGCGGATGTTCCCGGGGTAGACGAAGCGAAGGCCCGCGGCCGTCCCGATGTCGAGGGCGCGGGCGAGAGTCGATGGCGGGGTGGCGGGCCGGCCGGTCATCCGGTAGTCGGGGTGAAAGGCGGTCACGTGCCACGGGATGTCCGCGGAGAGCCCGGCGAGGAAACCTGCGATCTCCCCGAGTTCCTTGTCGGAATCGTTGTAATCCGGCACCACGAGTGTCACCACCTCGAGCCAGATGCCGCGGGTGAGGGTCCCCTCGATCGTCTGAAGGACGTGGCGGAGGATTCCGCCGAGTTCGCGGTAGCGCTCCTGCCGGAACGATTTCAGGTCCACCTTCATGATGTCCAGCCGCGGAGCGAGGAAGTCGAGCACCTCCGGCGTGGCGTTGCCGTTGCTGACGAACGATGTGAGCAGGCCCTTCTCCTTCGCCAGGTCGAACACCTCCGCCGCCCAGTCCGCGGTGATCAGGGGCTCGTTGTAGGTGGAGGTGATGACCGGGGTCCGGCGCACCGCGGCGAGGCGCACGATCTCCTCGGCGGTGATCGGGTCAAACCGGGCATCGGCGGATTTATCCCGCAGCGCTTGTGAACTGATCCAGTTTTGACAATAAGGGCAGTGAAGGTCGCACCCGAGCATCCCGAACGACAGGGCGGTGCGGCCCGGGAGGACGTGATAGAAGGGCTTCTTCTCGATCGGGTCGACGGCCAGTCCCGCGACGTAACCGTGTGGGGCCATCAGGGTGCCGCCCCGATTGAAGCGGACCTTGCAGATGCCACGCTTCCCGGGAACGACGAGGCAGCGATGCCCGCAGGCGAGGCAGCGGAGCTTGCCTTCGTCCCGGGTGACCGTGAGTTCCGGTGCGGCGGGGCGCGCGTGCCGGCCGAGGGTGGTCTCGAGATCCTCCATCGCGATCATCGTAGCCTGATCCCGCACCCCCGGGTAATGTGGATTCGACGTGTGGGAATCATCGAAAGGACTCGCCATGGGCTCGCCCCTGAATGACCTGCTCCTCGTCTTTAGGCGGCTGTTCGCCTTTGTGAAGTATCTCGGTTTCCTGTTCTTCGCGATGACGCTGATCGTGATCGGGCGTGAGGTGGGGGAACTCTACTCGCTCATCGACGGGTTCTCCCCGGTGCTGGCGTGGGCCTTTCTCGGTCTCGTGCTGTTTCTCGTGTTCCGACTGATCGGCGTGCCGGTGTATCGATTTGTCAGGATGCCGGTGGTGATCCGGGCGCCGCGCGCGCCGGCGAACGACGCGGATTGGGAAATGTCCCACTGCCGGGAGCGGATCGAGTACCTGCGGGGCTACCTGAAGACGCTCCGGCGGAACCCGGGACTGCCCCACTCGATCGCGTTGATCCATGCCGCCGAGGACACCGCATCCGCGATCGAGGATCACTGGAGGGAGAGCGGTGACCCGAAGGCCGCCCGGGCGGAGATCGCGAGCTTCGAGGCGGAGAAAGTGACGCCGCTGCTCGAACCCCTGGACCGTGAAGTGGACCACCTGATCCGGGCCGAGGCGCTTTCGGTGGGCGCGGCCACGGCGCTGTCGCCGAACGGCACTCTCGACGCCTTCATCGTCCTCTGGCGAAACGGGAACCTGGTCTCGCGCATCGCCAACATCTACTATGGCCGGCCCGGTGTGCGCGGAAGCCTCGCGGTGCTGCGGGATGTCTCCGGCGCCGCGCTGCTGGCGAGCTATCTGGAGGGCCTTTCGGATGCGGCGGGAGGGCTCATCGGCGGGATGCTCGGCTCCGTGGCCGGAGTCCTCGCCGGTCCACTGGTCGATGGCGGCATCAACGCCGTGGCCACCCTGCGCATCGGGTATCTCGCGAAAGAGCGATGCCGGTCGTTCAAGGGTTGGGACGAGGCGACGAAGAAGACCGCCCTTTCCGCGGCGCTGGCGGCGGCGAAGGACCGGTCCCAGGAGGTTATCGCCGGCATCGGCAAGGCGGCGGGCGGCGCCGTGAAGGGTGGCCTGGCGGGGCTTTACCGCAAGGTGAAGGGTGAGGGTGGGAGAGCGCCGGAGGGAACGTGAGAAAGGGCGTCAGCGCAGCCGAACGAGTTCCTCCGGGTTCAGGCGAAAGGACGGCGCCCCGGAGCGATCCCGTCCGTCCGGCCGGGCCCGGGCGGGGAAGAGCAGCCTGGTGCCCCGGGGCAGACGCTCTTTCGGGGGGCGCGGCAGGCGGACCACCAGCCGGCCCGAAGGCGCGCAGAGGTAGAGGAGGGTCTCGTTCCCCGCCCGCATCGATTCGCTGATCACCGTCACCGCCCGATCCGGTGCCCGGCCGGTGGTCTTCGAGAGAGCCAGGGCGGAAACGGTCAGTTTCTGCCGCCGGGTGCCGAGCAGGCGATCCACTTCCGCGGTGAGTTGCGGCCGGTCGAAAGGTACGTCGACCACGCACCAGTCTCTGGCGCGCGGGGAGAGCACCGGGCAACCCGCTGCATGGGTGCAGGGGAACATCGGCCGGAATCCCGTCCTGATCAGGCGATCGCGAAGCGTGGACAGTGCGCGTGCGGGGATCCGCTGGGCGGGTTCGAGGAAGATCAGGGCCCCGTGCCCGGCGGTTCGCTTTGCGAGGGATCGGGCCAGGGGGAACGCAACGCCCAGGCCGTGGCCGCGACGGGGGAGCAATTCGTTCAGGAGATGTCCGGCCATGACCGTCTTGAATGGGCCCGGAGGCAGCTTCTCGCGCACATCGGTCAGGGTGGTGGCCACGCGGGGGCCGTCGGGGAAGAGGGTCCTGAACAGGCCCACGGCCAGTTCCAGCGCCGGGGCCGACTGATCGACGAGAACGATGTCGGAGTCCGGGTGGGAGAGGGCGGCGAGCGCCAGGGCCGCGGCGCCGGTCCCCGCGCCGGCGTCGAGGGCGTTCTCTCCGGGACCGAGTCCCGCGCCGGCTGCCTCGAGCACGTGGTAGGCCCTTGCCGCGTTCGGGACGGTGAAGGACGCCAGGTAGGCGGAGCGCATCCTCCCGGAACGGAGGTAGTCCGGAGCGCGGCCGCCTCGCGCGGAGGTGAAGCCTTCGTGCAGGGCCGTGAGATCCTTGCCGAGCGCCTTGATCGGGCCGACCCGGCGGGCGGCTTCTTCCGCGAGCGCCTGAATGAACATCCGGCCGCCGTTCATTTCTTCCGCCGGCTGGCCTTCTCGAGGAAGGTGCGTTCCTGTCTGCTCAGGCTGTCAAGCCCGCCGTCGGAGATCTTGTCCAGGAGGCCGTCGATCCGCTGCTCGATCTCCCGATCCTCACGGGCCTTTCGGCGCTGCCGCTTGCGCTCCAGAAGCTCCTTCTTCCGCCTGGCCCGGGCGGCTTTCTCCGCGGTTCGGTCCTGAGGGCGCGTGTAGGAAGTCTCCGCGGTTTCGAACTCGTAGCTGGAGACTCCGGCCCGGGCCGCCATGCCGTGTACCTGGCGCCGGGTCTGCCAGGCCTGGATGGCGACGAAGGCGGCGATGAGGATCAGGGTGAAGTCCCGGGAGAAGAAGCCCCAGATGATGAAGACGCCGACGAGCACGAACGAGACCGTCGTGGTGAGGAGGATGCTCTTCACCAGGCCGTGCCGAGGGTAGAGCAGGCCCCGCAGGATCCTGCCTCCGTCCATGGGGAAGGCCGGGATCAGGTTGAAGAAGAAGCCCACCAGGTTGGCCTTGTACAGGATGTAGAGAACGCCGGGGACGAACTCGGTGCTGACCGGTCTGATATCCAGGGGGTTCAGGAGGGAGGCCCGGAGCTCGATTCCCGCCAGGGCCAGGATCGGCAGGAACAGGACGGCGAAGGCCAGGTTGACGGCCGGCCCCGCGGCGGCGATCCGGACCTCCGCCGGCCCCATGCGGGTTTCACCGAGGAACGCCAGGCCTCCCAGCGGCCAGATCATCACCCGGTCGGCTTCCACACCCTCCCGCCGGCCCGCAAAGACGTGCCCGAACTCGTGCGCGAGGACGATGCCGTAGAGCAGGATCAGCGCGGTGACGACCACCAGGGCCCAGTCGCCCCCCCAGTCCCCCCACGCTCGCACCGTGTAGAGCAGGATGAAGAGGGGGAAGGACCAGTGGATCCCCACCCGGACTCCGGAAATGCGCCCGGCGGGAATGCACCAGCTCAGCCAGTCGCTTTGAGCCGCGAATGCCATTCCCCGAATTTACGATGCGAGCCCGTTCTTCCCGAATTCAGACGGGCGGTCCTCCGATTGCGGAATCTGCATCTTGTCCCCATTCGCCCCGGGGGAGGATGGGGACATCGACGAAAGCGGGGCGCCCCGAAGGACGCCCCGCTCTGGTTTGCGGTTCGATGTCGGTGCTACTTGATGCCCGCGATATCCTCGAGCATCGCCGTCGTCAGGGACTTCGGGCGCTCGAGCGGGTAGCCGAGAGCGCGGTCCCAGGTGATGTTGGCCAGGGTGCCGATGGCGCGACCGATACCGAAGAGCACCGTGTAGAACGGGTATTCCTCGACGCCGTAGTACCACTGGATGACGCCGGACTGCGCGTCCACGTTCGGCCAGGGGTTCTTCGCCTTGCCGTGCTCCTTCAGGACGCCCGGGGCGACCTGGTAGATCATGTTGATGACCTTGAAGAGCGGGTAGTCCGGCAGGTGCTCCAGGCAGAACTCCATCTGCGACTGGTAGCGCGGGTCGGTCTTGCGGAGCACGGCGTGGCCGTAACCCGGGACGACCTGGCCAGCGTTCAGCGTAGCCCAGAGCGCTTCCTTGATGACCTCTTCGGTCGGCTCCTTGTCACCGAGGTCCGCCATGAACTTCTGCGTCCAGCGCAGCACGTTCTCGTTGGCCAGGCCGTGCAGCGGGCCGGCCAGGGCGTTGATGCCCGCGGAAAGCGCGTAGTAGGCGTCGGAAAGGGTTGAGGCCACGAGGTGGATGGTGTGCGCCGAGGCGTTGCCGGATTCGTGGTCGGAGTGCAGCATGAAGTACATCCGGGACACGTCGTCGTACGGCTTCGGAACGCCCATCATGTGCGCGAAGTTTCCACCGAAGTCGAGGGATTCGTCCGGGGCGATCTGGTCGTCGTCCTTGAACTTCAGGCGGTAGATGAAAGCGCCGATGCGGGGCAGCTTGGCGAGGAGGTTGGTGGCGTCCTCGTACATCGGGTCCCAGTAGTCCATCTTGCCCATGCCTTCGTTGTACTTCCTGGCAAAGATCGACTCTTTCTGCATCACGTTGATGGCCGTGGAGAACATGGCCATCGGGTGGCTGTCGCGCGGCATGGCGCGCAGAACGTCGTGGACGTAGTCCGGCACCTCGCAGCGGGTCTTGAAGTCGGCGATGACCTCGGCGGCCTGCTCTTCGGTCGGGACCTCTCCGGTGAGGATGAACCACCAGAAAGCCTCGACGGAAGCGTAGTTGCTTCCGGGGTACTTCGGCAGAGCCTCGAACGTCTCGGGAATGGTCTTCCCGCGGAACCGAATGCCCTCATTCGGGTCGAGGTAGGAGGTGTCGGTCACCAGGCAGCGGACGGCGCGGGCGCCGCCGATCACCTGGCCGATGTTGACCTCGCCGACCTTGACGTCTGCGTACTCCTTGAGCAGGCGGGTGGTACGCGGACGTTGCTCTTCGATCTTCTTTAAAAGGGTGTCCTTCAGCGACATGCGGTGCTCTCCTTCCGAGTGGTCTGTCACGCTCTATCCGCTACGGAAGAGCCGACTTCCGGTTTGTTGGTCTGAAGCTGTTGCGGAGTGCGGCGAGACGACGACATGATAACGAGGAGACGTTTTGTCCGAGTTGGGAAAAGCGACGGTCGAACGATTGACTGAGGAGCGGCCGAACGAGCGTTAGATCAGTAAACTCGCCGCTTTCAGGCGATCCGCCCCCAGGCTCCGCAGGTCATCGACGCTTGAAGATGATCGTCTTCTCGAAGACCACGATGGTCAGGCGTTCGGGACGAGTGTAATCGGCCGAATCGAGGGGGCTGTCGGCAAAGCGGAGCACGGCGCCGTCCAGCTCCCAGGTTCCCGAAAAGAGGGCGTCGCCCCCATCCCGCATCGTGAACTTCCCGCTGTCGATCAGCTCGAGCTCGAGGTTCGGGATGAGGCTGTCGGTGAGGCGCGAGACGACATCATCTCCGGCCTTCTCGTGCATGGCTTCCCGGTCTACCACCCAGGTTCCCGAGGGGGACTGCAGATACCAGAGCGCGCCGGCGGCGATGACCCCGAGGACGATCACTGCGGCAATGGACTTCACGAGGCACATGGGCGACTCCGCGGGCGGCCCTGTCGGGAGTGGTTCCTAGGTGCCGAGCGCGGCGTGGATCTTTCGGGAAGCGGCGAGGACGTCCTGGCGAGCGTCGTCCTGGGCTTTCGCGAGAGCGCTCAGACCGGACAGACCGCGGCCGCTCATCCGGATCTCGAGGAAGATGGCCTGCAGACCCTGGAGCAGAGAAGGGAGGGAGTCGAAGGTCTTGTCCTTGCCACGACCGGAGCCGGAAAGGTGAACCCGGAAGCCTTCGCCTTCGCGGTACAGTTCAGCTTTCAGCTTGTCGGTATCGTGGAGCAGACACAGAGCATCGCCCGCCGGGGCGGTTTTGGAGGTTTTCTTAGCCATACATCACCAAACAGGAAGTGGGGAGAGACAGAAATGGCAGGGGTATCCGGTCGGCGAGCATAACAACTTCCGCAGAACCGGCCACGAATTGTCGAGGACGGCGAAAGTGGGCGAACTTCTCCCCCAGACGCCCTTCAGATCGTGGGCAATGGTGAAAAATGCGGGCTAAGATGCACACCTCACGGCTCTGGCCTGAAAAATGGAGATCGATCATGGCTGACATTCACGATGGAGTCCGCAAGTACGTCGAACCGGTGGAGGGCGAGAAGGCCATGTCGGCGCGTTCCCGCGCCACGATCGCGACGACCTTCACCTCCCTGGCCGACCATGTCGAGGGCGCCCTGAAGGATCTGATCGCCGGTGTGGGCGGCGTGGACACCCCGCCGCTGGATGACGTCGCGGTTCTCGCCTCCCTCAGCGCCACCGATCCCGAGCTCACGTCGGCCATCGCCCTGAACGAGGCACAGTGGCGGAACTACCTCGTCATGATCCCGTCGATGAACGTGGCCCGGAAGGAAGTCCGCGCGATCCTCTCCTCCCGCCTGACCGACATCTATGCCGAGGGGTTCGACATCACTGGTCGCTACTACACCGGCACCGGTCCGTCGAGCGTCGTCGAGGATCTCGCTTGCGAGCGCGCCAAAGAGGTGTTTGGTGCGAGCTTCGCCAACGTGCAGGCGCTCTCCGGCGCCCCGGCAAACGTCGCCGTCTACCTGGCGCTGCTTACGCCCGGCCTGTCCGAGTTCACCACGACCAGGGATGGTCAGATCCCGACCGAAAACTACGCTGCCAACCCGGCCGACCGCGTCCTCGCCCTCGGCCTCGCTGAAGGCGGGCACCTGACCCACGGACTGTTCCTCAACTTCTCCGCGAAGTTCTTCGACTTCCGCCACTACGGCGTGACCGGGGAGGGCTTCGTCGATTATGACCAGATGGAGCGGATGGCGAACGAGATGCAGCCCGCCATGATCCTGGTCGGCGCCTCGGCCTACCCCCGCGACTACGACTATGACCGGGTGCGCCGGATCTGCGACTCGCTCGAGGCGCCGGCGATTTTCATGGTGGACATGGCGCACTACGCGGGACTGGTGGCCGCCGGCCTGATGAAAAACCCGCTCGAGTATGGTGCGGACGTCGTGAACTTCACGACTCACAAGACACTCGGAGGCCCCCGCGGCGCGATCATCCTGACGAACGACGAGAAAATCCACCAGAAGGTGCGCACCGCGGTGTTCCCGGGGCTCCAGGGCGGCGCTCACTTCAACAACATCGCCGGCATCGCCTGGATTCTCGGTTTCGCCCGGACCCAGGCGTTCAAGGATCTCCAGAAACTCATCCAGGACAACGCGTCAGTGCTGTCGGAGGCGCTCCAGGAGAATGGCATCAAGCTCTGCTCCGGCGGCACCGACAACCACCTGATCCTGATCGACCTCCGGGGCCAGGACTTCACTTTCCAGCCGACCGGCAAGGACCTGAACGGCCGCCAGGCATCGGAGTGTCTGGAGCGCTCGGGCCTGATTATCAACCGCAACGGCGTCCCGGGCGACACGAGAAAACCCTGGGTCACGAGCGGCATCCGGATGGGCACGAACGTGCTCGCCGCGCGGGGCATGGGGGCGCCGGAGATGGAAGAGATCGCCGGCCTGGTCCACCGCGTGCTGACCAACGCCGGCGACCCGGCGGTGGAGGCCGAGGTGCGGGAGAAGGTGTTCGCACTGACGGCGAAGTACCCGCTGACGGTGTAGAAGACAGGCGGGCGTCTCCGAGTGGAGATGCCCGCCTGTCTGTCATCCGTGGACGGGACCGGGCCCGTCCCTCCGGGACTATTCGTCCAGCAGCTTCTCGACGACCTTCGCGATGATCTTGTAGCCCTGCTCGTCGCTGCTGTCGCGGAAGTAGCGCAGCTTGCCCTTCTTGCCGACCACGGCGATCGCCGGGACATTGCCCCGGTAGCCGAAGAAGTCGAAGAGCTTCTCGTCGCCGACCACGCCGAGGACCCACGGCGTCTTGAAGTTGAAGACCCAGACCTTCAGGTTGTGGATCTCCTCCTCCGCGCCCATGGAGTCATCGGATTTTCCAGTCTCCAGGTCGTAGCCGGAGTGCTTGGAGAGTCCGACGATCTCCAGCCCCTCACCGTTGTAGCGGTCGTAGATCCTGGTGAGGAGCCGCTCGTTCTTGTTGGCGGTGCCGCGGTTCCGGACGGTCCAGAAGTAGACGATGTAGGCCTTGCCGGAGAGTTCGCTGGCGTCGAAGTCCTTCGAGAAACCTTCGATGTCCAGGGCCGCCGCGGCGTTGCCCATCCGGGCTGCCAGGTCGGCGACCGAATTGTAGCGCTTCTGCAGCTTCTCGCCCTTGCTCGCGAACTGGGCTTTCAAGTCGTTGGCCTTGGTGCGGGCTTTGTCGTATTCGCCCTGCGCCCACAGGCAGCGGACCATCTCTTCGCCCGCATAGTCGTCGCCGAGTTCCGCGGCGATGCCGAGCTGCTTTCCGGCGCCCGGGAAGTCGCCGTCCGCCAGCATCGCGTAGCCGACCGTGGAAGCCATGGACTTCCAGTACTTCTTCTCCAGGGGGAACTTCTGGCCGAATCTGGTGACGTAGGTGGCCGCATCCGCCACGCGACCGTCCTTCGCCAGTTCCACGCCCGCGTAGTAGAGCCCGGTGCGGAAGTTCCGGTCGCCGGGGCACTCCCGGATGAACTTCACGAAGGAATCCGCCGCTTTGCCGTGCTCTTCCGCGGTGCGCCAGATCAGGCCGAGATAGAAGTTCGCATCGCCCGTGACCGACTGCGTGGCGTGGTACTCGCCGCGTTTGAGCGCCCTCTTCTTCTTGGCGTCGTAGTCCCGGATCGCGTCGATCATCTTGTAATCCTGGGCCAGGGCCGTTGCCTGCGGAGAGATCCTCGGAATCTCCCTCTTCGGCGTGGCCTGGTCGTCACTGTCCGCGGCAACTCCGCCGCCATCCGCATTTGCGCCGCCGCCGTCGCCGACATCGCCGTATTCATCTCCTCCCCCGCACGCAAACAGGATGGTGGCGGCGAAGAGGAGCAAGAAGAGTGAGGACCAACGCATGTCTCTACCTCCAGGGAGGGGATCGTCTCCAGAAGATGCCCAAACAAGTGCGCGACGACCTGAATCCTAAGACGACCCGGCGGATCGGGCAAGGAGGATCAGCCCCCGGGCTCGGCCATCGCCGTTTTTCCTCCCGAGGAGACCCGGTCCACCAGGTAGTGGAGGTGGGGCACCAGCACCCGGTTCGGGTCTCCGGAGCCATCGTAGAAGATCGAGACGATCGGCGCGCCGAGTTCCTGCTCGATCTTCGGGAAGATCGCCGAGGAGATGGTGCCCGGCATGCAGAAGGTGGGGGAGGCATTGACCACCATGTCCATGCCCTCCTCCCTGATCATCATGATGGCCCGGCCGATCGTCAGGATCGCCTCACCCTGGAAGTCCAGCGGCACGTAAGGTTCTCCGGTCCTGATGATGTCCTCGAGTTCCGGTTCGACCCGGCCGTCGAGATGCGGCTTCGCGATGTCGTAGTAAAGGCGTTCCCGGGCGGAGAGGAAATGCTCCCTCACCGGGGCGGTGATCCGGTCCCCGATCGTTCGCTGCTGGGGGCCGACGCCGTGCCGCTTCAGGTAGTCCGTGTAGAGCACCCACTCCGCGAGCGAGGAGCAGTGGACTTCGCCCCCGAGCCTTTCGATGGTCTTGAACAGGTAATCGTTGATGAACGGGGCGTTGCGGACGTAGATCTCGCCGACGACTCCCACCCGGGGGCGCTCGGCCGACTTGTGGCGCACCGCGGTGATCCCCGGCAATTCCTCACGCAGCACCGCCGGCAGGCCCTTTCCGCCTCGCTCGAATTCCGCCGACAGCGCCCGCACCGCGGCCTCCACGGCGCGGTCCGCCGATCCTGGCTCGCGCTCGTACGGACGGGCGGACAGCTCGACCTTGTGAAGGACATCCGAGAGCACGAAGCAGTCCCACATCATGCGCCGGAGCTCATCGGGCAGGCCCTGGTAGGCGTTGATTGCGGACGGGGAGAGGATCAGCACGTCTTCCTGGCCGCGGTGCTCGAGAATCATGCGGTCCAGCGTCGCGTACTGACCGAACCGGCATGGTCCGCACGCGGTGGGCATGAAGAACGCCGCCTTTTCGGGCGCGAGTCCCTCCCGGTCGAGCGCGCAAAGCAGGGACCCGGTGGTGGAGGGGCACGGGACGCACTCTCCTCCCAGGGTGTGCTTGTAGCCGGTGGCGAGCGTTTCCTGGTCCTCGATGAGCACCGCCGCCTGAAAGCCGAACGAGCGGAACGCACCGGCGACCAGCTCCGCGCCGATGGGGTCCATCGGGGGAATGAACACCTTGCGATCGGTGGTCAGCGTCCCCTCGGGGCGACGGGTTCTGATGGCCGGCGTTCGGGGCGTCCAGGCCCGAAACGACTCGATCGCCGCTTCGACCCTCGTCAGGTATCCGGCGTCGGCTCCGTGGCCGTCGAGCTGCAGTACGAGGAAGGGCTTGCTCTTTCGCCCCATGATCTCCTTCACGTAGGAGAGCAGGTAGGAGTCCGGTCCGCAGGAGAAGGAAGTGAAGAAGATCCCGAAGAGATCATCCCGCGCCGCTACGTACTCCGCTGCGGCCAGAATGCGCTGGCCGTAGGTCCAGTACATGTTCCGCCAGTCCTCGGAGAGATCCTCCGGACCGGTGGGCAGGGCGTCGATGGGGAAGACGGTCAGCCCCTTCTCCGCGATCTTCTTCGGCAGGTTCAGGTTCATGCCGGTGTCGAGGGCGTTGTACGGCCGTCCGATCAGCACGACGCCGAGCTTCCGATCCCGGGAGAGCGTATCCAGCTCCTCCCGGCCACGGCGCCGCATCACCGCCCGGAACTCCCGATCGACTTCGAGGGCAGATTTCAGGGCGGCGCGGACCTGGCGGCGAGTGACGCCGATCCGACTCCCCAGCTCCTCGAACAGGCTCTCCGCGATCCACTTCGTGCTGCGGTTCAGCATGATGGTCGGGGCGGCGATGCGCTCCGGATCCAGTCCCAGGCCGGCCAGGCTCCTGATCACCGACGGGAGCCCCTGCACGTAGGGGCAGAAGTGGGAGTCGGAGAGGTTGTCGGGCAGTTTTTCCCGGATCATCTGCGGCAGGAGAATGATGTCCACGTCGCGTCGGGCCAGATCCGCGATGTGGCCGTGGCTCATCACGATGGGGGCGCAGAACTCCGCGGTGACGTGGCTCTGCCCCTCGTCGAAGAATTCCTGGGACGACTTCGCTGAGAGCACCAGCTCGCAGTCGAGCCCTTCGATGAACGCCCGCCAGAACGGCAGGTAAGACCAGGTGGTGAGCGCCCGCGGCAGGCCGATCCGCGCTCTCGGCGCGGTGGAGTCCATGCTGCGCGCGCGGCCGGCGTTCAGGAGCAGGCGCTCGCGGGCCTTGATCATGCCGAGGCCGGAGATCTTCTGCGTCTTGCGCTTCAGCTCGGAGTACTCGCGTCCGCACTTGGCGCCCCAGGCGACGACCTCGTCTTCGGTGCGGATGATGGTGAGCGTGCAGTCGTTCGTGCAGATCTCGCACTCTTCGGTCTCGGTTTCGATTTTCGCCTGGGCGAAGGATAGACCCTTGAACGTGTGCTCGCCGATCTCCTCGGTGAGCAGCAGCAGACTGATGCCGAGGGCGCCGGTGACGTGGCAGTACGGCGAGACCAGGATCTCGGTGCCCAGTTCCTGCTCGAAGGCGGCGATGAGCGCCCGGTTCCGCGCCGTGGCCCCCTGGAAGTAGACCCGCTCGCCGATGTGCAGGCCATTCACGACCTTGTTCAGGTAGTTGTCCCGGACGGAGTGGAGCACCGCTGCCGCCACTTCCTTCTTGCTCCAGCCGGAAGAGAGCAGGAGGTCGAGGTCCCGCTCCATGAACACGGTGCAGCGGTCGGAGGTGATCGGAGCGCGGGTCTCCATGACGAAGTCCGCGTACTCGGAGATGGTCAGCCCGAGCTTCCGGGCCTGCTACTCGATGAAGGAACCGGTGCCCGCGGCACAGACGTAGTTCATCACCGAGTTGTAGACCACGCCGTTCTCGAGCTGGGTGAACTTGGCGTCCTGCCCGCCGATTTCGAGGATCGTATCCACCCCCGGATCGAGGAAGGTGGCGGCGACGGCGTGGGCGGTGATCTCGTCCCGCTCGATTTCCGCGCCGAGGATCCGGCCGATGAGCTTGCGCCCCGATCCGGTGGTGCCCGCGGCGAGAATCTCGAAGTGGATGCCCCGCTTCTCGGCGAGTTCCAGAATGGCGGTGAAGAGGTGGCGGGTCGCGCCGATGGGGTCGCCGGCGGTCTTCCGATAGAGGAGCGCGACCATCATCTTCTCTTCATCGACCAGGGTGCATTTCGTCGAGGTCGAGCCGATGTCGATGCCGAGGACCACCCGCAGCTCGGTTCCCGGCTGATGATGCGAGAGCAGGCAGACTTCGGTGTCGTTCCCGTCCACGTAGGAGACCGCCGGCGCGAACTCGGGATAATCGGAAAGCTCGAGGCGGAGCGGCCGGCGCAGGGTGTGCACCCCGGCGCGCTCCGCCCGGGCGGTGATCTTGTCAGGGACGATGGACATGCGCTCCCCGGCGCGACGGGCGGCCACCGCCGCTCCGGCGGCGGCCACGTGCTCGGGCCGCTCCGGGACGAGCACCGGCACCCCTAGCTGGTCCTCCACTCCCCGGACCACGGCGCGGTTCCGGGAGACGCCGCCCACCGCCGCGACCTGCCCGGAAATCCGTTGCCCCTTGAGCAGCGCGTCCACCGTGGAGCGGGCCAGGCCCCGGCAGAGACCCGCGGCGATGTCTTCCGGCGGGAATCCGTCCTGCTGCAGGTGGATCATGTCGGTCTTGGCGAAGACGGAGCATCGCGTGGCCACTCCGGGGCAGGATTGGCAGGACTCGGCTTTCGCGGAGAGTTCCTCCGGCCGGAAGTTCAGGCGGTAGGCCTGCTGATCGAGGAACGCGCCGGTACCGGAGGCGCAGGCGCTGTTGCTGGTATGCCGCTGGTACTCGCCTCCGGGACCAAGACGCACCAGGTGGTAGGAACCGGCGCCGATGTAAAGGATGTTCCGCGCCTCCGGTACCGAGAGCCTCGTGCCGTCGACGATGGCGACGACTGGATCGAACACTCGCGGCAGCCCGTTGATCCCCTCCGCGCCGGAGCCGGTGCACCCCGCGAACTCGGCGCGGTCGAGGTCCATTCCGGCGAGGAGCATCCGGAGCGTTCCTGGAACATCACCCTCGTGACGGGTGTATTCCGCAGCTTCGATGCGGCCGTCTTCAGAGAGGAGCACGACGGAGACAAACGCTGAACCGACATCGATTCCCAGTGCACCCAAACAGCACCCTCGCCTCTCGGCCTAAATGAGCAAAACGACGGAATTCGAGCGCATTTATACGGGATCGCACGCGACTGTGGCGAGTCCAAAGCACTGCTCGGAGGTGGGGTATCGACCTTTGAAACTCCCCGGAACCAACGAAAGAACACCGGCCTGAACCCGTCGTGCCGGGCGGCGCACCGACACCTTGACACGTGGGGGCACCGGTTTCGGCCCGGCTCGCCCGCGTGGATGGACTTTGAATCTGGTCGGGCTCCCGGTTCCGCGGATAATGAGTTTTGAGGGCCCTCGAGCAGGATGTCGGCCCCTCGCCATCGGGGCGGGGTTGACCCGACGGGAGAGGAGTGCGGTTTGATCACGAAGAAGCCTGCCTGCCCGGACGGCATGTGCCGGATCGTCCTGCTCCTGCTCTTCGTCCTCTTTTCCGCCGACGTGGTTGCGGCGGGTACGGTTTCCGCGGACGATCAGGTTCCGATTGTCCCTGATCAGGGGCCGCCGGGCGTCATCAGGTCGTTTCGGAAGAACGGGCCCTTCGACCCTCGGCTTACGTTGCCGCCGCCGCCCGCGGTGAGCTATCTGTCGATCCCTCTGGTCGGCCCGCCGGTTTCGCCGTTTGTCGTGCTCACCGTCATCAGTCTGGATGCGGCGGATGGGGAGGGTGCGGGACGGCCAGCCCTGCTCTTCTCTTCCCGGCTCGCGGTGGTCTCTTTGCTGAGCATCAATTCGGGCCACGGGTTCAGTCTGCCCGGCACCGGTGTGGAGGAGGCGGGCGAACCGATCGAGATGGTCCCCCTGACGTTTGCGCCGGGCCCCCTTTCGAATCCGATCACCCGGATCGGGCCGATGGGGGGAGGCCGAAGGTCCGCAGTGGCCGATGGCCTGAAGGGACCTTTGAACCGGCGCGCCGGAAGTTCCCGGCTCGATGCGCTGAACACACTCGCGGTGGTGCTCTTTCTCACTCTGTTTGTTCTGTTCAGCCTGCGATACCTGGGGCGCCGGCGTGCACCACAGACTGCGTCGGCGAGGCGGAAGAGCCATCGGGACCAGCTCAGGCAGGGCCTCCTCGATCTGCTCGACGCCCGCTCGGGTTCATCCAAGAGCCGGTCCGGTTCGTCCAGAGGCCGGTCCGGTTCGTCCCGGGGCCGATCCGGTCCCTCCGGAGGCCGTTCCGGGTCCTCCCGGGGCCGTTCGGGCCGTCGCGGATGAATCACCGGCCGCAAGAGTGTCCGGTACGATCGAGCGGTCCGCGGGAATTCACCGTGAAAGCCATGGGCCCGTCTGGAAAGAACCGCTGCATTCGAGGGCCGCTGCATCCCGCCACTGGATCGGCCGCAGCGGCGCTCTCGGTGCAACGGTCGCACTTGTTTCCAGACGAGCCCCATCGATCACCGAATCGGTTACCGTCTGGCCTGCGGCCCGGCCGGGGTCGCGTTCGCTTCCACTCCTGAAACAGGATCATGCCCATGACGAAGTCGATCCTCCTGGCGGCACTGCTCTGCGTTCTCCTCGTCACCCCGGTTTCCGCCCGCGGCGGCCTCTCGCTGGAGTTGCGGCAGCTCACGGCGATCCTCACGGGGGAGGACCAGACCTTCTCTCTCCATCTCGAGGTGCGCCGGACCGATCGGGAAGGTCCTCCGGACGCGGTTATCGACCTCAGCCGACGCGGCGCCGAGGAGTTCTCCCTTTCGGTGAGGGTCGACGAGGTTGAGGTGGATCTCGATCGGGTGCCGGGCACGACGAGGCTCGCCGTGCCGCGGAGGGATGTCGTTTTCGTCGGGACCGGGGAGGTTCCGGAGAGCGAGTCGCTTCGGCCACTGGGTATCGCCTTGCGCATCCTCTCCCGGGATTCGAGCCTCCGGTCGTGGTATGCGTCGATCGGTCTGCTCTCCGCAGTGGGCGGCGGCGATGCCGGCTTCCTCGAGCGGTTGGTGCGAGGCCTGGTCCGGCTCGATGCCGGCGACCTCGAGATCGAGGGTGTGCCCGGCCGCGTTTCGCTCCGGATCCGGACCGGGGAGACCCTGATCAGCCTCGACTTCGGCCCCCCGCACCGGCCCGGCATTCCCGCCGGGGCGGTGGACTCCCGGCGCGAGGTCGTCGTCGATCGCGCGGAGCTCGAGCGCTCTATCTTCCGGGCGGCGCGACGTGCCGGTGAGGTGCTGTTCCCCGGGCGGAGCCTGGCGAAGCCCCGACCGCGCCGGGAGTTGACGGACGGCGGGTCGCTTCGCTTCGAAGGTCCGCTTCGGCTCGCCGTGCTTTCGGGCACGCCCGAGGAGATCGGCGCCGCGCACGGACGGCTGCTCAGGGAGGAGGTGCGGCGTTGCATCGACTCCACCTTCCACCTCGCCGGTCTCGGCTACACGATCGACAAGGGCGAGTGGTTCCCGGATGTGTTGCGGGCCGCCTTCAAGCGGCTTGCCCCGCACATCCCCGCGGATCACTTGACCGAGATGGACGCCCTGGCCGCCGCCGCCGGCATCGATCGGGAGACCATGCGGCTCGCCAACGTCTTCCCGGAGCTCTTCCACTGCTCCGGGTTCGCCGTCTTCGGGAAGGCCACGAAGGACGGGAAGCTCTATCACGGCCGGGTCCTCGACTACATGACGATGATCGGTCTTCAGGACGCGGCGACGGTGTTCGTCGTCGCGCCGAAGGGGAAGCACGCTTTCGTGAACGTGGGATACGCCGGCTTCATCGGCTCGGTGACCGGCATGAACGACGCGCAGGTGAGCCTCGGCGAGATGGGCGGGCGCGGCGAAGGGAACTGGGACGGCGTGCCGATGGCGACCCTGATGCGGCGTGGTCTCGAGGAGTGCGGGAGCTTGAATGAGGTGATCCGCCTTTTCGAGACGAGCCCCCGCACCTGCGAGTACTACTACGTCTTCGCCGATGGCAAGATCCCGGACGCCGTCGGGATTGCGGCGACGCCGGAGTCCCTTTCGGTGATCCGGGCCGGTGAGACCCACCCACGGCTCGGTGCCGGCATCGAGGACACGGTGGTGATGTCCGCGGGAAGCCGTCTGCGGGAACTTCGCCGTCGGATCATCGCCGGTCATGGAGCGATCGATGCCGGGGCGGCGATCCGGTTGATGGACCGGCCGGTGGCGATGAAGAGCAACCTGCACAACGCGCTCTTCGTTCCGCAGGACCTGATGCTGTTCGTGGCGCATGCCGACCACGAGCGCCCGGCGGCGGAGTGCGCGTACACGTCGATCGACTTCGGGGCGATTCTCGAGAGGCTACGCGAGGCTCGGTAGCCGGGGGATGCGCAGCTCACTCCCCGGATCCTCTCCGCGGTGCCGGGCATCGAACCATTCGAGGGCGACGGCCGTCTCCGCGACGAAGTCCGTCAGGGGCAGGAACACCCAGGTCGTCCGATGTCGCTCGAGCCGGCCGAGCCCCTTGCGCAGCAGCGCGGCCGCGCTCTTCCAGCGCTCGCGGGTTCCGTGCCGGAATCCCATGGCCACCTGGATGATCCCCTGGTAGATCTCGCGGTCCGCCCCGGTCATGCTCCTCCAGGGGGGCTCCAGCACTTCGTGGGCTTCGAAATACTCGCCGCGGTTGTAAAGCGATACGCCTTCCCGGAGAGCGACGCGATCGGGATCGGGATGCGGTGGGGAACTGTCGGAAATCATGGGCAGGGGAGGATACGGGATCCCGGCTGCCGACCATACAATCATGCGTTGGAACCCGCACCGGGCTTCCCGGCCGGCCGTCGATCCGTCAGACGCGCCTTCCGAGTTCACTCGCGTACGTGACTCCCAGAGGGTCGCGATGCTCGCGGGCCCACCCTGTGAGCTTCGTCTCTCCGGTGGGCGGGGAGCCGGTTGCCAGCAGCCCGGCCATCAGCCCGCCGATCTCCGCGCGCGTAATGGTCACGTCCCCGGTCAAAACTCCGATGATCTTCCCGGCGAGCCGGCCGACGAAGGGCGGCACCCCCATGATCTTCCGCGGCCGTCCGATGCACTCGCCGATGGTGCGGACCAGTTCCCGGTAGGTGAATGCTTCCGGTCCCACCGCATCGATCACCCGGTTGCCGGTTTTTCCCGCTTCCCGGACGATCAGCTCTGTGAAGTCCTCGACGTGGATTGGTTCGATGCCGTGCTCGCCGTCTCCGAAGACCCCGAAGAAGGGCAGCTTGCGCAGGGCCCACGCGATGTCGTTGACGAGGATGTCGTTTCCGCCGACATGGGGCGGAATGCCGGACGCGTACTGGAGACGATCCAGGCCCTGGACCGATCGAGGTTTTTCGGGAAGCTGATCCGACTGATCCGAAGGTAGCTCCACTCCCTTCCGTGATTCGAAGAAGATCCGGATCAGGGCGGTATCGTGGCGCCCTCATGAATTACCTCTGCCACGCACGCGACTGCCTGGATCGCCCGTACGAACTCGTCGGGACGGTCCTACCGGACTGGTTCCGGATGCTCGATCGCGGGGCGCGTATCCGGCCGTGGATGGTGGAGGGCGCCCCGGCCGGAGATGATGGTTCGCCTCGCGCACAGATCGCTGCGGGCCTCCGGCGACACTTCGCGGATGATGCCTGGTTCCACTCGACGCCGGCTTTCCTCGAGGTCTGCGAGACGATCGCGAAGCGGATTCGTGTCGTTTACCCGGACCGGCCGGAACGGCGGATGCGCGCGAGTTTCTACGCGCATCTCCAACTCGAGATGCTCCTTGACGCCTGGCTCCTGGAGCGCCGGCCCGGATCGGCGCGGTTTTTTGCGAAGGCGGTGCGGAGCCTCGATCGGGAGGTGGTTGTTCGGGATGCCGGCAGCTTCGCTCCGCATCCCGTTCCGGGGCTCGAGGGGATGCTCTACCGTTTCGGCGATCCCGGCGTGCTCCGGGCCTACGCCGATGACACGGTGGTCGCTCAGCGCCTGAACCGGATGGGGCGGCTCGTCGGTCAGCCCGACCTGCCTCTCGAATTCGTGGCGCTCATCGAACCGGCGCGAGCCCTGGTCCGCCGCTGGGGCGATGTCCTGTTGATGCGACCCTGAAGCGGGGACGAGACGAAGCTCGTCCCTCCGCTCCCGTCAATGCGGGCTACCGGTGGTCGCGGACGAACTTCCGGATGGCCGTACGCACGGCATCGTCGGGATCGGCGAGTTCCACCTGCACCAGCGCCCCTCCTTCCGGGGCGGGGATCATGTTGAGCACCGTGGCTGAGGCGACCAGGTCCCCCGGGGGAGTGCCCGGCTCGAAGCTCGCCCGGATCTCGACCCGGGTCTCCGGAGCGAAGACCCGGAAGAGGTCGAGTCCCTCCGGGGCGGCCCACAGGAACTGAAGCTCCCGCTCACCGATGGAATGGAGCGCCGCGGACTGCCAGCCGGCGCCGGCCACGATGGTCTCATCGTGGCCCCTGAATCTGAACTCGAGCGGGAACTCCGCTCCCTCCGGCACGGCGGTCGCGGGCGCGTCGACCCACTTGAGACTCTCCACACCGTCGGCGACGGTGGCGAAGCTCTTGATCATCCCGCCGAGTTGCAGGACCTCGAAGGTGTCCTTCGGCATTCCCGAGAGGGCGGCCAGCGCGAGCTCGCCGCCGGCGGCGCGGAGCGTCCCCCGGGCTCTGACCAGGGCGCCGAAGGCGGTGGAATTGATGAAGGGCGCCTGCGCGGCATCCACGAGGATCTTCGTCTTCTCGTCGCTGACCGCCTGTTCGATGTGCGCGTTGAAGTCCAGGATCTGCTCCGGTGTGAACTCGCCTTTCAGGGCGATGCAGATGATTCCGTCCTTCTCGGTTTTCTCGATCTCGAGCATGGTTCACCTCCTCTGCCCACCACGATGGGCCCGCCTGGAAATACCTGCTGCATGCGAGGGCCGCTGCATCCCGCTACGCTTTGTTGCTCGTCGGTTGAAACCAGTAAGGTCGCGCCCTCCTCGCGCCCTGCTTTCCCGGGCGCAGCGGCGCTCTCGGTGCAACGGTCGCACATCTTTCCAGACGAGCCTTATCGCCTTGCGACGTAGATCGTGTCCACCTGCAGTTCGCCGATCAGGGGGTTCTCCACCTCGATTTCGTGGGTCGTCACGTCGGAGAAGGTTTCGGTGAGGACCGCCAGGAACCCCTCTCTCTCGCGACCCGAGGACCAGTAGCCGAAGACTCCGCCCGGTGTGATCAGTTCGGCGACACGGTCGAGTCCGGCTTCCCCGTAGAAGTCGTGGTGATGGGGGTGCAGCCATGAGTCGGGCGCGTGATCGATGTCCACGAGGATCGCGCCGTAGCCTTCCGCCGGCGGGGGCAGCCCCGCGCCTGCCGGGTCGCGAAGCAACCGGAAGAAGTCACCCTGATGGAGCCGGCAGCGAGGATCCTCTCCGAGTGGGCGTTCGAGCGGCAACAGCCCCTGCTCGTGCCAGCCGATCACCTCCGGCAGCATCTCCACGATCGTCATCCGCGTCACCGCGGAGTGCTTCAGGGCCGCGCTCGCGGTGTATCCCAGGCCAAGCCCGCCGACGAGCACCTCGAAGCCGGCACCGGCGACCAGGGGCAGGCAAAGATCGGCAAGCTGCTGTTCGGACTCGAAGAGCAGGCTCGAGACCAGCAGTTCATCGTTCAGCTTGATCTCGTAGATGTCCCGATCCGGGAGGCCGGCGATTCGCCGTCGTCTCAGGAGGAGGTCTCCCAGGGCGGTTCGGCGGAAGTCGATCTCTTCGTAGTTTGCTGGCATCGCGAAAGGCAGTAGAGCAGGTGAGCGGCAAAGCAGCAAAGCAGTAACGGAACCGACCTCCCCGCCCGCGGCATTCTCCGCTCCGCTCCACCTACCGGCGGACCCGGTGGAAGTGGTCGGTCAGCCACGAAACGCCGGCCTGGAACACCAGGTATCCGTCATGCGGCTCGCGTTCGGTGATCTCGTCCGCGACTGGAGTCAGCATGATCCGGCGGACTTCCTCGAGGTCCGTCGTCTGGCCGAGAGCCCAGCCGAGCTTGATGTACGCCACCTCCGGGAGCATGTTCTCCGCCGGGATCACGCCGAGCCCCATGATGTCCCGGCCCGTGTCGTAGACGTACATCTGCACGTAACCCCACAGGGTCTGCACGGTCATGTAGACCGCGACGCCCTTCTCACGCGCCTTTTCAAGGGCAGGGTAGAGGGGCTTGTTGACGTGGCCGAGCCCGGTGCCGGCAATCACGATCCCGCGGTAGCCGTTGTCGATCAGTGAGTCGATGATGTCCGGCTTCATGTTCGGGTAGTAGTAGACGATCGAGACCTTCTCTTCGAACACCGCGTTGATGTCGACCGACTTGTCATCGCGCCGCCGCCGGTAGTCGGTGCGGAAGGGCTCGATGCCGTCGGGCGAGACCTTGCCGATGGGCACGTCGCCGATCGTCCGGAACGCCGACCGGGAGGACGAGTGCATCTTGCGCACTCGCGTGCCGTGGTGCAGAAGGCAGTATTGGTCGGACGTGGGGCCGAACATGCAGACCGTGACCTCGGCGATGTCCGATTCCCCGGCCACCTTCGTGGCGCAGATCAGGTTCAGGGCGGCGTCCGAGGATGGGCGGTCCGAGGAGCGCTGGGAGCCCACCATGACGATGGGGACGGGCGAGTTCTGGACCATGAACGAGAGCGCCGCCGCGGTGTGGTGCATCGTGTCGGTGCCGTGACCGATGACGATGCCGTCCACGCCTTCCCCGATCGCCTTGCCGATCTGCCGGGCGGTTCCGATCCACTGTTCCGGTCCCATGTTCTCGGAGAACACTCCGTAGAGCTTCTCGGTCTCGAGGTTGCAAATGTCGGCGAGCTCGGGCACGGAACCATAGAGTTCGCCGGGGCTGAATGCCGGGACGACGGCGCCGGTTCGGTAGTCGAGACGCGAGGCGATGGTTCCGCCGGTGCCGAAGAGCTTCACGTTCGGCCTGGTCTCGTCGTATGGGAAGTCCTTTTCGGGGATCTTGTACGCCGCCCGGCGGTAGCCGAGTTCCTCGATCCCGGTAATGGTGTCGGCGGTGACGCCGATGTTGTAGCCGGTGTCGAGTTTCAGCACGATGTGAAGATCATCCGCGGTTTCCGATCGGGGCAGGATGATCCCTTCGAAATTGCCGCGGGTGGTGGTGACCGAGACCTCCGACCACACCTTGACATCGAACTTGCGGAGGATGTCGAGAGACGGTCCCCGGTACCCCTTGTGGATGTCGGCGCCAGTCATGCCACGATCTCCCCGAGCGCGCGCTCGAGTTCCGCCAGGACCCGCTTTCCGGCCGCCCGGCCGCGCAAGCTGGTCATGGCGATCCCCATCCTGTTCCGGATCAACGCGGCCCGGTCCTCGATGGCCGGGCCCGCACCGGCGGCGGCCGCGACCGTCGTCCTGACTTCTTCCTCGGTCGGCAGGTCACCGACTTCGTCGCGGATGGCCGCGCTCGGGGCGCTCCCGCCGGCGAGGGTGGTGAGCAGGCGCCGCCAGGCTTCCGGCTCGAAGCGTCCCCCGATCCGGGCGGAAAAGAGCTGCTCCAGGTCCGGATCGGTGATGTCGCCCACCGCGCAGCCGTCGCGGCGAAGCGAGATCATGGTGGAGACCAGAACCCGCGCTGCTTCCCGGGGAGCGATGCCGAGAGCGACGACCCGGCAGTAGAGGCCATAGCGCGCCGAGATGGAGAGGCGGTGGGCCTCGTGTGGCGGCAGGTCCTCGCCGGCCAGGCGTTTCTCCCGATCCCACACCGGTTCGGGCAGGGCGTCCCGGATCGAGGCCAGACGGACCTCGCTGATGGCCAGCGGCGGCAGGTCCGTGTCCGGGTACATCCGGTTCGGTCCGGGAAGCACGCGCTCGAATCGAGTTTCGCCGTTGCCAAGCAGCTGGCGGGTCTGGTTCGGCACGCCGAGGAAGGCCGCACGGGCCCGGGAGGTGATCTCCTCCACCGCGGTATCGACATCCTGGTTCGGACCGTACACGACGATGAGGCCGTCCTGGTCCGGTGCGCCGGACGTTTCGCGCGCCCAGTGCCAGAAGTCCCGGGTGGCGTGTCCGTCGCCGGCGAAGAGTATGTTCGGCATCCGGTCCAGGCAGGCCACGACTCGCACCACGTCCGACAGCTCATCGACGAACCAGCGGGTCGGTCCGATCGGCCATGGCAGGATTTCGGCGAAGCCGGGCAGCGTGACCAGGCGGACCTGCCCTCCTTCGGCCAGCGAGCGCGCCAGCGAAGCGACTTCGTGGCCGGGAAGCGATTCGCTGACGACGTGCACACTCGGCAGGAAAGAAGCCTCATGAAGTTCCAGTTCGGCCAGGCGGTCGCGGATGTCGAGCAGGGCGCGCTGCCGGAAGGCCTCGTAGTGCACGAGGTCGGGGATGAGCGGGATCCGGGGGACCCCCTTGATCTCCACCCTGGTGCCGCCGTCCACGGAGACGTTTACATCCTGGCGGCCGGCCCCGTAGCCGGTGCGGACCCGGCCCGCGGCCCGGGCCAGCCGCGAGATGATGTGGCATACGTCCGCCACCTCCCGCGGCAGATGCATGTCGGCATCGGTGACGGTTTCGCAGAGCGGCCGGGACAGTCGATCGGTACGCCAGGTTCGCACGTGTCCCTGGTCCGAGATCTCCCGGCAGGCATCTTCTTCCACCGCGAGTTGCCGGATCCTGATTTCCCGGTCGCCATAGGGGATCCTGCCGTTCAGGCCGACGATCGCCGTTCGCTGGAAACCCGTGGGGATGGAGCCGTCCAGGTACTGCTTTCTGGCGATCAGCATTTCCCCGACGATGTTCGTCTCGAGCAGCATGGCCAACTCGAGCGCGATGTCCACCGCCTCCGGATTGATCATGAAGGGTGGGGAATCGTCGAGTTCGTAGGTGCAGGTGGTGTCTCCGGTGATCTGGTAGATGATCTCCTTGCGGGTCCGCTTCTCCATCAGCGCCGTGCCGTCATACTCGCCCATCTCCGACATCGTGGGCCGCATGTGGCGCATGATCTCCGCATCGAAGTCGTTGCGATAGGGTCCCGCCGGGCAACGGCAGAAGAGCTTGCGCCTGGTCAGGAGTTGCTGGTGGACTTCGAGTCCGCTGCGGAGCCCGAGCTGCCGGTAGACCTCGTCGGTCGTCTCGCTCGGCGCCGGGATCTCGCGTGGCTTGATCGGCATGGTCGGGTACTCCGGAAAACGTCCTCTGCAAACCTGCGGAATCTAGCGCCAGAACATCCCTCCACCGCACGATTTCAGCCCGGGAATCCGCACAATTGCGACCGAAGCGGAGAGCGGTCGATCGATCAGCCTGCTGTGAAAGGTCGCACACCCCCTGGAGGGCGCCGGTCCCCCGGCGTCGTTGGTTCTTTCTTGAACGGCCCTGCAGCCTGCCCGATCAGCGAGGTAGCGCGGACGGTTCGAGGAACGGTGCCAGGAGAATTCTCGTCCGACCCAGTTCGATCGGGTCGCCGGCCCACTCGTAGAAGGAGATGATTTCAGGCGCGAGCGGCAGAAGGGCGGGATCGGGGTCCGGGGTTTTCGTGACCCGCATCAGGAAGCGGTAGAGCCCCGGGTCGCGGTCCCGAAGTTCCGCGCGAGTGTGGCGGCGCAGGTGGTGATGGAACGGGGACTTGGCCACGGAGATGAACGCCTCGTATCCCTGGGCCAGATACTCCCGGTCATTGGTGGCCGCGTAGTAGTCGAGGCAGCGGCCGGTCAGGACGGCTCTCCGGTACAGTTCGGCGATCACCTTCTTCTGCTCGCCGGAGAACCCGTAGCGGTGGACCTGGTGGGCGAACTCGTGCGCGAACGTGTCGTACCGCAGTTCCGCCGCGGCAAGGACAGACTCGATTCCCGTGGCGGCGTTCTTCCCTCCGACGCCGCGGAGAGCGCCGTACCAGCGCTGGTCGTGAGTCCGGCGACGGGCGAGGTATCGTCGTTCCGGCGCCTCGGTCATGCCCTCCTCGAAACCGAGGATGTCGTGCGTGACCCGGGCGCGAAGCAGAAAGTAGAGGTAGTGCCGGAGCGGCGCGGCGGCCCGGTTGACGACCTTCTGTTCCTGGTCGATCAGGCGGTCGTACCCCCGGACCACCCGCTCGATGTTCTCGACCCGCGAGAAGGGCAGCCGCCCGGCCAGTTCCCCGAGCCGGTTTCTGCCATCCTCCCCGCCACCGTACTCCGCGCGTTGGCCCGCCAGGAGTTGCTTGAAGGCTGCGGAGAGTGCGTTCCGGAACAGGAAATTCTCGGGCTCGATTCCAACGGCGATCTTCAGGTGGGCGATCGCCTTGCGGGGGGCGCCCTTTCGCAGGTCGATCAGGCCGAGAAAGAAATCCGGCCGGCCATCGGGGGCATCCGTTCCCGAAAGGGGGGCGAAGATCTTCTCCGCGGAGGCGAGCCGGGTGTCCCGGTAGAAGGCCGCGGCGCGCCCGACCTGAAGCTCGTACGGGGCCGAGACTTCCGGCGGGGAGGGGGGCAGGCGGTCCGCCTCGAGAAAGCCGTTGCTGAGTCGCTGGTTTGCTCCGAGGTGAAAGGGGCGCAGCTCGAGAATTCGTCGCAGCAATCGCGCCGCTCCGTCCATGTCCGCCGAGCGGAAAAGGTACTCCGATCGCCCGGAGAGCACCGTGGTGGAGTCGGGGGCCAGCTCCTCGGCCCGCTTGAGCAGAGCATCGGCCTTCGGGAATTCGCGATCCTCGATCTCGATGCGGGCCAGGCCGGTCAGGCTGCCGGGGTCGTCGGGATCGAGTTCGAGAGCCTGCCCGAACCAGCGCCGGGCTTCATCCCTCCGGTCGAGGCGCACGGCGAGATTCCCCATCCCGCGGGCCGGATCGGGCCGGGTCGGGTCGGCTCTGGATGCGAGGGTGTAGAACCTCTCGGCGCGGGGATTCTCTCCGACCGCCGACGCGGCCCGCCCCATCCCCATCAGCGCATCGAAATTCGCCGGTTCGCGCTCGAGGACGTCGCGATAGATCCGCTCCGCCTTCCGGTACTCGCAGGCGATCTCCTGCCTCCGGGCCCGGGCGAATGCCGAGGTGAAATCCCGGGACTCGACCTCCTGACCGCGGGAGGGAACCGCGCCGAGGACCAGGAGCAGGAAGGGCAGCGTTCGGCAGAGGTGTCTCAATCTTTTCACCCGGCCATTGTATGCGTGCGCCGGCGCTACCGGTAACAGACCTCCAATGTGGAGGGCATAGGTAGCGTAGTGCCAGCCGTAATGGTTGTGCCGAATCCGCTTGAGCCGCGTGACGGCATTGGCACTCGTCGGAGGTTCGCTGCTCCTTCCGAGGAAGTAGCGCCTGTGCCGGTGTGTCGCTCACTGAGCATCAACCCAGACCGCCCATCCCCCGGAACCTGCGTTCCTGAACGGATCATGCCCGCTTCACTTCCCCCGTAACATCCGGATCACGATGAGGAGCAGCATCGAACCGGCAAACGCGGAGATCAGATCCTCGAATGTGATCTTCACCTCGCCGAGCCCGAGATCGATGTTCAGGGCGTCGAAGATCACGCCGCCGATGAGCGCACCGATCATGCCGATCGCCAGGTTCCCCCACTTCCCGAACCCTTCCTTCTTGCGGGAGAAGAGCATGCCGGTAAACGACCCGGCGAGGGCGCCGACGATGACCCAGATCACCAGTTCGCCGATAGTGATGTTCATGAGTGTGACTCCTGTTCAGGTGGGGGGCAGGTCGATCGTACCCGGGGGGAAGCTCAGCCTGACTATTCAACCATGTCCCACCCGGGACATGGGAGGGCTCTCCGTCACCGACGACGCCTCTTGCCGTGCCCCGTTTCGTCGAGCACCAGTTGGAGCGCCCGGCCCGGTCGGGTCCGGAACGCCGAGAAGCCCCGGCGGTCGAGCGTCGCGATCTCATCGATCTCGAGCGCCTCGGCGAGCAGCACCAGCGTGGCATCGGCGAAGTCCATCGGGACATCTTCGTACTTTTCCATGAGTCGGACGGCTTCGCCGAGTTCCGGTGGTCGGCAGAGGTCGTGGATGGTCATGCGGCTCGCGGCGAAGAACTCGGCGAGGAGGCGGGGCCCGGACGACCCGGCCGAGACGAAGTGCATGGTCTCCGTCACCACGGCACTGCTTGTGACGAGTTGCCCCACGAAAGGGTCGAGTGCATCGACGACGCGGGTGTGTCCCGGATCGCCGGCGTCGAGATAGGCGACGAGGGGACCGGTATCGACGAGCCAGGTCCTCACGTACGCCAGTTCCGCTCACGGAGCGCCGCTCGCCAGGAGTCTCTTTCCGGCCCCGAGAGGCGCAACTTGCCACGCAGGTGACCGACGAGGTCGCCCAGAGGGCCGCGCGAGACCTCCCTCTCGAGGATTCCGCGCAGGAACTCCGAGAGGGTCAAGCCCTCCTCCTCCGCACGCCTCTTCAGGGCGTCGCGGAGCTCGAGATCCGTTCGGATCGTTATTGTCGTACTCATATATACAGTGTAACACAGCGTGGCCCAGCCGCAATGGAGGGGCGATCTCCGTATCGACCGTGCTGGCAGTCCGGGAACGTCACGAAGGATCTGCGAGTGCCGCGAAGATCTCCAACGTCGGTACTGCAGCACAGCTGACCCTCAAGGCGAAGCCGCGCCCGGGGGGCGATTCCCGTGTCGGCCATGCCGGGAATCCTTGTCCCACGCGGGACAAGGCGTCTGGCACTTCGATTCTGTGCTCGCCGCGCCGGAAGAGACCGACGGAAGGGCTTCCGCCGCGCGAAGTTCCGCTTCGGACTTCCCGCCTACATCGGCCAGAAGCTGTTGTCGTTCCAGACCTCTTCGCGAAGCTCCTGGTCCACCTCGGCGAGGAACGTGAGGTGGCCGCGCTCCCAGTCGGCGAGCCAGGTGTAGAGGGCCTTCTCGTGCTCGTCGGTGGCGACCCTGGCGCGGTCGGCGTAGAGGTCGATCGCCCGCTGCTCCATCGACATCGCGGCGCCGATGGCGGCGGCCTCGAAGTCGGCGGCGGAGATCTCACCCTTCAGCTTGTCCGAGAGCACCTTGGTGGCCACGCCGCTGAACGCATCGTCCTCGCCGTACTCCGTGGACTTGAAGTGGCCGCTCTCCTGGTAGCTCCGGTACTGCTCGGTGAGCATGGCCACGTGCGTCTCTTCCTCCGCGGCCATCATGTTGAAGAACTCCGTAACAGCCGGAAACTCGGTCTGCTTCGCGATCTTCTTGTAAAACGCGCGGCCCCGCTTCTCGAGGAGGATGGCGCTCTTCAGGATGTCTTCGGTGGTTGTTTCGGGCATGGCTATTCTCCCCCCGATGCAAACTCGATACCCCTGGCGAGCGCCAACTTGTTGGCATCGACCAGGTAGCGGCGCTTGATAGCCAGCGGCAGTGTCTGCTCGATGGCCTTCGGGTTCAGGATGCCGGTCTTCGCGATGTAGGCGCCGACCATGACCGTGTTGGCCATGCGCACGTTGCCGAGGTCCTCGGCGATTTTCGCGGCCGGGATCGCGAGGATCTCGATGTCGGTCCGCTGTGGCGCAACGTCGATGATGGCGGAGTCGTAGATCAGCAGGCCGCCCTCCCGGACGTCCGGCTCGAACTTCTCGAGGCTCGGCCGGTTGAACGCCACCAGCACGTCCGGGCGCGACACCGTCGGGCTGCCGATCGGCTTCTCGGAGAGGTTCACGAAGCAGTAGGCGGTTCCGCCGCGCATCTCCGGGCCATAGGACGGGATCCAGCTGGTGTTGAGCCCCTGCTCCATGCCCGCGTTCGCCAGCATGGTGCCGGCGGAGAGGACGCCCTGGCCGCCGAAGCCCGCCAGCTTGATACTGGGGTCGGCGTAGGAGGCCTTCTTCAACTCGGCGGGGTACTTTTCAGGATCCGCAAAGTCGAGGTCGAGGGCCTTCAGCAGCTCCTCGTCGGTGTGGTCGCGCTTCTCGCGGAACCACGGCTCGCGCTCCGCGCGCAGATCCTTCTTGATCCCGAGCGGGAAGACCGGCCCCATGTGCTCCTTCATCCACTCGTAGGTCTGCGCCGGCTCGAGCTTCCAGCCCGAGGGGCAGGCCGCGAGGATCTCGACCATGGAGAAGCCGCGCCCTTCCATCTGGCACTTCAGCGCGAAGCGGATGGCGGCGCGGGTGCGGCTGATGGACTTGCTGTCCCAGACCGCGGTGCGCTCGACGTAGGTCGGGCCGTCGAGCGTGGCGAGCAGCTCCGCCACCTTGATGGGTGGGCCTTCGTTGTGGACGTCGCGGCCGTAGGGAGTGGTGGTGGTCTTCATGCCTTCGAGCGAGGTCGGGGCCATCTGGCCGCCGGTCATCCCGTAGATGGCGTTGTTCACGAAGAGGACCGTGATGTGCTCACCCCGGTTCGTGGCCTGCAGGATGTGGTTTCCGCCGATGGCCGCCAGGTCGCCGTCGCCCTGGTAGCTGATCACGATGGCGTGCGGGTTGGCCCGTTTCAGGGCGGTGGCCGCCGCCGGGGCGCGGCCGTGTGCCACCTGGACGTTGCCGACGTCGAAGTAGTAGTAGGCGAAGACCGAGCAGCCGACCGGGCTCACCAGGATCGTGCGATCCTGGATACCCAGGTCCTCGATCGCTTCCGCCAGCAGCTTGTGGATGTTGCCGTGGCCGCATCCGGGGCAGTAGTGCGTGACTTCCTTGTTGCCGGCCTTGCGCGTAAACGTGTCGTAGAAACCCGCGGGCTTCTGAAGGATCTTTCGTGCCATATCAGTCCTCCTCAGGCCACTGCCGGGGTTGCGGAGAGCTTCTCGAGGACCACCGCGAGGATCTCCTCGACGGTCGGCACGTTGCCGCCCATCCGCCCGTAGAACTCGACGGGCTTTCTGCCATTCACCGCCAGGCGGACATCGTCCACCATCTGGCCGGCGGAGAGCTCGATCGCCATGAACGCTTTCACCTGATCCGCCAGTTCGGCGATCCGGATCTTCGGGAACGGGAAGAGGGTGATGGGGCGAAGCAGGCCGACCTGGTGACCCTGCTCGCGGCAGGCGTCGACGACGGAGCGGAGGATGCGGCTGACGATGCCGTAGCCCACGAGCACGAAGTCCGCATCCTCGGTCCGGTAGTCCTGGAACCGCACCTCGTTCTCTTCCATCTCCGCGTACTTGGCCTGGAGATGGTGGCTGTGCGCCTCGAGCTGGTCCGGTTCCATGTAGATGGAGTTGATCAGGACCCGCGGGATCACCTCGCCGCAGAGGGCCCAGGGCTTCGCCGGGATGTCCCTGACCGGTGCAGGGAACTGCACCGGCTCCATCATCTGGCCGATGTAGCCGTCCGCGAGGATGGCGACGGGGTTCCGGTACCGGTCGGCCAGCTCAAAGGCGAGCACCGTCAGGTCGCACATCTCCTGGGCGCCGTTCGGGGCCAGGCAGAGGACCCGGTAGCTGCCGTGGCCGCCGCCCTTCACCATCTGGTAGTAGTCGGCCTGCTCCGGGGCGATATTCCCGAGTCCCGGGCCCCCGCGCATGATGTCGACCACCACGCAGGGCAGCTCGGAGCCCGCGAGATAGCTGAGCCCCTCCTGCTTCAGGCTGATGCCCGGGGAAGAGGATGCGGTCATCGTCCGCTCGCCCGCGGAGGAGGCGCCGTAGACCATCTGGATCGCGGCGATCTCGCTCTCGGCCTGCAAGAACGTCCGGTTCATCCGCGGGAAGTACTTCGCCGCGGCGTGGGCGATCTCGCTGGCCGGGGTGATGGGGTAGCCGTAATAGGACTGGCATCCCGCGAGCAGCGCGGCCTTGACGATGGCGTCATTGCCCTTGATGAATTCCGTGGCCATCAGGCCACCTCCTCTGAGGGGACTTCCGCGCCCTTCTTGTAGACGGTCACTGCCGCGGGCTCGGGACAGGCGTAGAAGCAGTACCCGCAGCCGTTGCAGTTCTCGCCGCTGTAGGCCGCCGGGTGGTAGCCCTGGCTGTTGAAGCCATCCGTGAGGGAGAGTACTTCCTTCGGGCAGACCGAAACGCAGAGCCCGCAGCCCTTGCAGTGCTCGGGGGAGATGACGACGTCGGCTTTCTCCAGGATCCGGGTCATGGAAACCGCCTTTCAAGGGGGTGGTGTTGATTTCGCGCGCCTTCGCCGGACGCGTGAGAGAACTCATCCAATTCTAGCAGCAAAACCGGTCCGTCCCGAAGACGGCGCGAGGGTGAGTGCAGCCCGAAATCGGGGAATATTCCGCAGTTCCCGGCAGCAGCACGAACACTCCGCCCGGGTGGTTTCCGTATTCGCGAATTCCATGCCCGGATAGAATGGCGGGATCCAATCAGCGGAGGTTGAGCATGCGTGCCATAGCTGGAATCGGCCTGTTTCTCGTGGTCCTTACCGTCGTCCCCCTGTTCCTCTCATCCTGCGGAGGGGAAGATCCCTACGATGCTCTCGACGATGGCACACCTCTGCGCGGCGCGAAACCCACGTCGTCCGGGATCCAGGTTCCCATCCTGTCGGACGACCGGGCGAAGATGATGCTCACGTCCAGTTGTTCCGGGTGCCACTCCAAGACCCCGATCAAGAAGGCCCGGAAGTCCAGGCTGGAGTGGGAGGCCCAGATCCAGTTCTGCAAGGAACGCGGGGCCCTGCTCGCTCCGATGGATGTCAAGTCCCTCGTGAACTGGTTGTCCAACAAGTACGGAAACTGAGAAACGGGACGGACCGCGGTCGGCCGGTTACCATTTCCGGCCAAGTGGGCAGCAGCTGCATTCGGTTAACCGAGGGAGCAGATCGTGGACAGCGTCTACAAGAAGATCGAAGTGGTCGGAACCTCCACCGTGTCCGTGACGGACGCCATCAACACCGCCGTCAGAAAGGCCGCCACCACCGTGAAGAACATCGGCTGGTTCGAAGTGGTCGAGTCGCGCGGCCGGATCCAGGACGGCGCCGTCTCCCAGTACCAGGTGACCCTGAAGATCGGCTTCAAGCTCGACGAGTAGCTTGCTTACGGGCCATCAACGGGACTCCGGTAGCTCCCCGGACGACCGCGCACCACCAACGGCGACCGTCTTCCGGACCATCGCGGCGCCCGACCTGAGCCCCCTGGACCAATCGTGTCAGTCCGACCTGATACCCTTCCCGGCGCCTGACCGCCGCCGGAGGGGCCATGGAAGTCCACGCCGAGCTGATGAGTGACGCCACCTCGCCATCCGTAACGGAGATCATTCGCCGTTACTGGGGATTCGATGAACTTCGGCCGTTGCAGGCCGAGGCGATCGAAGCGGGCATCAAAGGCCGCGATTCCCTGGTGGTCCTCGCGACCGGCAGCGGCAAGTCGCTCTGCTACCAGGTGCCGGCGGCGGTTCGGGGCGGGACGGACATCATCGTTTCACCCTTGATTTCGCTGATGAAGGACCAGGTCGACGATCTCACCGCCTGCGGCTACCCCGCCGCGGCGCTGCACAGCAACCTCTCCGGCGAGGAGCAGCACCAGATCCGCCGGGAGGCGCTGGCGGGAGGCTATCGGCTCCTCTTCGTCTCCCCGGAGCGCCTGGTGATGCAGAACTTCCTCGACCTGCTCCGGCAGATCGAGGTCCGGGCGTTCGCGATCGACGAGGCCCACTGCATCAGCCACTGGGGACACGACTTCCGCCCGGAGTACCGCCGGCTCGCGGGGCTGCGGGAGATGTTCCCCGGGACCAGCATCCACGCGTTCACCGCTACCGCTACCGAGCGCGTGCGCAGCGATATCGTCAGCCAGCTCGGGCTCCGGGACCCGAAGGTGCTCGTCGGAAACTTCGACCGCGCGAATCTCATCTACCGGGTGCGGCCGAAGCTCGATCTCAGGAGGCAGGTGATGGAGGTGCTCGATGGGCTCCGGGGGGGGGCGGCCATCGTCTACTGCCTCTCCCGGAAAGACACCGAGAGCCTGGCGGGATCGCTCGTGACACAGGGGGTCCGGGCCGCCGCCTACCACGCCGGGCTCGATCGGAAGACGCGCACGAGCACCCAGGAGGATTTCGCCGCGGAGCGTCTCGACGTGGTCGTCGCGACGGTGGCGTTCGGCATGGGCATCGACCGCTCCGACGTGCGCGCGGTGATCCACGCCTCGCTGCCGCAGTCCATCGAGCACTTCCAGCAGGAGACGGGCCGGGCGGGTCGCGACGGCCTGCCCGCGGAGTGTGTGCTCATGTACTCCTATGCAGACGTGATCCGCTGGCAGAGCCTGCTCCGACACGGTGTTGAGGACGGTGGCGCGTCGGAGGACCTGCTCGCGGCCCAGGAGAAGCTCCTTACCGAGATCCAGGACTACTGCGGATCGCTGCGCTGCCGGCATGAAGCGCTGGCCCGGCACTTCGGGCAGGAGTATGAACGAAAGGAAGAGGGCTGTGGCGCCTGCGATGTCTGTCTGGGCGACATCGAGGTCATGGCCGAGTCCACGGTGATCGCCCGGAAGATCCTCTCCGCGGTGGCGCGCACCGGACAGCTCTTCGGGATCGGTTATGTGGTCTCGGTGTTGCGCGGGGTCGTCAACGAGCAGGTGCGCTCGCGCGGCCACGACCGGCTATCGACTTTCGGTCTGCTCAAGGACATCCCCAAGAAGGGCCTCACCAACCTGGTGTACCAGCTGATCCAGCAGGAACTCCTGGTCCGAACCCCCGGTAACCGTCCGATTCTGAAGCTGAACCAGCGCTCGGTGGACGTCCTGAAGGGCGGCATTGAGGTGAAACTCACCGAGCCGGCGATGGGGAAGAGGCCCCGGAAGACGAGAGCGAGAGCCGAGGAAGATTCCTGGGAGGGCGTCGACCAGGGTCTCTTCGAACGCCTCCGCGAGCTCCGCCGGGAAATCGCCGACAGCCGCGGCGTCCCCGCCTACGTGGTCTTCGGCGACCGCAGCTTGCGCGAAATGGCAAGAGACCGCCCGTCCACGCCGGGGGAACTCACGAGGATCCACGGTGTAGGCCAGAAGAAGCTGGATGACTTCGGCCCGATCTTCCTGGTGACGATTGCGGGTTACGTGGCCGCTGAGGAGTAGTCCTGCAGGGACGACCCGGAGGTGAGGTTCCGCCTTTGATTGCTCGTTGGTGCTCAGGAAGGTGCGCCAGCCGACCTTTGCCCGATTGAGCACGGCCCGGCCGGCTTCTTCTCGAAGAGTCTCAGGATACCCGCGCCGATCAGGGTAAGCAGGGCCGCAGCGGCCCCGGGCAGGATGATCAGCCAGCCGCTGATGCCGGCGTCCCCCCCCGTGTGCGAATAGTGTGGCAGCGCGAAGCGCGAAGCGTCTTCGCGGTGTTTAGGGTCCGGTGTCTCGCTCGACCAATCATCAGAAGACGAGATTCGAGCGGAGCGAGAATCGAGGCGTCTCCCCTCGTGTGAGAATAGCGTGGCAGCGCGAAGCGCGAAGCGTCTTCGCGGTGTTTAGGATCCGGTGTCTCGCTCGACCAATCATCAGAAGACGAGATTCGAGCGGAGCGAGAATCGAGGCGTCTCCCCTCGTGCGCGAATAGCGTGGCAGCGCGAAGCGCGAAGCGTCTTCGCGGTGTTTAGGATCCGGTGTCTTGCTCGACCAATCATCAGAAGACGAGATTCGAGCGGAGCGAGAATCGAGGCGTCTCCCCTCGTGCGCGAATAGCGTGGCAGCGCGAAGCGCGAAGCGTCTTCGCGGT
>JAJSAM010000059.1 GCA_024274785.1 Planctomycetota bacterium | reverse complement strand
ATGAGTATGTGCGCAGATTCAACCGCCTTCGGAAGAGGGATGGACCGCTGTACCGGGCGAGATTCGGCTCCAACCGGGTGAAGACGGAAAGTTATTGGTGGACGCTCCTGCGCTACATCGACCTCCACTCGGTCAAGGCCCGGATCGTGAAGAACGAGGCCATCTACCCTTTCGGAAGTGCGCGCTACTACCTGCAGCCGGAGGGACCGAAATGGCTTACGCGAGACCGCGTGGAGAGGATGCTCATGCGTGGCTCCTCCCTCGATCGATACGACCCTCGCCTCTACGAGCGACTCCTGTCGAGTCCACTCTCCGAATCGGAGCGCGAACTCGTCGAGCTACGAATCCGCGGTCGTCAGATCGAAACCGATCCTCTTGACGAGCTCCTGTCCGCGAACAACTCGCGGATCCTCAGCTGGGTCCGGCAGAAGGCGCTGCGGGCCGATGGAACTCTGCCCGGCATCGCGGTGATCTCACCCTCCCATCTCGTGGCTCGAGTCACGAGCCGGCGTGAGAAAAACCCGGACTGGATCGTCAAGCCGGGGCGTCAGGGCCGCGACGCCTGGAACCTGATGCTGGCAGGACTGCTACGGGATGCCTGCGGCCTGAGTTACCGGGAAGTGGCGGCTCGTCTCGGGGTCGCTCCTTCGTGCGCCGAGTCCTGGATGCGCGCGCACCGCATGATCACCGGGCAAGACGCGACCTATGCGGAGCGCGCGGCGGCCCTGGTCGACGAGTGCCTCGATGTATTCCGGAGAGGTGGGCAACGAGTTGAGGACGAATTGCCCTGACTCCGTATCATAGTGAAATCGACAGCAGCTCGGCGAGTTCGATCAGCACTTCCATCGCCTCGTCGGTTTCAAACTCATCGAGATGCCTGGCGAGCCGGGCGAGAGTACCGGCCGCTCCGGTCCCGGCGAGCAGCCTGCGGAGTGGTTCCAACTGGTCCAATGCCGCGGAGATATCGGTCTCCAGCAGATCGGCGAGACGAACGAGCCGTTCCCGCACCGCGGTCCGGTCCATCGGGTCCATCGGGCGCGTGGCCTCGTTGCCGTCCTCGATCGGAGAATCCTCCTTCTTTACGCGCAACCCATCGACCCCCGTCAATACCTCCCGCAGCCTCTGCCCGAACTCTTCGCGGCACGCCGTGGACGGCTCCCCCTCCTCCGCCCGAAAGGTCGACTCCAGATCGGCTGCGGCGTCTGCCAGCGCGTCGGCGCCGAGGTTTCCGGCGGCGCCCTTGATCGAGTGGGCGAGATGCCGGCCTTCCTTCCGGTCTCCCGTGGCAATCAGCTCCTCGAATTCTCGAGAGGCGCCCTCATTGGCCTCGCAGAACCGGAGGAGGAGCTTGCGGTAGAGCGTCAGGTTGCCGCCGATGCGGGCCAGGCCGGCGGCCACATCGATGCCGGCGAGGACGGGGAGAGGTGGACCTTCACCCCCGGGCGAAGCGGGGGGCGCAACCGGCGCCGGATCGGAACGTGGGGGAATCCAACGCTGAAGCGAGTGGAACAGCTCGTCCGGATCGATGGGCTTCGTGACGTGATCGTTCATGCCGGCCGCTATGCTCTTCTCGCGGTCGCCGGTCATGGCGTGGGCGGTCATGGCCAGGATCGGCAGTTCTTCGCATCCGGGTCGGCCGGACTCCCGGATCTGCCTCGTGGCGGCGTAACCATCGAGCTTCGGCATCTGGATGTCCATCAGGATCAGGTCGAAGTCCGCGTCGGTGGCGGTGGCGGCGGAGACCGCTTCCCGGCCGTTGGTGGCCACGGTCACGTGCAGACCCGCGCTCTCAAGCAGTTCGGTGGCCACCTGCTGGTTGATTTCATTGTCCTCGGCCAGCAGGATTCGCGCACCATGGATCCCCCGGCCTTCCGGCGCCGTCCGGCACTGCCGGCGGGCATCGGGCTCTCGCGGTTCGGCTTCCTTCCCGAAAGCCTGCATGATCGTGTCGAGCAGGATGGACTGCGTGACCGGCTTGATCAGGTAGCCATCCAGGTCCGCCTCACTGGCCTGCCGGAGGATCTCCTCCCGGCCATAGGCGGTGACCATGATGATCCGCGGAGACCCGTACCGCTCCGGGGCGGCCCGGACGGATGCGGCCGCTTCGAATCCGTCCATGCCGGGCATCTTCCAGTCCATCAGGACGAGTTTGATCGGGTTCTCGTGCGCCGCACGTTCCAGCTCTTCGAGTCCCGCCCGGGCGACCTCGGCGGCGACGACGCGGAAAGACATGCTTGAGAGCAGATCCTCGAGGATGCCGCGGGCGGTGGGGTTGTCGTCCACCACCAGCACTCGGCAGCCGCGCAGGTCCGGGTGGGGCAGGAGAGCCTCTTCGGGACCGGATCGCCCGATTTCGAACTCCGCGGTGAAGGAGAAGGTGCTCCCCTCCCCGGGGACGCTCTCGACCTCGATCTCGCCGTTCATCATGTGGGTCAGGCGCTTCGAGATGGAGAGGCCGAGACCGGTTCCGCCGTACTTGCGGGTGGTGGTCGTATCCGCCTGCGTGAACGCTTGAAACAGCCGGGCGCGGTGCTCCTCGGTCATCCCGATGCCGGTGTCCCGGACCGAGAAGCGGAGCCGCACCCGGGGGGGGGCTACCTCCTCGCTCTCGACGGCGATGACGATCTCGCCCCGCTCGGTGAACTTGACGGCGTTGTTCGCCAGGTTGGTGAGGATCTGTCCCAGCCGCAGGGGGTCGCCCCGCAATCGGGTCGGAACCTCGGCTCCTTTTCTCAGGAGCAGCTCCAACCCCTTCTCTTCCGACTTCGTGGCGACCAGGGTCGCGACCCGGTCGAGCACCTCGTCGAGGCTGAAGTCGATGGTCTCGAGGTCGAGCTTGCCCGCCTCGATCTTGGAGAAGTCGAGAATGTCGTTGATGACACCGAGCAGAGCGTGCGACGACGACTCCACCTTCGTGAGGTAGTCCCGCTGCTTCGCCGTGAGGTCGGTCTGCAGTGCCAGGTGGGTCATGCCGATCACCGCGTTCATGGGTGTTCGGATCTCGTGGCTCATGTTGGCGAGGAACTGGCTCTTGGTGCGATTGGCGTTGTCGGCCGCCTGACGAGCCTCGATCAACTCCGCCTCGGCCTCCTTGAAAGCCGTCAGGTCGTCCTTGACCGCCACGAAGTGGGTGACTTCACCGCTGTCATCGCGGACCGGTGAAATCGACACGAGTTCCCAGTAGAGTTCGCCGTTCTTCTTCCGGTTGCACATCTCCCCGTGCCAGGGTTCTCCGGACGTGATCGTTTCCCACATGACCCGGTAGTACTCCGGCGGGTGCTTGCCGGACTTGAGGATGCGCGGGTTCTGGCCGATCGCCTCCTCGCGGGTGTAGCCGGTGACCGCCGAGAACTTCGGGTTGACGTACTCGATGGTGCCCTCGAGGTCGGTGATGACGACCGTGCTGGAGCCCTGTTCGATGGCCCGGGACAGCTTGCGGAGATCGGCCGTCCGCCTCTCGGCCAACTCCTCCCACCTGTCCCGCGCATGGCGCAGTGCCCGGCGGCTGCGCTCTCCGCTCCAGAGGGTGAAACCCGTGGCGAGCAAGGCCAGGAGCACGGTGAGCAGGAGCATGCCGAGAATGATCATTCGGCCGGCCCGGAAAGTGGCGAGGGCTTCCTCCTCATCGACTTCGGTGGCGACTCCCATGCCCAGAGCATCGTCCCAGGCCCAGGCGCCCAGGACCTGTACGCCGCGATAGTCGCGATACCCCTCCACATCGACCCCGGAATCCCCGGCCACGGCGGACTTGGCCATCCGAGTGAGGGGGTGTTCGGAACGCGGCCGATTCGGTTGGTATCCCCCGGCCAGGTCGCCGCCGGGATCCCTGACGCTGATCATCCGGGCGCCGTCCGGGCCCCGCTCGATCAGGCCCAGACGATCGGATTCGTCCTCGAATCGGCTCCGCGACAGCATTCTGCCCCGGCGGTCGATGACATAGGTCTCCCCACTCCCCCCAATCCGGCCGATCTTGCAGAGTCTGGAGATGCTCTGGTCGGATTCGAGCCCGATGCAGAGTACCGCAATGACCTGCTCGTCCTGGCCCCTCAGCGGGGTCGCGACGTATATCGTCGGTTGCCCTCCGGCCTGAGACGGTCCGGGGATCAGAACGGTCCGGCCCGCAAGCGCCATTCGGATCCGGTCCGGCCATTCCGCGGCCATCGGGCTCGGGCGGTCCATCTCTCCATCGTCTCGAGCCATCAGTGTCGTCAAGTCGGGAGCGATCAGGTAGAAGGGGTGGCCGCGCCATTCCGGCGTGTTGATATCGAAGCGGGCGCGGAAGCTGCGCACGAGATCTTCCCCGGGCGGAGTGTTTCGTCCCTCCCGGGCCTGAAGGAGGTTTCTGGTCAATAGCCGGAGTCGCTTGTCTTGCGCGAGGCGTCTGGCGATCAGTCCCTCGTGCTCCATCCACGCCCGGATCGACCCATGCGTCGCGTCCACGACGACCGAGAGCGAGCCCGCCAGGTAATCCCGTTGCATCTTCTCGAGTTGCACCAGGCCGACCCAGGCCCCGAGGATGACCAGCAGCAGCAAGCCCGACAGCATCAGCAGCGCAGCCAGTTTCCCCCGGGCCATCAGGAAATCGAGCGGGATCCATCGCCCGCCGAAGCGCGTCAGAAACCAGAGCAGAAGTGCGAGCAGCAGCAGACCTGAAACGACGATGGCCACCACCTCGAGGAAGCTCCGATCCCCGGTTGCCGGCGTACTCGGTGGAGTCAGCCAGCGGTCACTCAACTCCGCGTACTCGGCGGAACTCACGGTGTCCATCGCCTTCTCGAGGAGTCGGGCCAGTTCCGGCCAATCACCGCGTACCGCCAGGTGGAGCGGCTCACCCATCGACTTTCCCCTGGCGAGACCGACGGTCTCGAGACCTTCGATGAGTTGCTGGCGGCGGATGTAGTTGACGACCGCGAGTTCATCGGTATACGCGTCGGCCTTTCCGTTCGAAACCGCGAGGAGCGCACCGACCGGCGTGGAGAACGGGACGAGTTCGATCTCCGGATGGCTCCGGGCGATGCTCTTCCCGCTGGCGTACCCCTCGACCACGGCCAGGCGGAGCCCGTTGAGGTCATCGAGCGAGTGGAGGTCCTCCGTACCTGCTCGGACCACCAGGACGATCGGGCTCTGGTGGTAGGCGCGGGTGTAGGCGAAGACCGTCTCGCGTTCCGGGGTCTTCCAGATGGCGGGCAGGACATCGATTTCCCGTTTGCGCAGGAGGGTCTCGAGTTCAGCCCAGGTCTGGCCGTGGATGAACTCGACCTTGATCCCCAGCCGGGCGGCGAGCAGGGAAACGTGGTCGTTTGCGAAGCCGGCGGCTCTCCCTCCGATCACGAAGTCGAACGGTGGCCAGTCCATCTCCACCCCGACCCGGATCGTCGGGTGGGCCTTTACGAATGCGCGTTCGGCGGGCGTGAGCCCGACCTGCTGCGTCGGGGGCCCGGAGTCACTGCCACAGGAGACGAGCAGGAGGAACGGCAGGATGGATATGAAGATCCTGAGCCCGGCACCCGATCTCTTCGACTCTCTTCGTGGTTCCACGTGCCGCACCTGGACCTGCCTCCCCACCATGTCGAGAGCGGCGTTCCGCTCGGGAGGTGAAGACTTTTTACCAGATGATGGGCCTCCAGCCGCTCCTCTGGCGTTCGGGCCTGCCAGAAGTCGAGGTTCCGGGCCTCAGCCTCTTCGACGGACGAAGCCTTATTGACCACGATCAGCCTCCGCCTCTCCCACGATCTTTCGAGAATGAGAGATACCGGGAGGCAGGATCACTTCGCCGGACTCCGAACATTCGACCCGGAGCAATACCGTGCTCTATCGGGTGAATTGTCGGAGGCACGCGGAGCAAACCGGATCCGTCAGCCATCCTGGCTGGAACCGGGCAATCTGACGGAGAACCACGAGGGCCTGGACATCGTCCTCGAGGAGCACACCTCCGACCAGCGACTCCGGCTGATCATGACTGGCAGCCCCCTGTTCGAGGGAGAGGTCGGGTTTCCGGACCTCTCCCTCGGGGTTTGCTCTCAGGCCAGCACGGACTTCAGGCACGCCCCGGTGTGCGACGCCTTCTGTTTCGCCACCTGCTCCGGGGTGCCCACGGCCACCACCTCCCCGCCGGCGTCGCCGCCCTCGGGGCCGAGGTCGATGATCCAGTCGGCGGTCTTGACGACGTCGAGGTTGTGCTCGATGACCACCACCGTGTTGCCCTCTTCGACGAGGCGGTTCAGCACGGCGAGGAGCTTGCGGATGTCCTCGAAGTGCAGGCCGGTGGTGGGCTCGTCCAGGATGTAGAACGTCCTTCCGGTCTGGCGCTTGGCGAGTTCCCGGGAGAGTTTGATGCGCTGGGCCTCGCCGCCGGAGAAGGTCGTGGCGGCCTGGCCAAGAGCGATGTACTCCAGGCCGACGTCCATCAGCGTGTCGAGGATGGCCGCGATCTTCGGGTGGTGCTGGAAGAGATCGCGGGTCTCCGCCACCGACATGTCGAGCACGTCGCGGATGGACTTGCCGCGATAGAAGACCTGGAGGGTGTTCTCGTTGTAGCGGCGGCCCCGGCAAACCTGGCACGGGACGTACATGTCGGCGAGGAAGTGCATCTCCACGATCACCGATCCGCCACCGCCGCACGCCTCGCAGCGTCCGCCCTTTACGTTGAAGGAGAAGCGACCGGGCAGGTAACCGCGCGCTCGGGATTCGGGCAGTTCGGCGTAGACCTTGCGGATCTGGTCGAAGACCTTCGTGTACGTGGCGGGGTTGCTGCGTGGGGTGCGGCCGATGGGGGACTGGTCGATGTCGATGACCTTGTCGATGAGGTCCAGCCCTTCCACGCCGTCGTGTTCCCCGATCCTCAGGGTTGAGTTGTGGAGGTGGCGCGCCAGGGAAGGGTAGAGCGTCTGCTCGATCAGCGACGACTTGCCCGCCCCGGAGACGCCGGTGACACAGACGAACTTGCCGAGGGGGAACTCGACGGTGATGTCCTTCAGGTTGTTGGCCCGGGCCCCGGCGATCCGCAGGACGGCGCCGTTGCCGTTGCGTCGTCGCCTGGGGATCTCGAGCTGCTTGCGGCCGGAGAGGTACTGGCCGGTGAGGGTGTCCGCCCGGTAGAGCTGCTTGCTGGTGCCCGAGAAGACCACTTCTCCACCCTTGATCCCGGCCCCGGGGCCGAACTCCACGATGTGGTCGGCGCGGCGGATGGTCTCCTCGTCGTGCTCCACCACGATCAGGGTGTTGCCGATGTCACGCAGGTGTTCGAGTGTCGACAGCAGGCGCACGTTGTCCCGCTGGTGCAGGCCGATGGACGGCTCGTCGAGGACGTAGAGAACCCCGGTCAGCTCGCTGCCGACCTGGGAGGCCAGGCGGATCCTCTGGGCTTCGCCGCCGGAGAGCGTCGGCCCGGAACGGTCCAGCGTCAGGTAGGAGAGTCCGACGTTCAGCAGGAAACTGAGCCGGTTGCGGATCTCCTTCAGGATCTCCCCGCCGATCCTGGCGCGGTTGCCCGTGAGCGTGAGTGTGCTGAAGAACTCGTCCGCCTCGGCCACGCTCGCGGCGGTGATCTGGTCGATGCTGCTTCCGCCGATGAACACCGCGAGGGCCTCGGGGCGAAGCCTCCGGCCGTCGCAGGACGTGCAGGGCAAGTTCGTCTGGAAGCTCTGGTACCAGGATCGGGCGCGGTTGCTGGTGGTCTGGGAGAAGCGCCGCGCCATCCCCGGGATCAGGCCCTCGTAGGCGGTGCGGTAGGTGCCGGTGAGTTTCGTGCCCTTCAGTGGAACGTCGAACTGTTCTTCACCGGTGCCCCAGAGGATCAGCTCCTGCTTGCGCTTCGCCAGGCGCTTGTAGGGCCGGTCCACGTCGATGTCGAACTTCCTGCACATCGCTTTCGTGATCCGCGATGCCCAGGTGGCGGCGGAGACGTCGAACCGCGAGCGCCAGGGCACCACCGCGCCCTCCCGGATCGTCAGGTTCTCGTCGGGGATGAGCTTTTTGGGGTCGACCTCCATCTTCGAGCCGATGCCGTTGCAGTCCGGGCACATCCCGAGCGGGCTGTTGAACGAGAAGATGGGGGGATCGAGTTCCGGGAAGCTGATGCCGCACTTGTTGCAGATGCGCCGGTCGCTGTAAGCGGTCTCCTCGCCGTCCAGCCAGGAGACGATGATCCGGCCCTGGCCGACGTGCAACGCGGCCTCCACCGAGTCCTGCAGCCGGGAACGGGAGTCGGGTCGGGCCGCCAGGCGGTCCACCACCACCTCGATGTCGTGTTTGAACGTCTTCTTCAGCACGATCTCGTCATTCAGATCCCGCACTTCTCCATCGACACGCACGCGGACGAAGCCCTGGGCCCGGGCCGCATCGAAGACGTCCTTGTGCTCGCCCTTGCGGTTCCGGATCAGCGGCGCGAGCAGCAGGAACCGCCGGCCTTCCTCGGCGCGGAGGATCTCACGGACGATGGTGTCCGGTGTGCCGGCTTCGACCGGGCCGCCGCACTCGTGGCAGCGCTGCTCGCCGACGCGGGCGAAGAGAAGCCGCAGGTAGTCGTAGATCTCGGTGATCGTGCCGACCGTCGAGCGGGGGTTCTTGCTGGCCGCCTTCTGCTCGATGGAGATGGTGGGGGCGAGGCCGCGGATCCAGTCGTAGCGGGGCTTTTCCATCTGTCCGAGGAACTGGCGGGCGTAGGCGGAGAGCGACTCCACGTACCGCCGCTGGCCCTCCGCGTAGATGGTGTCGAACGCCAGGGAGGATTTGCCCGATCCGGAGACGCCGCAGAACACGGTGAGCGTGCCCTTCGGGATCTCCAGGTAGATGTCGCGGAGGTTGTGCTCTCGCGCACCCTTCACGATGAGTTTGTCGATTGCTTTGCTCATGGAGGTCGGCTTGGTGCGAAAAGTGCGATAATACCTTCATGCGCGCCAGAGCCTCTCTTCTGCTCCTGCTGTTACCTGTCCTGATCTTCGCAGGTCCGGCACCGGCCCAGGACGACGACCTCGAGGCCCGGCATCGCGCGTTCGTCGGGAAGGTCAACGACGCCATCGACCGCGGCGTGCTCCACCTCGTGAAGCAGCAGCGGGAGGATGGTTCCTGGCCGGGCTACGAGCGGGATTACCCCATGGGGATGACCGCCCTCGGCCTGCTCACCGTGCTGAAGTGCGACTACCCCCGCAACTCGAATACGATCAAGAAGGCGCTGAAGCTCCTCTACGAGCGCTTCAAGTCACAGAATCCGGACCGGCTGAAGACGTACTCCGTGGCGATCCTGATGATGGCGCTGGAGGAGGCCCACGCTCCGCGGGTGGAACAGCGGCTCTCCCGATCCGATCGCTACGGTACGCCCCGGAGGACGCGGAAGGTGAAGCTCGGCAACGAGCACTACAAGTGGATGCTGGATCTGACCAAATGGATGATCCGGGCGCAGACCGACACCGTCTGGCGCTATCCCCGGGGCGGCACGGATCTATCGAACACCCAGTACGCGCTGCTCGGTCTGGCGGCGGCCCTCCGCTGCGGCATCCCGATCAGGAAGGATGTGTTCATCAGGACCGCGAAGCACCTGCTGTCGATTCAGGAGAAGGACGGTCCTGAGATCCGGCGTATCGTCCACGTCGACCAGGGCCCCGGGTACGCGCAGCGCTACCTGACCAACCTCACCGACCGCGCGCGAGGGTGGGGCTACGTTCCGGAGCGGAGCGCCACCGGAGCGATGACCACCGCCGGCGTCTCCTCCCTCGCCATCTGCCGCTCCGAGCTGATGAGCTGGGCCGGCTACAAGGGACCATTCGGGCAGCGGATGGAGCGCGGCATCTCCGACGGCCTGGCCTGGCTGAACCACCACTTCTCGGTGACCGGAGATCCGCCCGGTGGCGGCGGGTGGCACTACTACTATCTTTACGGTCTGGAACGTACCGGTGTGTTGACCGACCAGCGCTTCCTCGGCGACCACGACTGGTACCGGGAGGGGGCGGAATACCTCGTCCGGGCCCAACTCGGGAGCGGCGCCTGGCGAGGCAGTAACCTGGCGAACACGTGTTTCGCGCTGCTCTTTCTGAGAAGGGCAACGACCCCGGTGAAGGTGCCGAGAGCGGTGACGGAAGATGGGTGAAACTGTAACTCCTGGAGGACGCGATCCCCCGGCGCCGCTTTCTTGGTCAGGCTGTTGGTGAGGGCGGGGCTGTAAAGGCTGGCGGCGAGCGTCGTTCCGAGAGGGGATCATCGCTCGGTGCCCCGGGTCTCGTAGAGCAGCACCGGTTTGTCCGGCAGGACGCCACTGCCCCGGTCGGCGATGAACTCCGGCGTCGGTGAGATCGTGTCGCCGCCGGTCTGGCTGAACGTACCGGGGAGCAGCTGTCCCTTCCGGTTCAACTTGAAGGTGGCGTCCACGGTGATGCTGGAGAGGACGATTCGCCCTCAGGCCTCCCGCTGCTGGCGAAGAACCTCCCGAAGCACCCGGGCGTCATCCTGGTGGCGTGGTGGACGGCCCAAGGAGGTAACCTCCGGTGACCTCGCCGGAAGGATCCCGATAGAGTTTGCGGACCCGGTTGGCATCGGCGCCGAAGTAGTGGACGAGGTCCACGATGAGAGGAAGACCGAATATCGAAGAATTGTGCCTGTCTCGATATCACGGTGGACCGGTGGATGCGAGGTCGCGGACCGGCATGTACTGCAGGCATGAAACGTCATGCTCATCGTCACGGTGCTGCTCCTCCTCCCGGGGATCGGCAGCTTCGTCTGGACCGTGGCGGGGCTTCCCCCGGTGCGGATGGTGTGGCGTTACGGTTTCTCATACGGCCCCGAGTCTACCGGCAAGACAGAGATCTGCGAGGGCGTGAAGTTCGTTGCGATCGGCCCGGGCTGCTATCGGATGGGTTCGAGGCAGGGGGCCGAGGGTGGAGACCTGCTGGGCCGGTGGTGCGCCCCGTTCAGCCTGCCATGGGGAGACCGGCCGGAGCCATCGGACGAGATGCAGGTGCACTGGGTGGAGTTCCCGCGGGGCTTCTTCATCGCCGAAACAGAAGTGACCAATTCGCAGTACGAGGCCTTTGATCCGAAGCACGAGCGGAGCGAGTACTCACTGGGGGACAACGATCCGGTGGTGGAGATTTCGTTTGAGGACGCGAAGAAGTACTGCGCCTGGCTGAGCGAGCAGTCGGGTCAGGCCATCCGGCTTCCGCCCTGCCTACTGGCCCTTGGACCATTGAGCCATGGGGCCATCGACCGATCCCGGCCAGGGCCGCGCCGCGCCGGGCCTGGATCGTCCTCGTCATGTGGACCGTGGTTGAACCATCCCACCGCCGCGCGAGAGGCCGTTTTCTGCGCCTGCAAGGGCCGGCAGCGCCCGCGCCGGCTGCTCCCGAACCACGAACGTCCCGTCTTCGTTCTGGTAACCTTCGAGATCGTACATGCAGGCGACCTCGAACTGCGCCTCCGGATCCCCCGCCCGGGCCTTCCTCAGCAGGCGTTGCCATGCAGGTTTGTCCATGTGAGCGCCTCAGTCTTCCAGGAACCACCGCCAGGCCGGCACCACCCGCACCCGGTCATCGCTCAGATCCTCGTCCAACCAGGTTACGATTGTCCCGGTTCGAATTCGGAGTTCGCGCATCGCTTCCCGCAGAGCAGTCATCTCCCGCTTGCGCGTCTCCGGGTTGCTCATGTCCCAGCTGACCTGGATGAGCCGGCGGGCGCCGCGCCTTTCGGGCAAGACGACGAAGTCTACCTCCGCGCCACTCTTTGTCAGGTAGTACTCCACCTGGTGCCCGCCGCGGCGAAGATGCATGAAGACCAGATTCTCGAGCCGGGCACCCCGGTCCCTGGTCATGCAGAGGGACATGGCGTCCAGCAGCCCGGTGTCGATGACGTAGGCCTTCCTCGGGTTGACACGGCGTACATGCTCGGATCTCGAGTGTAGCGGCACGGTGAAGACGAGGTAGGCGTCCACCAGGTGCTCCAGGAACTCGTAGAGGTCATTCTTGGTCGCCGGAATGCCCTGGCTTCGGAGGGATTTGTAGAACTTGTTGATGCTGAACCGCGTCGCGGGAGCGGACATCACGTGACGGATGAGCGCGCGGAGCGCGGTGATGCTCGACACCCCGTGCCGCTCGACAATGTCGCGGAGGATCACCACATCCACATATCCCCGGAGCACCTGCCTCCTCAAGTCGGCCGAGAGATCCTGGATCTCCGGAAAGCCGCCCCTCTCCAGGTAGATGCCGATCAGTTTCTCGTTTTGAGATCTTGCTCTCGAGCTGAAGGTCCGCGGCTCGGGGTCAACCCCGGAGAGGCGCAGAAACTCGGCCCAGCTGAAGGGGAAGATTTCCCGGGTGAGTGACCGGCCGCGCATCGCGGTGGCAATCTCGGTTCCGAGCAGGCGGGAGGAAGAACCGGTTACGACAACATCGAGTTTCTCGCTGTCGAGGACCCGGCGGACGAAGAGGTCCCACCCGTCGATTCGCTGCACTTCGTCGAGAAAGAGAAACGCGCCCTCTTCGCGGAGAGCCGGGTACTTACCGAAGTAGGTGTCGAGCAGAAGCTGGAAATCCTGCGTTGAGAACGGCAGCAGGCGTTCGTCCTCGAAGTTGACGTAAAGCAGTCTCTCCTTCTCGATGCCCTGTCCGAGCAGACGCTGCATCTCCTGATAGCAGAACCAGGTCTTTCCCGCCCGGCGCATGCCGATGACGACACTCGCCTTGCCCGGCAGGCGCGGGAGGTCGGCGTCGCGGGGGAGAAGAGGGGGAAGCGATCGCTCGTGGAAATCATCGATGAGTCGATCCAGAGTCTCTCGCATGTGAGGATATTATCTCTAAAAAAGAGACAAAGAAACCGTATTCCATCTCTCTGTGGAAGATAAAGTTGTTTCTGCCGAGTTCATGCTATCGGCAAGTCACCCGGCTTCACCTTGCCAACGGTCAGGTAGGTGCGGGGCTTCGGGACGGGATCGACTCTACGGCCCGTCCGCGCCTCGTCAACAGGAACGCCAGAGGCAGCGGGCACAGCGACAGCAGCAACATCGGGATCGCGACCGTCGCCAGCTCATGTCCAGGTGCGCGGACACCCGCAGGAGGTCGTTGACCATTCCGAAGGAACCTCCTCTCGCATGAGCCTGTCTTCCGGCCTCGGTGAAGACCAGACTGCCGAAGAGGATCATGCACCGGCCCATCAGGTCGCACAGGAGAAGGATGATGTCGGATCTGGTCAGGAGCCGGTATTCCGTCTCGAGCACCTGCCTCGCCGGCGCATGGCTCGGCTTGATGTGCAGGACGCGCAGCGCCACGTCGAGCGCGCCGATGGAGGGGCCCCTTACGGGTCCTTGTACAGCTTCAGGTTCGCCATCGTCTGGCCGCTCCACCGGTAGACATCCGTCTTCGTCTTCACCTGGACGTCGAGCACCGTTTTCAGGTTGCCGACGCGCACCAGGAGTCGACTCAGGAGCAGGTACTCGGCCTCGCCGGACCACTTCGTGGCGAAGGAGAGCTCCGCCGGCTGGCCCTGGTAGATGAAGTTGCGGACGATTCCGTTCTCCACCGCGTTGAGGCGAAGGTCCACGGCCGCCTTGCGGGTCCAGCTACCGTCGGACTCCCTCGTCTCGAGAGTTCCGGTGGCGATTCTCCAGCCGCCCATCCGCTGGCGCTTTGCGGGGATGCTCTCCAGGGAACGGCCGTCGAGGATGATGTGACGAGCGAGGGGGTTGTCGAGGCGTTCCGTGCCCCAGACTTCGTAGAGCAACACCGGCTTGTTCGGCAGGACGCCGAGGCCCCGGTCGGCGATGAACTCCGGCACCGGTGAGATCGTGGTGCCGCCGGTCTGGGTGAACGTTCCGGGGAGCAGCATTCCCTTTCGGTTCAATTTGAACGTGGCGTCCACGGTGATGTTGGAGAGCACGGTCTGCGTGCCCCACGCGTACGACGGAACGAGGTAGTGTCCCACGTGGGTGCTCGAGGTGTCGTCCGCCGCCGTCACCCGTTCGCCATGCTCCTCACACTTGACCGAGTAGGAGAGTCCCGGGTAGGACGCGGGGATCTTCTTGCCGTTCTTCCAGTGGTTGACTCCGGAGGAGTAGGACAGCTCCATCAGCGTGACCAGGTCCTTCTCGAGATAGACCGTCTGGAGGTCGAACGGCGCGCGGGCGGTGTCCGGGGGCGGAGGCGCGGGCGGCATCGGGAAGGCGACGGACGGCGTCGCGGCGACCTTGGCGTAGAAGGTCTGCTGGCGAGCGTCGTCCTGCCGGTTCTTCTTGACCAGGAAGAAGATACCGACTCCGCCGAGCACGAGCACCGCGAGGATCCCGAGAATGATCGGCACCGGGTCCGCCTTCTTCCGGTAACCGCCGCGCGGACGGCCGTAGCCGTCGTCGTAGTCGTCCCGGTCCCTCCCGCGACCGCGGCGTGCACCTCCTCCTCCACCTCGAGGGCGCCCACCCCCGGGCGGGGCGAATTCCTCGCCGCAATAGGGGCAGGATACCAGTCCACCGGGGACGACGGCGGGGACTTCAAGGCTTTCGTTGCAGCCCGGGCAACGGGTGATCGGCACGGGAAAAGCCCTCCTGGTTTACGAATGCTCCGGCACGCCGGGACCGGCGCCGACCGCGCGGCGCCCTCCGGCGAAGTTCTACTCTCCCGGCTGGTCTTCGTCCTGATCGAGTTGGGAGGCGATCATCTTGCGCATTTGCAACTCGGGAGTCTCCCCGACTGCGCAGAAACACTTCTCACCGTCCTCGCGGACGTGCCAGGGACACTCTCCCTCGTAGGGGCAGTCCACGGCTTTCGTGACGTCGTGGTCGAAAGGACACTTTTCGGGGGGCGTTTCGGACGACATGGCTTCCTCCGGGCGTTTCGCGTGAATCTCAAGGATACCCAAGGGCCGGACGGCTCTCACTCATTTCCGTAACCCCGAGGGCCCTGGCCCTTCACTCGCTTCCGTAGCCGCCGAGGGCCCAGACCTGGCGCCGGTAATTCCGGACATCGAGCACTGAAAGGGACTGCACCGCCCGCAGCGTGACCAGTTGTTCGCTCCAGTTCTCAGGGCGCGCCACCGCCTGGTGGAAGATCTCCCGCGCGGCGTCCCGCGGCGTGGTGTCCGGCGGCAGCGCGGCGCCGAGTTGCACCAGGCGCTTCAGTCCGCGGTAATCGGCGCGGACCGCCCGGAATACCCACTGGCGCTCTTCGGGCGAAAGGTGCTCGAAGCCGTACCTCGTTTCAAACTTGCCCCAGGCTTCGGAGAGAACCTTCCCGGGGAGGAAGAGCCTGGTGATCCGCCGCCACCAGGTGCATCCGGAAACGCGTCCCTTCTTCTCGACGACCTCCCGGACGATTGCCTTGCAGTTGACGTCGAGACCGTGCAGGCTGCGTCCTCCCCGGTAATCCACCGCCACGGCGATCGAGAGCGCGCGCCAGGCCTCCCGCCAGTCCTGGTCGGCCGGGGCGCCGAGATCCCGGACCAGAATCTCGGGGCCGCCCGCGCGTTCGGCCAGGATCTCCAGCTCAGCCAGCGCCTTGTCGCGTTCGGATCGGATCGACTCGAAGTCGTCCCATTCCACGTCCCACGCGCCGATCTGCTCCAGATCCTCCCGGTAGGTGCGGCCTTCCAGTCCGGAGTCCTCTCCGGGGATCAGGTCGACGCCGAGGTACTCCGGATCGAACAGCGCCCGGAAACGCGCGCACTCCATGTAAAGGGGCTTGCGCATCCGGCCGATCTTGCGCACCGCCACGTCGTAGGATGCCCAGTTCTCCTTCCCGTCGTCGCTCATCTCCCCGGGGTGAAGGATCTCGTGCAGCGTGACCCGGATGCGGTGCAGCAGCCAGCCCACCGCTTTCAGCAATGCCCCGAGAAAGTAGAACGGGAGGAACAGCACCTTGCCACCTGCCAGGTAGCGGTAGTAGAGCTGGAAGGGGTTGATGGTGCGCTCGGAGCGCGCGCGCCGATGGAACGGGTAGGTGCCGAAGACCGTTCGGATCATGGCCTGGCGGTCCGCCTGGAGCGCCTTCAGCGTTCTCTCGCCGAACTCCTCCGCCACCGCCCGGTCACGGTCCTCGTCCACGGTGAGAAAGTGCAGGGCCGAGAACCAGGTGGTGACGGAGAATGGCATGTTCCCGGAGTCATCGTCCCCTCCGGATGCCCCGCTGAGTTTTCTCTCGAGCCAGCGTTTGTGGGTGGTGAGGGCCGGCTCCGGGCAGTTCGCCCGCTCCTTCTCCGAGATGGCGTGGTGGTTGTACTCGAGGATCAACCGGGCGGTCCACTGGGTGATGGAGTGCGTTACCGACCGGAACCAGAGGTAGGGGCCCCGGATCGCCGATCTCTGCCGATCGAGGTCGAGCTCCTCCAGTCGCCGGCGTTCCCGCCTCGAGAAGCCGAGACAGTGCGTGCGGATGCTCTCGAGGGCGATGTTTCCGAGAAACTGGCTGCTCGTCTTCGTGTCGGTGATGTGGAAGAGCGCGCCGTCCAGGTAGTCGTCGTAGAGCTTGAGCACCCGGTCGACGCGGTCCCGGGAGGACCGCCGCTCCGTAAACCGCTCCTTCAGCGCTTCGCCTCCCGGTTCGATGGTGCTGCGAGAGATCAGGAATTCCGGCCGCAACACCCGGTCCCACAGCAGCTCGAGGTCTTCGTCCTGGTGCGCGAGCTTGGCCTCTTTCAGAAGGTTCAGATACTGCGCCTCGGCGGTGCGGTTGTAGAAGTCGGTCGCTTCTCCGGCGACCCGCCGGAACCAGCGCCCGATGGTCAGGATGACCAGGCAGACCACTCCGAGGACGAGGAACGGCGTCCCCAGCGTGCGCTCCAGCCAATCCGCGATGCTGACGAGGAACGGAACGTCCACGCCTTCCGGGTGGTCGGTGAACCCGGGGAACATGAGGTGAACCAGCCCTCTGAAGAATACGAAGCCCAGGCCGAAGAGCAGGAGCCGCTTCGCCGGGCGCTCCGTCGCCTGCACCATGCCCGCGCCCACGCGATCCAGGAACTGGGGTCCGGTGATCACGCCGGAGAGGTCGCTGATCCAGTGGATGCCTCCCAGCCGCTTCTGGATGTAGCGGCCGAGGGCCTTCCCCGCCGCCGCTACCCGCTCCACCGCCTCCCCGACCCGCGCGGCCGGGATCATCTGGCGCAGGAGCGGCATGTCCCGGAGCAGCGGGGCGTCCAGACGCTCGAGGGTGGCGCTGATTCGGGCGGCGGCGGCCTGGCCGATCGATGCTTCCACCGTCCCCCCGTCGAGGTCCGTCAGGCTCCGGATCAGCTCCTCCGCGCGCACGAACTGCCCGCTCTCCGTCCCGGTCGATGCACCCACGGTGGGGAGCAGGAGGAGTTCCTTCTCTTCCGGCAATCCGCCGAGGAACCCGCGAATCCGGCGGGAGCGGGCGGTCGGATCGAGCTCGGCGGACGTCCGTCGCCACGCCCTCCTGGCTCTCGCTCGGAGCAGGCGGAGCCGTCCGCCCAGCTCCGAGGTGCTCCGGACGCCTTCACGAGTCCGGGCGGGTTCGAAGAGCACGATGTTCCGATTGAGGAGCGCGCCGTGGAGCCGGATCAGACGATCGATGCCGCGCTGCAGGAAGCCGAAGAAGCGGGCGAAGCGAATCAGGGGTCTGGCGAATCGTATGTACCGGAGGAGCCGGGGCAGTCGGGCGAAGCGGACGAGCCTGCCGGCGCGCAGGCTGTCGAGAGAGTGCGCGGCGATCAGTCCATAGGGAATGGATGGAATGAGATCCACCAGGAAGTGCCGACGGAACCATGACAGCTTCCCTTTCACCATCATGAGCTTCCCGAAGAACTCGACCAGGAATACGGCGCAGATGGCCGCGTCGATCCAGGCCAGGATGCGATGGACCGGCCGCCAGGCTTCGGCTTCGGCGACGGCTTTGGCCGTTGCGTGGGGGGCAGGCCACGGGTCCGGCAGGACCGCCTCGACGATCAGCACCACCATCACGAGGAGGATGAGCCAGAGGATCAGGTTTTCGAACCACGCCACCGCCCGGGTTCCGAAGATCTCCTCCTGGCGGGCTTGCAGGCGCAGTTCCTGGGCCTCGCGCACCATCTTCCGGTTCGTTCTGTTGAGACGCCGGAGGGCCTTCCTGAGCTGCCGGGCGGGCCCCCGGTCTTCCTCGTTCGAGGTGCAGGTCCGGAGTTCGTCGCGCACCAGGTTGCGCACCCAGGCCAGGTCGCGGCGCACCCCTTCGATCTCGTCGGCTGCCTGTCCGGGCGGGGCGTCGGCCTGCGAGGCCAGGAGGTCCAGGGCGATGTCATCGAACTCCGCCGCGCCGAACTCGAGGGAGTCGGCGGTCTCCGGCGGAGGCAGGGCGAGGACCCGCTCTTCGATGCGGTCGCGCAGTTCCCTCTCGGCCGGCACCGGCCGGCCGGTCCGGATCTTCAGGTCTCGCGCCTCGAGGTAGGCGCACCAGAGTCCCTGGAGATCCGGCGCCTCTTCGCCGGCCAGATGGGCCGTGGCATCACCGAGCTTCGTGCTCTGGACGGAAACGAGCCGGGCGAAGACCCGTTTGACTTGATCCGCCGCCCGCCCTCCGTCGAAAACGGCGAGTTCCGTGGCCTCCGGCCGGACCGCCTTGACTTCCGAGTCCAGGTAGCGCAGCGCCTGGGGAAGCTTGTCCCGGGAGAAGATCTGCGGCAGCCAGCAGAGATCCGCGCGCAACTCCATGATCTCCTGGCTGTCGTTCTCGGGAATCCCATCCCGGTGCTCCAGGCGCTCGAGTCGGGAATCGCTATGAGCGAGGAACTCGGAGAGAGCGGCGGCGGCCGGCCCGTCGAACGGGAGGGCGGCGATCTTCCGGCGCAGCGCCCGCCGGCGGCTGAGGATGGCTTCGCGATCCGTCCCCTGCACCCGCGCCGCTTCGCGCGCGGTATTGCGCAGTTCCTTGAACAGGGGTTTCGGATCAGGGGTGGCCATGTTCAGTAGATCTGTTTCCAGTTCCTGAGGAACCGGGCCAGGAGCGCCCGGTCCGTCGAGGTCGGGAGGGTCTCGGCGACCGATCCCCTCGAAATGTCTTCCGCCAGATCATCGGCGAAGGCACCCGCCGCCGCAATGGACTCCCGCCAGGTTCCGCCGTGGTGGAGGCGATGTCCCGCGGCGTAGAGCACGGGGAACAGCGGCCAGGTGCGCTGGTCGGCGAGGTAGTTCGAGTCGGGCGGGGCGCAGCGCACGAAGGAGATGTCGAGGGCGATGGCGCCGTCCTTCATCAGCACGTAGCCCCGCGTCTCAGGGTTCTTCGCCGATGGGAAGAACTGTCCGACGACCAGGCGGCGGGCGGAGAGCGCGGAGTCGATTGCGCGGATCTCGGCGCTCTCCGGTCCGGCCTGCGCCGTGAGCACCTGCAACACGGATGCGATCGCGCCGCGTTCCGCGGCGTTGGGATTTCTGATCAGTGCCACGCCGACGCCGTCCGTGCTGTCGAGGGGGCATTTCGGGCAGGCGCAGGCGGAGAGCACGGCGAGAGCGAGGATCGGCAGTAGACAGAGTTCTCTCATCAGTTCTCCCGTTTCGGTCCGAACCCGACCCTCGGAGGTCCCCGGTTCGCCAGCGCCTCGAACCAGGGACGAAAAGGGCTCCACCCCTCCGGGGCCGGGGAAAGGGCCCGTCTGGAAACAACTGCTGCATTCGAGGGCACCGCATCCCGCAAAGCGGCGTTGCTCGTCGGTTGAAACCAGTGAGGTTGCGCCCTCCTCGCGCCTTGCTTCCTCGGGCGCAGCGGCGCTCTCGGTGCAATGAGCGCACTGGTTTTCAGATGAGCCCCGAGTGAACTACGTCCGGTTTCGCATCGCATTCAGCGCCGATCCGGCCTTGAACCACTCCACCTGCGCCTCCGACAGGCTGTGCGTCGCCCCGACCTCGTCCGTGCTGCCGTCCTCGTGGGTGAGCATCACGGTGATGGCGGAGCCGGGAGCCAGGTCGGTCAGGCCCCGGGTGCTGACCCGGTCCTTCTCCTGCACCAGGTAGTAGTCCGCGGCATTCGCGAACCAGAGCGGAAGGATGCCCTGGCGCTTCAGGTTCGTCTCCGCGATCCGGGCGAAGGAACGGGCGATGATGGCCCGGCACCCGCGGTGGCGTGGCTCCATGGCGGCGTGCTCCCGGCTGGATCCCTCACCGTAGTTCTCGTCCGCGACGACGATCCACTGCACGCCCTTTTCAGCGTAGCGCTTCGCCAGGTCCGGGAGGGCGATGCCGGTTTCACCGGTGAGCACGTCGTTGCCCTTGCCGGCCTCGTCCGAGAATGCATGCTGCGCGCTGAGGTAGAGGTTGCCGCTGATGTTCTCCAGGTGTCCGCGATAGCGCAGCCACGGGCCCGCCGCGGAGATGTGGTCCGTGGTGCACTTGCCCTTCGCCTTCAGCAGGATCGGCAGGCTCTCGAGCTCCTTGCCGTCAAAGGGGGCGAAGGGCTCAAGCAGTTCGAGACGCTCGCTGCCCGCGGCCACGGGAATCTCCACGTCGCCACCGTCCTCCGGCGGAGCGATGTATCCCTCTGCGCCCTGATCGAACCCGCTCCCCGGAAGTTCGTCTCCCTCCGGCGGGTCGAAGCGGAACTCGCTGCCGTCCGGGGCGGTCAGGGGGTCCGTCATCGGATTGAAGGACAGGCTTCCGGCAAAGGCCAGCGCGGTGACCAGCTCCGGTCCGCCGATGAAGGCGTTGGTCAGCGGGCTGCCGTCGTTGCGCCGCATGAAGTTGCGGTTGAACGAGGTGACGATGCTGTTTGGCTTGCTCTTCGCCTCCTCCGGCCGGTCCCACTGGCCGATGCAGGGTCCGCAGGCGTTGGCGAGGACGGTGCCGCCGATGGCCTCGAGGTCGGCGAGTTGTCCATCGCGTTCGATCGTGGCGCGTACCTGCTCCGAGCCGGGAGTGATCAGGAACGGGGCCTTGACCGACAGGCCGGCCGCCTTTGCCTGGCGCGCGAGGCTCGCCGCCCGGTCGATGTCCTCGTAGGAAGAGTTGGTGCAGGAACCGATCAGCGCGGCGGTGATCTCGTCCGGGTAACCCTCTTTCGCCACGTCCTCGGCCATCCGGGAGATCGGGTGGGCGAGGTCGGGGGTGTGCGGGCCGACGAGGTGCGGCTCGAGAGTGGAGAGATCGATCTCGATGATCCGGTCGTAGAACGCCCCGGGGTTGCTCTCGATCTCCGGATCCGCCTTCAGGTGTTCGGCGTACTCGTTCGCCAGCGCCGCGAGTTCATCTCGCTCGGTGGCCGAGAGATACGCCGCGGATTTCGCGTCGTAGGGGAAGACCGAGGTGGTGGCGCCGATCTCGGCCCCCATGTTGGTGATGGTTGCCTTGCCGGTGGCGGAGAGGGCTTCGGTGCCCGGGCCGAAGTACTCCACGATGTGCCCGGTGCCGCCCTTCACCGAGAGGATGCCGGCCACCTTCAGGATGACGTCCTTCGGCGCGGTCCAGCCCGAGGGCGCGCCGGTGAGGTGCACGCCGATCAGCTTCGGCCAGGTGAGGCCCCAGGCTTCGCCGGCCATCACGTCCACCGCGTCCGCTCCACCGACGCCGATGGCGATCATGCCCATGCCGCCGGCGTTTGGAGTGTGGGAGTCGGTGCCCACCATCATTCCGCCGGGGAAGGCGTAGTTCTCGAGGACCACCTGGTGGATGATCCCCGCGCCAGGTTTCCAGAAGCCGATGCCGTACTTCGCCGAGGTCTGCTCGAGGAAGCGGTAGACCTCTTCGTTCTCGGACAGGGCGGCCTGCATGTCGGCGTCGGCGCCGGTCTGAGCGCGGATCAGGTGGTCGCAGTGCACGGTGGAGGGCACCGCGACCCGCTTCCGGCCGACCAGGATGAACTGGAGGAGAGCCATCTGGGCCGTCGCGTCCTGCATGGCCACCCGGTCCGGGCGGAAGAGGGCGTAGCTGTTGCCGCGGTCGAGTTCCTGGGTCGAAGGCGCGTCGAGGTGGCCGAAGAGGATCTTCTCCGCGAGGGTCAGCGGACGCCCCAGTCTCTCGCGACCGATCTTCACTCCCTCACTCAAGCGTTCATAGGCGGTACGGACAGCTCCCAGGTCGGTCAGCATGGTGCAATCTCCTTGTCAGCGGCGAAGCCCCGAGAATAGCAGATTCGGCTTCCGTTCCTGAGCGCAACGGAAGGGAGCTCGTCATCGTGGACCGGGGCCGGCGCCGGTGGAGCCACCGATCCATCCCCGCGTCGCCGTGACTTCCCCGCTCCTCCCACGGGTGGGTGAAACTTGCCCTCCCCCGCCAACTGTGCCGAAATGCGGCGAGACCCCCGGGAACCCGTCACGTGGACCAACCTCACCAGCCAGCAGGGACGATCGAGGCCGACACCGACCGGCGGATCACGCGGCGGCAACTTGGCATGCTGCTGGTCATCCTGCTCGCCGGGGTCGCCTTGCGTGTGGGCATCTCCATCTACCGGGGGGAAGCGCTCGTTCGCGAGGGCAACGGTCCGGTGTACATCCACCCGATTGCGAAGAACCTCGCGGCGGGCCAGGGCTACCGCGTGCTGCCTGACGTGCCGAGTGTCTTTCAGCAGCCTGGCTACCCGTTTGTCCTCTCCGCCGGCTACTTTCTGGCGGGCCCCACGCCGACCGGCGTGGCCATCGCGAACACCGCCCTCTCCGTGCTGCTCATCCTGGCGGCGTTCTTCCTCGGGCGCTTGCTGTGGGGGCGATCGAGCGACGGGCTGGCGGCTGCCCTCGCCGCCGCCGTGTATCCCTACCTGGCCTGGCACGGCACCGCCATGGCCGACACGATCCTGTTCACCCTCTGTCTTTCGGCGTGGTTCGCGACCTGCCTGTCCCTGGCCCGCACTCCCACCGTCGGCCGGGCGGCGTTGCTGGGATTCTGGATCGCGGCCGGCGTTCTGACCCGCCCCTCGATCATCCCGCTCGTGCCCTTCGGGTTCCTGTTCCTGCTGATCACCTGGCGGAGCTTCCGGCGGTGGGCGTTCCTGACGGCGAGCTCCGTCGTTCTGGCCGGCGTTATGGTCCTGCCGTGGTGCCTGAGGAACTACGCCCTGACCGGGGAGTTTCCCCTCTTCGGGACGCATGGGCCGGAGGCGTTGTTCTACGCGAACAACGACCGTGCCGTGTCTCTGACCGAGATGGATTCGACGGTGGATGCGGTTTGTGCCCTGCCCGAATACAGAGGCTCCGATCTCGACGTGCGCCAATACCAGCTCCGGGCGACGCCCACGGAAGCGGTCCGGATGAAAGCGGAGTATGTGCGGCGAACGAAGGCCTGGGTCCTCGACAACCCGGGTACCTTTGCGCGGATCTCCCTGCTTCGCCTCGGTCGGATGTGGGACCCGCGGTACCACCCGACGAGGGTCGGTGAGCGCCGCGCACCGGGCATCACGAAGAGGCTCTGGATCCACGGGCTCTCCTACGTTCCGCTGCTCTTCGCGGCCCTGATCGGCCTGGTCGGTCTCCTGCGGGGGCGCTCCACCCGTCTCCCCGCCCTCTTCCTGCTGTCCATTGTCGCGGTCTACTCGCTTGCCCACGCCACCGGGGCTGGTTACTCTCGGGTCCGACTACCCCTCGACCTGCTGCTCATCGGTGCGGCGTGCAGGCCCCTCGGTACGATCCTCGGCTTCTTCGGACGGGGGCGCGGAGCAGCATGACAAAGAGTACATCCGAGACGGTCACCATTCTCATGCCGGTGCTCGACGACTGGACGAGCTGCCGGGCCCTGCTCGCTGACCTCGACCGGGTCTTTGCCGGGCGGCCGGAGCGTGTACGGGTGCTCGTGGTGGACGACGGCTCCGCCGAATCCCACACCGGGGCCTTCGCGGGGCTCGCCCTCACGGCCATCGAGGCCGTCGATGTCCTGCGCCTGACCCGGAACCTCGGCCACCAGCGGGCCATAGCGGTCGGCATGACCCACCTCGCCGAGGCTCCCCCGGACCGGATCGTGGTGATGGACGCGGACGGGGAGGACGCACCCGCGGACATCCCCCGGCTCCTCGATCGGGCGCAGCAGAGCCGGCAGGACGAGATCGTGTTCGCCTCGCGGGCGAAACGGACGGAGGGGATGGTGTTCCGTGTGTTCTACGTCCTTTTCAAGCTGGTGCACCGCCTCCTCATCGGCCACGGCGTGCGGGTGGGGAACTTCAGTGTGGTGCCGCGCCGGCGGCTCGAGAGCCTGGTCACCGTCTCCGAACTCTGGAGCCATTACGCGGCCGCGGCCTTCGTGTCCCGGCAGCCCCGCGCGTTGGTGCCCTGCGTCCGGGCGCGGCGGATCGACGGACGATCGCGGATGAACTTCGTCGGGCTCGTGACCCACGGCCTCGGTGCGATCTCGGTGTTCTCGGACATCGTGGGGGTTCGACTTCTCCTCGCCGCCGGCGTCCTTGGATTTCTCTCGCTGGGGGGGATGCTGGCCGTGCTCGGGATCCGGCTGTTCACCGATCTCGCCCTTCCCGGCTGGACGAGCCTCTCGCTGGGAGTGCTCGTGATTGTGCTCTTGCAGACGGTGCTGTTCGCATTCAGCCTGACCTTCACGATCCTCAACCGTCGGAGTTCCCGAGGTTTTCTCCCCGTCCGTGACTGCCCCGTGTTCGTGGACCGGCAGATTTCCGTCTACTCCCGGGAGGCTGCAGGGGGCGAGACGGCGGTGTCATGACCGGGTTCGAGTATGCGGGCTCGGAGTTGTCGGTTTTCGCCCACGCGACCTGTTGGAAAGCCTACTTTCGCCGCCTCATTTCTCCCTGGTTCGGTGACGCCGTGCTGGAGGTCGGGGCGGGGTTCGGCGGGACGACCTCGGCGCTGCGTCCGGCGCGGGTCGGACGATGGGTCTGTCTCGAGCCTGACCAGGGGATGGCGGAGCAACTCACCGGCCGCATTGCGCGAGGCGAACTGCCCCCGGTCTGCGAGGCTGCGCACGGGAGTCTCGTCGATCTTCCCGCCGTCCCGACCTTCGACTCGATCCTCTACCTGGACGTCCTCGAACACATCGAGGACGATGTCACGGAGATCCGGGAGGCCTTTCGGCGACTGCGTCCCGGCGGACGTCTGATCGTGCTCGCTCCCGCCCACTCCCGGCTCTACACGCCGTTCGACGCGGCGATTGGCCATTTCCGGCGGTACTCGGCGGCATCGCTGCGGGCGATCCTCCCGGCGCAGGCGCGAATCCTGCGTCTGGACTACCTCGATTCGGCGGGACTCTTCGCGTCGCTCGCCAATCGCTATCTGCTCCGGAGCGACGTTCCCACCGCGGCCCAGATCCGGTTCTGGGACCGCGCCCTCGTGCGACTGTCTCAGATCCTCGACCCGGTGTTCGCCTACCGCCTGGGCAAGTCCGTCCTGTTGATCTGCACCAGCAGGCCGTCGGGATAACACGCATTCCCACCGCCCGCCGCGCCCCTGGGCCCTCGGAGTGTGGCCTTGCCCGTGCCGGAGAGCCCGACCGCGCATCCCGACCGATTCACCATTCTTTCATCCCGCCGGTTTCTTCCCGAAGGTCATAAAGCGCCCGCACCAGCAGCAGGTCGGCCGGCTCATCGACATCGACCGATCGCTCCGCGGGCATCACCACCGCCCGGACGTCGTCTCCCCACAATCGGCCGGCCAGCAGCGTCTCCCGGCGAAAGACGTAGACCGCGCCGTTCCGTCGGAAGGCCGGTGGGCCGAGGTCCTGGCGGCGGGCGCCTTCCGGTTCCGGGACGGCATAGGGGACCAGGCGGTCACCCTTGAGCTTCTTGATCTTCGCGGGGTGGAGGGCCGGGCAGACGGTGACCACGGCGTCGGCGCCCGTCTCGAGGGCTTTCGCCACCGCCGCGTCGATATCCGCGGGATGCCGGAGGGGACTCGTCGGTTGAAGGCAGCAGACGTGACTGTAGGTGCATCCCCCCTCCTCCTCGGCGAACTCGAGCGCGTGCACGAGGACCGGCAGGCTCTTTGTGTCGTCTTGCGCCAGCCTTGCCGGGCGGAGGAACGGCACATCCCCACCGGCGGACCGGCAGGCCGAGGCGATCTTTTCGTCGTCGGTGGAGACGATGGTGCGCGCAAGAGCCGTCGCGGCGGCGGCCTGGCGAACGGTGTGGGCCACCAGGGGCCGGCCGCCGAGGTCGGCGAGGTTCTTGCCGGGAATGGATTTGGATCCGCCGCGAGCCGTGATCACTCCGAGCACGCGGGTTGGGCCGCTCTGTCCGGTCATGGGCATGATCCATGATAGTCTGCCGCCCGGGCCGGCGTCGCCACTCATCTCAGCCGGGATAGAGCGGCCTGGAAAGCCTGGTCTTCCTCGATGGTGGGGTCGGCCCGTTTGGCGGTGCGGAGTGACTCCCGGGCCTCCTTTGGGATGCCCAGGTCCAGCTCCGCCTGCGCCTTTCGAGTCAGGGTCTCGGCCAGCAATCTGCGAGCCATGGGCGCCATGCTCGAGTCCCTCGCCTCGGGATCCCGCTTCCCGATCAGTTCGATGGAGCGGCTGAACGCGGCAATGGCCTTCCGGTGCAGGCCCTGCTCCAGGTAGATGCTTCCGAGCGTATCCCAGGCCTCCGCGAGGTCCGGCTTCAGGTCCGTCGCCCGGCGGGCCAGGCTGAGAGCCTCCTCGGCTCCGGTGGCCTCGTCGCGCAGCAACTCCGCCAGGTTGACGAGGGGGAGCGCCCAGTCCGGCGCGAGCTTGATGGCTCGACGGTAGTGGAACTCGGCCTCCAGGCGGAACTTACCGACCTGGTGGGCCAGTCCGCCGAGGAAGTGTGACTCCGCGGCCGGTCCGGCGAGCGGCCAGCCCGGCTGGATTTCCGGGATGCCGCGGCTCCAGTTCGCGAACGCGGAGGCCGTCTCCCGGGCATCCGCGAGGTCGCCGTTGCGAGTCTGGACCCGGAGGAGCACGAGCGTGCACCACAAGCGGTGACTCTGGCTCTCGAAGCCGTCCTTCAGGGCGCCCTTCAAGAGACTGATGCCTCGTGCCGATGTCGGGGATCGGGTCAGGTACGGTTTGGCCAGCAGGTACCGGATCTCGGAACCGTACCGGGTCTTCCGGAGGAGATCATTCAGGGTCGTGATCAGGTCCTCCTCCCGGCCGGCCTCGATCAGGAGATCCGTCAGCGCGTCCGCGGCGGGCAGCAGGTCCGGGTCCAGCCGGAGCGATTTCCGGTACTCCGCCTCCGCCTCGTCGGGTTTCTCGGCCTGTTCCAGGACCCGCCCCAGGACGTACCGGGCCGATGCACTCTCGGGCATTCGCTCGACGGCGCTCTCCACCGCGGCCAGGGCTTCCCCGGTCCGGCCCGCCGACTGGTAGGCGTCCGCCAGTGCCAGGAGGACGCGCGGATGATCCGGAACCTCGAGGTGCAGAGGATTGAGGATGTCGAGGGCGGCTTCGTGCTCACCGGACTCCAGGAGGGCCGTCGCCTTGCGGAGCAGGGTTGCGGTGTTCCCGGGGAAGATCTCCAGGTAGCGGTCACAGGCCGCGATCACTCCGGGGAGGTCCCCTTGAACTCCGCAGATCTGCGCGAGGAGCTGGTAGGCCGGCGCCACCACTCCTTTCAGGTCGTCTTCGGACGGATCGGTGTAACGGGCGATCAACCACTCGCACTCCCGCCGGGCCTGGACCAGTGCTCCCGGTTCTCCGGTCAGCCCGGAGCGGAAGAAGACCTCGGCCAGGCGGGCCCGGGCCGGCATGTGATCCGGCGAGTTCCGGATCGCGAACTGCAGGTCCGCGGTGGCTTCCGCCAGTTTCCCTTCTTCGAGGAGCGCCTGGCTCTGCTCGAAGGCGACGTTGGCGAGTTGCAGGCGGGCGGACAGCAGGTTGGGTTCGAGCCGCATGGCGCGAGCGTAGGCTTCGCGGGCACGGTCCAGGTTGCCCTGCCGCTTGAATGCGAGGCCCGCGTAGTAGGCGATCATCCCGTCCCGGGGAGCTTTGCCGAGAGCCTGGGTGAGAAGAACCGCTGCTTCCTTGTCCCGCGATTGAAACAGCGCGAGCTTTCCCCGCATGTAGAGATCGTCCGCGGAGTTCGGGGCGAGCTTCTGAACCTCTGCCACCAGGGCGCGAGGGCGATCGAGATCGACCGATTCACGAGTGCCCCCGGCGAATGCGAGCTCGAACTGCATTCGGCGGACGAGTACGCTCTCCGGATCCGCCCGGATGGCCGCGTCGAGCCATTCTCCGGCCTCCTGGTCGGCGCCCTGCATCATCAGGGTCCGGGCGAAGTAGATGATGCTCAGAGTCGAGTCCGGGCGAACGGCCAGGTGATCGATCCAGATTTTCCGGGAGGCCGGGGAGAACAGCATCTCTGCTCGCCGGTCCGCGAGGTCGGCCCGGGCCGCCACCAGCTGGACCCACTCCTAGTCTTTTTCCGGCAGATCACGGGCCGCGACCAATTCGCTCTCCGCTGCGCTCAGGTCACCTCGGGCCATGAGGGCGCGGGCCATGGCGATCCGCACGGACAGCGGGGTCTTGTCCCCCTCCATTGCCGGGCGCAGGCACTCGATTGCTCCGTCCACGTCCGGTGGGCTTCCGGCCAGTCGGATGTTCGCGAGCATCACCGCCGCACCGGCGTGGGTGGGCGCCACGGCCAGCGCCGCATTGCAGTCCGCGGCGGCACGTCCCAGGTTGCCGTCGCGGAAGTAGGCATCCGCGCGCTGGACCAGCAGATCCGGGGTTTCGCCCGAAATCCGCATGACCATCGAGAGTTCCAGGGCCTCGTACTCGGGCTCACCCAGCTCCTGGTGGATCAGGGCCAGCAACTGATGTGGGGAGACGCGGTCCGGCGCCCTGGAGGTGACTGTTCGGAGGATCTCGCGGGCATCCTGAAAGCGCCGCTGCCGATAGTAGAGCTTCCCCAGCAGGAAGCTCATGTACACCGGATTGGACTCATTGACGCTTCTGGCGGCCTTGGATTCCTCGTACAACGCGGCAGCCCGCTGGATGCGCAGTTCCGCCTCCGGAGAGTCGGGCTCGAAGTCGAGGAGCCGGTCGATCCAGCGGATCATCGCCTGGGATGTCGGTCCTTCCCGTGTCGCGCACTCCTCCAGGAGGCGTTCGCCCAGGTCCGCGCGGCCGGGCTGGTACAGGAGCGACTCGGCCAGGGCAATGACGATACGTTCGTCATCGCGATGTGCGGAGTTCAGAGCCTCGAGTTCGCGCTGGGCCTGCGCGAACTCGCCTCGGGAGGAGAGTTCCCGGGCGACTTCAAGACCGACCGCGATGCTGTCGGGGTAGCAGTTTCTCGCAAATGCCAGCTTCTTTGCCGCCCGTTCATCGAGACCCTGTTCCCGGTAGAACGTGACGATCTGCAGGAGGACTTCCGGCCCGGGTGAGTCCGCGGCGACTTCATCCAGGATCTTCAACGCCTCGGCGCGATTCTGCTGCTGCCATTGCAGCTTGGCCGCAAGGAGCCGTCGCTCGGGGGTCTTTTCGCCGGCCTTGAAAGCCCGCTGCAACTCGAGGTTCGCCTTGCCGTAGTTCCCGAGCGCGTAGTCGCACCGGGCCAGGAAGAAGTGGAGGTCGGCCGGGGGCATGTCGACTTTCATTCTGGTGGCGGCTTCACGGGCGAGGCGGATCCACTCCGCGGACTGCACCCCTTTCTCCGTCGTCGGCAGGCCGGCTCTTTCCCGCGCGAGGTAGAGTTCCCCGAGGAGCACCAGGATCTCGGGGTCCGCATCCTCGTCCCCGTCCAGGTTTTGCGCGGCGAGTTCCAGGTGCCGGATCGCTTCCGGCAGGTTGACGGACCCGGGGCGGGTCAGGATCTTGCCGAGGATCTTGTGCGCGCCGGGATAGTCCGGGTTGTGATCAAGGACTCCCGTGCAGAGCTTGCGAGCGGCTTCGTAATTCCCCCGTTCATACTCGTAGTTGGCGAGGTAGACCGCCGCTTCCTCGATGGTGGGGTCGATTTCGTGTGCTTCCCGCGCGAAGACGATTCCCTCCTCCTGCCGATTCAGCCGGTGCAGGGAGATGCCGAGCATGTAGAGGGCGCGGGGGTCGCGGTCGTAGGTCTCGATGAAGCGGCGGAACTTCAGGTGGGCCTCTGCGTAGTTGCCGGCCCGGTAGTCATCGCTGGCCGAAACGAAGGCTCTCCGGCGGTCGCCGGCCGGATCTCCCGGCAGGAGGCGGTAGATGCCGTAGGCGATCCCGAGAAGGGCCAGGACGATGGCGACGACCACGATCCAGCGCCGGGAGGGGGCGTACTCGAGCAGGTCGAGTTCCAGGCCGCAGGAGGGGCAGCGATCGGTGTGCGTCGAGACGGTCTTGCCGCATTCGCACAGCCTAACCTGCATGGCGCTGCATTTCGGGCAGCTGCTGTCGTCGAAATCAAGTGTCTCGCCGCAGCTATAGCAGCGGACTTCGATTCTCTTGGTCATGGACCCATCCGGTGAACAGAACCCCCCAGCCTCGAATTGAACGGCGGTTCAGGCGGTGAGGGAAGAAAAATCAGCCTCCCGGTTGCGCGCCCGCATCCGGCTTCGGCCAGGGCCGGCGCGATCCCTTCCGGGGTGAGTTGGAACTTCCGTGACCCCGGTGGGCCGGGGAAGTCGGGAATTCGGAGTTCCGTCTGACGGTGATCATGGCCAATGATAGCTTTCCGGAAGGGCCAGAGGCTATCTTGGTGGTCTTCTTTTCGCTGCCGGGAAGCGCATGGAGTCCACCAGCACATGAGAACCCGAATCATCGCCGAGGTCGGCGCCAATCACGGTGGGGATATCGAACTGGCGAAGGAAATGATTCGCGTGGCCGCGGGCTGCGGGGTCGACTTCGTGAAGTTCCAGTCCTGGCGGGCGGAGACCCTGCCGCCGGGCGATCCCAACTTCGAGCGCCACCAGGCGGCGCAGCTCAGCGATGACGACCACCTCGCCCTGATCGAGGAGTGCGCCCGCTGCGGGGTCGAGTGCCTGACCACCTGCTTCGACACCGGCCGGGTGGAGTTCCTTTGCGGCCTGGGGCTCTCTCACATCAAGGTGGCGAGCCCCGACGTGGGATCGACCCGGATGCTCGAGATGCTCGCCGGGAAGTTCCCCCACGTGATCGTCTCCACCGGCATGGCGCCCGACGAGGAGGTGGTGGCCGCCGCGAAGATCCTGCGGGGGCACTCCTTCACCCTGTTGCATTGCGTCAGCCTGTATCCGACCCCTTCGGAGCGGGTCAACCTGCGGCGGATGGACTGGCTCCGGACGCTCGCGGACAGCGTGGGCTTCAGCGACCACTCGATGGGCACCGCCGCCGGGAGGCTCGCGATCGCCCGCGGAGCGGAGTACCTGGAGAAGCACTTCACCATCGACCGGAGGCTCCCGGGCCGGGACCAGACCGTGTCCGGTGTGCCTCACGAGTTCCAGGAGCTCGCCGCCTATTCCCGCGAAGTCGAGCACCTGATGGGGGATGAGCGGCCGGAACTCAGCGAAACGGAACTCGGGCTGCGGGAGATCTACGTGGGCAAGTGGGGGGAGAACCGGTGAAGGTGGGGCCGCCGCAGGGTCGTCCCCGCCGGATCTGCGTGATCGTGGCCTCCCGGGCGAACTATGCCAGGGTGAAGTCCGTTCTGACCGCCATCCAGGACCACGACGGTCTGGAACTGCAACTCGTGGTCGGCGCCTCGGCCCTGCTCTACCGTTTCGGAGAGGCGATCGAGGTGATCAAGGCGGACGGGTTCCCGGTCGCGGCCACCACCTACACGATCGTGGAGGGCGAGAATCCCACGACGATGGCCAAGTCCACCGGACTCGGGATCATGGAGCTCGCCACGCTCTTCGAGAACCTGAAGCCGGACATCGTGCTCACCGTGGCCGACCGTTTCGAGACGCTGGCCACCTCGGTGGCCGCGAGCTACATGAATATCCTGCTCGCCCACACCCAGGGCGGCGAGGTGACCGGCTCCATCGACGAGAGCGTGCGCCACGCCACCACCAAGCTGGCGCACATCCACTTTCCGGCGACCGAGGAGAGCCGGGAGCGGGTGATCCGGATGGGCGAGGATCCGGACACGGTCTTCAACACCGGGTGCCCCGCGATCGACGCCATCGCCGGGATCGATCTCGAGGTCGGGAACGACCTGTTCTCCCGCTACGGGGGACTCGGGCCGGGCCTCGACGTCGAGGGCAAGCCCTACCTGCTCGTCCTCCAGCACCCGGTGACCACGGAGTTCGGTTACGGTCGCGAGCAGATCGAGGAGACCCTGAAGGCGCTCCGAGAGCTGGGGATGCAGGCCATCATGCTCTGGCCGAACATCGATGCCGGTTCGGATGACGTTGCGAAAGGCATCCGCATGTTCCGGGAGCACGAGCATCCGGGCTGGCTGCATCTCTTCCGCAACTTCTCGGTGGAAGACTACGCCCGTGTGCTGAACAACGCCGCCTGTGTCCTCGGCAACAGCTCGAGCGGCATCCGGGAGGGCTCTTTCCTCGGCACCCCCTGTGTGAGTATCGGAACCCGTCAGCAGGGCCGGGAGCGCGGTGAAAACGTCTCGGTGGCGCCGCACGACGCCGGTGAGATCGTGAAGGCGGTCCGGGCGCAGATCGAGCACGGCCGCTACGAGAAGTCCATCCGCTTCGGCGACGGAAAAGCGGGCCGGAGGATCGCCGGTATCCTCGCGGAGATCGAAGTGCCCATCCAGAAGAAGATCACGTACTGACCGATGCAGCGCGTTCTGATCCCCATGTCGACGGGTGTGGCGCTCCGCAACGTCCTGCGCACCGATCTCCACGATGAGATCGTCGGTCGTGGACTCGAGCCCGTGTACCTGGTTCCCCCGGCGCTCGTGGCTCCCCTCGCCGAGGAGTCGGGGGAGGGGTCGTTCGTCGACGAACTGCCGGAATACAACCACGGGAAGTTGGAGACCGTTCTCGGGGACCTGGTCTTCTCCATCGTGCAGCAGAACCATCGGATCGCGACGATGGAGCTGAAGCGGAAGTTGGCTCGCCGGAAGTTCAAGCGGATTCCAATGAAGGAAAGGTTCTATCCTGTTCTCGGGAGGTCATGGCCGGCCTACCACTTTCTCCGGAAGGCGCGGAATCGGCTGTTCCCGGGCGGGGTGATGCGCCCCTTGCTCGATCGCTGGAGGCCGGCGGTGGTCTTCTCGAACAACATCTTCGACAGTCACGAGGCCGCGGTCATCCGGAGGGCTCAACTGGACGGTACGCCCACGGTGGGCATGGTCTCGAGCTGGGACAATCCCACCAACAAGGGACATTTGCCCGCCTGGCCGGATCGTCTCCTCGTCTGGAGCGAGGTGATGCGGGAGGAGATGGCCGGGCTTCTCAGGTACCCCGCCGAGCGTATCTCGGTGGTCGGGACGCCGCAATTCGACATCTACGCCCGACCACTTGCGGCGACCCGGGAAGAGACCCTGGCTGTCTATGGGTTTTCGCCCGCGGATCGTGTCGTGGTCTATGCCACCGGCGCCCCGGTGCACTGCGAGACGGAGTACGAGTTCCCTCGCGCTCTCGCTGACCTGGTCGCTTCCGGTCGGATCGAAGGCTTGAAACTCCTGGTTCGGCTCCATCCGCGGGACCGGCTCGAGCGGTACGAGGCGTTGGCTGGTCGACCCGGAGTCGTCGTCGCTTCCCCGGGGCGTCGGTCTTCTCACTATCCGGATTCGTGGTCTCCAACGGTGGAAGACCACGCCCATTATGCGGCGTTGATGCGGTACGCCGATGTCGTGGTGAATATCGCCTCTACGGTGGCCCTCGATGCCGCCGCGAGCGACACTCCGATCGTCCACGTCCGCTACGACCATCGGCCGGATCTCGACTTCCTCGATTCCGTCGAGCGGATGTTTCACTACACGCACACCGCCCGCCTGATGGCGTGTGGGGCCAGCCATGTGGCGCGAAGCGAAGATGAACTCGGGGACTCGGTGGTGCGGGCCATCGAAAACCCCGGGGAGCTTCGCCGGGAGCGGTGCGCCCTGGCGCGGCAGGAGGGGTTTGACGGAAGGGGCGAAAGCGCGAGTCTGATTGCCGGTTGCCTGGCCGATGGGGCGCATCGTGCGGGAATCTGAGAACCCATCTTCCGGGCAGGGACCGGCCCCGATCCTGTTCACCCTCTACGATTTCGCGCCTTCGGTGGGCGGTGTCCAGACCATGTTTCGTGAGGCGGCCCGGGGGATCTCCGGGCCGGTGACGGTCGTCTGTGCGGAGGGGGAGAGTGCCGACGCGGATCGCGGGTTCGACGAGGCCGAGCCATACGCCGTCCATCGACTTCCGCTTCGCCGGCGAACGCTCCTCGACCGGATCATCCAGAAGCTCCTCATCCTGATCGGGGCTTCTTTCGCCGGCTTCCACGTGGTGATGCTGAAGCGGGCGTTCTTCCCGCTCCTGCGGATGACGCGTCACGGCGCTTTCCCCGCGATCCATTGCGCCTACCACTTCCTGGCCGCCCCGGCGCTCGCGGTCGCCCGGATTCGGGGCATCCCCCTGGTTCTCTTCGTGCACGGGAATGAGTTCCTGAAGATGAAGCAGTCCCGGTTCGAGAGATGGCTGCTCCGGAGAGCGAAACGGGTCTTCGTCCTGTCGGATTTCGCCCTCGAGCAGTGCGCCCTGCTCGGGGTGCGACCGGGCCGGGCTCGACGCATTCCGATCGGCATTCCCGCCCAGGCGCCGAGGAACCGGGCGGCCCTTCGCGACAAGTGGGGGGCGTCGGGCCGGCGCGTCGTGCTGACCCTCTGCCGGATGGAGGAGCGGAAGGGTGTGGACTTCGTGTTGCGAGCGCTTGCGGAGTTACGGTCCCGCGTGCCGGACCTGCTCTACCTCGTGGCGGGGGACGGGAGTTCGCGCCCCGAGTTCGAGAGGCTCGCCACCGAGCTTCTTCCCGCGGAATCCGTGCGGTTTTTCGGCCGCGTGACGGATGAAGAGAAGGACGAATTGTTCGCTCTCTGCGACCTGTTCGTCCTGGTGCCCCGCGTCATCCCCGACCAGCACGAGATCGAGGGCTTCGGCATCGTCTACCTGGAGGCGGCCTCACACGGTATTCCCTCGATCGGGACCTGGTCCGGAGGGGTACCGTCCGCCGTGCTGCACGAGAAGACCGGGCTGCTGGTCCCCCCGGATGACCAGACCGCGCTGGCCGGGGCCCTCTCGATGCTGCTCACGGAAGATGACTTGCGGGAGGCGATGGGACGCCGGGCCAGGGACCGGGTCCGCCGCGAGTTCCGCTGGGAGAGGTTCGAGGAAGCGATCCGCCAGCCCGGCGGGCGATCCGTCAACCCGGCAGGTGGGCGTTGACACAGTTTCGCGGCGGCATGCCTTCGAGTACCCGGAGGGCCTCCCGGGCCGTCTTCTCCCGCAACTCCCGCAGCGATTCCTCGGTATAGAAGGCGCTGTGGGGCGTGAAGATCAGTCGGCCGCGCGTGAAGCCTCGGCCGTTGCGAAGCGCCGCAAGGAAGGTGATCGACGAGTCGGGAGGTTCCACCGGGAGGACATCGAATCCACCCGCCGACGCTCTTCCGCTCTCGAGCGCCAGGCCGAAATCGCGCGCGACCACGACCTCTCCCCGGGCCGTGTTCACCAGGAAAAGACCGTCCCGAGCCGCCAGGAAGAACGCCTCGTCGATCATCCCCCGGGTTTCCGGCGTCAGTGGAACGTGGATGCTCACCGCGTCCGAGCAGGCCGCCAACTCCTCGAGGTTCTCGACCCGGCGAATCCCGAGCGCCTTGTCCTTCCCGTCCGGCACGTAGGGGTCGTAGAAGATGACGTCCATGCCGAAGACCTTCGCGCGGAGGGCCATCGCCGTGCCGATCCGGCCCAGGCCAAGGATCCCGAGGGTCGTCCCGCGCAGGCGGCGCAGCGGAGGATTGCCCACCCCGACGTTCCACTTTCCGTCCACCACTTCTTCGTGCCGGACGACGATTCCGCGCGCCAGGCCGAGAAGCAGCGCCATGGCGTGATCCGCGACTTCTTCAGTCCCGTAATCGGGGACGTGGCAGACCGGGATGCCCTTTTTCGCCGCGGCGGCGAGGTCCACGCTGTCGAAACCGACTCCGTAGCGGACGATGACCCGGCATCGCTCCATGGCCTCGATGTCCTCCGCCGCGAGACCCACCTCGTGCCAGAGGAGGACGGCGTCGGCATCGCGGAGCTCTTCCCGGCAATCCTCGGCGGAAGTCGCCTGCAGCAGTTGGATCTCGGCGTGATCGCCGAAGACCGCCTGCTCCACATCCGCGGGTGGGACGAGCCAGTCGGGAACGACGATGCGATACCGATCAGTCGTCATACGGCGTCCGTTCCTCGGTGAACCCGTGCTTTTTCAGCCAGAACTCCGTCTGGGCCATTCCGTAGTCGTAGTCCACGTCGAGTCCGGCGTCCTGAAGGAGCGGGAACGACTTACGGCCCATCCAGCGGAAGGGCAGGGTGCCGTAGTCGAGATCCATGCAGGAGGGGCGGAGCAGCCAGGCGGAACAGTCGCAGAACCAGCAATCGCCCTGGGTGTCACGATCGCAGGAGACGTTGGGGATGTGTTCGAGCGGGATGAACGGCTCGATGAGCCCGGTCTCGGGGTTGATCTGCTTCGCTCGCGCCGGGCTGTACTCGTTGTAGCGGGAGACGGTGACCGCGGAGTCCAGGTCCGGGTTCGCCCGGAGGGCTTCGACTCCCTCGTCGAGCACGCCGGGCCGGATCGTTGCGCTGTTGCAGAAGAGCAGGATCATCGCCTCGACGTCGTGGCCCTCGGTCTCCGTGAGATGCCGGTAGCCATGCACCACCACGTCCTCGACGAGGGCATCGTCCGCCGCGAGCTCCGCGGGGCGCTCGATGAGGTGGCAGCCATGCTCGCGGCCGACGGCGGCGATCTCGTCGTCGTCGGTGCTGAGCCAGATTCCATCCACGTGCCGGGCATGCCGCGCGGCCATGATCGGGTAGGTCATCAGCGGCCGGCCCAGCACCGGGTGCACGTTCTTCCTCGCGAAGCCGCGGCTGCCGCCTCGACCGATGAGCAGTACCGGGATCATCTCGTCACTCCTTTTTACCGAGAACAAACGGGACCAGGTCGCAGACTCGCGTGGAATAGCCGTACTCGTTGTCGTACCACAGGACGAGACGGACGAAACCGTCCCCGACGACCTCGGTCCAGCGGCCATCGACGATCACCGACTCGCTCGTCCCGGCGTAGTCCATCGAGACGAGGGGCTCTTCGCAGAAACCGAAGACTCCATTCTCCCGGGCGGCTTTCCGGAAGAGGTCGTTCACCTCCTCCCGGCCCACCTCTTTGCCGAGTTCCGCCGTCAGGTTCGCGGAGGTCACCGTCATCGTCGGCGTCCGGTAGGAGAATCCGTGGACGAGCCCTTCGAGCCAGGGAAGCACGCGGACCGTTGCGGAGACCGCCGTGGTTGGCTTCGGAATCAGGTTCGGCAGGCTCGCCCGCCCCAGCGCGTAATGGTGGTAGATGTCGCCGGGGTAGGACTGCGACTTCGCCGGTCCGTCGAGCAGGTTCTGGTAGGAGAGCCAGGGGTGGAGCGTGGTGACGAACCCGTGCTTCACGCCATAGGCCTCGTTCAGGCGCCTGAGGACCGGCGCGAGGGCGTTCGCATCGCAGATGCTCGCGGAGACCACGTGGTCGGTCTCGGGGTCGTAGATCTCCTCGTTGGCACCGAGGATGAGAGTGCGATCGACCTCATCCGGACTGTGCGTGACGATGACCTTCTTCACCGATCCGGTGAGACAGGACCGCGCGGAGACCACGTTCTCATGCACGCCGGAAGCGTCGATCACCACGTCCACGTCCAGATCCGCCCACGGCACGTTCGCCATCCTCTTTTCGCAAAAGGTGCGAAGCGGTACCCGGCATCCCTCGATCCGATCCTCGACCACGCGGAGCTTCGTCTCCAGGCGACCGTAGGTCGAATCGTATTTCAGGAGGTAGACGAGGTTCTCGGGGTCCGGGTTGATGTCGTTGACGGCGACGATGTCGAACCGGGGATCTTTCTCGTTGATCCGGAAAACAGCGCGGCCGATCCGGCCGAATCCGTTGATGCCTACGCGCGGTCGTGTCATGGGGGCCCTGTGGTTCGGGAAGAGGTAGAGCGGCTGAAGCTACCAGATTCCAGGGCCAGTGCGAAACCTCCCGTCAGATCTCGCCGGGAAGTGCCGGAAGTCCCGCGAAGTCCACCGGATCGAGCACGAGGAAGCCCTCCCGGGCGGCTTGCTCCCGCTCGCCGGAGACACTGTACCCCCAGGATGCGAGAAGGCAGCGGGCTCCCGTTACGGCGGCGTTTTGCAGGTTCCCCAGGTGGTCGTCGACGAAGCGGATCGAGTCGAGATTCGTGCCGGCCCGGGCCGCCACCAGGCGGAGTAACGCGGCCTTGCCGTCCCCCGATTCCCGGCCGAAGACCCGGCTTGCCGGGATGTCGTAGCCGAAGCGGTCGAGCAGCGCCAGAGACGCCCTGGTGTCCTTCGAGGTCGCCACGTACACTTCGGCCCGCCCCGCGATCTCCCGGACGGCCCGGGCGATTCCGGGGTAGGGGCGGTGGAGGCCGAACCACTCCTCTTTATCGGCGTCCCGGATTCGCCGCCGGGTCTCGTAAAACCCGGCCACGCGTTCATCGACATCACCTGGGTACGAAAGCTCCTCCGGGAGTCCGCCCTCCGCGGGAAGGGCGATCCCCTCCCGGAGTGCGGTCGCCAGCCGGAAGAAGTCCGCCACGATCCGGGCCCGGCCCCGCTCCGCCAGCCAGCGATCTTCGAGGCCGGCGGGAACCAGGTCCGGCGCCGAACGGATGAGAACCTGGAAGCACTCGTGTGCCGAATCCACGAGGACACCGTCCAGATCGAGGGCAACGACAGTTCTCTCGTCCATGGCGAAACACGGTAAGGGAACCACCGGGGTTTCGCATCTTTCCCGCCACTCGACCCTGAATTCCCGGATGTCCCGGGGACGTTCGGCCTTTCCCGATTACTGCGGGACGAATCATCCCGCGTGGTATACATCCCGCCGTGGATGGTGCACCCAGAGTCCGGATCCGGGTATCCAGAGGGATGATCCGTCGAGTCTCGGTTGGAACATGAGCGCGACCGGGCCGGTCCTCATGATTCCCGCGTGGCGCTACACGGCCGGCACCTTGTTGCCTGTCGCACTGCGACTGCGCGAGGACGGCGTTCCCGTTCACTTCCTTCTTCACGATTGGGACGAACGAACCGGACCGATGATCGAGGCGGCCGGTTTCGCGTGCGAGACCGTCGCCGTACCCCGGCCGCGGGGGAGCTTCCCGATCCGGATCGCGCTCGGCCACCGGACACCGAACGTTCTCCGAGAACGGGCATGGGGGCACCTCGCGGATCAGACCCTGCAACGGATCGATCCTGTTCTCCTCGTCGCCAACAACGAGACGATGTTCGAGTCGACTCTGATCCGGCGTGCCGCGCGACTCGGTATCCGGTCCCTGGCGGTCCAGTGGGCGTTTGCGCTGCCCCAGAAGTACTTCGACGAGCAGCGGCGAGACATCGTGCGGCGCCTCGGCGGAACGCCGCGCAGCTTCCATTTCTGCAAGGAGCAGGACCAGTTCGAGAGCCCGCGACAGCGGAATCTCCTGCATCGTGCCGCGAGAAAAGCCATCCGTCCGATTCAGGCCGCCAACGCGTTTCTGGCGATGCGGCTCCTCGGCATTCCGCGCCACCGCGCATCCTGGGCCACGGGTCCGGCGACGCTCAAGACGGTCATCGGTCCGGCTTTCCGTGACCAGTTCGCGGCGCAGGGCGCGGATCCCGACCGGATCAGGGTCGCCGGACTTCCCGAACACGACGACCTCCACACCCTGGCCACCGACCGGGGACGGATCGAGGCGCTTCGGAAGGAGACCCGCGCCCGTTTCGGAGTGGCGGACGATCAGCCGCTCGCTGTGGTCGGCGCGCGGGCGACGCGGGAGGATGGTTATCCCGCCGGGGATGTCTACGATGAGCTCCGCGCGGTGATTTCCGCGCTGCTCGATCGTCCGGAGGGCGTGCACGTGGTCGTGAAGCTCCACCCCCGTCAGAACGTCGAGGAGGTGGAGGATAACGTCGGCACATTCGACCGCGTGGTCTACCTGCGCGACATCGACAAAGGACCGCTCTTCTGCGCGGCCGACCTCTTCCTCTCGAGTTTCTCGTCCGTCATTCTCTGGGCCATCGCACTGGACATTCCGGTGGTGACCTACAACTGTCTGCGGCTCCCCGGCGGAGACATCTTCGAGGAGATCGGCGCCACGGTTCACGCCCGCACCGCTGCCGATCTGCCGGGTGCGGTGGAGCAGGCCCTGGTCGATGAGGCCACGCGGGAACGTCTGGCCGCGGAACGCGAGGCCGTTCGGCGATCTCACATGGTCTTCGACGGTCGGTGCGTTGCGCGGATCACCGAAATCGCCCGGGAGTTGATGGCCTGAAGAGCGGGTCGTGGCATGATTGTCCGGCAATCGCCCATGAGTGAAGAAAGGTCACCGAAAGCGGGCCCCGCCGCCCTCCTCCTGCTCGTCCTCGCGCTGCTCTGGGTGCAGTTGTTCGTCTTCCCCGGACTCAAGGTCGAAGCGGCGGAACGCCGACTGCCACCGACCCCGGCGAGTCTGCTCAGCGCGCTCCTCGAACCTCCCCGCGTCGATCTCATCCTGCCGCTGGCGCTGGCCGGAGTCCTGTTCGCCGCCGTGGTGCTGCTGGAGTTCAGGAATCGCGGCCTGACCTGGTGGCTCAACCGGTTGATCGCGTCGGAAACGGGAGCCCTGATCACGACCCTGGTCGTCGTCGCATTCCTGACGCGCTACTACCTCGACCCGGGGATACCGGGGGTGTTCGACGCCAAGTCCCACTTGATGCGGACGGCCGAAACCGCGCGGATCCTCGCGGCTGGCTCCTCCCCGGATTGGACGTTCACCTTCTACGGTGGTTACCCGCTCCTCCGGATCGGGGCGCCGCTGACCTATCTGACCGCCGCGATCCCGACCCTCCTCTTCGGTTCGGTGACGGCAGGCCTGAAACTGACGCTCTGGCTGGTTCACGTCGGTTCCGCCCTTGCGGTGTACTCGCTGATCCGGACGATCGGCGCCGACCGGCGCGGGGCGATGCTCGGCGCGATCGCCGTGGCGATCAGCTTTCAGTACACGCAAAGCGTCGTGCTCGCCGGGCGGATGCCGGTGGCCTTTCTCTACCTCCTGTACCCGCTCCTGCTCCGGGATCTGGTTCGCCTGGTCCGGGAGCCCGGCATCCGGGCCGTTCTCCGGGTCTCGATCTGGACCGCGCTCCTGGTCTATGCCCACCCCGGTCTGAGCCCTTACGGAGTCTTCGGTGGCGCGTTCCTCGTCGCAACCCTCGTGCTCGGCCCCGTCGATCGTGTCCGCCGCGTCGGCCGCGTGCTTCCCCTCATCCTCCTGGCGGGCATATTGGCGGCCGGTCTCGTGGCCGGATTCGTCGTCCCGGGGATGGTGGAGAGCAGTGCACTGCACGTCTCCGAGATGTACGCCTCCGGAAGCCTCGATGCGAACTTCCCCCCCGACCTGGCCGGGATGGGCCGGATGTTCACCTGGTCCAATCGGTTCACCGGCCGTTCGGTGGGTTACGTGGGGATTTCCCTCTTCCTGCTGTTCTTGCTCGGGATCTTTCGAGGTCGGGAGAATGGTTTCCTGCGGCTCGGTCTCCTGCTCACCGGCGGTGTCTTCGCGTTCCTGGTCGGGGGCGGGTACTTCTCCTCCCGCTCCGTGCACTTTCTGGTGGTGGTGCTGGCGGCCGGGGCCGGCCTTGGTGTGGCGAGCTTCGGACCCCGGGCCTTTCCCTGGCTGTTGCTCCTCGTGCTGGTCGACCTGGGCCCCACGACCATCCAGAGCCCTTTCCGGCCCGACCTCGACTACGACGTGCAGTTCATGCGCCGGGCGGCGGTCAAGACCCGGGGTGAGCGCGCGATCCGCATCAGTCTGCGGGATGGGAAGTTCCGGGGCTCGGAGTGGTCGACGACCCACGACAGCGGTCAGCCGTTGATCGGGGGGCCGTTCCGGGAGGGGGCGAGCAAGGGGATGTACAACCCCATGCTCGAACTCCTGGATCGCGTCGGCGGCGACCTCGATGCGGGACGCCTCTCCCCACCCACCCGGTTCGGCCTCCGGATGTTCGGATGCCGGTATCTCCTGATCGAGGACGGCCTTTCGCCGGTGACGCCCGAGTTCGACGACGACACCCTGATCGCGGTACCGGCCATCCCCGGCCTGTTGCGGGTCCGGGGTGTTTCCCCGGCCGTCGCCGTGCTCGATCCGAAGGATTTTCGACGGATCTCGAGTTCACCGCCGGCCGGCTGGGAGGCGGCCCTGGCGACCGCCCCACGGGACCTCGCCGATCCGGGCGGCTCCGGGGTGTCGGTTGCCGACTTCCGGTATGCTCCGAAGGAGGTCCGTTTTCGCGTGGAGACTCTCCGGGACGGCATCCTCCTGCTGGCTTTCATGGACTACCCGGGTCTCACTCTCGATCGGAACGGAGAGGACGTTCCCCTCCTGCCGGGGCCTTTCGGGATGACGGGTGTCGAACTCCCGGCGGGGCGTCACGACCTGAGCCTTCGATTCCGCGCGCCACCTTACCTCTCCCTCTGCCGGATGATCAGCCTGGCGACGGTCGGGATCATCTTCCTCGCCTGGTTCATGCGGCGCCGTCGGAGCCAGCAGTCCGCCGGATGATGCATTCCGTGCAGGCAAGCCCGTCCGCTCCATGGGTTGCCAGGTGAGGCAGCCGCTTCGCTGCTGTCGCCTCCACGTGCGGTGACAGGAAGTGGCTGACGCTCCGACAGACGGTCGGGGAGGACGGGTCGGAAACCGGTGCCGGGGATTCCCCGATAGTCTGCCAGCCCGGACTTTTCGCCGGTGGGGGGCCGGGACGGTGGATACAATCCCCGCTCGATGAGGGTGCGGAGGGATTCAATCCACACACCAGGAGAGGTAGGGATGTCGTTCATTCCGAGGTCGCTCAAGGTCAATCGCGTTTCCGCCGCTCTCTACAGGTCCGCCTGGAACCTGACCCATCCGCGTACCCGGTTCATCTTCGTCGCGACGACGGGGCGCAGCGCGACCGGACTCCTGAATCGCGTCCTTTCGGTGGTCCCCGGTTGCCGGGCCGAACACGAGCCCATGCCCAAGCTCAACGGCCGGCCGATGATCGAGAGAAACCAGGGGGATTCGAACGCGGTCCGGCGACTCTACCGGACGATCAAGTCGGTACGGATCCGCCGGGCGGCCGCCGGGTACGAAATCTACGCCGAGACGAGCCATATCTTCGTCAAGTCGTTCTTCGAGCATGCCATCCGTGATCTCGGAAAACGCCTGACGGTGGTCCATCTCCGCCGCGATCCCGTGCTGGTTGCGCGGAGCATGGCGATGCTTCGCGCGATTCCCGGTACCCCCCTCGGCAACGAGTGGTACCTGGACTGGCGGAGTCCCCGGTGTCTGTTGCCGATTCCCGATGCGTTGCGGGCCGGGGGGGAATGGGATGATCCTATCTACACCTGTCTCTGGTATTGGTATGAGATCGAGGCTCGGATCGCGAAAATGGCCTCTGACTTCCCGGACCTGAAGATCCACCGGCTGTCGATCAGCGACGGCAGCCCCACGGGCGCCGTGCTTACGCTTCTCTCTGAAATGGGGCTTCCCTTTGAACGGGAGCTGGTAGTGCGGGTGTGCGACGAGGTCGTGAATCGAAAGCTTCACGCCAAGAAGCGATCAGGCCGGAGTCGTGAGGAACTCGACCGGATGCACCTGGAGTTCAGGTCCTTCCTCCTGGGGCGGTTCAACGGTCTGGCCGGCGTGGACTCGTGAGAGGGTGGCGTCGTGTCGGATCCGGATACAGGGGGGCACTTGGGTAAGCGGCCATCGCAGAGCGGCATGGAGCAGAACCGTCCCGGACGGACGCTGAAGGCCGCGTCGGTGTTGCTGCTCCCTCTGACGGGCGGGCGCTCCTATGAGGGGCGTTTCCTCCGCGGTCTGATCTGGATCCACCGCCGTCGCTTCCTTCTGGTGATGGCCATCAGCGCCGCCGCTGCGATCCTCGAGGGCGCTACGATGGGCTCCATGGCCCTGACCCTCGAGCCGATGACGGGCGAGGTGGGCTCCATCGACGTCTCGAGGCTCGGTTGGTTCGGCAGTCTTGTTCTCTGGTTTCGGGACAGCCTCAGCCTGGATGGCTACTTTCTGGCGATGGTCGGGATTACGGTGCTGAGCCAGTTTCTGCGCTGCGGGGCGACGCTTCTCGGCAAGCTTCTCGCGGTTGGTCTTGGAACCCGAATTGCCGCGGACCTGAAGATCGGCATCACCCACCAACTGCTCTGCGTGAGCTACAGAGAGGTCTCGCGCTACAAGACGGGCGATCTTGCCCTCTACATGCAGCATGCGCAGAGTGCGAGCAGCATGGTGGACGTGCTGTGCACACAGTTGCTGCTCGTCTTCACTCTTCTCGGCTACGCCGCCATCATGCTCCTGTTCTCGTGGCAGATGACCCTGGCGGTCGTGGTGATGCTGTTCTTCATCGCGGGGATCACGCGCTACGGCTTCCGTCGGATCAAAGAGTATTCGAAGCAGAACGTCATCGCCGTCAAGCGGACGAACGAGTCCGTCGTGGAGTTCATGTCCGGTGTGCGGCACATCCACACCTACGGCAGGGAGCGTTACGTCGAGGCGCACATTGGCCGGTGGATCCGCGACGGCATGCACTCTCTGAGGAGGAGCCAGTCCTGGCTGGGGAGTGTGCCACCCACACTCCAGGCACTGCTTACGCTGGGGGTCGGGGTGTTCCTCGTCACCGGGTATTTTCTGATGCTCAAGGGGAGCGACGCCTCCGTCGCGAAGCTCCTCGGCTTCATCGCGATCCTCTACCGGATCATGCCGAGCGTGACTCGGCTCAACCAGGGCCATGCGACAATCGTGAATCTGTGGCCCAAGCTGGAGAGGGTGGCCACGCTTCTTCGCCGGGAGGGAAAGGAGTTCCTGACCCGCGGGCGGCTCCCGTTTCGGGAACTCAGGAGCGAGATCGTCCTGGACGGTGTCGACTTGTCCTACGAGCCTTCGGGGAAGGGCGTCCTCGACGGGCTGACCTTCACGATCCGCCGCGGCGACACGACGGCGCTCGTGGGAGCATCGGGATCCGGGAAGACATCCACAGTGAACCTGCTCCTGCGCCTCTACGATCCCACCGGGGGGGACATCCTCATCGACGGAACGCCCCTCCGGGACTTGAAGATCGAGGACTGGCGATCCTATATCGGGCTGGTCGATCAGGAACCGTTCATCTTCAACGATACAATTCGGGAGAACATCCGCTTCGGACGTCTCGATGCGAGTGACGAGGAGGTGTTCGAAGCGGCCCGCGCCGCCGCGGCCAATGGGTTCATCGAGGGAATGCCCGAAGGCTACGAGACCATCATCGGCGAGCGGGGTGCGGGGCTTTCGGGCGGGCAGAAACAGCGGATCGTCATCGCGCGGGCGCTCCTGCGAAATCCCGGATTTCTGATCCTCGACGAGGCGACGAGTTCGCTCGACTCCGAGACGGAGAGCGCCGTCCTGAAGGCCGTGGAGAAGGTTCGCGGCGACCTGACGGTCCTGGCCATCGCTCACCGGCTCTCGACGATTCGCATGGCCGATCACATCGTGGTCATCGACCGGGGCCGTGTCGTGGAGGAGGGGAGGCATGAGGTCCTCCTCGAGGGGCAGGGCGTCTACTGGAGTCTCTGGGAGGCTCAGCAGCGGGACTGAGGGGCCGCGCAAGAATAACTACGGGATTCGAGGGCAGCTGCGTCCCGCCCAGCCGCGTTGCTCGTCTGTTGAAACCAGTAAGGTTGCGCCCTCCTCGCGCCTTGCCGGGCGGGCGCATCAGCGCTTTCCGTCCTGCGAAGTTATTCTTGCGCGGCCCCTGAGGGTCGTCAGTCTCCGAATTTCTCCTCGAGCAGAAGATTGCCGGTGACCCGGTTCACCTTCTTCAGGGCTCGCCGGACGAGAGAACTGCCCATCCACCATCTCCGTGCCGGTGGTGTGGTCTTCCGGGAAGAGGAGGAGAGGAGGGCCTCCTGTTCGGAACTCAGCGTCTCTCCCCGGAGCGAGTTGCCGAGGTGGACGACGAGGGGCTCAACCAGGCTGAGCCGCAGGAGGCCCCGTTCACCGAGCCCCACGTCCCATCGGAAGTCGTCTCCCAGCGGATGGGTGGTGATCTCGATCGGCAGGATTTCGCGTGCGACCCGGCGCGTGGTCAGGAACTGGAAGTGCGACGAGCCGACGTACGCGGACACGCCGCCGCGAGTGATTCTGATCTCCTCCTCCGGATAGCCCCGGGTCCCCATCTCGGCGCCGACGCTTCGGAAGTGTTCGTCGATCACATCCTGGGGTATGAGTTTCCCCCGTTCCACGGTGAGGTCCGGGCCTGCTCTGGCAATGGCCTCTCTGGTGACGCGGTCATCATCGCGTTCGCGGACACGAGGCGCCTTACGGGGGCGCGCGGTCACCATGCCCGCGTGGTCGAATTCGTCGATCACCTTGATGCTCTCCTCGAGCCAGTCCGCCCGGAAAGCGACGTCGCTGTCGAAGTAGGCGATGTACTCCCCGGGCGCGGCGGGAAACGCGAGGTTCCAGGCACCGGGCTTTCCCAGGTTTCGGCTCGAGAGGACCAGGAAGTCGATCTCGCCCCGAGCGTGGAGTTTCGAGAGGTACGCCCTCGCCTCCGCGCAACTGCCGTTGTCGACGACCATGAGGTCGTGGGGAACGCGCGTCGTCGTGCGGGCGCTGTGGAGGCAGATCTTCAGCACGTCCAGACTCTCTGCCCAGTAGCCGATGGTCTCGGGGATGTGGACGATTGTCACGAGTGTCACGGACTTCGGCCGGTAGGGCTTCCCCCGGCTCTTCATGGGGTTTCGATCAGTTCGCATGGCTCGAACACTCTACATCGCGGGGTTTCCGGGATCGACTACCGATGCACCGCACCGCAGGCCGAACTCAGAGCAGAACAAGCCTTTGCCCGACACCCTTCAGGCTTCCGGCGTGGAGTGCTTCCGGCCCGCCAGCAGATCGTGCAGGGCGCGCCGCAGCCGGGCCCTGCTCTTAAGCAGGCGGGCCCCGTACCGTGCTCTGTGGAGCAGGGAGATCCGCGGCTTGATGTGCTCGTAGCCGAGAGCCCACAGCTCCCTTCCCGCGAGTTTCTGAATGATCCAGAGAAGTCCGTGGTCCATGTCCCGAAACGACTCGGCGCGGGATGAGTCGATGGCCTCTCCCAGTCGACCGTGCGCGTATTCGAAACGTGGGCGAAATGCCGGCGCCTTCTCTCTCTGGCGGGATTCGAACATGCGCGCGTCGGGCTCGAGCCCGATCCCGGCACAGATGTTCGAGATGACACTCTCGGCGTCCCGCACCAGATCCTCGTACCGGGTGACGATGACTCGATTATCGACACCGCCGCCGGTGAAGGCCAACGTCTGCCTCGCCCATTCCGCCCAGGACATCGCGTATCTCGCACAGACGGACCAATACTCGTCCGGAGTGATCTCCAGAGGCTCCACGTCCCGGGTCTTCCTGCCTCGTTCCCGCGCGTGCAACTTGATGAGTTTCGACAGGACCACGGCCCGGCCGTCGCGAACAATGTGGATGACGACCGCTCGCGGATAGAGCGTCAGCAGGTCCCTCGTGTAGTGGACGTTGTTCAGGCTCTTGTCGCCCCATACCGGAGTGTCGCCGCGGGGGAGCAGGAGTTCGTAGACTTCTCCCGCACCGATGCGTCCGGCTCGTTGCCCGAACGTCGCAAGCACGTCCTCGGGGAGACCATCGAGGTGCCGGGCGCAGTTCGTGGTCTTGCGGAGGTCCGAGAGGAGGGATGCCCTTTCTTCGAGTCCGAAGCTCTCTTCGATCCCGTGACCCGCCCGGAAGTAGGCGTCGAAGATCTCGCATTCATTCTGGAACTCGACGCTCGAATGCAGGCTCAACGCCGCGCTCAGGAGAGTCGTGCCCGATCTGGGAAAGCCCGTGACAAAAACCGGAGTGCGTGGCCTGTCCCACGACCTGTCGCTCATGGCGGGGAGCCTACCAGCGGAGGCGTGGCGCCCCCAAACAAACGAAGATGGGCACGAATCACCTCTCGGAGGACCCCGCTCCATCGGCGCCGCGCGATTCTCAGTGCGATCGCGGTTGGCTCTTCGCGGACGAGACGGAGTTCATCCCTCCGATGGCGGGGGCCGGCTCATGCGAATGGATGGCCCCGGCACCTTCCATCGGGTCCCTCCGGAGTTCAGGAATCCGGGGAGAGGACGCGATAGCCGAAGTGCGCCATCAGGTCCTGGTCCACGGTCTCGTTGATCGTGGCGATCGCCTCCGCGGGCAGATTCTCCCGCCACCGCTCGTGCAGGTAGTAGTCCCGGTACCAGGCGTTGTCCTTGCCCTCCTCCTTGGTCGACCTCTCGTAGTTCCGGAATTCCGCTCCGAGCCGGGTGAGGCCGAACCGTTGACGAATCTGCTCAATGGAGGCCTCGGGCGCGAGCAGCACGCTCTCCGTCGTCAGATTCAGCCCGCCCAGGTCCGCGAGAGGGAGGTAGGAAGCGTTCTTCAGATTCCAGAGTTCGATCGGATTGCGGAGATCCCCTCCGCATTCGTCCCGGCCGACGGTCCTCCAGGGCGATCGCAGAAACGTCAGGAGGTCCGGATCCTCGTCAAAGTACTGGTGGTAGGGCCGGCGGTGGAGGGACAGGAGCCAGGAGTAGGGGTTTTTCGTCACGGTGAGGAAGCCGACGCTGTCTGCAAGACGGTGGCGCCTCAGCTTCTTCGGCGGCCTCACCCGTGAGTGTTTCCAGCCCAGGTTGCGATGATAGGTGAGCCGGAAGTAGAGATCGCGCAGCATCTCCATCCCCGGAATCGCCTTCTGGAGCTTCATGATGTGACCGGGCACCACTCCGGGCACCTCCCGGACGGCAAGGTTGAGCCTGATGAGCCGGCTCAGGTAGTTGGTGCCGGAATTTCGCTCGCCATAGAGCTTGATCCGCCTGTTCGCGGTGGACTCAGGGGGCGGCGGGTGGTTCAATCGGCGGTCCGAACCGGCTCCGACCATGATCATCTCCCACAAGTACAGATACATCTTCATCAAGACAAACAAGACTGCCGGCACGTCCATCGAGATTGCGCTCTCCCGAAGCTGCGGACCGAGGGACGTGATCACGCCGATCTCTCCCGAGGACGAGAAGTTGAGATTAGCTGCCGGCGGACGGGGGCCCCAGAACTACATGGCCCCGCTGTCGGCCTACACACTCCGGGACTGGATGAGGAGGCTCAGGAGAGGTACGCGGAAGGAACGGTATTTCAACCACATCCCGGCGGGCGAGATCCGCAGCTTCGTCGGTCGCCGGATCTGGGATGCCTACTTCAAGTTCTGCTTCGAGAGGAACCCCTGGGATCGTCTCATTTCACTTTACTACTGGCGTTTCCAGACGGAGCCTCGGCCGACGATCGCGGAGTTTCTCGCCACGGATATCCCCCTCATGCTTCGGCGTCGCGGCCGGGATCTCTACACGATCGATGGCGAGGTCGCGGTTGACCGGATCTGTCGGTTCGAGGCCCTCTCCGAGGAACTGGAGGAGATCCGCATTAGACTCGGGATGCCCGAAGCAATGGAGCTTCCCCGGGCCAAGGCGGGTACCCGGGTGGACAGGAGCAGCCACCACGAGATTCCAGGGGAAGCCGAGCGGAGGAAGATCTCGGAACTCTTCCGTGAGGAGATCGAGCTTCTGGGCTACCGGTTTCAGGCCGAGTAGGACAGCATCGCCCGGAGCGCCGAAGCACTCCGGGCGATGCTGCACTCCGAATTCCCGGCGCCGCCCCAGGGCCCGCGTAAGAATAACTTCGGGATTCGAGGGCTGCTGCATCCCCTTGAGCCGCGTTGCTCGTCGGTTGAAACCAGTAAGGTTGCGCGCTGCTCGCGCCTTGCCGGGCGGGTGCATCAGCGCTCTCGGTCCTGCGAACCTGCTCTTGCGCGAGCCCTTACCGTTTCCGGCGCCTTCTCGCGGCTCCGAAGATGGCGAGCAGGCCCAGGCCGGCCCATGCTGCGGAGGGCAGCGGGACGATGACGGGATCGTTCGGGTTGACGTCGTTGCCGGAGATGGTGGTGAAGGTCAGGTCGTCCCACGCCAGGGTGTCGTCCGGGGGGGTATTGCCGGGCTGATAGAGTTCAATCCTCCGGATCCCCGTGCCAGGGACGTCGACCGTGAAGAACTGATCGACTCCCCAATCGGTTCCATATGCCTCGTCGAAGCCGATGAGATTGCCGCCCACATCGAAGGCGTCCATGCGAGCACCGGCGCCACCGACATCCAGGGCGATGATGGAAACGGAGGAGACCGAGGTGCTGAAGATTCCGACGATCGGATCTGCCTCGGTCGGGGCTCCATAGAGCGTCTCGTGGAGGATGAAACTGGTCCCTGACATCCCAGGAGCGTTGCTTCCCAGGTCAAAGAACACGGCCTGACTGAAGGTGACGTTGGCGGAGGCCTCGTAGTACGCGCCGATCGGCGACCAACTCGTGCCGCCCTCGAAATCGATGGTCACAGTGCCCGCCACCGCAGTCTGCGACGTCATCAGTGCCAGCAGGATGGCCATCGGGGCAAGGAGCGCGAGTTTCGCGGTCATCGTCTTCCTCTTCAGAACTGCTGGTTGCCTGCTGTGGTTCATCATAGTGACCTCGAGTCCGGAGTCCTGTTTTCATTCAGCCGTGGGGCGGTCCCCCGCGTGCCGATGGTGTGTATTTTCCGCCCTCTCCCGTTCCATTTCACGATGGGCCGGGCAAAGACGCCGGTGAACAAGCAATACGCGTGCCGAAACTATTGCCTGGTGGCTCCGCGTCACGAGGGGAGGGGCACGTCAGCGTTGATGCCCCCGCGAGGCGGTCCGGTGCTCGTTGCGGAAGTCGCATGGGGTCGCTGAATGCTGCCATTTCTGAACGGAAGTTGTCCATTGTCGGGATTTCTGAACGTGGGGGAACGCCTCGAAGATGCCAACCGTCAGCTCTCTCTGGCGTTGAATCGAGACGGCCCGGCCGGTTGCCCGGTCGGACCGTCTCGACTCCTGACCGATCAGTTCGGCCGGGAATCCACCTAGGAGAGCTTGCGCCTGCGCCTCTTGCGAGCCCAAACCCCGAGACCCAGCAGGCCGGCGCCGAAGAGGACAAAGGTGCCGGGCTCCGGCGTCCCAAAAGCGTCGAGGTTGTAACGGGCGTAGCCGGTAAAGGTGAACTTCACATTGACGGCGGTGATGGTGGTGCCTGACCCCGGAAGAGCGAACGGCAGGCCGACCAGCGTGTTCCCCGTGATCTTCGGCAGCACGACGGTCGTACCCGTGACGGAGACCGCTGAGCCTCCCGTGGTGTAGCTCACTACCTGGGCGGATACCGAGCTCGCCGCATTGGTGAACCGGAAGAGACCGAAGAAGCTCTGATTACCGGGGACACCGCCGGTGAAGGTCCATTGCGCGACGAGGGTCTTGACCTGCGAGGGGGGGGACGTCAGCTGGGTGCTGACCGCCCAGCTTACCGCGTCAGGCGCGCCGGTGGATCTGCTGATGTTGTTGAACTCACTCACGCCGGATTGCTTGGATACGACGGACGCGCCCGATGACCAGATGAGGCCAGCGTCTGCTGTATTGAACTCGGATGCCAGCAATCCAACGGAGACAAAAACGCAAAGCATCATCAGCTTGCGCATGGATGTACCCCCCAGACCTATCTCTGTATCGCTACCCTGCAGGAATATCTACGGGAGGATATGACCTAACCCGGAGTCAGTCAAGGAACTCTGCCAAAAGAACTTGTGTCGATTTTCCGTCCCCACTGCGGTTCGACCCGCTGCGGGCGTGCTTCGGAGCGAGGGCTACCCGGCTCAAACGATCAGAACTGAAAGTAGATGAAGGGTTGGAAGCCTCGCGGGAAGAAGACGATGACCAGCCAGACCATCGCCCACAACACGAAGGGGGCGTACCAGGCGCGGGCCGGTACCAGGAGCAGATTCCGCCACCGGCTCAGGTGCAGGAGGTGGGACGCGAGAACGAGGGCGAGGGCCGTGATCACGCAGGGCTGATACCAGGGAATGCCGTTCGGCAAGGTCGCCATGCCGCGCAGGATCAGGAGGGCCGCCTCGAAGTCGGGAGCGCGGAAAAATACCCACCCCACGATGACCACGGCCATCGTCGCGAGCCAGCCGGCCAGCGCTGCGGGCAGACTGGTCGGGCGGTCGCCGCCCCGCGGCAGGAACCTTCGCTGGACCGCGAGCGCCGCCCCGTGCCAGGCCCCCCAGAAGACGAAGGTCCAGGCCGCCCCGTGCCAGAGCCCGCCGAGGAGCATCGTGATCATCAGGTTCACGTAGGTGCGGCGCGATCCCTTGCGGCTGCCCCCGAGCGGGATATAGAGGTAGTCCCGGAGCCAGGAGGACAGGGAAATGTGCCAGCGCCTCCAGAACTCGGAGGGACTCTTCGCGAGATAGGGAAAACGGAAATTCTCGCTGAAGTCATAGCCGAGGATCCGGGCGCTGCCGATCGCCATGTCCGAGTAGCCGCTGAAGTCGCAGTAGATCTGGATCGTGTAGGCCAGCACTCCGAGCCAGACCGTCCCGCCATCGAACGCGCCCACGTCGTCGAAGACGTGGTCGACGAAGAATGCGATCCGGTCGGCGATGAGCACCTTCTTGAAGAGACCGAAGGTAAACTGGCGGAATCCGTCGTAAGTTCGCGTAAAGGAAGGCTTTCGGGAGGACTGGAGCTGCGGCAGGAACTCGGACGCCCGGACGATCGGCCCCGCGACGAGCTGCGGGAAGAACGAGACGAAGAGCGCGAAGTCGAGCGGGTCCCGGGTGGGCTTAAGGTTCCCCCGATAGACGTCGATCGTGTAGCTGAGCGCCTGGAACGTGTAGAAGCTGATGCCCACCGGAAGGATGATCGAGAGAACGCCGAGTTGAAGTCCCAGCCCGGAGAGCAGCACGTTCAGGGACTCGACGAAGAATCCGAGGTACTTGAAGACCCCGAGGACCGAGAGCGAGAGGACCAGGGCCCCGATGAGCCAGGACCGCCGCACGCTCGCTGTGGTCGCCCGGCTGATGGCCGCCGCGGCGATGTAGTTGACGGCCGTCACGAACGCGATCAGGCCCAGGAAACGCCAGTCCCAGTAGGCGTAGAAGTAGTAGCTGGCGACGAGGAGCATCCGCTTTCGGGGGCGGTTCGATCCGAGGGCGAGCACACCGAGCAGGACGGCCGCGAAGAAGAGGATGAACTCAGTTTTGTAGAATAGCATCCTCATGCTCTTTCAGGTAATCGACGATCGCCTCGGCCAGGATGCGATGCCCGACCGCATTCAGATGTCCCTGGCCGGGGAGGCTGTTGGCAAACCCCCTCGGCAGCACTCCCTCCTCGAGGTAGGCCCGGTTGAATGGTTTCCGGAGACTTCGGAAGTCGAGGCCGGCCCGCCGGCACGCTTTCCTGAACTCCTCTTCGTGCTTCTCCCGGCGCGCGGTGGTCACGACCCGGCCGTCCTCGATCTGGGGCGTGTCGTTCGGCATCAGCAGGACGAGCGCCGGCTGCGTCGTGCGTCCGGCGAGCCGGGTCAACAGCCAATCGAAGGCCTCGCGAACGAATTCGGGAGAGTCGTCGGAACTCGAAACCTCGGGGGGCGCCGGGGCCACGGGACCCGGGGCGAATCTCAGGCCCTCGAATGCGCGACCGTCGAGGATTCGGCGCAGCAGTTGCGCGGGGTATCCCAGATGGGAGGAATGGAGCAGGGCCTGGCGCCGTGTCGATTCCGCCGAAACCCTGACCTCCCGGTCCGCCACCAGCTCGAATTCGCCCCGGTAGACGAATCGGGACCGCGTGGCCACGGGATTGTTCGGCAGGGCATCGCCCAGACCGGAGAGCACGAAAACGTCGAGCACGTGGCGGGGCAGCACCCGGTGGTACCGGGGCAGGTAGAAGTAGTGATCGGCCAGCGACCACCCCGCGGCGCCGATGCCCAGGGCGAGGATTGGGCGATCCCGGTTCCGGTTCCAGAGGCGCGTTGTCACCTGGGGTACGCGTTCCTCGTCGGAGACTTCCATCCCCTCCACGTAGGAATCGCCCCAGATCAGGACCTTCGGGCGGGGATCACCGGCGGCGTCGGGCACTCCCAGAATACCGAGTTTCCCCACTCGCGTGGAGCCGTACCCTTCGCTTTCTCGCCTCCACTCGAACCCTGGTGCGAGAACCGTCCGCTGAAGCTCGGCGTCGAACGCGTGTGGCGGAAGATTGTTGACGAGCAGGTCATGCAGGACGAACACGGCGTAGCCGGCCAGCAGGAACGAGGCGATCCATTGCAGCGCCGTGCGTGTTCGTCCGGTTTTCCTGCCTTCCGCGGTCACCACTCAGCAGGGTCTCTTTCCGGCCCTGATGATGAGGGCGGAACTCGACATCGAGCATTCCAGCGGGGAGGAGGTGGCGATTCCGGGGCGTGCCCGGTCGGGACCGGAATCTTCGCGGGGAGCCTGCGGGTGGTGACTCAGCGTTCGTCCTCCTTCATGGCACGAAAGAGACCATGGTCTCCCCGATGTTTCACGCAGGCAAGATTTCCCGGGATTTCATCCCGAATGCGGGGAGTGTGCATTCATCTGGCTGCCAGGTGCCAGGAAGACTCACCTGGACAAGCAGGCCACACCATCAAGGCGCGAGCGCCCGGTCTCGTGGGATGCCCCGGGGGCGACGCCGGCCCTCCAGGAGCAGCCTGCAGTCAGTCCACCGTCCACGGCGCCGGGCGGTTCGGATCCATGCCTACCTCGGCCAGGCCCTTTGCGGCGTCCTCCGCGGTGATCTCTCCGTCCCGGGCCAGGCCTGAGAGCACCGCGCCCACGATCGACTTGGCGTCCACCTCGAAGAAGTCCCGCAGTTCGCTGCGGATGTCGCTCCGGCCGAAGCCGTCGGTCCCCAGCGAGATGATGCCGCCGGGCACCCATTGCGAAACCTGGTCGGCGAGCACCCGCACGTAATCCGTGGCGGCGATGACCGGTCCTTCGGCACCGGAAAGGACCTCCGTGATGTACGGCACGCGCGGCTCCCGGTCGGGATGGAGGAGGTTCTCGCGCTCGACCTCCATCGCCTCCCGGCGGAGTTCGGTGAAGCTGGTGGCGCTGAAGATGTCGGCACGCACCCCGAAGTCCTCGGCGAGGATTTCCTGGGCCTCGATCGCCTGCCACATGATCGGGCCGGAGGCGAGAATCTGGGCCACGGGGCCATCCTTGCGGCTCGAGGGCCGGAAGCGGTAGAGCCCCTTCACCACACCCTCCGCAACGCCCTCCGGCATGTCCGGCAGGCGCACCTTCTCATTGTAGAGCGTGATGTAATAGATGAGGTCTTCGCCGTTCGCGTACATCCGGCGCATACCGTCCTCGACGATCAGCGCCAGCTCGTACCCGAACGCCGGGTCATAGGCCCGAACACAGGGGACCATCGAGGCCAGGATGTAGCTATGGCCGTCCTGGTGCTGCAATCCCTCGCCGGCCAGCGTCGTGCGGCCGGCAGTGGCCCCCATCAGGAAACCACGGGCGCGACTGTCCGCGGCGGCCCAGATGAGGTCGCCGACCCGCTGGAAACCGAACATGGAGTAGAAGGTGAAAAACGGGATGGTGGCGAGACCGTGGGTGGACCAGGCGGTGCCCGCGGCGATGAACGACGAGAGCGCGCCGGCCTCGGTGATCCCTTCCTCCAGGATCTGGCCGTCCTTCGACTCCTTGTAGTAGAGCAGGACATCGGAGTCCACGGGCTCGTAACGCTGGCCCTTGCTCGCGTAGATTCCGGCCTGCCGGAACAGGGCGTCCATGCCGAAGGTCCGCGCCTCGTCCGGAACGATCGGGACGATCAGCCTGCCCACCGTCTCGTGCCGGAGCAGCTTCGACAGCAGCCGGGTGTAGACCATCGTGGTGGCGACTTCCGCGTCACCGGAGCCCTTCAGGAAGTCGGTGAAAAAACCCCGGGAGGGGACCTCGATGCCCTCGGTGTGGCTGACCCGGAACGGGACGGATCCGCCCAGCCGGCGTCGCTGTCGCCGCAGATACCTGATCTCCTCGGAGTCTTCCGCCGGCATGTAGAACGGCGCGCGATGCAGATCCTCGTCGGAAATCGGCACGGCGAACCGGTCGCGGAAGGCGCGCAGCTCCTCGTCGTTCAGCTTCTTCTGGGAGTGGGTGATGTTGCGCCCCTCCCCGGCCTCGCCCATTCCGTAGCCCTTCACCGTCTTGGCGAGGATCACCGTCGGTCCGTCCTTGTACTCCACCGCGCTCTTGAATGCGGCGTGGACCTTCTCCGGGTCATGGCCGCCGCGCCGGAGTCGCTGGATCTGCTCATCGGTCAGGTTCTCGACGAGTTTGAGCAACTCCGGATCCGTGCCGAAGAAGTGCTCACGCGTGTAGGAGCCCGGACGAACCACGTAGTTCTGGTAGTCGCCGTCGAGGGCCTCATTCATCCGCCTGACCAGCCGCCCGTCGTGGTCTTTGGCGAGCAACTCGTCCCAGTCGTCGCCCCATACCACCTTGATGACGTTCCATCCCGCCCCGCGGAAGGCCGCTTCGAGTTCCTGGATGACCTTGCCGTTCCCCCGTACCGGCCCGTCGAGCCGCTGCAGGTTGCAGTTCACCACGAAGATGAGGTTGTCCAGATGCTCGCGCGCGGCCAGGGTCAATGCTCCGAGGGACTCCGGTTCGTCGGTCTCGCCGTCACCGAGAAATGCCCAGACCCGCGTGTCCTTGCAGGCCTTGAGCCCCCGATTCTCGAGGTAGCGGTTGAACCGCGCCTGGTAGATCGCGGTGATCGGCCCGAGGCCCATCGAGACCGTGGGGAATTCCCAGAAGTCCGGCATCAACCTCGGGTGCGGATAGGAGGAGAGGCCACCGCCGCTCCGGAGTTCCCGGCGGAAACAGGCCAGGTCCCGGCGGTTGAGCCGTCCCTCGAGAAAGGCGCGCGCGTAGATCCCGGGGCTGGCGTGGCCCTGGAAGTAGATGATGTCGCCGCAGCGGTGGGGCGTCCGGGCCCGGAAGAAGTGGTTGAAGCCCACCTCGTAGAGCGTCGCCGCGGACTGGTAGGTGGAGATGTGCCCGCCGATGCCGGGATCGTGCCGGTTGGCGCGGACGACCATGGCCATGGCGTTCCAGCGCACCAGGCTCTTGATCTTCCGCTCGATCTCCCGGTCGCCGGGGTACGGCACCTGCTCCTCGCGCGAGATGGTGTTCACATACGGCGTGTTGAACGGCGCCGTGGCGGAGACGCCGCGGACCGCCCCGCGCTCGATCAGGCGCTCGAGCAGGAACTGTGCCCGGTCGGCGCCGGACTCGTCGATCACCGCCTCGAGGGACTCGATCCACTCTTCGGTCTCACGGGGATCGCTGTCTCGAACTGGATTGCTCATTCGGCCTCCATCACCTTTCGGACCGCCTCCCGGGAAAGCAGCATCTCCGCGTCCGGGTTCGCCTTGAGGGAACCAACGATCCACCGGGGCAGTTTCGGCCACGCTTCGATGATGAGCTTTTCCGCTTCCTCGAACCGTTCTCGACGGGTGAGGAACAGCGCCAGACTTATCGGACCGGCCGCGTACGCGGGGTTGGCGGTCGGGATCTCGCGGAGGATCTCCTCCGCCAGGTCAAACTCCTCACGGCTCTCGTGGAGCCTGGCGAGATCGACCCGCGACCCGACGAAGCTGCTCTTCATGCCGATGGCCCGGTTCAGGCAGGCCATGGCCCGCGGCAGGTCTCCGTTTTCCCGGTAGGCCTGGCCGCGCCACTGCATCATGGTCTCGTCGTCCGGGTGGATCGCGAGCGCGTCAGAGGTTCCTGCCAACACGCCGTCCCAGTCTTTCTCGACGGTCAGCATCCAGACCAGCAAGGTGTGCCCGTAGATGCTCTCCGGTTCCTCGCCGATCTTCGCTTTCGCCATCGGGATCGCCTTCTCGTGCAGGTCGAGCCCCTCGATCGCGTTGCGCTGCCGGGCGAAAATGTACATCCAGAGCATGGTGTCGCGCACGTCGCCATCGTCCGGATATTCCGTTCGGAGAGTCTCGAGCGCCTCGATGGCCTCGGCCGCCTCCCCGGCGTGAAAGCGCCGCCAGAGCAGACCGGCCTGCGCGCCGGGCACAGTGGTTTCGGCCAGTTCCCCGCATAGGCGCGCTTTCTCCTCCTCGTCATCCGAGAAGCCCGCCAGGGTCGCCTTGATGCTGTCGCTGCCCGTGGCCGCGATGCCGTTCCGGAGAACCTCGGCGCCCTCCTCGCTTTTCATGTCCCGGTAGTAGGCGAAGGCGAGGTACTTCCAGGCATCCACATCTCCGGTCGGGTCGAGTTTCACCGCCCGGTGCAGGATCCGCCGCGCATGGTCCAGGCGGTTCCGGTGCTGGATCTCACGGCCGGTGCGGGCGAGTACCCCGGGGTTGTCCCAGTTGCAGCAGGCTTCGGAAAGCAGGTCTTCGATCGTGGGCATGGGGCTTTCTCCGGAAGGCGGCCGGTCGAGCCCGTTACGCTAGCCGTCCGGCACTCAAGGCGAAAGGATCACCTTGATGGAATCCCGGCCCTCGGCCACCAGGCGGAAACCCTCCGCGGCCTCTTCGAGGGGAAGGCGGTGGGTGATCATCGCATCGACCGGGATCCGGTCCGCCCGGATCAGGTCCATGGCGGTCCTCAGGTCGCGCGGCGCCCCGGCGTAGGCCGTGGTCATCGTGACGTCGTCGCGCCACAACGGAAACAGCGGGAGCGGAACCTCGACGCCGGGCTCGGTGGGGGCGAAGAACAGCACCCGGGCGCCGCGGCCGGCGGAGAGCAGGCCCTGCCGGATGGCGGTGGGGACCGCGGTGCAGATCACGATGACGTCCGCGCCGCGCCCGTCGTTTACCTCGCGGACCTGTGCCGGCACGTCCTTCCCGGCGTGGATCGTGGCGTCTGCTCCGAAGCGGCACGCGGCCTCGAGGCGGCTTTCGACGATGTCCGTGGCGATGATCCGGCCGGCCCCGAGGGCGCGCGCCAGGCTGACGAAGAGCAGCCCGGTGATCCCGCTGCCGATGACCAGCACGGTGTCGCCGGTCCTCATCCCGACCCGGTCCAGGCCGTGGCTGACGCAGGCCAGCGGCTCCACGAAGGAGGCGCGGTCGAAATCGACCCCGTCCGGAATACTCACCAGGCCGCGGTCCACCTGGATCGGGGGGACGCGCGCATATTCGCAGAATCCGCCGGGATCGAGCTTCGTGGTGCGCAGGGTGTCGCAGGCCGAGAAGTGACCCGTCAGGCACGCCCGGCAGGTGTTGCAGGGGACGTGGTGGGTGACGACCACCCGGTCGCCGACCGCGACGTTTTCGACACCGGGACCGGTTTCCTCGACCGTCCCGGCGATCTCGTGGCCGAGGACCAGGGGAGCCCTGGACTTGCGGTACCACTCCATCACGTCACTGCCGCAGACGCCGCTCGCATGGATCTTCAGCAGGACTTCCCCGGCCCCGATCGTCGGAACCGGACACTCCTCGATGCGCACATCGTCGTTCGCGTAGTAGACGGCGGTCTTCATGGCCGTCAGTCTGCCAGATCGCTCCGAACCGGCAAGAGATTGGGCCCGTCTGGGAATAGCTGCTGCTTTCGAGGGCCGCTGCATCCCGCCACGCTTTGTTGCTCGTCGGTTGAAACCAGCAGGGTTGCGCGCTCCTCGCGTCTTGCTTTCTCGGGCGCATCAGCGCTCTCGGTCCTGCGAACTTATTCTTGCGCGAGCCCTTGTTTCCAGGCGAGCCCATAGCGTCTGCGTTCGTGCTCGCGGACCGCGAGTTCGAGCAGCCCGAGCTTCTTCGGCTGCAGCGAGAGCGTGTGCGCCCGCGCCAGCGTCTCTCGTGGAGTCTCTCCCGGGAGGGTGGTCAGGCCGGTTCGGCTCAGAACGGCGAGGTAGGCGCGGACCTCCGGCGGGCCCCGGCGTTTCCACACCATCCGCAGTCGGATCAGGAACACGATCAGGGCCACCGTGAAGAGGGTCGAGATGGGGTGCGTCACGACGAGGGTGCAGATCCGTCCGGGCAACGCGAGCAGGCTCTCGAGCGCGCGCGCGCGGTCTGCGGCGTCGAACCCGGTGATCTGCTGCCAGATTTGCGCGACGAATGCTCCGGCCGCTCCGAAAACACCATCACCTCTCGCGAGTTCCGCATTGGCTCCGGATGGCGTGGGATCGACCACGTACCAGCCTCGTTCCGGATCGAGCACCTCCACCCAGGCGTGGGCGTCACGATCACGGGCGATGAGCAGCCTTCTCTCCGAGTCCCATTCGGTGGCGAGGTACCCGGTGGCCAGCCGGCAGGGGATCTTCCGGTGACGCAGCATGACCGCGAGGGCGGTGGCGAAGGTCTCGCAGTGACCGGCCTTCTTCCCCTCGATGAACTCCGCGAGGCTTCGCGCGCCTCCATTCTCGACCGGTGAGAGATACTCGTAGTTCAGCTTGAGATAGTCGCCGAGGCGGGCGGCGACGACCCGCCGGGAGACCGATGGCGGGAGGTCGGCGACGAGACGGTCGGCCAGTTTCATGGCCGAGAGGAGCCGGCCGCTCCGGGGCAGGCTCACGTATTTCGGGTTGACCGTCGTCCGCACCGGAGCCGCGGGGCCGAACTGCAGGATGCCCCGTTCGGGCAACCCGGCCACCATCGAGCCGAGCGGGGCGAAACGGCGATCCTTCTGGTTGCCCAGCACCGTGGCCCGCACCATCGCTTCGATCTTCTCGAGTTTTCCGACGGCTCCGCGCCAGCCGCTTTCGGCGTACCAGCGTGAGCCGTCGAAACGATCGAGCAGGGCGCCGCGCCAATGGTCGGGGATATCGCGAGCCCGCCCGCGGATCAACTCGATCCGCAGCGCCACGCGCTGGCTCGCGAGCGCTCCCCCGTGCCGGTCGAGTGAGACATCCTCGGTGAATCCGGTGGTGAGCAGGCTGCTGTCCGGCCGGAAGTCCAGGTCGCCGGTCAGCAGCCCGCGCCGGTGGAAATCACGGGGCCAGAGGAAGAAGACCATCATGGTGGCCGCGAGTACCACGATCGCCTTCGGAACGGCATCCCGGATCACCAGGCGAAGGGAACCGGTGGTCGGAAGCCGGGAGGCGGTGAGCACCTGCAGCGAGATGACCAGGAGCAGGGCATAGATGACGAAGACCATCGAGAATCCGAGGTCAACACTGAGGAAACTCGTCACCACCACGACCAGGAACGAGTTGAAGATCAGGAGGTCCGGCTTCTGGTCGGGGCCGATGTTGTTCAGCAGGTGGACCTGGCAGAGGGCGGCGAGCAGCAGGCCGTCCTCCAGCAGGTACTCCGCGCCGGCGGTCGTGGTGTGGTTGACGAGTTGGGCGAAGACCCCGATCACCGCGAGGTTCCAGATGATGCGGTAGGCGAGATGCCGTCGGAGGCGAATCAGCAGGGGAGAGAAGATGGTGAGCGCGACCAGTGGGCCGAGCCAGCCCCAACTCGCGGAATCCGTCATCTGCACGAATGCCAGGTTGCAGAGCACCAGTCCCGTGAACAGGAGTCTCTGCGCCCGGCTCATGGTCTCGCTCCCGCCCCGGCGGCCGGCAGGTGCAGGATGCCTGGTGAGACCGGCGGTGGGGGCTGGTCGGTCTTCGGCAACGGCTCCGCCCCGGCCAGCCAGCGCAGGAGGTCGGCGGTGGGCGTGTGGCCCGGGCCGTACGTGGCGGTCAGCCCCTGGGAATGCACGGTCAGCGGCTCCCTTTCCGCCCGGGCCGCCAGCGCGAGGGCGGAGAGGACGGCGAGCGCGTGCTCGAACTCCTTCGGTTCCGCCCGCCGGTCGAGGACGACTTCGGCACCGGAGCCGCCTCCGCCTTCCCACTCGGTGACCACGAGCCGATCCCGTCGGGCGCTGGCCTTCCAGTGGATGCGGCGCAGTCCGTCTTCCGGCCGGTGCTCTCGAATGCCGGACGGCTGGAGATTTCCGTCCACATGGCCGAGCGCTGCGCAGAGGTCGCCGAGCGTTCCCTCGCCGCCATTCAATTCCGGGGCCTCGCCGGGGGAGGGATAGACCACCAGCTCTTCACGGCCCCCGATGGGCCGGGAAACCCGGAAGAGACCGAACGGCCAGGTGGAGGTGAGCCGTTGCGGGCCGACCCGGTAGATCCCCCGCGACAGCTCCGGCAGGGGAGCACTCACTTCGACGGGGTCCCTGACCACGTCCACGCCACCCGAGACCCGTCCGATGCCTTCGATCTTCGCCTCGGCACAGATGCAGGGGCGCGGCCGCCGTCCGGCCCGGATCCGGAACTTCAAGTCGTGTCCGCCGCCGGAGGGGATAGGGCCGTCGTCCACCGCCTCGCCCTCCACCCCGGACAGGCTTCGCGCGGTCCAGAAGAGGTTCAGAGCTCCGAGGACGGTGAGGAACGCCATCAGCAGGAAGAACAGGTTGGAGTAGGTGGCGGCAAAGAACGACCCGAGCAGCACCGCGAAGAACGCGACGCCCTTCAGTCCGAAAACGGTGGGGATGGGAACTCTCACAGGACGACGGGCACCTCGCTGAGGATCCGTTTCAGTTCCACCGTCGCGTCGCCGCCGCCCCCCAGGAACACCCGGTGGGCCAGCGAGGGGATGGCCACGGCCTTCAGGTCGTCCGGAAGCACGTGTTGGCGGCCTTCCATGACGGCGCGGGCGCGCGCGGCGCGGATCCAGTTCATGGCCGCGCGCGGGCTGGCGCCGAGGGCCACGGCTTCGTCCCGCCGGGTGGCCGAGACCACCTGGTAGCAGTAGGCGGCCACGGGTTCACTCACCTCCACCCGGTCGACCGCGATCTGGAGCGTGGCCAGCTCACCGGGAAGGAGTGCCGGTTGCAGTTCGAGGAACGCCTTCTCGGGGTCCTTGCCGAGGTAGAGGCCGAGTTCGCCTTCCACCTCCGGATAGCCCACGGTCACGCGGCAGAGGAAACGGTCGAGCGCCGCCTCCGGCACCGGGAAGGTCCCGTGGAACTCGATCGGGTTCCGCGTCGCGAGGACGAAGAACGGACGGGGCAGCTCCAGAGTCTTCCCTTCGACCGAGATCTGTCCGCCTTCCATGGCCTCGAGGAGGCAGGACAGCGTTCGCGGGCTGGTGCGGTTGATTTCGTCCGCGAGCACGACGTTGGAAAAAATCGGTCCGGGCATGAACTCGAATTCCCCGGGCCCGGGCCGCCACACCGATGACCCCACGATGTCCGACGGCATCAGGTCGTTCGTGAATTGGATCCGGACGAACTCGAGCCCGACGACCTTGGCCAGGGTCCGCGCGAGCAGGGTCTTTCCGGTGCCGGGGATCCCTTCGATGAGCACGTGCCCCCGGGCGAGGAGCGAAACCAGGATGGGCTCGACCTCAGCGTCCGTGAGCACCATGACCTTGCGGATGCGCTCGCCGAGCTTCTTGATTTGCGCGGTGAGATCTGTGCGGGGAATCGCTGCGGTAGTCACCAATTGCCTCCCGAATAGACGATGTGGGACTTCGGTTCCGTATCGGCAATTCAGGGGGTTGTGCTGGAGGGACGACCTCCGGGCGTCCGCGCATGGCCAAAGGGGACCGGTTTCAGGACCCGCGCGGCACCGAGGGACCGGCGCCCTCCAGGTGGTTTTCTAGGCTGAGAGGTCGGTGAACAGCTCGTGCGCGTCCTCGGGGCTCAACTCGTCGTGCACTATGCCGCGGATCGCGCGGATCATCGCCACCGGATTCTCGTTCTGCCAGATGTTGCGGCCCATGTCGACGCCCACCGCGCCCTGGTCGATGGCCGACCGGGCCATCTTGAACACCTCCAGCTCGGTGTCCATTGAGGGGCCTCCGGCGATGACCAGCGGGACCGGGCAGCTCTCGGCGACCTGGTGGAAGTCGTCGCAGAAGTAGGTCTTCACGAAGTGCGCGCCGAACTCCGCGGCCATGCGGCAGGCGAGCGCGAGGTAACGGGCGTCGCGCTTCTCGAGTTCCTTGCCGACGGCGGTGACCGCGAGCACCGGGATGCCCATGCGCTCGCCCTGGTCCACGAGCTTCGCCAGATTGAGGATGGTCTGACGTTCGTGCCTGCTGCCGACGAAGATGGAGAGGGCGACCGCGGAGACGTTCAGCCGCACCGCATCGTCCATGGAGGTGGCCAGGCCCTCGTCGGAGAGGTCTTCACCGGCCAGGATGCTGCGGCCGCCCGAGACGCGCAGGACCATGGGGGTGTCGGTCTCCGCGGGCACGCAGTTGCGGAGCACGCCGCGCGCGAGCATCAGCGCGTCGGCGTAGGGAAGGAGCGGATCCACCGTCTCTCCCGGCTGCTCGAGCTTCGTCACCGGGCCGAGGAAGTACCCGTGGTCCACCGCCAGCATGACGACGTGGCCGGTATCCGGACGAATGATGCGGTTCAGGCGATTGCTCAGGCCCCAGTCCATGTGATGCTCCCTTCCTGGTGAATTCGTACCCTATCATCCGGGTCGAGCTGAGAGGACAAGAACCATGATGATCGCCACCTGGAACGTGAACTCCATCCGCGTCCGCCTGCCGCGAGTGACCGAATGGCTCGCCGCGGTGCGGCCCGACGTGCTCTGCCTGCAGGAGACGAAGGTCGTCGACGAGGACTTCCCGCTCAAGCCGTTCACGGAACTCGGCTATCAGGTCTGTGTGTTCGGCCAGAAGACCTACAACGGCGTGGCGATCGCCAGCAAACTCCCCATGACCGACGTCTCGACCGGCCTGCCGGGCGACGGCGAGGGCGATCAGAAGCGCGTCATCGAGGCCACCATCGACGGCATCCGCGTGGTGAACCTCTACGTGGTGAACGGGAAGGAGCCCGGCAGCGAGCACTTCGCCAGGAAGATGGACTGGCTGAAGCGCTTGCGCGCGCACCTCGACGAGTCGTTGACACCAGAGCAGAACGTGGTGGTCCTCGGCGACATCAACATCACGCCCGATGATCGGGATGTCTACGACCCGGAGAAGCTCGCGGGCACCATCCACTGCACCGGGGAGGAGCGCGAAGCCTTGCGCCACCTGCTCGACTTCGGCCTGCGCGATGCCTTCCGCCTGCACCACGATGAGCCGGGCTTCTACTCCTGGTGGGATTTCCGGGGTGGGATGTTCCGCCGTGGCCTCGGCCTTCGCATCGACCTGATCATGGTCACCGAGAGCCTGGCCAGACGCTGCGTGATGTGCGAGGTGGACAAGACGGCGCGGGATGGGGAGAAACCGTCGGATCATGCGCCGGTGCTGGCAGCCTGGGGTCAGGTCTGACATTTGTCTGGTTTCTGCCATTCTCGCTCATCAGAGCCTCGCCGGATTTGTCCGGCTCCGGACAAATGTCAGACCTGACCCCGGATTTCGAACATCCCCTCCTCGTACGCCGCGATCCTCCCCATCACCGCCGAGGCGGCCACGGTGTACGGGGAGGCCAGGTACATCTTTCCCGGCCCCGACCGGCCCTTGAAGTTGCGGTTGATGGCCGAGACGGTGACCTGCTCCTCCCGATCGGAGACGCCGGGGCCACAACCGATGCAGGCGCCGCAGCCGGGGGCGATGACGTTCGCGCCGGCCTTTGTGAAGACCTCCAGATAGCCCTGCGCCCGCGCGTAGTCCTCCACCTTTTTCGAGCCGAACTGGATGAAGAGGCCGACGCCGTCCGCGACCTTCATCCCGTGGGCCAGCGCGTCCTTCAGGACGGTCGCGTACTGGTCCATGTCGTCGGCTTTCCCCGCCGTGCAGGATCCGCCGTACGCGATGTCGATCGAGATGTCACCCAGCCCGTCGATCAGGGCGCCATTGGTGGGATCCGACGGAATCCCGCTGTCGGGGTTGCCCGGCGTGGCCACCATCGGGCGGATGGCATCGAGGTTGATCTTGTGCACGCCGCCGTCGTAGTGCGCGCCCGGGTCGGCGGTCACGGCCCGCGCCCTCATAGCTTCGATATCGGCATCGGGACGGTGGCCGGCGATCCAGCGATAGCTCTCCTCGTCCGCTTCGACGATGCCGGTCTTGGCGGAACACTCCGTGGCCATGTTCGCCAGTGTCCCCCGCTCGTCCATCGACAGGGCGGCGATGCCCTCACCCGCGAACTCCATCACGCGGTCGAGCGTTTTCTGCGGTTTGGCGTAGTGTAGCAGGATGTAGAGCATCACGTCCTTGGCGCTGACGCCGGGCCGAAGGCTGCCCGAGAACTCGAAGCGGATCGACTCCGGCACCTTGATGAACGTGAACCCGCTCTTCACCAGCGCCGCGTACTCCGTCGCACCAACGCCCCAGGCCAGGGCATTGTTCCCGCCACCCATGCAGGTGTGGCTGTCCGTGGCCTGGACGAGGTCTCCGGGCTCGAGGAACTCCTCCCGGGCGATCTCGTGGCAGATTCCGGGGGAGACGCCATCGCGGGCGGAGTAGTCCCGGACGCCGGTGTGCGACTGGAACTCCCGCTGCATCACGCGGAGCACCTCGATCTGGTCCCCGAACGGCGCCATCTTCGGAACACCATCGGCGTAGATGAGGTGATCCTCGAACACCGCGAATCTGTCCGGGTTTACGACGGTGTAGTCCGGCCCGAACTCCTCTTTCAGGAAGTGGTGGACCTGCGCCGTCGTGAACTCGTGGGAGTAGCCCGCATCGACGCGCACCAGCACCGCGTCGCCGGGGCGCAGGGTCGGGAGGTCCCCGTCCCGCCGGTCGAGCAGGTGGCGCGCCAGCACCTTCTCCGCCATGGTCATCGGCTGCGCTTCCCGGTCCGGCAGGGGCGGCACAGAGACCTCGCCGGCCTCGAGCAGCTTCAGGAACGGGAAGAGTCCGCCGGCGTCGACGATCTCGGTGGTGATCGGGTCGTAGCCCTTCTGGAACTCGGTGAGCGGCACGGCCTCGCCGTTCTGGAGGCGGACGAGCACATCGTGGTCCGCCATCAGGACGCCCTGGTTGATGTTGTTCCGGCCGTGGATCGGGGCGAAGGAGGCGGCGATGGCGATGCGGCCGCCGCTCCACTTCTCGGCTTGCACCGCGGTCTCCCGCGAAGAACCGACGCCCTTGCGCACGCCGGAGACGAACACTTCGAACCCCGCGTTCTTCAGCGCGTCGGTTTCGATGAGCCGCTCGCCATCGACGATCAGACCGGCGTAGGCGTTCTTCGCGATCACCGCCGGGTCGTAGGCGAAGCACACCCAGGCCGGGGTCATGGCGTCCGTGTTGATGTCGGAAAGCAGGTCGTCGACGGAGAGATCCTCCATGCGGAGGTCCAGTTCGCCGCGAAGCTGCTTCCGGATCAGCTCCGGATCCTTCGTCAGGAAGAGAACGCGCTTGCCGGGGGTCAGGGAGATCGTTTTGTCGGTCACGGCGAGATGCTACCAGACCGGGTTGAGGGGTATCAACGCAACTCAGGTTGACACCCCTTGCCGGGTTCAGTCAGTCCGTCAGGGACTCCTTGATCCGGGCTCGCGCGTCGGGGGAGAGGGTGGCCGGATGCATCTCCTCGGCGGAGGTCGCGTAGCTCGCCACGACCGTCTCGATCACGTCGAGCTGGTGATCGTAACGGCGGCAGAATCGACACATCATGACGTGCATCCTGAGACCCAGCCGGGTCATGAAAGGCAGATGCTGATCACGGGAGTCCGACAGCAACCGGGCGGTGTCTTTGCAGGAACGCATTACTTCCCGGCCTTTCCGAACCAACTCACATCCAGGCAGCGCCGGAGACCCGCCCGGGCGCGATGGAGGAGCACACCGAGATTCGTCGCGGTGACTTCGAGAAGATTACGGACTTCCCCGGTCGGCTTTTTTTCCATGACTCGCAGCGTGAAGGCGTCCGCCTGGCGATCGGGAAGCTCGCCCAGGCACTGCTCGAGCGTCTCGCGGAATTCCGCCTGCCGGAGCAATGCGCCCGGATCCGCGTCCCACCGGTTCGGCTTGACGCTCCAGCGGCCGCGGCCGTCAAAGAGGCCGTCCGTCGAGTCCTCCGGGCCCACCAGGTCGCTGGCGGGCACTTCGCGGTGCTTCCGTCGGTAGTGATCGGCGATCTTGTTCTTGAGAATCTGGGTCAGCCAGGTGCGCTCGCTCGCCCGGCCCGCGTATCGATCCCGGGACTTGAAGGCGGCCAGGAAGGTCTCCTGCACGATCTCTTCAGCGAGTTCCCGGCCGCGCAGCCGGACGAGGGCGAAGCGGAAGAGGGCGTCGCCGTGGCGATCCACCCACTCTTTCGGGTCGGTGGCCTCATGCTCGGGGGCTGGCTTCGCTCTGTCGTGCACGAGGAGAGATGATAGGGGCGATCGGACCGCTTCCCAAGAAGGCAATGGAGTCCCGGGTTCAGTTGCTAGGTTGTGGGCAGCCATCCACTTGCGAAGGAGACACCATGGCCCTCACCCCATCCAGCATGATCCCCCTCGGCACCGCCGCCCCGGACTTCGCGCTTCCGGATCTCGACGGCGGCACCGTCAGCCGGACCGATTTCGAAGGCAAGCCTCTTCTCGTCATGTTCATCTGCAACCATTGCCCCTACGTGGTGCACGTGAACGACGGCCTGGTCGCGTTTGCCGGTGACTACCAGGAGAAGGGGCTGGCGATCGTCGCGATCAACAGCAACGACGTGGCGAACTATCCCGAGGACCGCCCGCAGAAGATGAAGGAGTATGCGGAGCGCCTGGGCTACACCTTCCCGTACCTCTTCGACGAGACCCAGGAAGTGGCGAAAGCCTATGACGCCCAGTGTACACCGGACTTCTTCCTCTTCGACGCGGACCACCGGCTCGCCTACCGCGGCCAGCTCGACGACAGCCGGCCGAATTCGGGCATCCCGGTGACCGGAGCGGACCTGCGCGCCGCGGCGGACGCGGTGCTGGCGGGGGAGGAGGCGCCGGGCGACCAGCGTCCGAGCATGGGCTGCAACATCAAGTGGGCACCTCCCTCCGTTCGTTGAGGGGCCGCGCAGGAAGAACCACGGGATTGGAGGGCCGCTGCATCTTGCCGGGGGAACGCGATCCCCCGCGGACCGTGCTCGCTACGCTGCGCGCACACCTCCCCCGGCAGGCCTGCGGGCAAACGGGAGAATGTCGCGCCCCTGGAATCAGGACGGGGGAAAGCCCTTTCGGACTTCCCCCCGGTTGGTAGCGGGGACAGGATTCGAACCTGCGACCTCCAGGTTATGAGCCTGACGAGATACCACTTCTCCACCCCGCACCAGGCAGGGCGAAATCATAGCGATCGGCGGATGGGCCGCAATTATTTTCCGGTGGAAACCGTGGGTAGTAACTTTCGGTCGCGAACCACACCCTGACCCCGGAGGAGCCTCGATGGCCGTCAACCTCGCCGACGCCTTCCTCGAATTGATCCGGAGGGCATCCACCGATCTACCCCCCGACGTCTGTGCGGCGATCGAGAAAGCCCGCCGCCGGGAAGCGGCGGGCTCGCCCGCCAGGTCCGTGTTCGGGCAGATTCAGGAGAACATCAAGCTCGCGCGTGAGAAGTCCACGCCGATCTGCCAGGACACGGGCACGAACATCTACAACATCAATCTGCCGATCGACATGCCCCACGCCATCGTCGAGAAGGCCATCCTCACCGCGACGAAAAGGGCCGTGAAGAAAAGCTACCTCCGGCCCAACGCGGTGGACTCCGTCACCGGCGCCAACTCCGGCGACAACACCGGCGTCGGCCAGCCGCAGATCCACTTCCACCAGTGGAAGAAAAAGCACATGGAGGTCTCCCTGATGCTGAAGGGAGGGGGGTGCGAGAACGTCGGCCGCCAGTATGCCCTGCCGAACGCGGAACTCGGCGCCGGCCGTGACCTCGAAGGCGTCCGTCGCGCGGTGATCGATGCGATCCAGAAGGCCCAGGGGCTTGGTTGCGCGCCCGGTTGTCTCGGCATCGGCATCGGTGGCGACCGGGGCTCCTGCTTCCTGCTCAGCAAGGAGCAGTTCCTTCGCCCCCTCGACGATGTCAACCCCGATCCGATCCTGAGAAAGCTCGAGAACCGCCTGCAGAAGGAGCTCAACCAGCTCGGCATCGGGCCGATGGGCTTCGGGGGCAGGACCACCGTCCTTTCGACGAAGATCGGCAAGATGCATCGCCTGCCGGCTTCGTTCTTCGTCAGCGTTTCCTACATGTGCTGGGCATTCCGGAAGGCGCGGATGACCGTCCGCGGAGAGAAGGTGACCCATGGCTATTAGGATCGATCTGCCGGTCGACGCGAAAGTCATCCGCAAGCTCAGGGTGGGGGATGAGGTTCGCCTCTATGGGAACGTCATCACCGCCCGGGACATGGCCCACAAGTACATGGTGGAGGAGCGCCCGGACTGGCTGCGTCCCCTGCTCGAGAACAACGTCATCTACCACTGCGGTCCGGTGATGAAAAGGACCGGGAAGAAGTGGTCGGCGGTGGCCGCGGGGCCCACTACGAGCGCTCGCGAAGAACCCTACCAGGGAACCGTCATCTCCGAGTACAAGGTGCGCGCGGTGATCGGGAAGGGCGGCATGGGCCCGAAGACCCTGAAGGCTCTCAAGAAGGAAGGCGCCGTCTACCTCCACGCCGTCGGCGGACTGGCCACGGTCCTCGCCGAGGCGATCAAGGAGGTCGAAGCGGTCCACAAGCTCGAGGAATTCGGTGTCCCGGAGGCGTTCTGGGTGTTCCGGGTGGAGGACTTCCCGGCCATTGTCTCGATGGACTCGCATGGGAAAAGCCTTCATGCCGCGATCAGGAAGGACTCTCTGGAAGCCGCGGAGAAGCTGATTCACGGCTGACTCCCGGGCTGGTCTTGCCCACGGTGTCACGGGCCGACTATGATCTGCCATGCACCGTGGGCTCGGCCCTTTCGCCGGCTCTGAGGAGGACCGTCTGATCGATACGAGCTGGCCCGAAGAGCGGTTCCTTGTTCGTCCCGGCGTCGATTTGCGTGGCCCGGGAGACTGGGGTACCGTGTTCGGCCGCAAGGGGGAGCTTTCGGTCGAGATCGGCTACGGGAAGGACGAGTTTCTGCTCGAATTGGCCGAGGCGCGCCCTGATGGCCTGTTTCTCGGCATCGATTTCTCCCGCCCGCGGACCCGTTCCTACCTCCGCAAGATCGCGAAGCGCCGGCTCGAGAATGTCCGGGTGCTGTATGAACACGCGGCCAACGCCATCGGGTACTGCCTTGGCGATCAGGCCGTGTCCGAACTCTTCGTGCTCTTCCCCGACCCCTGGCCGAAGGAGCGGCACGCCCGCAACCGGCTGGTGCGACCGTGGTTCGCGCGGGAGGCGGCACGCGTGCTCGAACCCGGCGGCCGCTTCACCCTGGCCACCGACCACCCTCCCTATCGGGATCAGATGATCGAGGTCATCGAGGCAAACGGGGCATTCACCAACCTCCGCGGTCCCGGCAACTTCGGCCCGCGCCCGGAAGGATTCGACGAGACCATCTTCGAGCGCCGCTGGGTCGACCAGGGCCGCGATGTCTTCTACCTGCAGTATACGAGGGTAACGGCATGAGCAAAGGTGCCGGAAAGCCGCCGGAGCCTCGGGGGACCATCTGGAGCCCCTGGCGCATGGAGTACATTCGCCAGGAGAAGACCGGGAGCTGCGAATTCTGCACGATCGCGAAGGCGGACCCGGTGGGCGATCCGGAGGTCTACGTCCTCCACCGCGGGGTTCATTTCTTCGTGGTGCTGAACCTCTGGCCCTACAACAACGGCCACTCGATGGTCGTCCCCTTCCGCCATGTGGAGGACATCACCGACCTGACCGACGACGAGGCGCTCGAGATGCACCACTTGAGCCAGCGGCTCGTGTCGGCCTATCGGAACACCATGAATGCCCAGGGCGTGAACGTCGGGCTCAACCTCGGTCGGGTCTCCGGAGGAAGCATCGACCACCTCCATCTCCACCTGGTTCCGCGCTGGTCGGGGGACGCCAACTTCATGCCCGTCATCGGGAATACCAAGGTCCTGGTCGAACTCCTGAAGGATACCTGGACCAGGCTGATGGAGGAGGTCCGGGAGTGGCCGCAGACGAAGATCTGAAGAAGCGCGTACGGCGCCATCGCAGGAAGCGCTTCTACCACGAGAGGCGCTTCATTCTCGGGGTGGTGATCGCCCTCCTCCTGGCATTGGTGGTCGCGAACGGCTACTACATCTTCGGGCGCTCTCCGGGGCGCATGAAGGTGAGGTATCTGCAGGACGGGTTCAGAGCCTACGATCTCGGCAACTACGAAGTGGCCCGCCTGAACTTCGAGAGCTATGTCCGCATCGATCCCAATCGGGCCAACATGTGGTTCATGCTGGGACTTTCGCGACTCCGGATCGGCCACGGCCGGAGCGGCGTCCAGGCTCTCGAGGAAGCCATCCGGCTCAGCCCCGGCTTCACCCTCGCCCACACGGCCTTGTCCGATTATTGGCGGCGGCAGGGGCAACTCCTTCTGGCGCTCAAGGCCGCCGAGCGAGCCACGGACGCGAGCCGAAGCCCGATTCCCGAAGACGCCTGGGTGGCGCTCGGTGAGGCCCGCCTGGCCCTGGGGGAAGTGGAGGGGGCCATCGATGCGTTCCGCCGCGCGGTGCGGATCAACCCATCGCTCATCGAGACCCTGCTCAAGCTCGCGGACCTGTATTTCTCCCGGGAGAGGCTTGGCCTGGAGGACGTTTCCGCGGGGTTGGCGCGGAGGCGGTACGAGGAGGCCGCACAACAGGCGCAGCGACTTCTCTCCGCCAACCCCGCCGATGTGCAGGCCCGGGTGTGGAGTGCGAAGGCGAGCGCCGGGCAGGGCTTTCTGGCCGACGCGCAGGCCGACCTCGAGCGAGTGGTGGACCTCGAGCCGAAGGTCGCGGCGCACCGCCTGCTCCTCGCCCGCTTCCAGGAGGCCACGCAGAATTACGAAGACGCCGCGGAGACCCTTCGCGAGGCCTGGGACGTGGCGCCCACTCCGGAGATCGCCATCCGTCACTGCCGAATCCTGACCGACCGGCTCGGGGAGCCCGAGGAAGGCCGCGCGGTGCTGGAGAGGGGAATCGAGCGCTTCCCGGAGGAATCGAGCCTCTACATCGCGCTCCTGGCCCACCACTCCGGCCTCGGAAGAGCGGATCAGGCCCGGGAGGTTCTGACCCGGGCACTCGCCGAGTTTCCCGGTGACTCACTGGTCCTCGAGGCGGCGGGCGACCTGGCCCGGAAGGACGGCGATCGAGAGGGCGCGGTCCGGGCTCTGCGGGACGCCGTCGAGGCGTTCGACGTGAACCTCAGCGCCCGGCGGAAGCTGATCGGGTTGCTGCTCGAAGACTACCTCGACGGCAGGAAGCGCGGAGACCCGGTCGAGGAACTGCGGGCTGAACTGGATGGGCACCTGGCGTTCTTCCTCGACGACGAGACCGGGGTCAACCCGACCGACCTGCTGGCGCGGAGCTACCTGGCGCGGCTTTTCTTCGCGGAGGGGCGCTTCGAGGAAGCCGCTCGGCTTCTCGACCAGGAGGGTGGCGGGGTTCCCCGTTCGTACGAAGGGCTGAAGATCCTCGCGTTGGCCCGGCTGTCGAGCGGCCAGTATGTCGGTGCCTCGGATGCCTTCTTCGCCGCGCTCCGGCATCCGTCCTCACCCCAATCGTTCGATGACTACAACCTCGCCTACACCACCGCTTTTCGCATCGGGCTCATTCCGCGAGAGGTGGAGATCGCGCGATCCGCGCTCCGTCGGTGGCCGACTGATGCCGACTGGCACATCCGCCTTGCGACTTCGCTCTATCGTGGGGGGAGCTACCCCGAAGCAGTCGAGGAGTGTGAGTTGGCCAAGACTCTGCTGGCGGGTCAGCGCGATGTTCGACCGCACCTCCTCGCCGCGCGGATCCACCAGGCTCTCGGTGAGACCGCCCGTGCCCGGAACGAACTCGAGGAGGCGGTGCTGCTGCGCCGCGACGCGGAGACCCGAGGCGCTCTCTACACGTTCCTGGCGGAGACGGGAGATGAAAAGCTCGGTGAGGAGGGCTTTCGCGCTCTCCTCGAGGAGAATCCCTCGGAATCGGGCGTGTTCCTGGACTTCGGGGATTTTCTGCTTTCCCGCTCCCGGAGTGTGAGGACCGGCTCGGGTCGTGACGCCGAACTCCGCGAGGAGGCGCTGAAGCAGTACCAGATCGCCCTCACGATGGACCCGGACTCCCGGGAGGCATTGCGGCGGGTGGCCGAACTGCGCATGGCTCAGGCCGGAAACAAGGAAGAGGCCGTCGCCGTCGCCGAAGCGGTCGTGGCGAAGCTCCTCGATGGTGACGATGAAGATCCGCAGTCCCTCTACTTCAAGGGCAAGCTGCACCTGCTGAAGGAGGAGTACGCGGAGGCTCTGACCTCGCTTGCCCAATACGCGCGCAGCAGGCCGAACGATCCCGCGGGACACTACTATCTCGCCATTGCCCTTCGTCGCACCGGTGACCTCGAGCGGGCGAAAGAGAGCTTTCTTGCCGCACTCGGACTCGACCCGTCGATGGTGGAGGCGCAACTGGAACTGGCGACGCTCTATTTCAGCCAGGGCATCCGGGCGCACTGGAATGGTGAACTCGAGTCTGCCCGGACGTCCTTCGAGAAGGTCAACGAGATCGACCCTCGCCAACCCGACGCGCATCTGTTCATGGCCGAGACCCTGGCCGGCCTCGGAATGCTCGAAGCCGCGGCGGAACATGCCGAGCGGGTCCTCGAGGAGAAGCCGGACGACCCTGGCGCACTCTTCCTCAGCGGTCTGTTCCTGGCGAACCGGGGTGACCTCGAAGAAGCCCAGCAACGCTTCGAGCACCTGGTCTCCGTGGCACCGGAGAATTCCCGCTCCCACCTCCACCTGGGGATGATCCTCGCGGAGCGGAAGATGCCGGATGCCGCTTTGATCTCACTGCGACGATCCTACGAACTGGAGCCGGAAGGAGACGAGGTGCTCCGGGCGATCGTCCTGACCGAGTTGTCCGCCGAACGACTCCCGAAGGCGCTTCAGTTTCTCGAGGCGGAGAGAGATCGCACTCCCCAGCGGGCTTTCACGCGGCAACTGCTCGGAGAACTCTACCTCCGCGCCGGCCGACCGGAGGAGGCGATCGAGTCGTGCCTGCGCGCCTTCTAGCTCAAACCGGGCAATCCCGCCGCTCTGGCCATCGCCGCATCGGCCATGGCCCGGATGGGGCGGGTGGAGGAGGCGGTCGAACTGATCCGATCCCGCCTGGATGCGGCCGGCAATCCCGCCGGGCTCTTTCTCCTGGAAGGCCGGTTCCTGGTGACCCTCGGCGAGAACGAGGAGGCGGAGCTCGCGTTCCGGGAGGCGCTGCGGCGGGATCCGGAGACCCTCGATGCCTGGGTCGAACTGGGCAATCTGCTGTCCGCGGACGGCCGCGATGATGAAGCCCGCCGGATGCTCGAGGAAGCCGTGGATCGGGGGACCCGGAATCCCGCCGCGTATTTTCGGCTGGCGTTCCTCGCGGAGCAGAAGGGCTCGGAGGGGGAAACGGAGGCAATCGCGCTCTATCGCCGCGCCCTTGACCTTGCTCCGGACGATCCGGTCACGCTGAACAACCTCGCCATGGTCCTGGTCCGCAATCCCGACACGCTCGAGGAAGCGCTGGCGGTCGTCAGGCGTGCCCGGAAGGCCCGGCCGGACGATCCCTACATCGCGGACACGCTGGGTTTCATTCTGATGAAGACGGATCGGCTCGAGGAGGCGATCCCGCTGCTCATCGAGGCCGCGGAGGCCATCCCCGGGAACGCCGAAGTGCAGCATCACGCGGGCATGGCCTGTTTCCGCGACTACCAGTGGGACGATGCCCGGAGGTTCCTCAGGAGGGCGCTGCGTCTGGATCCCGAGGCGGTCACGGCCGAGGAGGCCAGAGCGGCGCTGCGGAAGATCCGGTAAGGGGCCGCGCAAGAGTAGCTACGGGATTCGAGGGGAGCTGCGTCCCCTCGAGCCGCGTTGCTCGTCTGTTGAAACCGGTAAGGGCCCGCGCAAGAATAACTTCGGGATTCGAGGGCTGCTGCATCCCGCCCAGCCGCGTTGCTCGTCGGTTGAAACCAGTAAGGTTGCGCCCTCCTCGCGTCTTGCCGGGCGGGCGGGGACGAGACGGAGCTCGTCCCTCCGATGGGTGGAATCAACCGGGGCCGTCGCTTTCAGGCGACGGCCCCGATTGTTCCCGGCCTGCCGGTTTCTACTTCCTGCGGCGGATCTTCCTGCGCCCGTAGAGCATCAGGCCGAAGGCACCGACGCCGAAGAGCAGGAAGGTGCCCGGCTCCGGAGCGACACGGATCCGGTCGAGGAAGAAGCCCGTCCCACCACCCTGCTGGGCGGAGTCCGTGAGCCGGAACTCGAGAGTGACCGTGTTCCCGACGTACTGTTCGATGTCGACCGTGAAGGTCTGCCACCCCGTGTCGTACGTATTCTGCATGCTGCCGCTCGGCGCGAAGGGAACCGAGGAGATCGTCCCGAGCGCGAGATTCGAGTCGTTGGTGTCGCTGACGGTCCACGATGCGAGTTGCGTGGCGCCGCTCCACATGATGACCGTGAACGGGTCGATGTGGGTCGCGTCCCCCGGGGCGTTCTTCGACACGTACACGTAGTCGAACTCGATGAACTGCTCGAGGTGACCGAGCACGATGCTCTGGGAAGTCAGGGATTGGGTGCCCTGGTTCCGGTGCGTGATGATGGCGAATTCGTTCTGATTCGTCGCCGTGAAGCCATCGAAGTTGTAGAAAAGCCCCGCACGATACGTGGTGGGGGGGGCGGTGACGGGTGGGATCAAGGTCCAGTCCGTCATCGAAGTTACCCAGGTGTTCTTGCTCCCGTCATCTTCGAACGAAGAGTTCGGAACCTTGACGGCCCATGCGCTACCGGCCAGCAACAGAACACAGAGTACAGAAACCAATACAGTGCTGCGGCTCATACCCGAAGCCCCTCCTCGCGGCGCAATACGTCTGCCGAATATGCGGTTAGTATAGCCCTCGACTGGAATGTGCCCACCCATTTCCGGGAAACCAGTTTGGTTTGTTCAGGGAGGCCCGGGAGTCTCCGTGCCGAGCAGCCGGCAAAGGGCGGCGAGCCGCTGCAGCGCTTCCATCGGCGTCAGGTGGTCTGGATCGATGCCCCGCAACTCCTCGAGGACGGGGTGTGGCGGGCTGTCCGGGGCGAAGAGTCCGAGTTGGTGTTCGCCCTTCGTTCTGGCCTCTCCCTGCGGTCTCCGGCCCTCCTCGAGACGCTTGAGGATTTCTCCCGCCTGGTCGATGACCGCTCGCGGAACACCGGCGATCCGGGCGACGTGGATGCCATAGGACCGATCCGTACCCCCTTCGCTGATCTTGCGCAGGAAGATGACCTCGTCGCCCCACTCCTTCACCGCCACGTTCAGGTTGGTCACGTTCTCGAACCGCTCGGCGATTTCGGTGAGTTCGTGGTAGTGGGTGGCGAAGAGCGTCCGGGCGCCTACCTCCCGCGCCAGGTACTCGGTGACCGCCCAGGCGATGGCGACGCCGTCGTAGGTCGAGGTGCCGCGGCCGATTTCGTCCAGCACGAGCAGCGACCGGGAGGTGGCGTTGTTCAGGATGTTCGCGGTCTAGCTCATCTCCACCATGAAGGTGGACTTGCCCCGGCTCAGGTCGTCGGAAGCCCCCACCCGGGTGAAGATGCGGTCGGCGAGACCGATCCGGGCGCTTGCCGCGGGGACGAACGAACCGCACTGGGCCATGACCATGATCAGGGCGGTCTGCCGGAGATAGGTCGACTTCCCGCTCATGTTCGGCCCGGTGATGACGAGAACTCTGCGCCCGGTTTCCTCCATCGAAACGTCGTTCGGCACGAATGGCTCGTCGGTTTGCAGGACCTCGAGCACCGGATGGCGCCCTTCGCGGATTTCGAGCTCATTGCTTCTCACGATCTCCGGACGGGTGTAGCCCCGCAGCGCGGCCGCCTCCGCGAGCGAGGCCAGGGTATCCACCGCGGCCACGGCCTCCGCGGCCACCTGAATGCGCGGAACGTGCTGCATGACCTCTTCGCGGAGGGCGGCGAACAGGCCCGCCTCGAGCTCCTTCGCCTTTTCGTCCGCGGTGAGAACCTTCGTCTCGTACTCCTTGAGCTCCGGGGTGATGTAGCGTTCCGCGTTCTTCAAGGTCTGCTTGCGGTGGTACTCGGCGGGAACCCGGTCCCGGTGGGCGTTTGTGATCTCGAGGTAGTAACCGAAGACCCGGTTGAAGCCCACCTTGAGGCTCGGGATGCCGGTTCGTTCGCTCTCGTCCTTCTGAAACGAGGCGATCCACTCCTTCCCGTCCCGTTTCAGTGAGCGCAGCTCATCCAGTTCCGGGTGATAGCCTTCGCGGATGAAACCGCCGTCCTTCTGATTCGGCGGAGGGCTGTCCGTCAGCGCCCGGGCGACGAGTTCACCGAGGTCCGCGAGCGTATCGAGGCGCTCCTCCTCCGAGGCCAACGCCTCCGCAAACGTCCCCTCGAGACGCCGGCGCAGTTCCGGAAGCCTCTCGGCGGACTGGCGGAGGGAGACGAGGTCACGCGGGCTCGCGCGCCCGGTGGCCACCTTCGCCGCGATCCGTTCGAGGTCGTAGATTCCGCCGAGGGTCTCCCGGAGGTCCTTGCGCCGGAACGGGTCGTCCACCAGCTCGCCGATCGCATCCAGGCGTCGCCGGATCCCGGTGCAGTCCGTCAGCGGCGCGAGGATCCAGGATTTCAGGGTCCGGCCACCCATCGCCGTCCGGGTGTGATCGAGGATTGCGAGCAGCGTGCCCCCCCGCGCGCCGCGAGCCATCGATTCGGTCAGTTCCAGCGCTTGCCGGGTGGTGCGGTCCAGGATGAGGTGCGCGCCATCCCGGACCTTCTCGATGCGGGCGATGTGGGCCTGGCCGGTCTTCTGGGTCTCGTCGAGGTATTGCAGCGCGGCGCCCGCGGCCTGGAGCGCGGTGGTGAGGTCCCCACAGCCAAATCCGTCCAGAGTTCGTACGCCGAAGTGGGAGGTGAGGATCCGGTTCGCCTCGTTCGCCTCGAATGCCCAGTCCGGCCGGGTGGTGATCGTGCCCCGGATGGTCTCCCCGACCGTCGCCATGAATTCCGGAGAGTCCCCGTTCATCCGCTCCGGAACGAGGAGCTCCGACGGGTCCACGCGGGAGAGCTCATCGAGGATCCGGTCCTGCGCCACTTCGCTCACGCGGAAGGTGCCGGTGGAAACGTCCACCCACGCCAGGCCGGCCCGCGCGGAACCCGGAAAGAGCGCGGCGAGGAAGTTGTTGGCCTTGGCTTCGAGGACCGACTCTTCGGTGACGGTGCCCGGCGTGACGATCCTGGTCACCGCGCGCTCGACGATCCCCTTCGCCTCCCGGGGATCCTCCATCTGCTCGCAGATCGCGACTTTTCGGCCCAGGTTGAGCAACCGGCGCAGGTAGGTGTCGACGGCCCGGACCGGAACCCCGGCCATGGGGATGGGATTCGCCTTGTCCCGCGACGTCAGGGTCAGCCCGAGCAGGCGGGAGGCTTCCTTCGCATCCTCGTGGAACATCTCGTAGAAATCGCCCATGCGGAAGAACAGCAGCGCGTCGGGGTGCTTGCTCTTCGCGTCGTGGTACTGCCGCATCATGGGTGTCATCACTGCCATGGGCGCCTCGGGGCCGGCGTTCCCGGAACCACCCGCGCTGAAAGTGGGGGCGTTCCCGGAACCATCCGCACCTCTTCTACCCGTTCGGCTGCCCGCCCGGGACGATTTTGCCCGCAATGGAACGTTCGATCGGGACCGGTTCTTGATCGCCGTGGGGAGACTCGACATACTTCTCCGGGGCGTACCCACGCACCCGATCGAACTTTGCGGAATCTGACGGTATCAGGGCGACCTTGAAACTCATCCAGGCGGTAGTGGACCCCGGCGCGATTCATCGGATTCAGGAAGAACTGAGCCGGGTGGAGGTGTTTCGCCTGACCGTGAGCGATGTGACCGTCCTTCACGGCGAGTCCGCCGACACTCCGGGGCTCACGTTCGGCTCGGACCCTGGAGTTCGCCTGGAGATCGCCGTCAACGAGAACTTCGTCAAGCCGACGCTCGATGCCCTCCATCGTGCGTTGCCCGACGGGAAGGGCTCGCTTTACATCCTGCCGCTCACCGATGCCATCCGCATTCGCACCGGAGAGCGGGGACCCGAAGCTATCTGATGATGAGGAGACCGGAATGACTCCGAGTGAAGTGCTGGCGCTGTGCAAAGAGAAGAACGTGGAAGTCGTGGACCTCCGCTTCATGGACTTTCCCGGTCTCTGGCAGCACTTCTCCGTTCCCGTCTCGGTGCTGGACGAGGATACCTTCGAGGATGGTTTCGGCTTCGACGGCTCCTCGCTCCGCGGCTGGAAGAACATCAGCGAGAGCGACATGATCGTGATTCCCGAGCCGGCGACGGCGATGATCGATCCGTTCATGAAGCACACCACGCTGGTGATGATCTGCAATGTGCTCGACCCGATCACGCGTGAGGATTACGCCCGCGACCCGCGCAATGTGGCGAAGAAAGCCCAGAACTACCTTCGTTCCACCGGGATCGCCGATACCGCCTACTTCGGCCCGGAGGCGGAGTTCTTCATCTTCGACGACATTCGCTACGACCAGACCAGCAACGCCGGCTACTACTTCATCGACAGCAAGGAAGGCGCCTGGAACAGCGGCCGCGACGAGAAGCCGAACCTCGGCCACAAGCCGCGGAAGAAGGAGGGGTACTTCCCGGTCCCGCCGACGGACAGCCTGCAGGACATCCGCTCCGAAATGATGCTGGCGCTGATCGCCGCCGGCATCGACGTCGAGGCCCAGCACCACGAGGTCGCTACCGGCGGGCAGTCCGAGATCGACATGAAGTTCGACAAGCTCGTGCCGATGGCGGACAAGGTGCTGCTCTACAAGTACATCGTGAAGAACGTGGCCCTGAAGCACGGGAAGACCGTCACCTTCATGCCGAAGCCCCTCTTCGATGACAACGGCTCCGGCATGCACGTCCACTTCTCCTTCTGGAACGGGAATGTGCCGCTCTTCGCCGGAGACGGCTACAGCGGACTCTCCGACATGGCCATCTACGCCATCGGCGGCGTCCTGAAGCACGCCGGTGCCCTGCTGGCCTTCACCAACCCGACCACGAACTCGTTCAAGCGTCTGGTTCCCGGGTTCGAAGCTCCGGTACGCCTGGCCTATTCGAGCCGCAACCGTTCGGCCGCCATCCGCATTCCGATCTATTCCAACAGCCCGAAGGCGAAGCGCGTCGAGTTCCGCTGCCCGGACCCGACCTGCAACCCGTATCTGGCTTTCAGCGCGATCATGATGGCCGCGCTCGACGGCATCCAGAACCACATCGATCCCGGCGAGCCGCTCGACAAGGACATCTACGATCTGCCGCCGGAGGAACTCGCCGAGGTGCCCCAGACGCCGGGCTCTCTCTCCGCGGCGCTCGACGCCCTCGAGGCGGACCACGAATTCCTGCTGCACGGCGACGTCTTCACCGACGACGTGATCCACACCTGGATCAAGTACAAGCGGGAGAACGAGGTCGACCCGATCCGCTGCCGTCCGCACCCGTACGAGTTTGCGCTCTATTACGACATCTGAGAATTAACAGGCCGTGGTGGGGGGCGGCGGGGGACGCTGTTCCGCATGAGAGCATTCGACACCAAGGTCCGGAGCGCGTTCGAGACCTTCGAGCCGGACGACGCGCGGCTTCTCGTGGAGCTGCGCGTTCTCCTCGCCTCCCACCGCGGGCTGCTCTCGAAGGAGCTGGGTGGCGATGGGCTCGGGCTCTGCCGGGCGCTCTCCGACACGGTCGATCTGCTGCTCACCGCCTACCTCGAGGCTTCTCCACACGGCAAGGGCCTGGCGATTCTGGCGCTCGGCGGCTACGGCCGGGGTGAGCTGAGTCCGTTTTCCGACATCGACCTGATGGTGCTCTATCCCCGGGGCGCCGCCGAGCGAGCGTCGGAGGTGGCCGGTCCCCTGATCGCTTTCCTGTGGGACCTCGGCTACGTGGTGGGCCATGCCACGCGTACGCCGGATGAGTCCCGCGCGGCGATGGAAGGGGACGTGCCCTCGGCGACGGCGCTGCTGGAGGGCCGCCTGGTCACCGGCTCGCGCGTGCTCTTCCGCGACTTCGTGGAGTCCGTCGTCGATCCCTGGCTCGCCGCCCGCGGCACCGAGTTCATCGAGAAGAAGATCGAGGAAGTCCGTGCCCGGCACCGCTTCTACGGCGGTTCCCCCCGGCTGGCCGTCCCGAACGTGAAGGAGGGGGCCGGTGGGCTCCGCGATCTGCACGTCGCCGGCTGGGTCGCCCTCGCGCTGTCCGGCCGCAAGGACTTCACCGTGTTCCGGGAAGCGGGGATTCTCGACCGGGCCGGGACGGAGAGCCTGCTGTCCGCCTACTCCGATCTCCACCGGGTCCGCAATGCGCTCCATCTCGTCGCGAAGAGCAAGCAGGATGTCCTCGATTTCGGTATTCGCGGCCAGGTGGCGGAACGCCTCGGGTTCACCGACGGCGAGGGACTGTACGCCGCGGAGCGGTTCATGCGGACCTACTATCGGGCGGCGGAGCGGCTCTCCGGATTCCTCTCGCGCGTGATCCGCTTCCAGGAAGGCTGCACCGTCGGTGAGCGCCGGGCGTATCTCGACGGGTTGATCGAGGTGGGGGGGGAGATCTACCCCGAGCGGGCTCCGGCCAGTCCCGGCACCGCCTTGCAGGCGGTGGTCCACACCATCGAAGGTGGGTTCAGTCCCTCCCCGGAGCTGGTGGATGCCGTGGCCGCGACGACCCTCCGGATCGACGACGTCTTTCGTTCCGATCCCGGGGTCAGCGAAATCTTCCTCGACCTGCTTCGCATGCCATCCGCCGCCGTCGGTCTCCGGGTGCTGCACGATGCCGGGTTCCTGTCGGAGTACCTGCCCGAGTTCGGCCGGGTTCGCGGCCTGGCGCGGGAGGACCCCCTGCACCAGTACACCGTGGATGAGCACACCCTGCGGGCGATCGAAGCGTTCGACGCTTTCGTGAGTTCGGACGGTCCTCTCGCGAAAATCGCCGCCGAAATCGACCGGCCGGAACTGCTCCGTCTCGGCCTCCTCCTCCACGACATCGGCAAGGCCTGGGGCAAGGATCACGTCTACCGGGGGCTGGAGATGCTCCCGGAAGTCACGCTCCGCCTCGGACTGCCTGAGGAGGATGCCGCTCATGTTCGCTTCCTGGTGAAGCGGCACGTGCTCATGACCCGGCTGATCGATACCCGGGCCCCCGGTGAAGCGGCGCGGGTCCTGGCGGAGAAGCTGTCGGCTCGCGCACGCCTGTCGAGCCTTTACCTCCACACGCTGGCGGACGTGTCGGCGGTGGGGCAGGGGGCGCTCAGCGGCTGGCGGGAGAGCCAGATCCGGAATCTCTTCGACGAGGCGATGGCCATCCTGTCCCCGGAGCCGCTTCGTCCGCTCCTCGAACGCGTGATTCTCGCCGGCGGAGGTTCCCGCCGGGAGGAGGCTCGCGATCACCTCCTGGCCATGGGGCCCCGCTATGCGCTCGAGATGCAGCCGTCGCGAGTGCTCCTGCACCTCGAACTGATCCGCAATCTCGCGGAAAAACCGGTGGCGCTGACGTGCCTTGCGGGCCGCGCCTGGGGCGAACTCTGGGTCGCCGCCCGGGACGCTCCCGGCCTGTTCGCCAGGATCACCGGCGTGCTCGCTCTGCACGACCTCCCGATCCTCGCCGCGCGCGCCGACACCCGAGAGGACGGTGTCGTCCTCGACCGGTTCTTCGTCACGCGAAAGGGTGGCACTCCCTCGAGTGACGATCCCCTGTGGCGCACCGTGGCCGAGGATCTGACGAGAGCGGTGGACGGAACCCTGGACCTGACGGCGAAGCTCGAAGCGGTGAAGTGCCGCTATCGCCCCGAAGAGAAAGATGCGCTCGGCCCGCCCCCGGGAGTGACCGCCTCGAACCTCATCTCCCCGGAATTCACCGCGGTGGAGGTGACCGCCCGCGACCGCCCGGCGCTGCTTTCCGACCTGGCGCATGCCGTCGCCGCGGCGGGCTTCACGATCCAGCACGCCGTGATCGCCACCCGCGGCGCGGTGGTGATGGACACGTTCTACATCTCGAGTTCGGACGGACGCCGCCCGGAGTTGGACGAGTTGCTGGGCCTGCTGGCCGATCTCGAGAGCCAGGTGTCTGCCTGATGGCCGTTCCCCTCCGCTGAGATTTCAACACTCAACCCCCTGCGGTACTGACGTTCGAAATCTTCGCGGCGCTCTCGGTGTCACTGGGGTGGAACTCGGAATGCGCAGCGCGGTCCCGGGGCCCGGCTCATCCGGAGATCGAGCGTTGCCAGAGGTGAGTCGAGAGCTTCGGCCACGGCTACGTACCACGCGTCACAGGCCGTCAGCGTCGATTGGAGTTCCCAGACACGGGGCCCGAACGGCCCGTAGAGAAGTAGATCCACGCGCAGATCGAGCAGATCGGCGTGCGCCTGGGCGGCCGCGGCGCGCGAAACTTCTCCGGAGAGGCCAGCGCGCCGGAGGATGTTTGCTGTCTCGACGGGCATCAGGGCCGGAGCGAAGAGATGATCAGAGAGGAGCATGGACTCGGCCCATGCACCATCCCGGCCGCCATCAATGAGGGCTGCAACTACCGTGGAGGCGTCAATGACGAGGCTCACGCCCGGTCCCCATCCCGGTGAGCGAGGATCCGGTCCGCGGGCAGAGCGCTCCCCGTGATCTCCTTTCGCGCGCGGATCCTCTCGACGAGCGTCGCGATATCGGGCCGGCTTGCGAGTTCGATCAACTCGGCGAGGATGTGCTCCTGCAGGGAACGACCCGCACGGGCGGCGCGCGAAGCGAGTTCGTTCCGGACCTCATCCGGGACGTTTCTGATTGTGATCGACTTGACCATGCATGCATAATACATGTATTGCAGTCGTTTTGCAATCAAGGGGCGGTGCGCGGCTTTCCGCGACGGTCGGTTCTCCTGCTTCGTACGTTCCGAATCGGACCTCACACCGGACTTCCTGCGGTAGGATGGTCGGCTCGCAAGCCCGTGATGGGCACCTCTGACCTGGTGAATCATGGCCGATACCAAGCCCGACCTTCGTTCCGTTCCCTCCGTGACCTTGATGCTCGAATGCGAGGAGGTGGTTTCGCTGCTTCAACGCTATCCGCGGGGGACCGTGGTGCGCACGGTGCGGCACGTGCTCGAGGTCGTGCGGGAGGACGTGGTGAACGGCGGCGTGGCGCCCTCCGCGGAGGCGGTTGCGGCGACGGTGCCGGCCGCCCTCGCGGCGGAACTGCGGCCCGGACTCTGCCGGGTGATCAACGCCACCGGGATCGTGGCGCACACCGCCCTCGGACGTTCGGTGCTGCCCGCCGACGCGATTGCCGCCATCGCCGAGGAGGCTCGCGGCTACTGCCTGCTCCAGATCGACCGGGCGACGCAGGGGCGCACGCGGCGGGACCAGTTCTGCGTGGACCTGATCTGCGAGTTGACCGGTGCGGAAGATGCCACGGTCGTTAACAACAACGCCGCGGCGACCATGCTCGTGCTCAACACCCTCGCGGAGGGCAGGGAGGTCGTGCTCTCCCGCGGGCAGATGGTGGAGATCGGCGGCGCTTTTCGCATCCCCGACGTGCTGCGGCGGTCCGGGGCGATCCTGCACGAGATCGGTTGCACCAACAAGACGCACGTGCGGGACTACGAGGAGGCCATCAACGACAACACCGGGCTGCTGATGAAGATCCACACCAGCAACTACCGCATCCAGGGTTTCACCAGTGAGGTGCCCATCGAGGACATGGTCCCGGTGGGGCAGCGGTACGGCATTCCGGTGATGGACGACCTCGGGGCCGGGGCGCTCCTCGACCTCCGCCATCTCGGTTTTCCGGAGGAGCCGCTGGTGAGGGATTCCCTCGCCTGCGGCACGGACGTCGTCTCCATCAGCTCCGACAAGCTGATCGGCGGTCCCCAGGGTGGGATCATCCTCGGCAAGAAGGACGTCGTCACGAAGATCCGCAAGAACCCTCTCGCCCGGGCGCTGCGGGTCGGAAAGCTCACGCTCATCGCCCTCGAAGCGGCGCTCAAGTACTTTCTCGACAAGGATCGGGTCCACGCCGACCACCCGACGACGCGGATGCTCACGATGGGACTCGAGGAGCTGAAGCGCCGGGCGGAGTTGATCGCTTCGCACATCGGTGAGGTGGAGTCCGCGACCGTTGCCGTCGTCGAGGAGACCAGCGAGGTCGGCAGCGGTTCCTATCCCGCCCACCAGATCGCCACATTCGCGGTGGCGGTGACGCACGAGAGCATCCCCGCGGAGGAGATCGCCCACCGCCTGAGGATGCTGCCGCTGCCGGTGTTCGCCCGCGTCAAGAGGGAGCGCCTCCTGATGGACCCGCGCACTGTTCAGGACGGCGAGGAGTTCGAGGCCGCCGCGGCGCTTCGGGCCTGCTTGAGAACTGGTTCGAAGGACAGAGAGCGCTGATGCGCCCGTCCAGCGAGGCGCGAGGAGGGCGCAACCTTCCTGGTTTCAACCGACGAGCAACGCAGCTCAAGGGGATGCCGCAGCCCTCGAATCCCGAAGCTGTTCTCAAGCAGGCCCACAAGGAGGTGCTCGCACCGTGACCGACGAGAACCGCCGCTATGTGCTGATCGGGACCGCCGGCCATGTCGACCACGGGAAGACCGCGCTCGTGAAGATGCTCACCGGTTGCGAAACGGACACCCTGAAGGAGGAAAAGGAGCGGGGGTTGACCATCGATCTCGGCTTCGCCCCCTGTGAACTCCGCGGCGACCTCCTGGCCTGCATGGTCGACGTCCCCGGCCACGAGAAGTTCATCCGCAACATGGTTGCCGGCGCCTCCGGGATCGACGCGGTGCTGCTCGTCGTCGCCGCGGACGACTCGGTGATGCCGCAGACCATCGAGCACCTCCGCATCGTCGAGCTGCTCGGCATCACCCGCGGCATGGTAGCGGTGACCAAGATCGACATGGTGGACGAGGAGCTGCGCGAGCTCGTCGTGGAGGAAGTGTCCGAGTTCCTGCAGGGGACCTTACTCGAGAACGCGCCCATCTGCCCCGTCTCCTCCACTACCGGCGAGGGTTTCGAGGATCTCTGGCTGGCGCTGATCGAGGTCGTCGATTCCTGCATGGACCGACCGGTGGAGGGCATCTTCCGCATGCCGGTGGAGCGGGTCTTCTCCCCGCCGGGGTTCGGCACGGTCATCACCGGGATGCCGTTCTCCGGGAAAACGGCCGTGGGGGATCGGCTGGAGATGTTGCCGCAGGCCGAGAAAGGCCGTCTGCGAGGCCTGCAGGTCTACGGCCGGAAATCGGACGTCGGCTGGGCCGGCCAGTGCCTCGCCATGAATGTGACCGACATCAACCACCGCGAAGTGTTGCGCGGCAACGTCCTCGCCACCCCGGGTTACCTCTCCCCGACGAAGATGGTGGAGTGCCGTCTCGAGATGCTCCCCGGCGCGGACCGGCCACTGAAGCATCAAGCCCCGGTTCGCTTTCACACCGGCACCTCCGAGATCATGGGGCGGGTGTTCTACCTGGACCACGAGCGGCTGGGTCCCGGGGAGAGCGGGCTCATGCAGTTCCGGGCGGAAGAGGACCTCATCGTGGCCCCCGGCGATCGCTTCGTCATCCGGCAATACTCGCCGGTGGTGACGATCGGCGGCGGCCGCGTCCTGCGCCCGAGCAAGCGGAAGGTGAAGCGGTTCAAGGATGGGGTTATCCGGGAGTTGACGGCCCTCGAAGACGTGCTCGACGATCCGGTGCGACTGGTCGAATATCAGCTCGACCGCGCCGCGACCTCCATCCGCGTCGACGCCCTGACCCGGCAATGCTATCTGCCGGCGGCCCGCGCGGAGGAGATCGTTGCGGACCTGGTCGAGGGCGGCCGCGCCGTCAGACTCGCCGGCGGCCTGCTCGCTTCCGCTCGAACGCTCGCCTCGGTAGCGGCCCGCGTGACCGGAGCGCTCACCACGTTCCACGCGGCAACGCCCCTTCGCCTCGGACAGGAACCGAACGCGTTGAAGAAGGCGCTCGTGGACGAGAGCGCCCTCGTGGACGCGGCCCTCGCTTCCCTCCAGGCCCGGGGCGAGATCGTGTGCGCGGGCGGCCTGCTCGCCCTCACCTCACACCAGGTGACGATGAGCCCGGACGAAGAGGCGATGGCCTTGAAGGTGTCGGAGGCGCTTTGCGATGCCTGCGTTTCACCCCCCGACGTCGCCCGGCTGGCGGGTGACTTCTCCTGCGAGGAGAGTGAGATCCGGACCATCCTCGATGCCCTGGTCGATCGGGGCGACCTGGTGCGCCTCTCCGAGACCTTCTACGCCCATCGGAGCGGGGAGCAGACCGCGCGCAAGCTCCTCATCGACTGGCTGAAGGACAAGGGACAGATCGGTGTCGTGGACTATCGCGATCTGCTCCAGGCCTCCCGGAAGTACGTCTACGCCTGGCTCGATCACTTCGATCGGCTGGGCGTCACCTACCGGGCGGAGAACCTCAGGCACCTGAAACACGGCGGAGATTCCTGAGCCGTATCGCCGGTCGAACTATACTTGAGCATTCCGGCCCCGGACCATGGCCGATGATGGATATCCCCCCATGAGCCAACCAGAGCAAATCCGCCTGACCCAGATGGCCACGGCCGCAGGGTGAGCCTCGAAAATGCCGCAGGACATCCTCATCCGGTGTCTCGCGGGTGTTCCTCAGGTGAGGAACGAAAACCTGATCGTCGCGTCCGAGACCTACGACGACGCCGGCGTGTACAAGCTCGACGGCGAGACCGCCCTCGTCCAGACCGTGGACGTCTTCACCCCCGTGGTGGACAACCCTTACTGGTATGGGGCGATCGTCGCCGCCAACTCCCTGTCCGATATCTACGCCATGGGTGGCCGGCCGATCACCGTCCTCTCCATCCTCGGCTTCCCGGGGCAGCTCGACCCGGCGCTCATGACCGAGATTCTGACTGGCTCCGCCGACGTGGTGAAGCAGTCCGGCGCGGTGATCGCGGGTGGCCACACCATCATCGACAGCGAGCTCAAGTACGGGCTGTCCGTCACCGGCCTGGTCCATCCGGACCGCGTCGTCAGGAACTCCACCGCGAAAGTGGGGGACCAGCTCGTGCTCACCAAGCCGCTCGGCACCGGGCTCCTCACCACCGGGCTGAAGCGCGGCGTGGTGAAGGACGAGGCGCTCTCCGAGCAGGTCACCCGGATGATGGCGGCTCTGAACCGGGGCGCCGGCGAGGCGATGATGGAGATCGGCGTCCATGCCGCGACCGACATCACCGGCTACGGCTTCATCGGTCACGCCAAGGAGATGGCCGACGGCTCCGGCGTGACCCTGAAAATCAGCTACTCGGCGATCCCGACGCTGCCGGAGGGAGTCGAGAGCCTGGTGAGCGAATGCATGTCCGGTGGCACGAGCAACAACCGCCGCCACGCCATGCCGTTCGTCGATTTCCACCCCGACGTGGACCACGCGAAGCAGGTGGTGCTCTTCGATGCCCAGACCTCCGGCGGCCTCCTGATCTCGGTACCGGGCGATCGAACGGACGACCTGGTCGCCGCGCTCGAGGCTCACGGTGTCGAGACGCGCGCGGTGGTCGGTGAAGTGGTGGCGCAGGGGGAGAAGCTGATCGAGGTGGAACCGTAAGAGTCGCCTCTGGTGGGGCGCGGACGAGACGGCGCTCGTCCCTCCTAGTGAGTGGGATTCACTGCCGATACGGCCGGCCCGCCTCGTAACTCCGCAGGCGGGCTCTCAGGTCCGGAGCCGGGGCCGCGCCGCCCCGCTGCTGGATTTCGAGGGCGCGCCGCTGGGTTTTCACCGCCTCCGGGAAGCGCCCCGCCTCGGCGTAGGAGGCAGCGAGCACGTCGAGGATCTGAGGCTGCTCGCCGTGGAGCTTCCGGCATCGCTTCGCCAGCAGGACCGCGCGCTCGCCGTTGCGGAGACTCTCCTGCGGCAGCGTCGACATCAGCCACGCCGCGTCCATGAGCACTCCCATGTCCCGCGGCATCCTCTCGAGCAGAAACTCGATCTGGATCAGGGCCTGGTCCGGCTGGCCATTCCGAAGGTAGGCGTTGCCAAGCGCCCGGCGCAGGTTGGTGTCCTCCGGCGACGCTTCCACGCAAGCCTCGAGGTGGCCGATGGCTTCCCCGGCCCTTCCGGTCTCGAGCAGGGTGATCGCGAGCCCCTGTCGGCAGACCTGGTCTTCGGGGTTCAACTCGACCCCTCGTGCGTAGACCGCGAGAGCGCTGTCCCACCGGCGCATGACCTTGAGGAGGTGAGCGAGGTCCATTCGCAGGCGCGTCTCGTACGGTTTCAGGGCCACGGCCCGTTCGAGGCTCGGCAGGGCTTCGTCGTGCCTTCCCAGCGTGGCCAGCACCACACCGCGATTGTGATGGGGGAAGGCGAAGTTCGGCTCGAGAGCAATCGCCTGGTCGAGGAGTTCGAGAGCCTTCTCCGAATTGCCTTCGTTCCACCAGGTCAGGCCGAGGTTCATGGTGGCCGGTGCGGAGCGGGGGTTGATCGCGATCGCCCGCCGCAGGTACTCCCGGGCCTCGCCGTTCTTTCCCGTTTCGAGGAGCGCGTAGCCGAGCGAGACCAGCGCCCGGCTGAAGTCCGGCTCGAGCTCCACCGCCTTTCGGAGCAGCGGGATGGCCGCCTCGTAGTCTTCCTCGTCGACGAGGTCCCGGCCGCGCTGGTAGACGTAGCGGTGCTCGACCGCGGGGATCTCGATCACGTCGAAGGTGTCGAAGTCGCGGGCCACGAACTCGGGAATGTTCACCGCCCGGTTCGCCGCGGTGCTGTTCGGGATCAGGATCGGCGGGGTGTCGATGCCGTTCTCGTCGAGGTGGGTCAGGAACATCTGTGTGTAGGGCGTATTCACCTTCGATGAAAACACCAGCCACCGGCTGTTCGGCGAGAAGCTGTGCCAGGAGTTCATCAGGGCGGTGTTGCAGTTCATCTCCCGGGGCTCACCGCCGGAAGCCGGGACGATGAACAGCCGGCTGTCGGGGCGGATCAGGAGGCCGTTCCCGCACTGCGTGAAGATCAGCCACTTCCCGTCCGGAGAGATCTTCGGGAAGGTGTTGCTCATCCCGTTGTCGCTGGCGCCCTTCACCGCCACCGGCGTGCCGCCCCGGCCTTCGGCGAAGGGCATCCGGTAGAGGTCGTACTGCATCGGCAGCTCATTCGGATCCCCGGAATAGGTGGGCCGGGGCTGCCCCTCGGGGTATGGATCGCGGGCCTTCGCCCGGGCGAAGATGATCTCCTCGCCGCTCGGGAACCACACCGGCGAGCAGTGCACGTACTCCGGGTCGTCGGCCCCCGGCAGCGCCTTCATCTCTCCCGTCTCCCTCGAGTACCACGCCAGGATGCCGCGCGTCGGGTAGAAGACCTGGAGGAACTTGTAGTTGGTGAAGTTGTTGACGTAGAGCGCCTCGTTCACCGTGGACAGGACGTGGGAGCCGTCCGGACTGATCCGGGAGAGAAAGCCGATCGTCTTGTGCCCCTTCGGCTTGTCCGGGAACGAATTCCAGGTGATCACGTCCTCGTCGTCGATCACGGTCGTCTTCGCGATCCTTGCGATGGCGTAGGTGCCCTTGTCGCCGTCCGGACCGTCCACATCCATGCCGAGGGTCCGGCCGTCCAGCGAGAACGAATGGCAGTTGGCGCAGGTGGGCATGCCGGTGAAGACCACCTTGCTCTCCGGCAGCGAAACATCGCGAAGCCGCCAGGAAATGAGCGCATAGGCGTTGCGATCGAGCGGCGCGATCGTGCCGTCCCGGCCTTCCGACGGCATGAGCGGCACGTCCCGGTAGAAGATGGTGCCGCCGATGGGATCTTTCGAAGTGCGAAAGACCACCTCTCCCCGGCTCGACGCCGCTTGGCTCTCGCCGCCGGTGACTCCCTCGATGGAGAGGATGGCGTCGGACTCCCGCGACCGCTTCTGGATCTTCGCCCACAGCTCCGGGGCCGGGGTCCAGCTCTTCGCGGTCCGCTGATACCCGGTCGGCTGGTAAATCTCATTGGTGGGGCTCAGCGCGTCCTTGTCGATCTCTCCCCGGGGCGGCGGCGGGCCGTCGCTCTCGGCGGTGATCGGTGCGGCGCCGTCATCGAAGCGTATCGTGATCCGCCACAGCCTGGCGCGGGAGTCGTCGTCGTGCCAGAGGATCGTCGGGGGCGTGAAGTCCGGGGGGAAGACCGAACCCGGGAGGGGATAATCCACGGTGATGATCCCGGTGGAGGCGCGCGGCCCGGGTGTCTGCTCCCTGGCACAGGCGCAGAAGAGCAGCCCGATCATCAGGGGAACGATGGCTTTCGATGCGGCTCTCGAGGCGGCATTTGTGAACATGTGCTCCTCCTACTGCCGATGCGGCCGGCCCGCGCGATACGAGGCGAGGCGCTCGGAGAGCCCCGGCGCCACGCCCACACCTCCCTGCATTTGCAACTCGAACGCCCGCGTCGCCGTCTTCACCGCTTCCGGGAACCGCCCCGCCTCGGCATAGGCCGCGGCAAGCACATCGAGGATATCCGCCCGCTCGCCTTCGGCCGCAAGGCAGGCCTCGGCCAGGCGGACCGCCCGCGCTCCGTCCCGCTCGGCGTCGTCGGGCAGCGTGGAGAGCAGCCAGGCGATCACCAGACCGAGCTCGGTATCCTCCGGAGCTTTCTCGAGCATGACATCCAGGTGGGCGAGCGCCTCCTCCGCCTGCTTTCGCCTGAGCAGTTCGACGCAGAGCGTATCCCGGAGGTCCCGGTTGTCCGGGGCGGCCTCCACCGCCCGGCGTAGCTGGGCCAGTGCTTCGTCGCCCCGATCCAGCAGAATCAGCGTCTTTGCCAGATTTGCGCCGGCCAGCACGTGGTTCGGGTCTTCGCGCAAGGCCAGCCGGAATTGCCCGGCGGCGGCTTCCAACTCGCCCTGTCGCTCGAAGACGCCGCCGAGCGCGTTTCGCACATCCGGATTTCGCGGTTCGATTTCCGCTGCTCCCTCGAGCGCCCGGCGCGCCGCATCGAGCTCACCCTGCTCGATGCGCACCAGCCCGAGGTTGAAGAGAGCGAGGGAGTCCTCGGGGCTCATGCCCGCCGCGATCTCGAATTGGTCGGCGGCATCGACGGTGAGTCCCTGCTCGAGAAAGGTGAGCCCCAGGTTGACGTGGGCCAGAGACGACTCCGGCGCGAGGTCGATCGCCCGCAGCAGCTTCGTCCGGGCCTCGTCGATGTGGTTGGTTTTCAGCAGCGAGTAGCCGAGGGCGATGAGAGCGCGGGAGAACTTCGGGTCCTTCTCGAGCGCCCTTTCGAGCAGCGGGATCGCCTCTTCGAACCGACCATCATCCATGAGGATCAGCGCGTCGTGCAGGCCCCGATAGTGCTTGACTGCCGGGACCTCGATCACATCGAGGGCGTCGAAATCCCGGGCGACGAACTCGGGGATGTTCACCGCGCGATTCTGCGCGGTGCTGTTCGGAATCAGGATCGGCGGGGTGTCGTTGCCTTCCTCATCGAGGTGGGTCAGGAACATCTGCGTATACGGTGTGTTCACCTTCGACGAGAAGACCATCCACCGGCCGTTCGGCGAAAAACTGTGCCAGGAGTTCATGAGCGACGTGTTGCAGTTCATCTCGCGCGGCTCACCGCCGTCCATGGAGACGATCCACAGGCGACCATCCGGACGCATCAGCAACCCGTTCCGGCACTTCGTCCAGACGAGCCACTTCCCGTCCGGGGAGATCTTCGGGAACGTGTTGCTCATCCCGTTCTCGCCGGCCCCCGGGATCGGCACCGGCTTGCCGCCCTTGCCGTCGTTGAAGGGCATCCGGTACAGGTCGTACCTGATCGGCAATTCGTTGGGGTCTCCGGCGTGCGTCGGCCTCGGCCGGCCCTCCGGATATGGATCCATCGCCCTCGCGCGCGAGAACACGATGAAGTTGCCGTCCGGCGACCACACCGGAGAGCAATGCACGTACTCCGGGTCGTCCGCGCCCGGGAGGGCCTTCATCTCCCCGGTCTCCACCGAGTACCACGCGAGAATTCCGCGGGTGGGGTAGAAGACCTGCAGGAACCTGAAATCGGTGAAGTTGTTGACGTAGAGCGCCTCGTTCACCGTGGAGAGAACAAAGCCGCCGTCCGGACTGATCCGGGACAGGAAGCCGATCGTCTTGTGCCCCTTCAGCTTCTCCGGGAACGAGTTCCAGGTGATGACCGCCTGGTCGCCGATCACCGTCCTTTTCGCGAGGGGCACGATAGCGTAGGAGCCCTTGTCGCCATCAGGGCCGTCGATATCCATGCCGAGCGTCCCGCCGTCGCTCGAGAACGAGTGGCAGTTGGCGCAGGACGGCATGCCGGTGAGGACGACCTTGCTGTCCGGATGGCTCGTGTCCCGGAGCCGCCAGTTGATCAGGTACATCGCGGTTCGATCGAGCGGGGCGATCTTCCCGTCCTCACCCATCGAAGGCATTAGGGGCACATCACGGTAGAAGATCGGTGCGCCCACCGGGTCGGTGGACGTCGTGAACGTGACTTCTCCCCGGGAGCGAATCTGATCCGGCTCCGAACGCGACACGCCCGTGAACGAGAGAGTCGCCTGCCGGCCCGCCGACCTCTGTTGAATCTCGGCCCAGAGTTCCGGGGCCGGGGTCCAGCTCTTCATAGAACTCTGGTACTCGGTGGGGCGGTAGATCTCGTTGGTGTCGCCGAGGGCCCGTTCGTCGATCTTTCCACGGGGCGGCCGCGGACCGGTCGTCTCGATGGCGATGGGCTCCCGGCCCTCTCCGAAGCTCGCGGTGAGGATCCAGGTGTCCACTCCGACCGCGTCGTCGTGCCAAAGGAAAGTCGGCGGGGTGAAATCAGGGGGAAAGACCGAACCCTCCAGCGGATAGTCCACGGTCAGCTCGCCCACCTCGCCCGCGCCTCCCGGTTTCCCGGGAGAGCCGGTGTCGGGATCACCGCAGGCGGCGATGAGGAGTGTCGCCAGGGCGACCGTCAGAACCTTCGTTCCACTTCTGCTGAACATGGTCACTCCGTGGTGTGACAGGCCGCTCATTGCCGGTGGGGGCGTCCTTCCCGGTAGCCGGCGAGGCGATCGGCCAGTCCCGGAATCGTGGTCTGGCTGCTGTTCTTCTCGATTTGCAGTGCGCGGCTCGCCGTCCGGACCGCATCCGTGAAGCGGCCGGCCTCCGCATAGGCCGCGGCGAGCACGTCGAGGAGGTCGGCGCGCTCTCCGGTCCTCCGAAGGCTCTGTTTTGCCAGTTGCAACGCGCGGGCCCCGTCCCGGAGATCGTCGTCGGGCAGGGTCGCCAGGAGCCACGCCAGGCGGAGCATGAGGTCCGGATCGTTCGGCGTCCGCCTCAGTTCCTCCTTCATCAGGTCGATGGCCTCGCGCGCCTGCTTCTCTTCCAGCAAGGTGTCCGAGAGCATGCGCTTCAGTCCGCGGTTCCCGGGATCGGCCGCGACGGCCTTCCGGAGCTGGGTCAGCGCTTCCGCGGTGTCTCCCCGTGCGCGAAGCGCCATTGCCAGGTTGACGAGGGCCAGGGGGTGTTTCGGTGCGAAGTCGAGGGCCGTCCGGTACTCCGCAATGGCATCAGGAAGCCGTCCGAGAGCCTGGAATACGTACCCGAGGGCGTTCCGCACGTCCGGGTTTCCCGGTTCGAGCTCGGCCGCGGTTTCGAGAGACTTACGTGCCGCCTCGAAGTCCCCCTCCGAGAGCCGGAGGAGCCCCAGGTTGTGGTGAGCCAGGCGGTCCCGGGGGTCGATCGAGGCGGCCATTTCGAACTGATCGGCCGCTTCGCCGGTCAGGCCTTCCTGCAGATAGCAGAGTCCCAGATTGACCCGCGCGGTCGAGGAGCGTGGATCCACCTCGACCGCCTTCGTCAGCGTTGCCCGGGCATCCACCAGCCTCCCCGCTTCGAGTTGCGCATAGCCGAGCGCGACCAGCCCTCGAATGAATTCCGGGTCCCGCGTGAGGGCTCGTTCGAGGATGGGGATCGCCTCCTCGAATCGGCCCTGCCGTACCAGTTCCACACCGTCCTTCAATTCGTAGAAGTGCTTCATGGCGGGCACTTCGATCGAGTTGAACGAATTGAAGTCGCGGTTCACGAACTCGGGAATGTTCACCGCCCGGTTGGCGGCGGTGCTGTTCGGAATCAGTATGGGCGGCGTGTCGTTGCCGTCTTCATCGAGATGGGTCAGGAACATCTGTGTGTACGGGGTGTTTACTTTCGACGAGAAGACCATCCAGCGGCTGTTCGGCGAGAAGCTGTGCCACGAGTTCATCAAGGCGGTGTTGCAGGTCATCTCCCGGGGTGCCCCGCCGGCCAGAGGGAGGATCCACAACCGGCCGTCCGGACGCATCAGGAGGCCGGTCTTGCACTTTGTCCAGACCAGCCATTTCCCGTCCGGGGAGATCTTCGGGAAGGTGTTGCTCATGCCGTTTCCGGACGCTCCCTCGATCGGTACCGGAGTGCCTCCTCGCCCACCGTTGAAGGGCATGCGATAGAGGTCGTACTGCATCGGCAATTCGTTGGGGTCGCCGGCGTAGGTGGGGCGGGGACGTCCTTCCGGATCGGGGTCCCGCGCCCTCGCGCGCGAGAAGACGATCCACTTCCCATCGGGCGACCACGCCGGGGAGCAGTGCACGAAGTCCGGATCGTCCGCACCCGGCAGCGCCTTCATCTCTCCGGTCTCCTTCGAGTAGAAGGCGAGGATTCCGCGAGTGGGGTAGAAGACCTGCAGGAACTTGTAATTGGTGAAATTGTTGACGTAGAGGGTCTCGTTCACCGTGGAGAGCACGGTTCGGCCATCGGGACTGATCCGCGAGAGGAACCCGATCGTCTTGTGCCCTTCGGGTTTGTCCGGGAAGGAGTTCCAGGTGATGACCTGGTCGTCGCCGATGACGGTGGTCTTTGCAATCGGGGCCAGGGCATAGGTCCCCTTGTCGCCGGCCGGGCCGTCCACGTCCATGCCGAGGGTCCGGCCGTCGCTCGAGAACGAGTGGCAGTTCGCGCAGGTCGGCATGCCGGTGAGGAGGATCTTGCTGTCCGGTCGCGAGGTGTCCCGGAGACGCCAGGCGATGAGATGGATCGCGTTCTTGTCGAGAGGGGAGATCCTGCCGTTCTCGCCTCTCGACGGCATCAGCGGGACATCCCGGTAGAAGACCGGCGCGCCGACTGGATCCATGGACGTGGAGAAATCGATCTCCGCCCGCGAAAGCACGGTCTCCGGATCCTCCGTTGAACCTCCCTCGAACGAGAACGTGGCGGTTGTGGCGGTGGAACGTCTCTGGATCTCCGCCCATTGCTCCGGGGCCGGCGTGAAGCTCTTCGCGGAGCGTTGGTAGGGCGTGGGCTGGTAGACCTCGTTCGTGGGGCCGACCGCGCGGGGATCGACATCGCCCGGGGGGGGAGGAGGGCCGGCACTTCTCGCGGTGAAGGGGGCTTCTGCGTCGGCGAAGGTGACGGTCAGCTTCCACGTATCGACCCCGGGCGTGTCGTCGTGCCAGAGGAAGGTCGGCGGCGTGAAGTCGGGGGGGAACACCGAGCCATCGAGCGGGTAATCGATCACCGGGCCGGTTCTGGCAATCCCGGCGACGCCCGGGGCCGAGGAGCCCGATGGAACGGGATCATCCGGGCCGCAGCCGGTCGGGATCAGCAGGCCGATCGCGATGCCGAGTGCGATCGTCGCCCGGATAGCGGGATAGGCTGAGTACTTCAAGGTGCGCGTACCTCCTGCCTGGATCAACCCCCCAAGGATACCCCCGATGCGGCCGGTGGCGGCAACAGGTCCGGCGCGTGCCGTCACCTTTGCGGCCGTGGAATCAGGAGCGGCGGCCACGTGATCCGCGCCGCCGCCCCCCGATCGAGCTTCAGCTCCGATCAAGCTGAATGTCAGTCCAGCTCTTTGGCCAGGGCCATCAGCTTCTTCGCCTCGTCCGCGATCTCCGTTCCCGAGAAGTTGCGGGAGATGGTGCGGAGGAGTTTCAGTGCGCCGGACTTGTTTTCTTCCGCCAGCATTTCACGGGCCTGCTCGAGTTGGGCGTTTCCCGCTTCGGTGATCGCCCGGCGCAGCTTCTCGGCGCGCTCTGAAAGGCTCGCCATGCCGCCGGCATCGAACCCCTTCAGGGCCCGCGAAGCTTTCCGGTAATTCTCCTTCGCGATGAACGCCTCGGCCTCGTCAAGGCTCTTCCGCATCTTTGCGAAGGCCTTCCAGGTGACGGGTTTGCCGATGATCTTCTGCGCGGCGGCGATCGAGTCTTCCATCTGGCCCACACTCTGGGTGTTCGACCGGGAGATCTCCTTCATGTCTTTCGGGTTGTAGAGGATGTGGGTCGGCGTGCCCCGGACGCCCGGCAGAAGGTTCTTCCGGGACATGGCGTTCCGCATGTCCTCGTGGGACTTGCAGGACGGCAGGTTGTAGACGTTGCACAGATGAGTCTTCTTGCCGGCGACCCTGTAGTCGGCCTCACCGTGGTCCGGGTTGCTGTGGCCCACGACGGCGACGAATTCGTAGGAGAGCTTGATGATGTCCTGGTGGGAGAACACAGTCTTCCACATCCGCAGGCAGCCGGGTCAGTGATCCTTGTGGAGGGCTACGTAGAGCGGAATGTTCCGGTCACGCGCCTCCGCGATGGCCGCATCCAGGTCCGTGAACCAGCGCATCCCGGGGTCCCGGGTTTCCATTCGCCCGGCGCCCTCCGAGGCCGCCATCGGCAGGAGCATGGCCGTCAGGAAGAGCATCCCGGCGGTTTTTCTGATCATCGTTCACCTCTCGGTTGTCGTCTTCAGGCTCTCGGTACACCTTGCAGTCTATATGATATTGAACCTCGATTGCATCAAGAGGTTTCGCCGGCCGCAAGATCGATCCCCGACAACCTTCCGGTTGCGAGGGAGTGTTTGGCTATCATGAACTTCCAGATGCCATCGAAGGAGACTTTCCATGAAGCGCATTCTGACTTTCGCCGTGGCATGCGGTCTGTTGGCCGCACCGCTCTTTTTCGGTTTGGTCGCCGCGGAAGAACCGACCGATGGGATGATCTTCATTTCCGGGGGCGCCTTCCGGATGGGCACCGAGGCGGGAGACCGGCCGACCAACGACAGCCCCGAGCATCCCGTCAATGTGAAATCCTTCTGGATTGATCGTTATGAGGTGACGAACGGTGAGTTCGAGCGTTTCATTGCGGCGAAAGGCTACGAGAAGAAGGAGTACTGGACGGAGGATGGCTTCGCCTGGGTTACCTCCATGGAGCGCAAGTCTCCGGACAAGTGGGCGAAGCGGAAGGAACTGCTCGGCGACGAGTTCGGAAAGCACCCGGTGACTGGTGTCTCCTGGTTCGAGGCGGATGCTTTCGCCCGGTTTTGCGGCAAGAGACTGCCCACGGAGAAGGAGTGGGAGCGCGCCGCTCGCAGCGTGGACGCTCGAAAGTATCCCTGGGGGAACGACTTCAAGGTCGGCTTCAAGATCCCGGCACCCGGTGATCGTTCCGCCACCGATCCGATCGGCAGCAACCCCGCGGATATCAGCGCGGACGGCGTGTTCGACATGGGCGCGAGCGTGTCGGAATGGACCAGTTCTTGGTTCGAGGGCTACCCGGGGACGAAGTACGAGAGCCGCTACTGGGGACCGGACGCGAGGATCCGTCTGAAGGTCGCGCGAGGTGGTTCGTGGAGATCGGTGAGTCGCGGCGAAAAGACCGCGTCGGTGCAGTGCCGGACCACCTATCGCGAGGCTCAGTACTCCTGGCGCCGGGGCTACCCTTTCATCGGCTTCCGGCTGGCGATGGATGCGAAACCGGCCGCGCGGTCGGGAGAGACCGGGCGGGAGGGGGCCGGGACGACCGGGGAGGGTGCGGACGACGAGGACTCCTCCGGAGCGGACGAGTAGTCGTAGTATCGATCGCACCTGACCAGAGGGGAGCGTGCCGGGATTTGCGCGGCGGCGACGGAGCATCGCCCTCCGAAAGGGCCTTGAACCAGCACTTCGGCGCGACGGGACGCGAGGATGCTCAACCTGAGCCGGCTTGCTGCCCCGCCTGACGCGCCTTGTACTTCTGGATGGCGAGCTCCGTGCGGCCGACCAGTCCGTGGGGGGCAATCCGCCCGCACTCGCCCATCCCATCGACGGGCGTGCACATACCGAAGCACCACGGTGTGCGGTTCCTGGTCCTCGGGCATCCCCATTCACGGTGGAACTTCTCTCGGGGGATGCGCTTTACTTCCTTCAATCGTATTCCGGACATGGCGGGGATTATAAGGCGGTCAGGAACTGCTCCCAGAAAGCGATCCCAGTTGTCCGGATCCACCGCTGGGGCGGGTTCGGACAACTACGGGCCCGTCTGGAAAGAACTGCTGCATTCGAGGGCCGCTGCATCCCGCCCGGCCGATGCATCGATGACCGCCTGGCAATGTGGGCGGGACACCTGATCCATGTTCTCCCCCCGCGTCAACTGACCCGTGCTGTCGGCTCGATCGTGGTCAGCCGCGGATGGCGCGTCCACGCCACCTGGCGAGCGTGCGCTACCTCTCCGGCGGAGAACCCAGGATGATCTCCAGTTCCGCTTCCCCGGCACCGCGGGAGACTTTCAGCCGAAGCGTCTGGCCGGGCCCCCTGGCTTTGGCGTAATCGATGAATTCGGCGACGGTCTTGAAGTGTCTGGCCTTGCGGCCGTCGACCTCGAGCAGGATGTCCCTGGCCTTCAGGCCGGCCTTGCCCGCCGGGCCCTTCGGGGCGACGGAGGAAAACACCATCTGCCCTCTCTCGTTGGTGATCGGCATGCCGATGCCCAGGTATCCGGGCATGACGTCCTTGCCGCGGAGGAGCTGGGGCAGGCTCTTCTCCATCGCCGAAAGCGGAATGGCAAAGCCGATGCCGGAGTTGCGTCCGTAGTACTCGGGGTTGGTCATCAGGCTGAGGCCGAGGAATTTCCCGCTCAGCGTCACCAGCGCTCCGCCGACCATGCTGTCCACCAGGCCGGCGTCGGTCTGGATGGCGTCCATGTCTCGCGAGAGGCGGTGGACGCCGCTCACCACCCCGAACGTGAAGAGGGGGGCCTCCTGGGGCTGATCGCCGAAGGGGTTGCCGATGGCGAGGGCGAAGCGGCCGACCTCGAGGTCTTTTTTCGTCGCGGGCGGCAGCGGGATCAGGTCGTTCGCCTCGACCTCGATCAGGGCGAACTGGCGGTAGCCGTCGCGCGCGCGAACCTTTCCGGGAAGGCTGCGTCCGTCGGAGAGGTGGACGGTGATCGACTCGATGGAGGCATAGGCCCAGAGGTTCTCCGAGCACGTGAGGATGAGGCCGTCTTTCGCGTAGACGACGCCGGAGTAGGGACCCTGGTAACGCGGAACCTCCACAAACGGCGGAACGCCTTTGACCCGCCCGAGCAGCGGGTTCCTGATCTTCTTCGTGAGCTTCGTCCCTTCCTTCCGCGTTACTTCGATGCACGCCACCGAGGGGTAGGTGTGCCTGGCGATGATCGAGAAGGCATCCTCCAACACAGCCGCCTCGTCGGACCGGGCCTTCATCATGCGCGGGTCGGGGAAGACCTTCGCGAAACAGTCGAGCGTGGCGAAGCTGGCGCGGATCAGATCGATGGGAGTGACCTTGCCGAGGGTTCGGAACGGGCTGGCGGGGTCACGCTCCCAGGTGGAGACGATGCCCACCAGGCGGCCTTCGGCGTCGAGCGATGGTCCGCCGTTGCTTCCCGGGTTCACCGCGGCGGAGGTGTAGATCATCTGGTACTTCCCGCCTCCCAGCGCGTCCCGTTTTATCAGCGCGGAGACGCAGCCGAGGGAGAGCGCGGGTTCCCCTTCGTTCCCGGATCCGAAGGCGTTGCCGATGGTGATGTTGAATGCGCCGACCTTCAAGGCATCGGAGGTTCCGAGGGGAACGAACGGCAGTTTCTTCACCGGATCGGTGATCCTGAGCAGCGTGGTATCCGTCTCCGGGTCCCGCTTCAGCACCTCCGCCAGGAACGTGCGGTGATCGGGCGCCGGGAGCTTGATGATCGCATCCACGGTGTGCCGCTTCGTGACTTTTCCCGCCGCGTCGCGGCTCATGACGATGGTCGCGTCGGCATCGGAGAGGACGTAGCCGTCCGGATGGATGATCACGCCGGTGGACCCGCCGGGACCGCTGTTCTCGGTGGACTTGACCACGACCGTGGCGGGGACGGCGTTGTCGCCGACGCGCGCGAACTCCTTGCGCATCCCCTTCAGGCTCTGGCCGAGGGCGGGAACGGCGAGGAGGAGCAGGATCAGGATGCCCGGAGTGCGTCGCATCATCTCTTTCCCCGGCCCTTCTTCTCCTTCTTCACTTCGAGCACGATGTTGCCGATGCTCACCCGCTTGCGGCCGCGGACGACGACCAGCGAGAGCCTCGAGCCTTCCGCCAGCGGTGAGATCCGGGTGATGAAGTCGGTCATGGTGCGAATGGTGTAGGGCTTTCCGTTCACGACGACCTTGACCACGACGTCACCCACCCGCACGCCGCCGCTCCGGGCCAGGGCCGCGGGGCTCGCGTCCCGCACCTTCTCCACCCGGGCACCGTTCGCGGTGCCGTCCCGGTCGTAGTGGGTTTTCACCTGCTCGATGCCGAGGATCTCGTCGCCGTGGCGCACCGGGCGGCCCGCGAGCATCGCATCGAGGAAGTTGCGGATCTGGTCGATCGGAATGGTGTAGCCCGCTCCGGAGCTCGATGGGCCGCCGCCGCTCGCGTTGTTGGTGGCGATCTTTCCGTTGATGCCGAGCAGGTTGCCGTTCGTGTCCCAGAGAGGGCCGCCGGAGTTGCCGGGGTTGATCTTCGCGTCGTGCTGGATGGCGTCGCCGTAGAAGAACTGGCCGGGGAGGATGCGCTCCAGGCCGGAAACCACCCCGAAGGTCACGACCGGCTCGCCGTCGCCCGCCAGTCCGAAGGGGTTCCCGGTGGCGATGACCCATTCCCCGGCGGAGAGTCGATCCGGGCGGCCGCGCCGCGGGTCCTTGTACTTGAACCGGGACCCGCTGATCTTCAGGAGCGCCACGTCGCCGCGTGGGTCGTTGCCGACGAGCCGGGCCTTGAAGCGCCGATGATCGTAGAGCGACACCCAGATCTCCACGGCGCCCTGCACCACGTGCTGGTTGGTGAGGATGTAGCCCTTGCCGGAGATGATCACGCCCGATCCCTGGCCTCTCGGCCGGATCACTCCGCCCACCTTCTGCCAGTTCTCGATGCTGACCGAGGCGGGCCGCACCTTCTCCACCACCCGGACCAGCTCCCGTTCGAACTTCTGAGCCTTCTCGAGGACTTCGAGCTCCGCCTCGGTGAAACGACTGGCCGAGCCCTTCCCGGCATCCCCGGCGGAGGTGGGCGTGGGGGCGGCGATGAGGGCGAAAAGCAGCAGCGCGGTGGCGAACTTCGTGAGTCTCGGCATAGCAAGATGATACGGGGTAAACTCTCGCTTCACCATTAGGGCTCGTCCGGGAATGACGACAGGAGAGACGTGATGCAAGGGAACGTGCTCATCGCGCAGGGCGGAGGCCCCACCGCGGTCATCAATCAGAGTGTGGCCGGAATGTTGTCCCAGGCTCGTCGCTATCCTGAAGTTCGCCGCATCTACGGCGCCATTCACGGCGTGCGCGGGATCATCGACGAGGAGATCTACGACCTCACCGAGACGACCACCCGAAACCTGGAATCGATGGCCGAAACCCCATCCTCCGGGCTTTGCAGCACGCGGGACAAACCGGACGCGGCCTACTGCGAGAGGATCTTCAAGGTTCTCAAGGCGCACGACGTGAAGTACTTCTTCTACGTCGGCGGCAACGACTCCGCGGACACCTGCTACATCGTCTCCGAGGAGGCGCGAAAAGCCGGCGATACGATTCGCGTCTGCCACATTCCGAAGACGATAGACAACGACCTGATGGTCACCGACCACTGCCCGGGCTACGGCTCCGCGGCGAAATTCGTGGCCCAGGCGTTCGCCGGCGTGAACCTCGACAACCGTGCCATTCCCGGTGTCTACATCGGTGTGGTCATGGGCCGGCATGCGGGTTTCCTGACCGGCGCCGCGGCGCTGGGGCGCGTGTACCGGGATGACGGACCGCACCTGGTCTACGTCCCGGAGGTGAGCTTCTCCCGGAAGCAGTTCGTCCACGACATCACCATGACGATGGAGACCCACGGCCGTTGTGTGGTGGCTGTCTCCGAGGGGATCCACGACGAAGAGGGAACGCTCATCGCGGCCAAGTTCAGCGGCGGGGAGACGGATGCGCACGGGAATGTCCAGCTCTCCGGCAGCGGCGCCCTCGGCGACCTCCTCGCCTCATTCGTGAAGCAGGACACGTCGTTCAAACGCGTCCGGGCCGACACGCTCGGCTACCTCCAGCGGAGCTTCCTCGGCTGCGTCAGCGAGGTGGATCAGGCCGAGGCCCGCGAGGTGGGGGAGAAGGCCGCCGAGTTCTGCATCATCAACGATCGCGACGGCTCCGTGGCCATCCGGCGGATCGGCAACTACGCGGTGGACTACACCTTCGCCGATCTGAAGGACGTGGCGCGGGTCACGAAGACGATGCCGCGGGAGTACGTGAACCCGGCCGGCAACGACATCACCCAGCCGTTCGTGGACTACGCCTTCCCCCTGATCGGCAAGCTTCCGCAGGTCACCCGGATCTTCGCCCCACAGGTCCCGAAGAAGCTGGCGTAACGTCCGGGGTCAGGTCCGCGGCGCTCATACCCGAACTGTCCCGGTGAGTGTGGCCAGGCCGCGGACCCGGCATCCCTGTCCGCTGGCTGGGCAGCCTGGCCCGCCTGCCCGGGAAAGCTGGTCAGAGCAGTGGAACGTCGCCGGCCCGTCCGGCCACTGGAGCGCGCCTCCGGCGAGGGGAAATGTCAGGTTCAGGACAAATGTCAGACCTGACCCCGGTTACGCGCCTTCCAGGCTGAACTCCATGCAGTCGAACCAGAAGCCGCCACCTTCCAGGGCCTCGAGCTGGAGCTGGACCAGGTCGTAGTGGGCATCCTCGATCTCGAGAAACTCGCGGAAGAGGTTCCGGCCCTCCTCGTCGAGCTCGGCCACCATCCGCTTGTAGAAGGCGCCCGTCTCGGCCTCGGCGGCGCGGGCCTTCTTCAAGAGCTCGATCTCGAGGGTCCAGTCGTAGGTCTCGACCTTCGATTCCAGCGTGGCCAGCCCCGCGGTGAGGCGCTCGCGCGTCGGGAGGAGGGTACCGACCGGGACGATGTTGATCTTGCCGGTCTGCTCCCACTCCTTCTGGCGGGCCGTCAGGTAGTTGACGTGACCCTGCTCCTCCCTGGCCAGGCGATTGAAGATCCGCTCGCCGACCTCCTCGGTGGCCTTCGATGCGGATTCCACGTACAGGTCTCTTACGTTGTTCTCGTACTCGAGGGCGATCTCGATCGCTTCGCTCAGGGTCAGGGGCTTTTTCTCGTCGCTCATGATGGTTTCCGTGACTTGGTTGGATACGCGTGCGGTGATGAGTACAAAGTGTAGATCTCAGCGGAACCAAATCAAAGTGAACTGGCGGCGAAAGGACCAGCCCGTGACGACGAGATATGAAGGCGACTCCGAACTCATGGCCGAAGACGGTGAAACCCTGCTCAACCACCTCATGCCTGGCGCCATCGAGGATCTCGAGCAGAACCGCGAGGTGTTCCCGCGCGCAGCGGTCGTCACCGCCGATGGGGAAATCCGGGAAATCCGGACGATCAGCGCTCCCGATGACCCCGAAGTCTCCCCCCAGGAAGCCTTCGAGGCTCTCTGCGACCAGATCCGGAAGGGCGCCCACCGCTCCGCCGGGCTCTGTTTCGACATCCACTTCGTGCGTGAGGATGTGGACCACCACTCCGACGCCGTGCGTGTCTACCTGGAGACGAGGGACGGCGCGGCCCTGAATGTCTTCCTCCCCTACGAGCATCCCGAGGGCAAGTCCGTGCAGACCGGCTAGCTCTTCGCGACCGAGGGCAAGCCCCGCATCTTCACCGATTGACCCCTGGGCAACTCCAGGCGGTAACCTCTTCGGATCGGGGACGTAACATCCTGCGGACCCAGAACTGGAGAGCGAGCACATGCGATACCGGATCGCCCTTATCGGCCTCACCCTCGTCGTGGTCACCCTCGGGGTGTCGTTTGCGCAGGGCCTCCTTGCGCCCTCCGAACTCGATCAGGCCCGGTCGGCCATGGCGGACCGGGATTACGGCACCGCCGCCCGCCTGCTGTCGGCCTTCCTTTCGAAAATCCCCGACGGCGAGGAGGCGGAACAGGCCTCGATCACCCTGATCCGGGCGAAGACCCTGCTCGGGAACCACGAGGCGGCCCTGGCCGACGGACGGAGTTTCCTGTCGCGGTTTCCGGAGTCACCTCGCGGCCGGAAGGTCCGTTACCTCATGGCGGACGCCTACTCCCGCATGCGGGGCTTCAAGGACGCGGCGCGCATCTACGAGACGGAAGTCGCATTTCTGTCAGGGGATGCGCACCTGCGGACGGTTGCGGGCTATTACCTCGAGCTGGCCCGCAAGGCCTACGAGGGCGAGGAGCAACCGGACGAGTTCGGCCGGCCGCAGCTCGTCAAGGACTACCGCCGGGCCCTCGACTACTTCCTTAAGGCCCGCTCCATCTTCACCGACCCGGAATCCGCGGCGACCATCTCCCACCGCATCGCGGTTTGCCGCTACGAACTCAAGGCCTGGGCGCCGGCCGTGGCCGAGTGGAAGGCGCTCCTCGAAAAATGGCCGGAGTGCGAGTGGGCCGACGAGGCGACGTACTACATCGGCACCGCCCTGCACCGCATGGGCAACGAGATCGAGGCGCGGAAGTACCTGAAAGAGGTCGGTTCGAGATACCCGGACACGGCCCTTGCGCCACTCGCCCTCGATGTCCTTTCGGAGACCTACCGTTTGCTCTCGACGAAGGACGAATTCGAGCTGACCCGCGGAATTGACATCTGCCGGCGCTTTCTCGAACTCTATCCCAGCCACGAGCGGTCCGAGGAGATCGCGTACCGCATCGGCGAGGCCTGGTACCGGTTCGGGCGCTACGACAGCGCCATCACCGATTTCCGGGCCTTCCTGACGCGATTCCCGGACGCCGAACGCTCCCCCGGCGCCCAGGACCGGATCGCCCGCGCGTACTACCTGTTGCACGAATTCGATCGCGCCATCGCGGAATGGAAGGTCTTCCTCGGCAAGTGGCCGAACCACCGGCTCTGGAGCAACATCCAGCAGATGATCGCGACCGCCGCCTACCGGAAGGGCCTGCTGCCATTGGCGGACGCCAAAGAGGCGCCGGAGCACGAGCGCACCCCGTTCCTCGACCGGGCCGAAAAGGGTTTTCGCAGTTTTCTCGCCGGGTTCCCCGTTCACGAGAAGGCCGCCGAGGGACAGTACCTGCTCGGGGAGATCGAGGCCCTTCGGAAGGACTTCCCGGCGGCCATCGAAGAGTGGCGGGTGACCGCCGGCAAGTACGCCGGGACCGGGTTCGCGCCCGCAGCGCTCTATCGCGTCGGAGGGGTGTACGAGAAGGATCTGGGCAACCTCGCGAAAGCCATCGAGGAGTACGAGGGCCTGGTCGCCCGCTACCCGAGGTCCGGCGAAGCCGGCATCGCGAAGAACCTCCTGAAGGAACTGCGTCGGAAGCTCCTCGAGGTCGAGACCGAGCGCGTCTTCCGCTCCGACGAACGGGCGTATCTCAAGATCCGGACCCGGAACATCCAAGAACTCGAGATCAAGGCTTACCGCATCGATGCGGAAGAGACCTTCCGCCGCAAGCTGCAACTCGGCGGCATCGAGGATGTGGCGGTGGTCGTCGTGAAGCCGGAGAGAGTCTTCGATGTTCCCACCGCCGGGTTCGAGAAGTACCGGCTCTTCGAACGGCAGATTCCTCTCGAGCTGCCCGGGCCGGGCGCCTGGATCGTGACCATCGAGGAACAGGACCTCTCCGCTTCGACCCTGATCCTCGTCTCCGACCTGACCATCGTCACGAAGCACGCGAAGAACCAGGCGCTGGTGTTCGCGGTGGATTCCCGGACCGGCCGGCCGGCAAAAGGCGTTCGCGTCCTGCTGGCCGATTCCAGCCGTGTCCGCAAGGAAGGCGTGACCGGCGCGGACGGCGTCTGCCTCTTCGAGGACCCCGGGATCGCCGGCGAAGCGCGCGTCTTCGCCAGCCTGGCCGGGAGCGTGGCCGCAACCGGCGTCGAGGTCGGCCGGGGCGTCACTTTCGGCTATTCCACGAAGATCTTCCTCACCACCGACCGGCCGCTCTACCGCCCCGGTCACGAAGTGCACCTGCGCGGGATCTACCGCCGCACCGGAAACGGCGCCTACGTGACCCCGGTAGGCGAGGAACTCACGCTCGAGGTTCGGGATTCGCGGGATACCGTCGTTTTCCAGGAGAAGGTCGTCGTCGGCGAATTCGGGACCTTCACCGGCGACCTCCGCCTGCCGGAGAGTGCCGCTCTCGGGACCTACCGGATCCTCGCCCGCACGAAGAAGAAGGGCGTCTTCAACGGCTCCTTCGTCGTCGAGGAGTACAGGAAGCCGGAGTTCACCATCACCGCCCGCACCGATCGGCGGACGTACCTGCCCGGCGAGACCGCCGAGGTCGCCGTGAGTCTTCGCTACCTGTTCGGGGGAGTCGTGCCCCGCAGCAGGTTGCGCTACACCATCGCGCGCGGCCCGTTCAGCTTCGACGCAGCCTCCTACGACGAGTTCGCCTGGTTCACGAAGGATCCGGAGCGGGAGCGGGAGCGGAAGCGGCGAAGCGAATCCGGGGAGGCTTTCGTACCGATCAAATCCGGTGAGATGGTCACCGACGCGGACGGCAACGCGACGATCGAGGTGGATATCGTCGATCGGGACGAGGACGTACGCTACCTGGTGCTCCTCGAGGCGCAGGACCTGAACCGCCAGTGGGTTCGCGAGACGGCGATGGTCACCGTCTCCCGGCAGGGGTTCTACGTCATCCAGAAGGCCGAGCGGAAGGTGTACCGGCCCGCTGAGGAATTCGACATCCGCCTGACCACGGTCGATGCGATCCACTTCCCGGTTCCGGCGACGGGAGAGCTCGTCGTTTCGAAGCAGAACCGCGAAGGCGGCAAGGTCATCGAGTCGGTGGTCTCGCGCGCCCCTGCAAAGACCGGTGAGGACGGCCGTGGCACCGCGAAGGTCAGGATCAGCCGGCCCGGCGAGTACGTCCTGCGGTTCACCGCGAAGGACCGCGCCGGGAGCGTCGTCTCCGGGAAAGTGATGGTGACCATCGCCGGCGAGACGGAAGATCTCAACCGGCACGCCCGGCTCGTGGCGGGCCGGCAGGTCTACCGCGAAGGGGAAACCGCCGAAGTCCTGCTGAACTCTCCCGCAATCGGTGTCCACGCCCTGCTCACCTACGAGGGGGAGCGTGTCCTCCGCTACCAGGTGGTTCCGATCACCGCGCACTCCACGACGCTGCGTCTGCCGATGAAGGGCGAGTTCTCCCCGAACGTATTCCTCCGGGTCGCCATTCCCGGGCAGGCGAAGCTCTACACCGCCGGGGACGAGGTCTTCGTGCTGAAGTACCTCGACATCTCGGTGACTCCGGATCGCGACGAGGCCGCGCCGCGGGAGGAGGTCTCCTTCGAGATCATGGCGAAGGATCACCTCGGCAACCCGGTCTCCGCGGAGATCGCACTGGCCCTGATCGACCAGGCGGTCCTGGATCTCCGGCCGGACGGCACGCCGCAGATCAAGCCATTCTTCTACGATCGCCGGCGTCTTCACTCGGTGTCCACCGGCAGCTCGCATGCCTTCAGGTACGCGGGGGTCACGCGGGCGACCAACCAGGATCTCTTGTGGGAAAAGCTCCGCGCGGAAGGTCCCGAAAAGTTCAACCGGACGATGCGCTATGTGGGCGCCGGCAAGTTGCTGATGTCCCGCGGAGACCTGGAAGGCGCCATCATCGAGTTCGGGAAGGCCCTGCAGGTCAGCCCGGAGAACTACGAGGCGAGATCCTGTCGGGACCAGGCCATCGTCGAACTCCAGACCAGGCGTTACATTCAGCGGCTTCAGCGCCGCTCGAACCGGCCCGAGGAGTATGAATCCGAGGATTCCGACGATGCCGCCGAGGGTTTCGTCGGCGCCCGGGGGGGGGGGAAGAAGGCTCAGGCGCTGAAGAAGCGGAACCGGGGCGACCGCAAGGCGGAATTGATGGATCGCCTGGAGTCGAAGCTGAAGGATGCCCGCCATGCCGGGCTGCCTCCCGACACCCGGGAACCGTCGGACCCGTCGGGCCGGGTTGCTTCGCCGGATACCGCCGCGAAGAACCTTGCCGCGGGTCTGTTCTTCGCCCGCGGCCGGGCCGGCGACTACCGCGGCCGCACCGAGAACATCTTCGACATCGCATTGCCGGCCGCCGCTCCGACGACCCCTCGCCGACGCTTTGCGGACACCGCGGCCTGGGCGCCGAGCGTGATCACCGGCACGGACGGTATTGCCGTCGTCAACGTCGAACTTCCCGACAATCTCACCACCTGGCGCGCCGTGGCCCGCGGCGTCGACCGGGCCGATCTGGTGGGGGAGGCCCGGGGAAGCCTGGTCGTGCGGAAGGACCTGCTCGTCCGGATCGATACGCCGCGCTTTCTCACGAAGGGTGACCGCGCCACGATCACCGCCACGGTGCACAACGACCTCGGGCGGACCGCGGACGTCGGCATCCGGGTGACCGGCAGGAACGCGGTGATCTCCGGCTCGTCCGCAGTCGTCCGCACCTTCGCCCCCGGCGAGATCCACTCGCAGGATGTCGAGCTCTCCGCCGCCTCTCGCGGCCAGGTGCGCCTGACCGCCACGGTGCGGACCGAGGGCGCTGAGGACGCGACCGAGAGCATGGTGCAGGTGCTGCCGCATGGTCTGCGCTCGATGGTGGGACGGTCCGGCGAGGTGCTCGATCAGGAGTTCGTGACGCTCAACCTCCCGGAAGGGATCCTGCCCGGCACGAAGGAGTTCCGGATCACCCTCTCTCCCGGGATCGACGGCTCACTGATCGAGTCGCTCGTCTATCTCGACCGCTTTCCGTACGGCTGCCTGGAACAGACCATCAATCGCTTCCTTCCGGCCATCGCGGCGGAGCGCGCGCTCGAGAAGATCGGCAGCCCCAACGCAAACCTGAAGGAGCGGCTTCGCCGGGCGGTGGAGCGCGGCCTTCTGGCTCTCTACGCCTTCCAGAACGACGACGGCTCCTTCGGGTGGTTCAGCGGCCGGCGGCAGAGCGCTGCCCGCAAGGCGAAAGCCGGTCCGGATCCGATGATGACCGCCCTCGCCCTGCTCGCCATCGAGTGGTCCCGGGCCTCGGGCTACCGCATCTCCCCGAACCACCGCGACCGGGCGATCGCCGCGGCGCAGCGGCTCGTCAAGCAGACGAAAGAAAACACCGGGAAGGCCTACCTGCTCCTGGCGCTCGCCAGCGCCGGTTCCGCGCCGCTCGCCGACCTGAACCAGGTCTACCGTTACCGGGACGGGCTCGACAGCCACGCCCTGGCGACGCTGCTGATGGCCATGTCGCGTTCGGGCCGGGATTACAACGCGATCTCCCTCGCGCGCATCCTGCGCAGCCGTGCGGTACTATCGGACGGACTGGTCCACTGGGCCGGATCCGGGCGCCACGGCGCGATGAATGATGTGGAGACCACCGCCTACGCGCTGCGGGCCCTGCTCACCGTCGAGCCGGAAAGCGACCTCGTGGACGGCGCGGCCCGCTGGCTGATCGCCAACCGGCAGGGACGCAAGTGGAACTCCACCCGCGACACCGGCGCGGCGATCACCGCTCTCTCGAGCTACCTCCTCTTCCGGGACGTGGTCCGCAGCGACTTCACGGTCGAGGTCTGGCTGAACGGCGGCGAGATGCCCTATCAGAAGATCCGGGTGGCCGGCGGGAAGATCGCCGGTGACCAGCGCCGTACCATCATCGTGGACGGGGCGAGGCTCAAGACCGGGAAGAACACGGTGCGCTTCGTGAAGCGAGGCCCCGGCCGGCTCTTCTACACCCTGTCGCTCGACTACTACACCGACGGGGGCGACTTCGAGCCCGCCGGAAACCTGATCGCGCTCGACCGCACCTATGTCGAGTTCACCCCGCCGGTGGAGGTGAAGAAGGGCGAGCGGAAGATCCGGCCCGGCTTCACGGTGGTCCGGCCGGACGCGAGGCCCGAGGAGGATCCGGGGGACGCCATCTCCCGCGCCGGCTCGGGAGACAAGTTCAAGGTCCGGCTGAAGTTGACGGCACGGGAGGCTCTCTCCTACGTGATCGTCACGGATCCGCTGCCGGCCGGCGTGGAGGTTGTTTCCGGCCTGACCACCGGCCCCGTGGACTGGGAGGAGCGCCGCGACGAGAAGCAGGTCTTCTTCCTCAGCAACGTGCCCCAGGGAGAGGTCGAGATCACCTACGTGGTCCAGGCGATCCACCCCGGAAAGTACGATGCCATGCCGGCGATGGCCTGGCCGATGTACGAGCCGGCGATCTGGGGGCGCTCGGGTCTTTCCGAACTGACCGTCGTGCCGGAAAGCGGCGTGGTGGGCAGCGAGGGCGGACCGGAGACCATCACCCCGGACGAGATCTACTACCTGGCTGCGCGTGACTTCAAGGCGGGACGTTTCGCGGCAGTGAAGCTCTCCCTCACCCATCTCATCGAGAACTTCAAGCTGCAGGACCAGTTCCTCGAGGAGAGTCTGGCGATGCTCATGCGGAGCTGCTTCGCTCTCGGCGACGCGAAGACGGCCGTCTCCGCGTTCGAACAACTCCGCGAGCTGAACCCCCGCCGGGGACCGCGGAACACCGCGGAGCGCACCAGCCTGGCCCGGGCCTATCACGAGATCGGGGAGCACGAACGCGCCCTGCCGCTCTTCATGCGGGTCACCGACGAGTACTTCGCCGCGGAAGTGGCGGTGGCGGACACCTACCGCGCCATCGACAACCCCTACCTCGCGCAGGAGTTCACGAAAAGGCTGGTTCGCTCGTACCCCGACAGCAACGCGGTGATCGACCAGGCCTACCGTACTGCCCTGCGCTACCTCGACCTGCGGGTCCCGGAAGAGATGGCAAAGGGGCGAAAGGTGCCGGGGATGGACACCGGTCTGATGCTGCCGGAGGCCCTTGCGGCGTTCCGGGAGATCGTGGCCGAACAGCCCGATGGCCCCTTCGCGGACGATGCGAGCAAGATGATCGTCAGCATCCTGAACCGCATGGAACTGCCGGAGCAGGCGATCGTCGAGGCGGAGCGCTTCCTCGATCGTTACAAACACTCCGTGCATCTCGATGACGTCTACTGGTACCTGGCCGAAGCCTGGTTCAACAGCGACAGGACCGCGAAGGCCCTGGAGGTCGGGCAGGAGATCCTCGACCGGAAGTTCCCGGTCAAGGCCGGGAGTGCCGAGCTGCGGACGAGCCCCTTCGTTCCGCACGTGAAGTACCTCTTCGCGAAGATCTACCACCTTTCGGGGGAACTCGGGAAGGCGGTCGAGTACTACAAGTCCGTGGAACGCGAGTTCGAGGATGCGCGGGACGCCCTCGCCTTCCTGACGCGCCGGGACTTCCGGCTGCCGGAGTCCGCGACCTTCACGGAGGGCGAGGAGGTGAGCCTGACCCTGTCCCGCAAGAACATCGAATCCCTCGAGGTCCGTATCTACCCGGTCGACCTGATGCTGCTCGTGGCGGTCCAGAAGGACTTGAGCCGCGCCCACGAGATCGATCTGACCGGGATTGCACCGACCGAGAAGTCAACGAAGTACTTCAAGGGCGGTGGCGACCACCGCTGGCACGAGGAGCAGCTCTCCCTCGGCAATCGGCCGAAGGGCGCCTACCTGGTGGTGGCCCGGGCCGGCGACCTCGTCCGCACCAGCATCGTCCTGGTGTCGAACCTGTCCATTTCCCTTCAGAAGTCGGGGAACCGCCTGCGGGTATACGCCGAAGACGCCCTGACCCGGGAGCCGGTGGGCAACGTGTTCGTCAAGGTCACCGACGGGAAGAAGATTCGGGCGCGGGGCTTCACCGATGCCCGCGGCGTGTTCACGTGTGAGGGTTTCAAGGGCATGGTGATCGTGGTCGCCGGCAGCAAGACCGGCCATGACGCCCTGCTTCGGAGGTGAGCGATGAAACTCGAAGCGCGCCTGGTGTCCCTTCTGCTGATCCTGCTTCTGGCGGGGTCGTCGATCGCCGGGGAGCCTGACTGGTTCACCCGGGTGAAACGAGACGGCATCGAGGCCGCCTGTGGGATCTACGTCGCCCGGCACGAGAGCGGCGTCGAGCCGGACTCCCTGCACGTCGGACGGTGTTACTTCCTCCTCGGTCGCTATGAGGAGGGCATTGCGGTCTATGCGCGCCTGACCCGGTCTCCTGATCGGAATTACGCGGCGGCGGCGCTGGCCCGGATGGGGGAGGGGTACTTCCACCTCGGCCGGCGGGAGGATGCACGCGAGGCGTTCAGGCAGTGCATCGACCGGTATCCGGAAGCCTGGCTGGATGGGAGCGTCCTCGAGTTCTGCCGCGCCTGGATCCGGAAGCTGGACGGCTCCCTCCGGATTCGTGAATCCAGGCCGGTCTCGCCTCAGGTCTCCGTCGAGGATGTTCGCCGGGAGGTCGAGGCCCTTGAGAAGCGACTCCGGGAACTGCGCGAACTGATGGAGCGGATGTCCTCAGGCGACTGACTCCGGGGCAGTTCGGCATCACCTGGCCGTTCCCGCATGTCCCCATCCGCCCCTGAAACATCGCTGCCGGATCCCGGTATCATGAGGGGGACGGTGTGGACCTGGAGGATGTCGATGAAGGTATTCGCTTTGCTGACCCTGCTGCTTCTGCCCTTCCTCATGACCGGATGTGTGGTTGCCATCGGCAACAAGGGGGAGAAAACCGTCGACGAACGAGTCAAGGATCTCGAGGAGCGGATGGGTGCGGTCGAGAGCAGGCTCGGCATCTCGTCATCGGCCGAGGAGCCCACCGGGACCGGGGTTGCTGAGTAGATAATTCTGATTGGCAGCCCTCCCGCGCCCGTTGTACCCTCTTCTCATCTCTACACCTGCAGGAGGCAATGCCATGCCGAAGTATCTTGTTGCCATGCCCTGCGAAGGCGTCAAAGACTCCCGCCGCAGGTGAACCGAGGTTCACCGGGCTTCCTGTGGAAGCCCATGCAGGATGGATCGCGCCTTCGTCGACCAGGCCACCGGGGACACCACGTGCATCTGGGACGCTCCCTCCATCACCGCGATGAGGAAGCTCTTCGATACCGCGGGGGTCTCCCACGCCGGGATTACCAAAGTCGAGGAGGTCACCACCAGCGGCTGACCCGCTCCATCGGTGATCCTGGTCAGGTACTCCTGAAGGTCCGCGGTTTTCTCGATCGTGCGGATGCGGGGGTGGTCTGTACTGCTGACGTTCGGATTCTTCGAAACACTTGCGGATTCCGCGTGACGTTCCCGGACTGCAGGCACGGTCGCCACGGAGGTCGACCCTCCATTACGGCAGGGCCGCGCTGTCTCATGCGCGCTGATGAGGACGGCGGGCCTGCCGGCGGACACCGCACCCTGTCCGTCCGCGCCCGGAGTATCCCCGACCATGACCGCCCGGGATGGTGAAACGCCCGCGGCGGTCATGGCCGCCCGGTATGATGTCGAACTCAGTGCCGGACATTTCGCGCGAGTGTACTCGGGAGACAGGTTCATGACGACGGATGGCAGGAAGAACGATCGAGGCGAGAACCGGACGGAGGCCGCTTTCGACGCGCTCTCGGCGGACTCCGCAGTGGTGCCGGACCCGGCCCCGGGAAATCCCTGGAAACCCGCGGCCCTGCTGCTGCTCCTGATGGCCCTGGCGCTGCCGCTCGCTTTCGGCATCAGGTCCTCCCGGGTGCGCATCGAGTTCGAGGGGCGCGTGGCCGATGCGGCGGTCCTGGCGGCCGAGGTGCAACGCCTGGCGGATGCCGGGGATCTGCCCGCCGCGCTGACGGCCATGGCCGAGGTCACCGGGGCCCTGGCCGACGTGGACGGTCTGTCCGCGGCCACGCTCGCGGTGCGGAAGATGGCGGTGCGGAAGACCACCGACCTCCGGGCGGAACAGAATCGGGTGGCCGAGCGTGACACCCGGATGGACCGGGACCGCCGAGCGGTCGAAGCCCTCCTCGCCGGGGATCCGAAGGAGGCGTCGCGGATCATCAGCGGCGCCAAGCGGCAGGGCGCCCTCGAGAAGGGCCTGGAGCGGCTCTCCCTTCGCCTCGACGCGCTCTGCATGGCCTCGTCCGTCGAGGGTGAGAAACGGGCGGCAGCGCTTCAGCTCCTGGCGACGGCGTGGAAGCTCCCGGCGGTCCTCGCGGAGCAGAAGCGGGCTGCCGGGGAGATCGCGCGGTCCCGGGAATCGGCCGGTCACCTGAAGGCGGCCCGCCAGGCTCGCGCGAGGCGTGACGTCGCCGCCGCGCGCGAGAGCCTGGCCCAGGCCTGCCGCGCGATGGGCATCACCGGCGTCGAGGACGAGTTTGCGGCGCTTCGGGTGATCGAGTTGACCTCGAAGGGGGAGCGCCTCGAAACCGCCGGGGATCCCCTCGGCGCCGCGGCCTGCTTCGAGATGGCCGGCAATCGGAGCCGGGCTGAAGGGGCCAGAGGCAAGGCCGGCATCGAGGCCCGGGCCGGGCGCCGGAAGAACCTGATCGATTGGCTGGAGCAGCGCCTTCAGGCCGCCTCGGATTATCGGACCCGCGCGGCGATCTCCGAACTGCTCGGGGAGCTCACCGGTGACCGGAGTCGCCTGCGGGAGGCCGAGGCCCACACCCGGAACGAGTTCCTGGTTCTGGCGCGTCGGTTCCGGGCGAAGGGTGAACTCGAGGCCGCCCTCGCCCTCGCGGACGCCGCCGATGGTGCGGAGGGCGTCCCGGGCTTCGCCAGAAGTGTGACCGGGGAGCTGGACCGCAAGGCGCAGGCGGATCGCCTGAGGCAGGCCGACGCGGTTCTCCTGATGGGCGCTCCGGCCTATGCGGCCTGGCTCGTGGCGAAGAACGCGGAGCAGCCGGCGGTCGTGATGCGGAAGATCGGGGCCGCTCGCCGTTCGCGGGCGGTGATGCGGGCCCGCGCTCTCTTCGACCAGGGAGACTTCGCCGGCTCCCGGGACGCGTTGCGAGGGCTTCCGGCGGACGATCCCGAGGTGCGGGAACTCTCCATCCGCCTGAGCCTCGCTACCGCCGACGGCAACTTCGAGGTCGAGCTGCCGAAGGACCAGGCCGAGGCGGGGACGCTGATCTATCGCGCTGTCCTGCGGCGCTTCCGGACCGACCCGGCCGCTGCCGGCAGGATGCTGGCGACGTACGAGAAGTCGCCGGCCGGGATCGTCCCCGCGCTGGCGGCGTTCCTGGATGCGGTCGACACCACCGAGGAGCGCCTGGTCTGGCAGAGGGTCAAGGCCGAGGTGGAGAAGCGGCTCCCGAAGACCGAAGATGCATCGGGGGAGCCGAACGAAACCGAGCCGGATCGAGTGGAATAAGGGCTCGTCTGGAAACAAGTGCGCCCGTTGCACCGAGAGCGCCGCTGCGCCCGGGATGGCAAGGCGCGAGGAGGGCGCACCTTGCTGGTTTCAACCGACGAGCAACGCCGCTTTGCGGGATGCAGCGGCCCTCGAATGCGGCAGATCTCTCCAGACGGGCCCTGAGAATCGACACGGCTCGCAGCGGAGTCATCCGCTGCGAGCCGTGATACGGCCGCCCGGGCAGTTCCTGCTTTCCTGCCCTATCCGAAGAGCGCCGACCGAAGCTTGTTCTCCACCCACTCGTCGGTGAAGTGCCGGGAAACGATCGCTCCCGAGGGGCAGATCGCCGTGCACGTGCCGCAACCCCGGCAGAGTTCCTCGTCGATCTTCGTGACCGCCTTGCCGTCCGCGTTCGTGACCAGGGCGGGGGCATCGTACTCGCAGACCTCGGCGCAGTCGCCGCAGCCGCGGCAAAGCTCCTCCATGACGAAGGCGGTGACCGGTTCGAGGGTGATGTGCTCCTGCTTCTCCTCACCGGTCTCGATGTCCTGGCTCTTCAGCATGGCCGTCAGGTGCGCGTGCGCTTTCTGGTAGGCCGGGCTGTCCATCGGCAGCCGGACGAAGACTTCTTCACCGTCCCGCTCCGTCACGAAGAGCTTCTTGTCGCAGATCGAGACGCAGGTCTGGCACTCCTCGCACGGACCGCAGTGCATGCACCGCGCCGCCTCGTCCATCGCCTGCCGCTCGGTCAGGTTCTGAGCGACTTCCTCGAAGCTGCGGCGGCGGTGGTGCGGATCCACGTGAGACATGTGGACGCGCTCCTCGGGGGTGACGTCCTCCGGCATGAGCCGGACTTCGTAGTCCCCGGGGCGGAAGGCACGCTTCACAGGAACCGGCATCGGTTCGCCGGAGAGGTGGCAATGGATCCCCATGGCCGCCTGGTGCCCGTCGCGGATCGCATCGACCACGCTGGCCGGGCCGGCAAAGGCGTCGCCACCGGCGAAGACGCCCTCTTTCGAGGTCATCATGGTCTTCTCGTCGGTGTCGAAGGTGTTCCAGCGCGTCAGCTCGATGCCATGATCCTCACCGAGGAATTCGAGGTCCGGTGACTGGCTGATCGCGGCGATGACGCGGTCGCAGGGGATCACGTACTCGGAACCCTCGATCGGGACCGGGCGGCGGCGGCCGCTCGCGTCCGGCTCGCCGAGTTCGTTTCTGATGACCTTGAGCCCCACGGTCCGGCCGTCTTCGAGGACGACCTCGAGCGGGGTGGCCAGGTAGTCGAGCCCGATGCCCTCTTCCAGAGCCTCCTCGATCTCGCCCTCGTCGGCGGGCATCTCCTCCCGGGTCCGCCGGTAGACGATCCGGACCTCCTCGGAGCCGAGGCGAAGCGACATCAGCGCGGCGTCGATGGCCGAGTTTCCGCCACCGACCACGACGACGTTGTCACCGGCCTTCGCGGCGTTTTCGGTGAGGTTGGCGATGCGCAGGAATTGAACGGCGTCCAGGCCGGCCTCTTCGCCGGGGATGCCGAGCTTTCTGCCCTGGTGGGCGCCGATGGCCAGAAAGACGGCGGAGAACCCGTCCTTGTCCATGAGGTCCTGCAGCGTGAGATCCGGCCCCAGGGGCGTGTTCGTGCGGATCTCGACTCCCTGCGCCTGAACGGCCTTGATCTCGGCCTCGATGATGTGGCGGGGGAGACGGAACGGCGGGATGCCGGTGACCATCATGCCGCCGGTGCGATCGAGCGCTTCGAAGACTGTGACGCCGTAACCCATTCGGATCAGGTCATTTGCGGCGGTGATGCCGGCGGGTCCGGAACCGACGACGGCGATGTTCTGCTCGAAGAGGCGCTCCGGTATGGCTACCTTCGCCTCCTCGGGGTTATCGATCTCCCAGTCCGCGATATAGCGCTTCAGATCGCGGATGGCGATGGGTTCGTCCACCCGGGCGCGGTTGCACCCCGCCTCACAGGGGTGAGTGCAGACGCGACCGCAGATGCCGGGGAAGGGGTTCTTCTGACGCACGATCTCGAGCGCGTCCTTGAACCGGCCGGCGGCGATCAGGGTGACATAGGCCTTGACGTTGACGCCGGCCGGACAGCCCACCGCACACGGGGAGCGATCCACCGACTCGATACTGACTTCCACCGGCTCCTCGCCGGCGAAAGACAGGGACAGACTCTCCGAGGTTGTATCTCTGGAGTTCATGGTTACGCACCTCCCGACAGAGAAGCAAGGGGAGTCTAGGCCAACGCAGATAGCGAGTCAAGTCGATGGGGAGGGTCGGAGTCGGTGGGGGGAAACCAAAAAGAAACGGCCCGGCGGCAAGCCGCCGGGCCGTTGAGAATTCGGTCAGTTGTGAACTACCACTCGAGCTGGAAAGTCAGGCGGAAGAAGCCGATTTCCGGGTCGTCGAGCCGGGCACTGCTGGGGAGTTCGGTCTTCTGCTGACCGATCTCGGCAATCCCCTTGAGGTTGTGACCTTCGAAGTAGTAAGCCACGCCGAAGCTCCACTCGCTGGTCTGGTCGACCTCGGCACCCCACTGCTGCGGTGCGCCACGGGTCGAGTAGCGGATCAAGAGCTCCAATTCCTGGGGCATGACCATGAAGCCGGCCGCGAGGAACCAGGAACGCTGCTTCTCCTTGGAAACCGTCTTGCTCTTGTAGGAGTTGACGTGCCACTCACCGGTGAGGTAGAGGCCACTCCAGGTCAGGACTGCGTCCCAACTGTAGAAAGCGGTGCGCTCATTCTCGTGAGGGATGCCGACATCGGAGCCGTAGTTGACGCCAATCGCGAACTTCGGAGTGGCGCTGGCGGTCCAGTCGCCCTCGACGAGCGGGACGTAGCCGAACGGGTGGATGGCGAGGCGGAAGGCCGGAGCAACCCAGTTGTTGTTCCAGGCCAGGCTGCCGTTGTAGATCCCCATGCTGTACTCGACCGCGAAGCCTTCTTCACCGATGGTGTCGAAGAGGTTCTCGTACAGGTTCCAGATGCTGACGCCGAGGTCCTGGGTGACGCCGACGGACAAGTCGTCGTAATAGTAGCTACCGAAGTAGGTGCCGTCATCGATCAGCCAGCGGTCGCCGACGGGCGGGACCGCGAGGCCGGCGTTGACGCCCCAACTGTCGATGCTCTCCCAGGCACGGTTGCCGAAGGACAGGTCGGACTGGTGGATCAGAGCCTGACGGCCCGTCGGAACGCGCTGCAGGCCGCCCTTGACGTTGAACCAGTCACAGACGTTGTAGTTGACCCAGCCCTCGAACAGGCCCACGTAGCTGCCGGCCATGAACTCGAAGTAGAACTCGAGGTTCGGGTCGAAAGCGTAGCCCTGGAAGTGGAACCGGTTGTCCAGCCAGAAGTTGTTGACGTCCCGGCGGTCGACACCCTCCCGGTCCAGGTCACCGTTGTAATCACCGACGCATCTGAATGGGTTGCGGTCCCGGTTGATGCCCTGGTACGTGAACTTGAACATGCCACCGACGGTCAGCGAAAACATGCCGTCCTGGGTGGCGAAGGTGAACCCATTGCCGACCTGGTAGGTGACGTTGGAGCCGAGGGCCTCATCGTCCTTTGCCAGGTATTCGGTAATGGAACGGTCGAGGTCGCCGAGGCGAGTGTCCAACTCGGCGCGCTCTGCCTGCATTTCGGTCGCCAATCCCTTGAGCTCGCCGTACTCATCACCACTGATGATCTGGCGGTCTTTGAGGATTTCGAGCAGTCGGTCAGACACGGACTGCTCGGCGTCCTGGGCCATCACGCCTCGGGTCGCGAGCATCACGACCAGGATCGCGAGGCTGATGGCAAGTACCCTGCGCATGCGAATTCCCTCCAAAATGAAACATGGAATGCTGCCCGGTTGATCGAAATTGAAGCAATCTGAGTCTGGGTGTCAATGAAGAATTCAGGCAACGTCCCCGATTCTTTGCCGGATCTCAACGTTCCGGAGGCCTGCCGATGACCCCCAGATCGAGTACATATTTCCTCGAACTATACATGTCAGCGTTGGTCCGGCCATCCCCGAGCCTCGTCAGAACCACCCCATCCACCCGGTGGCGCGCAGCGCGGAACAGGTCGGTGCCGGGCCCTCCGGACGAGGGGCCGGCGTACGCTGAGTCGTCCTGATCGGTGGCGTGGAGGTGGAAATCGAGGGCTGCGCCGACCGGGTCCGGAGGCAGGTGGAGCCGGTCCTCGCGGTCGGTCCCGGTGCTGCCGTCGTACCGCTCGAAGGTCAGGCGCCCCGCGGGTGTCAGGCGGATGTAGCCGCCCAGCTCCGCGCTCGAGTCCCCGGCATCCCGGTCAACCCAGGCCTGGATTTTCGCCACCACCTCGGGCCTCTCGAGTTCGTCGAGCAGCAGGTGGATCTTGATCAGGTCCGGGCGGAGAAAGCCGGTCAGGTCGGCAGCGGATTCCGCGTAGGGTGCGCCAAGCCGATAGCGGACTTCCCGTCCCTTGAGCCGTCGCTGAACGCTGCGCCGCAATCCCTCGGGCGATCGCCTGGCGAGGTCGGGGCGCATTCCGGAAACGGCTTCGAGGAATCGCAGGTCGTTTTCGCCCGTAAACGCCGTCGCGGGCTCCGCGGAGAGCAGCAGCTCCGGCCGCAGGATGGGCACCCGGTCGTCGACGATCCAGTCGGGCAGCGCCGGATCGGGGAGCCCTCGCCTCATCAGCACCAGGAGCCCGGCGCCGTCGCTGGCACGGAAGCGGTAGTGATAGCGGTCCTCCAGTTCGTCCACCAGGTCGACGATGCCCGCGGGCCGGCAGAGCGGGACCAGGGACAGGAACTCGTTCGCGCCGGGGAACACGAGTTTGCGTGCCAGATCGGAAAGCCGGTCCGCCTCGTCCTCGGTCAGCGGTTCGTAGTTCCGGACCGTTCGGGCGAGAACCATGATCGCTCCGGCGCCGCCCAGTTCGATCTTCGCCGCCGCGGCGTGGTCGAGAAGTTCCCGCGTGTCGGCTTCCCGCGCGGCGAGCCGTCGCAGTTCGGGCAGTTGGCCCGGGCGGAGGTCGGTTCCGAGAGCCCGGGCGAGCCACGTCAGAAACTCGCCCTCGGCGGAGGTGAGGGGCGTCTCGTCGGCGAGGGGGCCGGCGTCGGAGGGGCGATAGCGGTACGGCACCGCGGCGGCGAAGGCGCGGATACGTTCCAGGCCGCCCGGCATGGTAGCGAGTTGCGAAAGCCCTGCGGCGCGATCGGGTCGCATGAGCAAGGCGTCTCGCCCCGCGTCCGGGGCGAGCAGGCCGGCCGCGGCGACGGCCTCGTGGAGCGAGACGACCTGCGTGTCCCCGAGGGCCTTGTCATTCGGGCCTCCCGCACCGGCGATGAGGGCCCGGGCGTCGCGTGGTTCCATCCGGTAGTCGATGGCCCGGAGCCGTTGCCCGAAGGCGAGAACCGCGGGGTCGGACAGCCGGGCCATCATCTCCTCACGGTCCAGGAGGTCCCGCAGGTCGCGCAACTCCCGGTGGGAACCGTCCGGCACGTAGCCGAAGGTCTCGTGCAGGAACCGGACGCGCTTCCGGATGGCGGCGTAATCCCCGGGATCTCCGGCGCGGAGGATCTTCGCGGCGCCGCCGGTGGCGAAGACATCCACTTCCCGCACAGTGGTCGCCGGCGCACAACCGACACCGATCAGAATGAACAGCAGCAGAACTCCCCGCATCGGGGCACAATAGTCCAATTCGGCGCCGGGCCCCATCTTCCGCCCGGCGAGGGAGACCAACATGGCCGGACGACGGCGCCCCATCACTATCGAAGACCTGTTCAGACTTCGCAACATCACCTCGGTCGATGTCTCCCCGGACGGAGAGTGGATCGCCTTCGCGCTGATGCGGGTGAACCTGAAGAAGAACCGGAACTTCTCGAGCATCTACCTGATCCCCTCGAGCGGGGGACGGCTGCGGCGGTTGACGCGCGGCGACCACCAGGACGGCGAACCCCGGTTCGCCCCGGACGGTGAGACGCTGGCCTTCCTGTCCGACCGGGACAAGGGACGATCGATCTGGCTCCTTCCGCTCCGCGGTGGGGAGGCGAAGCGTCTGACGGATCGCGACGCGGTCGTGCTTCAGTACGAGTGGTCCCCTGATGGGAAATACCTCGCCGCCGCGGCCCGCGAACTCACCACCCGCGAGAAGCTGCGGCGCGACGAGAAGAAGGACATCCTCGCCCGGCAGGCCGATTGCCGCCGGATCACCCGCCTGCATTACAAGATAGACGGCGTGGGATTCCGCCCGGAGACGAACGCGCACATCCACCTGGTGCGGGCGACCACCGGCAAACGGATCGCCCTGACCCGCGGGAACCAGGACGATCTGTCGCCGCGCTTCTCGCCGGACGGCGCTCGGGTGGCCTTCCAAAGTAACCGCGTTCCCGATCCCGATCGCTTCGTCGAGAACATGGACATCTACACGGTGAAGACCGACGGGAAGGGCCTGCGCAAGGTCACGCGCGAGTCCGGGCCGGCGTTCGGGCACTCCTACACTCCCGACGGAAGGACGATTCTCTATGTGGGGCACCTCTGCGGCCCCGGGGAGTCGAACCGGGAGAACGTCCACGTTCGGCGCGTCCCGGCCGGAGGCGGCGCCTCGGTGGACCTGACGCCCGGTCTCGATTTTCAGACGGCGAACGTGACCATCGGGGATGTGAATCCAGCGGAGTTCGGCGGGCCGGCTCCGGTGGTTTCGGCGGACGGGGACCGGGTCTACTTCGCTGTGACGCGGGAAGGGGCCTGCCACCTGGCGTCGGTGCCGGTCGCGGGGGGGGAGATCTCCGTCAACCTCTCCGGCGACCTGACCACCTACGGTTTCGGGCTGCTCCCCGGTCAGGACGGCCTCTGGGCCGTGGTGGGGGACTTCACCAACCCCGGCGACCTGTATCGCCTGGCGCCGCGGGCCGCCCCGAAGCAGCTCACCCGCATCAACAAGCCGGTCCTCGACGGCATCCGCCTCGTGGAGCCGGAGGAAGTGCGTTATCCGCGTGACGGCGGCCACGTCCACGGCTGGGTGCTTCGCCCGCCGAACATCCGGGAGGGACGAAAGGTCCCGGCGGTGCTCGAGATCCACGGCGGCCCCCACGTTGCCTACGGGCACGTCTTCTTCCACGAGATGCAGTTGCTCGCCGCACAGGGCTACATCGTGCTGATGACGAATCCCCGGGGCTCCGCCGGCTATGGCAAGGCCCATCGCAACGCCATTCACCGGGACTGGGGTACCGTGGACATGGTCGACCTGATGGCTGCCGTCGACGGGCTCCTCCGGGAGGGCGACGTCGACCGGGAGCGCGTCTTTGTCACCGGCGGTTCCTACGGCGGGTACATGACGAACTGGCTCATCGCCCACAGCACCCGGTTCAAGGCGGCCGTGACCCAGCGCAGCGTCACCAATCTCGCCTCGTTCTTCGGCACCTCCGACATGGGGTCCTTCTTCCAGTGGGAGTTCGGCGGCAGCCCGTGGGAGGCCGAGCAGCGCTACCGCCGGATGTCTCCGCTGACCCATGCCGGGGAAATCGAGACGCCGCTTCTGATCATCCACTCCGAGGAGGACCATCGCTGCCCGATCTCCCAGGCGGAGGAACTTTTCGTGCGAATGAAGATGGATAACAAGGAGGTGGAGCTGCTCCGCTTCGCCGGGGAGAGCCATGGCCTGTCCAGAGGGGGCCGGCCCCGGAATCGAGCCGAGAGGTTGAGAGCTATTCTCGATTGGTTCAAGCGGCATGGGGGGCGGTAGGCCGTCTGTACGACTGACCTTGCACCTTTGCGATCACGGTGAAGCGGGGCGCGACCGTTCTCCAGAGCCGGGTCGTAGCCGATAGCACCTACCAGAGCGGCGAGTTCGGCTTCTACAACTACTCGCAGGGCAATGTCGTCTGTCGCGGCTTCACTCTCGATGACGATCCGGTTCCTCCCTCCGCGGTTCCGCTGCCGGGCGCAGCCTGGATGGGTCTGGCCCTCCTCGGTGCGCCTGGTCTTCACCGCAGGATTCGGCGCCGGCGGTAGCTGGGCGTTTGCCTGGTACCGGGACGGGTGTGCCGGGAATTCTCCGCGACTGACAGCCCCCGTGTGAACTTGCCCGGGCTCGTCGACGAAGAGCGATGAATTCTCCCCGTCCCGGTACGATGCGGCCATGACTGAGACCAGGTACTTCCGCAAGGGCTTCGGTTTGCGGGCCGAGGTTCACAAGGACGTCGAGCGCGAGTTCGACAGCGGGATCGTTCGCGATCTGATCGGGGGGGACCACACCCTCACCTCGAACGGGCTGACCTTCCTCCTCGCGAAACAGTTCGGCTTCTGCTACGGCGTGGACCGCGCGGTGGATTACGCCTACGAAACCCGGAAGGTCTATCCGGACAGCCGCATCTTCCTGATGGGGCAGATCATCCACAACCCGGCCGTCAACCACCGGATCCAGGAGATGGGAATTCGGATGGTGCATGAGCCGCTCGTGGACGTGCCGGATCTCGGTGAAGGCGACGTGGTGATCATCCCGGCGTTCGGCGTGCCGGCGCAGGATCTGCTCGCGCTGAAGGAGGCCGGCCCCGACCTCGTGGACACCACCTGCGGCAGTGTGCTGACCGTCTGGAAGAACGTGGAGAAGTACGCGAGGGGAGGGTTCACCTCCCTGATCCACGGGAAGCACTACCACGAGGAAACCAAGGCCACCGCGTCGCGGGCGCTCCTGCATCCGGGAGGCCGGTACCTGGTCGTCCTGAACGTGGCGGAGGTCCAGGTCGTTTGCGACTACATCCGCGGCGATGGTGACCGGGAGGAGTTTCTTTCCCGGTTCGAGGGCGCCTACTCGGAGAACTTCGATCCCGACCGGGACCTCGTGCGCGTCGGCATGGCCAACCAGACCACGATGCTGGCATCGGAGTCGCTCACCGTGCAGGAGATGGTGCGAGAGGCCATGATCGCCCGCTTCGGCGAGGATGGCGTCGGGGAGCATCTGATCGCGTTCGACACCATCTGTCCGGCGACTCAGGACCGCCAGGACGCCTTGCTCTGTCTGCTGCAGGATCCGCTCGACCTCGCGATCGTTATCGGCGGTTACAACTCCAGCAACACCGGCCACCTCGCGAAGATCGCCGCCGGCTATGTTCCGACCTTCCATATCCAGAACGTGGAGGAGATCCTGGACGAGAACCGCATCCGCCACCGCAATACGGAGGGCGAGTTGACGGAGACCGAGGGCTGGTTCCCGGAGGGCGATGTCCGCATCGGCCTGACGGCCGGTGCATCGACGCCGAACCTGGAGATCGGCCGGGTGGTCACGAGACTGATGGAGTTCCGGCCGTAGCAGGCCGCGGGGATGATGCGTCCCCTGCAAGCCATCCCGTCCGCCCGGCCGCCTGACGAGGGCCCGTCCGGAAAGAACTGCTGCGTTCGAGGGCCGCTGCATCCCGCCTCGCGCCTGGCCGGATCGGGCCAGGAGGCGCTCTCGATGCAACGGTCGCACTCCTTTTCAGACGAGCCCTGCGCGGACCCGACTCGCCTCTGTCGTCGGTCCCGGGTTCGATCTCGACGAGATGGTGGCGGCTGAGAATCTCGCTCGCTCCCTCGGTTGCGGCCGGTTTCGGGTGCGCTGATCATTCCCGGGCGTGCCGGATCGGGATATCATCGGGTCCACCATGGACCGCACCGGTATATTCGATCTCCTGCCGGAAGAGCATCTCTTCTGGGATTTTTCGGCGCCCGACAAGCCGGTCCTCCTCCACTTGCTTGCCAACGAGGTCGCGAACCGCCTGCCGGATGTCGACGCCGATGTCCTGGTTGATCTCATCGAGGAGCGCGAGGCCGTCCAATCCACCGGCATCGGCGACGGGCTGGCTCTGCCCCACGCGATGGTGCCGGGAGTTGCCGAGCCGACGCTCTTTCTCTTCCGGCTGAGACCCGCCATCAACTACCAGTCCCTCGATGGCGCTCCGGTGGACATGGTGCTCCTGCTGCTCTCCCCGGCGATCGGCCTGCGCGATCACCTCCGCCTTCTGGCCCGGGTGGCGCAGATCGTCGGGCGGGTGAACCTGCTGGACCGCCTGCGCGCCGCACCCGCCGCCGACGTGGCACACCGGATTCTACGGGGCGCGGAGGGTCCGCGCGCATCCTGAAGGAGCGCTCCGTCGCCGCTTCGCCGGATCCGGCGTATTCGCCTTCGATGATGCGCGGACGGGACGGCGCTCGTCCCTCCAGGAGGTGGGTTCGGAAGATCGCGGGACGAAACGGCTACCGCTACCAGCAGACGACGTCGTACATCCGCTCGCCGCTCTTCGTCAGCAGGCGGGACTGCAGCCAGAAAGCGCTGCGCTCGTCGGCCGCCTTCAGGAGCAGGATGTTCTCCCCGGCCATGAGCTT
>JAJSAM010000058.1 GCA_024274785.1 Planctomycetota bacterium | reverse complement strand
TCCTCGCACGCGGCTTCGGAGTCGAAACGGTCTTGGAAATCGAGAAGGGTCGCGGGGTTTCTGTCATTCATGGCCGCAGCTTAGCTCACGGCACCGACACCAGCTGACTCAAGTGCATAGGCGGGGAAACGCCTATACGTTGGCAGCGATCGGCGCCATCGCCCGACGCGGGTGCCGCCGGGTGCGCGAGGGGGCGGTGGCGGTGCTGACGCCGCCGGAGCGGGAAGAAGTGCGGACAGCGCTTAACGCCGCCAAAGCGGGGATGTCCCGGCTCGCGGTTTCGATCGGGAAGGTGACGGGAGGTGGGGATGCTCGACGAGGGCACAAGGACGACGATCTTCGAACTGAGAAAGAAGGGGATGCCGATCCGGGAGATCGCCCGCGCCCTTGTCATCTCGCGGGGTGCGGTGCGCCGGGTGCTCGGGTCGGGGACCCCGAAGGTGCCGCGGCTCGATCGGAAGGAGAAGGCGGCCCCGTTCCTTGACCGGATCCGCGAACTTTACGGACTCTGCAAGGGGAACCTGGTGCGGGTGCACGAGGTCGCCTGTGCGGAGGGGCTCGAGATCTCTTATCCGGCCTTCACGTCCTTCTGCCGGCGTCACGGGATCGGCGCTGAGCCGAGACCGCCGGCGGGACGCTACCACTTCGATCCCGGTCAGGAGATGCAGCACGATACGAGCCCGCACACGATCGAGATCGCCGGACGGAAGCGGAAGGTCCAGGTGGCGAGCCTGGTGCTCTGCTACTCGCGTCTCCTCTTCTTCCAGTACTCCCCGACCTTCACGCGGTTCGACGGAAAGGTGTTCCTCACCGATGCGTTCCGCTACGTGGGCGGGTGCTGCGACGTGTGCATGATCGACAACACCCATGTCGTGGTGCAAAGGGGCTCGGGAGCGGAGATGGTCGTAGTCCCGGAGATGGAAGCGTTCGGAGAGCACTTCGGATTCCACTTCAAGGCCCACGAGGTCGGAGATGCGAACCGCTCCGCCCGGGTGGAGCGCCCCTTCCACTACATCGAGAACAACTTCGAGGCGGGCCGGAAGGGGGAGGACTTCGCCGATTGGAACCGGCAGGCCGTCTCGTGGTGCGACACGGTCAACGCCCGGGGGAAGCGTCACCTGAAAGCCAGTCCGCGGGAGCTCTTCGCGGCCGAGCAGGCGCACCTCCACCCGCTGCCGGCCTTCGTCCCGGAGGTCTACCGCCTCCACCACCGGATCGTGGACATCGAAGGCTGCGTCCGGGTGGACAGCAACTTCTATTCGGTGCCCACCGCGGTGGGCCGGCAGGTGGAGGTCCGGGAGACGAAGGACCGGATCATCGTCTACGACGGCCCCCGCATCGAGGCGGAGCATGCACGCGCGGTGGGCCGGACGAACAAGCGGGTGACCGACCCGGCGCACCGACCGCCGCGGGGGGAAGGCAGAAAGACGCGGAAACGCCAGGAAGCCGCGGCGCGGATCCTGAGCCTGGCGCCCGAGCTGGAGAGCTACGTGAAGGCGCTCGGAAAGCACGGCAAGGGTCCCGCGTCCCGTCTCTTCCGCCGGCTTCTCGCGATGGTCATCGACTACCCGCGGGAACCGCTCGTGGCCGCCATCGGGGAGGCGGCGCGGTACGGCCTTTTCGACCTCGAGCGGGTCGAGCGGATGGTGCTCAAGCGGATCGGAGAGGACTTCTTCTATCAGACGGGCGATGACCCGGGAGACCAGGATGGACGATGAGCTCAGGCAGCATCTGAAGAACCTGCGCCTTTCGCGGATGATCGAGCTTCTCGACGAGGAGATCGCCATCGCGAGGGAGAACGACTCCACGTACGAGGAGTTCCTCCTCCGTCTCTTGCGTGCCCAGTGGCACGACCGGCAGGAGAAGGCCCTCGAGTGGCGCAAGAAGCGGGCACGGCTGCCCTTCCCTTGGACCTTGAAGTCGTTCCCCTTCAAGAAGCAGCCGGGGGTTTCGCGTCGCCAGATCAACGGTCTGGCGACGCTGGACTTCATCTCCCGGGCGGAGAACATCGTGTTCGTCGGCAAGACCGGCGTGGGGAAGACCGGTCTGGCGAGCGGACTTCTGCTCCAGGCGCTGGAGAGCGGGTATCGGGCGTTGTTCGTGAAGGCCCAGGACCTCTTCGACGAGATGTACGCCTCGCTCGCGGACCGCTCCACGCCGAAGTACGTCCGGCGGCTTGCGAAGGTGGACGTCCTCGCCATCGACGAGATGGGGTATGCGAACGTGCGTCCGGAGCAGGCGAACATCTTCTTCCGACTCATGGAGGAGCGCTACATGCGCAAGCCGACGATCATCACGACGAACCTGGCCTACGACGAGTGGCACCGCTTCCTCGGCAACCCGCCGATGGTGGAAGCCCTGCTCTCACGTCTGCTGCACCGTTGCCACACCATCGCCATCGACGGACCGTCCCTGAGGGATCCCGAGTAGCGTCTGTCCGGAAGCCGATCCCCACACTCGGATCGGCACCCGGTGACGGCGCACCACGATCGAAACAACGCGCGCCGCCCCCGGAGAAACCCGCCCCGCCACCACACCGATCGCCGAGTGGTCCACTTCTCACAAGCAAAGGTGGGTCACTCTTCGCGAGTGGCGAAGGGGCCAGGAGGAAGGGCAGGATTATGCCGCGTTGTCAACGATCAGATCGACCGCAGATAGACTCCCAGATGACAGGTAGCACCCCCGACGCGGCATTATCGGGCGGTCGGCATTCAAACCCTTATGCCGCGCGCGGCATAAGGGTTTCATCGACGGGCCAACCATCACCTACCTCAAGCAGGAGCACGGGATCGACAGCGTCTTCCCGCTCAAGTCGAACATGCTCGACGCCAAGGACGCTTTTGTGCTCGCTGAGGAAGACCAGCAGCCATGGGTCACCTGGCGGCCGGCGCCGAAGCCGAAGCCGGTGGAACCTGCGGACCGGCCGGAGGCGGTGCGCCGGAGAGAGAAGAAGCGGCAGGAGACCCTGGCGGGGCGTAAGGACCGGGAGGACGCCGATCCGGAAGCGCAAGTGGAGAGCACCGAGATGAAGCTTCTCCCCGCCACCGGGCTGTGGGGGGAGATGAAGGTGCCCTACTGGGTGGTGCCGATTCGCGCCACCAAGAAGGACGGGAAGGTCATCGAGTGGTGCCTGGCGACCACCCGGGAGCCCTCGGGTCCGGTCGAGGTCTACCAGACTTACCGGCTGCGCCAGGCGGTGGAGGAGAGGATTCGCCAGACCAAGTGCTTCTGGGACATGACCAGGTTTCACTCCCGGGCATTCTCCCTGATCACCGCGCAGATCACCTTCGTGCTGCTGGCCTACAGCCTGCTGCAGACCTTCTTCCGGCGGCTGGCCCGGGGGGAGATGAACGCCAAGACCCGTCAACGGATTCTGAACGAGCTGATCATCGAGGATGATCGGCTGGTGCTCTACTCCGCCAACCGCTTCGCCTACTTTCGCCCCATCGAGTACCAGGAGATCCTGCTGGAGATGCCAGAAGGATCCCGCCGTCGGATACTGGCCCGAACAAAGGAGGTGCGGGAAAACCTGCTGCGCACCGCGCGGCGCGCCATGCATCTGGAAGAGGAATAGAAGCGCTCATCGCTGCAACCCAGGGCCGAGACCGCCCTGCCCGTCAGGGCCCGGTAGGACGGCCAGGGGCCACAACCGCCACCGAGGCGGGGCGGGGACTCCTCGCGACCCCTCCCCACTGTCTGAACCGCTGCTGGTGGGGGGGTGGGTTGCGGTGGCGAGACCTGAGAGATACAAACGTCCCCGCCTATGCACTTGAGTCAGCTGGTGTCGGTGCCGTGAGCTAAGCTGCGGCCATGAATGACAGAAACCCCGCGACCCTTCTCGATTTCCAAGACCGTTTCGACTCCGAAGCCGCGTGCGAGGAGTATCTCATTGAGT
>JAJSAM010000057.1 GCA_024274785.1 Planctomycetota bacterium | reverse complement strand
GGCGATCCGTTCCGCCGCGGCGACCGGCCCGCCGTTCACCAGGATGTTCATCACCGCGGCGCCGGTCTCGATCCGGGTGGTCGAAGCGAAGACTTCGCGGGCGAGCTGGAGGAAGTCCGTGTTCAGTCCGATCTCGCCCTGCCAGTGTGGGACCACCGGCTGCCGGTGCTTCTTCTGGACCTCGGTGGAGAAGTGGGCCTCCGCGAGCCAGGCGGTACGGAAACCCAGTTCGTCGGCGGCTACGACCTCCTCGAAGAAGTTCGTGAACATCTTCGCTTCGGAGGGCATGCGTCCGTTGACCGGCGTCTGGGATATGGAAAAGAAGACGTCGTATTCCATCACTGTTCCTCAGATGGACTTCATGCGCCCGCCGTCCACGGCCAGACTCTGTCCGCGAATGTATCCGGCGTCGGGACTGGCCAGGAACGCCACCGCCGCGGCGACTTCCTCCGGCCGCCCGAGCCGGCCTTCCGGCACATTGGAGACCCAGCGCTCCAGGATCTCTTCAAGCGTCTTCCCGGTGCGGTCCGCGATGGACTCGCCGAGAGACGCCAGGCGCTCGGTGTCGGTGTACCCCGGCAGGACGTTGTTGATGGTCACGCCCCCCGGCAGCTCGTGACTGAGGGTCTTGGAAAAGCCGGCCATCGCCGCGCGGATGGTGTTGCTGACGCCGAGCCCGGGAATCGGCTCGCGAACGCTGGTGGAGATGACATTCACGATCCGCCCGTAGGAACACTCCCGCATACCGGGCAGGAACCTCGTGATCAGGAGGTGTGCGGCGAGCACATGGCGGGAGAATGCGGTCTGCAGGTCATCCGCGGTGGCATCGAGCAGTTGCCCGGGAGGCGGCCCACCGGTGTTGTTCACGAGAATGTGGACGGGGCCGCCTTCGCCGAGCAGGCTGTCGATGATCCCCTGGAGCGCCAGGCGGTCGTCCAGGTCGGCGACGACGTATCCCGCTTCTCCGGGAAAGGCTGCGTTGATCTCGTCCGTCAGGCCGACGAGCCGTGCTTCCGTGCGAGCCAGTGCGATGACCCGAGCGCCCTTCTGCGCGAGCGCCATGGCCGTGGCCCGGCCGATGCCCGAACTCGCTCCGCACACCAGGGCGCGTTTTCCATTCAAATCGTTTGCCCGTGCCATGTTAATTCCCCGTGGCAAAGCCGTAGTTGGCGGCCTCTTCAAGCGGCGGCAGGTCGTCCTTGGAAAGGAGCAGAGTCCGCACCGCCCAGAGGTCCGTGAAGATACGATAGGAAGCGGTTCGATCGAGGTAGTCGACCCCGGAGGATCCGCCGGTGCCGACGCGCCGGCCGATGATACGTTCGACCATGCGGGCGTGGCGGCTGCGCCAGATGACGAGCAACTCCTCCATCTGGACCACGGCGTCGATGAGGGCCCGGGGCCAGGCGAGGAGTGGCTGCTCCCGGTAGCTCTCGATGAAAACCAGTGCGGCGCGGACGCGGCGGCGTTCCGCGCGCCCGCCTTCGGGGACGTCCTCGGCTTCGAGGAACGCCCGGGTGGCTTCGGCCTGAGTGTCAAACCGTCGGCGGACGGCGGTGGGATCCGCGCCGCCGACCTCGCTCATCCGCGTGATCATGCGTTCCCGGTGCGTTTTCGCCGCGCCGAGGTAGTCGGCCAGAAACGACCGCACCACCTCGTCATCCCCGGCGTCCCCCGGAGCGGAGTTTCGGATCGGAGTGCGGTAGAGCCAGCGGGAGAGAACCGTGTGCAGTGTGGTCTCCTGCTGTGCCGCGGTGATGTGTCGCCAGGCATTGTCACCGCCGGGGGAGCCTTCGGCGCGGCGCCGGATGTGCTCGAGCGGCGTCGCCTCCTCGTACTCGATGCGGTCCTCGTCCGGGAGCCCGAGCAGCACTTCCATCTCGCGCATCTGGAACGACTGGAACCCGCTCGCCGGGACCAGCTTGTCCCGGAACGCGAGGAAGTCCTGCGGCGACAGGGTCTCCACCACCCGGAACTGGTCGGTAGCCAGGCGGAAGATCTCGTTCACGCGTCCGAGGTGGTGCACCACGAGGGGAACCGCCTCCTCTTGCACCGGGTCGGCCGCGAGCCCGTCCCGCGCCAGCCGGAGCTCGCGCAGGACGACCTTGAACCAGAGTTCATAAGCCTGGTGCACGACGATGAAACAGAGTTCGTCCTCGGAAACGTCCGTCTCCTCCTCCGGCAAACCGCCCTGCAGCGAGAGCAGTTGTTCCAGCTGGAGGTAGTCCCAGTAATTCGTCGGCATATGCACTCCCGCCCAAAGACCAAAACGGCAGATGCGCATCATAGCCGTGGTTTCGCCGCAAACCGCGATTAGTGTCCGAATCCGCCCTGGGGCGGATTCGGACATTCGGGAGAGGGTCTTCTCCGCGGGGTGCCGGAAGGGATTGACCGCGAGTGTTCCGCCAGGGGCCCGGCCGTCCCGCAGGTCCTCGCTCAGAAGGATCGCCGCCCTGAGAGGCGGGCGGCGGAGACAATGAGCGAGTCCCACCAGGAGAGCCCGAACTCGTCCGGACCTCCAGGGGGCATCCTGCCACTCCATCGCCGCGGGCTGTCTCGTAGCCCCGCTCGCGCAGCATCATCCTCTTCTGGAGCTCACCGAGGAGCCGGGAGACGCTCGATCCTTGCTTTGCCGCATGGATCTTCGCCCATCGCGCTGTCTCTTCTTCAAGCGTGATCGTGACGTTCTTCATTCCACTATTCTCGTGCTACACGGGATTCGTGTCAGGTGGTCGGATCGCCCCAGGTGCCCAATACTCTCCGCGGGTCTTTTCCCGTGGTATGCCTGAACCCATGGCGCGCTTATCGATGCTGATTGTCATTCTCATGTTGCAGTCCTGCGGGGACGGGCTGGCGCAGGAAGCCGGCGGCGGCGTGAAAGGGAGTGCCGGAATGTCCGAGAAAAGCGGGAAGCCGAGGTTCACCAACCGTTTGGCGAAGGAGTCGAGTCCGTACCTTCGGCAGCATGCCCACAACCCGGTGGACTGGTTCCCATGGGGGGACGAGGCCTTTGCGAAGGCGGCGAAAGAGGACAAGCCGATCTTTCTCAGTATCGGCTACTCCACCTGTCACTGGTGCCACGTCATGGAGCGGGAGTCCTTCGAAGACGAGAAGGTGGCGGCGTACCTGAAGGAGCACTTCATCTCCATCAAGGTGGACCGGGAGGAGAGGCCCGACGTCGACAACGTCTACATGGCCGCGGTGCAGGCGATGACCGGTAGCGGCGGGTGGCCCCTTACCGTGTTCCTCACTCCGGATCGCCGGCCCTTCTACGGTGGTACCTACTTCCCTCCGGAAGAGGGTTTCGGGCGGCCGAGCTTCATGACGGTGCTTCGCTCTATCGTCGATGCCTGGGTAAACCGGCGGGATGACATCATGGCCGGGGCACGGAAGATCACCGATCACATCGAAGCGCGGTCGAATGGGGTGGAACGGGCCGAGCTGACGGAGAAGACCCTCGCGAAGGGGTTTGCGATGTTCAATTCGCGTTTCGACGCGAGGAACGGAGGATTTGAAACCGCACCGAAGTTCCCCCGGACCCACCAATTGACCTTTCTGCTGCGCACCTATCACCGCACCGGGCAGAAGAGGGCGCTCGAAATGGTGGAGAAGACCCTCGTCGAGATGCACAGGGGCGGAATCTACGATCACCTGGGAGGTGGGTTCCATCGCTACTCCACGGACCCGGTCTGGCTCGTTCCGCACTTCGAGAAGATGCTTTACGATCAGGCGTTGATCGGGCGGGCCTGCCTCGAGGCTTACGAGGTGACGAAGAACGGGCACTACGCCGCGGTCGCCCGGGATATCTTCAAGTACGTGCTCCGCGACATGACCGACGCAAAGGGCGGCTTTCACTCCGCCGAGGATGCCGATGCGGAAGGAGTGGAGGGGAAGTTCCAGGTCTGGTCGCTGGCTGAGATTTCGGAAGTGCTCGGCCAGGAGGACGGCGCATTCTTCGCCGGGATCTACGGAGCGACGGAAGCCGGGAACTACCGGGAGGAATCCACCGGCGCAGACACCCGCAAGAACATCCTGCACCTCCCCAAGTCACTCGCCGAAGTGGCGGCGGCGAGGGACACCACGGAGGCCGCCCTGGAAGCCCGTCTTGCGCCGATGCGCGGGAAGCTCTTCGCCGTCCGCGAAAAGCGTGTCCACCCCATGAAGGACGACAAGGTTCTCACCGACTGGAACGCGCTGATGATCTCGACTCTGGCCTACGCCGGCCGCGTGCTCGGGGAGGAGCGCTACACCGCGGCCGCGGCGAGGGCCGCCGACTTCCTGCTGACCGAGATGGTCGATGACGGCCGCCTGCTGCATCGCTACCACCGCGGCGACGCCTCGATCCCCGCTTTCCTCGACGATCATGCCTTCCTCGTCTTCGCCCTGCTCGATCTCTACGAGACGACGTTCGACGCGCGCTGGCTCGCCGCCGCGGTCGACACCGCCGACAGCATGCTGTCACTCTTTACCGACCATGAGGACGGCGGATTCCTCTTCGCCGGCGCCGGCAACGAAGATCTCTTCACCGAAACGCGAGAGATCTACGACGGCGCGATCCCCTCCGGCAACTCGGTGGCGATGCTCGGCCTGCTCCGCCTGGGGCGCATCACCTCGGAGAAGCGCTTCGAGCAGGCCGGTCGAGACACCCTGAATGCGTTCTCGGGAGAGATCGACGGCATGCCGATGGGCTTCCCCTTCGCTCTGATGGCGCTCGACTTCGCGGCGGGGCCGACGAGGGAGATCGTCCTCGCCGCGGACGCCAGGGGGCCGGACCTCAACGAGTTGCTCGCCGAGGTCCGCGGCCACTACCTTCCCCGGGCCGTGCTCGCGTTGAACCTCACCGGTCCGGACGGGGAGCAGGCGCGTTCCCTGATCCCGTACCTTTCCGCACAGGTCCCGAAGGACGGAAAGGCGACCGCGTATGTCTGCGAGAACTATGCGTGCCGGGCGCCGGTGACCACGCGGGTAGAGCTGGCGGGGCTGCTCAGGGGCCGCGCAAGAATAACTTCGCAGGACGGAGAGCGCTGATGCGCCCGCCCGGCAAGGCGCGAGGAGGGCGCAACCTTACTGGTTTCAACAGACGGGCAACGCGGCTTTGCGGGATGCGGCTGCCCTCGAATCCCGTAGTTGTTCCTGCGCGGCCCCTTAAGTAGTACGGCGCAGACGGCGCTGCCCCCTCGTCTACTCGAACGTCCAGGCGATGAGTTGCGGGTCGCAGCTCAGGAGCACCTTGCCGGACGTTTCCAGCACCACGATGTCCCGGGCCGGACCCTCGGCTTCGAAGAAGGCGTGGCCGAGTTCCGTCGCATTGCCCCGATCGACGGCGAAGACCTTGAGCGTGGTGGGGTAGGGGGCCTTCCGCGCGCTCTGGTCCTGGTGGCTGACCGCCAGCAGACGGCCGGACTTCGAGAGGGCGACGCGCATCTGGCCTCTGCCGCCGATCCGGATCGGTTCGGCATGCGATTTCGCCGCGACGTTCACCGGAATGACCATGCCGTCCCGCGTCGAGACAAACGCCCAGCCGAGCCCGGTGGCGATGTCGTAGTCGGCTTCCCGGCAGGGCAACTCGAGCACGTCCTCGGTCTGCATCGTTTTCAGGTTGAAGATCTCGAGGAGGTTCCGATCGTTGGTCAGGATGAGCTTGCCGCTCTCCTGGTCGATCGCCGCGCCGCGCAGGTTGGCCGGGTCCATGGTGCGGCCGCTACGCGCGAAACGGGGCGGTTCTTCACCGATGATCCAGACGTTCGGCGCGGTTCGATCGTTGCCGACCGCCACGAAGCCGCTGCCATCCGGCAGGGCGAAGAGTTCGGCGCGGCCGGTGAAGGCGCCGGCCGGCTTCGGGAAGCTCGCCAGGCGGCGCAGGTCGGGGACGGCCACGTAGGCGCCTTCCTCCCGGCGGATCGCCGCTGCGGACTTCGAATCCGCCGAAAATGCGAACGCCCGGTAGTCGAGGGACCGCGCCTTCAGCGTCTCGAGGTGGCCGGTGAAGACGAGGTTCTTGTCGCGCTGGGTCTCACAAAGCACGTAGCTCTCGTCCGGAGTGACGAAGAGGGCGCCCGGTTTCAGGTCGAGGGGCGTGCTCAGTGCGTTGAGCGTGCCGGTACCGACATGGGTCGGCGTGCTGCATCCGGCGACGGCGAGAAGGGCGAGGGCTGCAACCAGGACCGGGGCTGATCTCGTCATTTTTCTTCCATGAACTGAAGGAGCCAGGCGCTGACCGGCTCGACCGCTTCCGCTACCTTCTCCCAGTCCACCTCGATCGTCACCAGCTCTTCGGCGCTCAAGACGTAGTCCGGGCGAGGGACGGATTTCCTGACGGGCATCTGTGCGGAGGGGCCCTTGGCGAGCAACTCCTCCACCTTCTTTGAAAGGATATAGTCGATCAGCCGCTTGCCGTTCTCTGGATTCGGACCGTTTCTGATCAGGCTGACACTGTTCGGGATGACGAGGCAGCCGACGATGTCGCCGTTCGGATCCTGGTCGGGGAAGATTCGCCGCACCGGCCGGCCCTCGAGTTCCGCCATGCGGAAGTCGTCCGTGTCGGTGTAGCCGAACGCGAACTTTCCGATCGAGACTTCCTTCATCAGGTGGGCGTTGCCGGTGGCGACTCTGCCGTCGTTCGCCATCAGGCGCTTCCAGAAGTCCATCACGTACTCCGGGCCCTTCATGCTCCAAAGAACCGACATGTGGGTCAGGGTGGTCCCGGCCAGGGGCTTGGCCATGCCGATCTGCCCCTTCCATTTCGGATCGAGCAGGTCCGCGGTTTTCGTCGGCCACTCGCTCTCATCGGGAACCACCTTCGAGGCCAGTTCGGTGTTCAGGATGAGCACGCGAGCCCGCGCCGCAAAGCCGGTCCAGGTATGATCCGGGTCCTTGAAGCGGGCCGGGATTTCCTCGGCGGATGGGCTTTCGTACGGGGCGAGCAGCCCCTTCTTTTTCAGACGCACCGTGTGGACGAGTTCATTGTTCCAGAACACGTCGCACTTCGGGTTGTCCGCCTCATCGACGAGCTTGTTGACGAGGCCGACGGTCTTCACCGCTTCGAGGTCGTACTGCGCCCGCACGGTCAGGCCGGTCTCCTCCTCGAACTGCCGGATGATCGGCTCCGAGTGGACCTGGTCGAGGGCACTGTAGATGACGACGTCGGCGCGGCCACAGGCGACCCCGACGGCCCCGAGGACGAGGACGAGGGCAAGCTTGATCGTTCGCATGGTTTTCCTCTCGAAGGGGTGAGTCCAGCCCGCATTTCTCATGAGGGCACGCGATCTGTTGAACTGATGTTCAGAATCTTCGCAGCGCTCGCAGACTTTGCGTGACGGCGCCGGACCGCCAGCACGGTCGCCCGGAGGTCGACCCTCCATTGCGGCTGGGTCGCGATGCAGCGATGCGTCACGAGATGCGAAAGCGTATGGGGACTTCAATCCGTGAAGCGATGGCGACTCCGTTCCGGAGCGCCGGTCTGAAACGCCAGGCCTCGACCGCGCGCAGGGCTTCACGGTCCAGCAGAGTGTAACCGGATCCCTTCAGAATCTCCACCCGCACCACCTCACCGGAGCGGTCGAGGTGCGCCATGACGAGGACGACTCCCTCGTGGGCCCGCTCTCTCGCCCGCACGGGGTACCTCGGGGGGAGGTTGCCCTTCATCGGCACGGCCTTCCGGCTTGGCCCGGAGGCGCGGCGAGCGTGCATTGCGACATTGAGGGTCCGCACCGGAGGAGGCGCCAAAGCCACCAGGGAAGCAGTCTCCTTCTGGCGGTTTGGCGCGGACCGGACAGCAATCGAACGTTTCACCGGGATGGCGAAAGCAGTCGAAAGGGAGGGTTCGACCGGGCGGTCGAAAAGCGGCGCCTCGGCCGGCGTCTCCTCCGGGGGGACGGTCTCAGGGTATGGCACGGTGGGCGGGTCTTCCGGCGACGGAGGGCGCCGGTCCGGGATGGTCACCGGGTCCGGGATGAGCTCCGCGGGAGTGACGAGCCGGCTTCGCACTTCCGCCACCTTTGGAAGAGCAGCCCCGGCGACCATGGTCAGCCAGGGGGTGAGCAGCGCGAACAGCAGGCCGTGGGCCAGGATCGAAGCCAGGAGGACCTTTCTGCTCGCGCTTTTCATGACTCAGAACCAGATGTCGATGCCGAGGATGAAGTTCAGGCCGAGGGCGTCCATGCGGCTGTGCGCCCGGCGGTATTGCCTGTTGGTGAAGTTTTCCACCGCCATGGTCACTTTCGCGTTCTCACCGAGGTTCATGCCGGCATAGATCGAGAAGACCGTGTAGCCGGGTACGCCGCCCCAGTCGCGGAGGAGCGGGGAGTTCTTGTCCTGGGGTTCCCTGCGGTAAGCGAGGTCGTTTTCCACCCGGCTGCTCGGGATCTCGTCGTAGCGCGCCGCCATTTCGGCCACGATCTCGACATACGCGCCACGCTTCGGGTCGGCGTCGTCCCAGCGCCCGGCAATGATGCCCGAAAGGGGCATGGTGTGGCGGAAGTACTCCCCGTCGCTCACCTTCCCGTGGTTCCAGGCGGCGCCGCCCCACATCGAGAAACCGCTCGGGAGTTCGGGGATGGCCTTGCTCAGGTAGACCGTACCCTTGAGTTCGAAACCGTAGACATAGGCGCTGCCCACCGGCTTCTGGGACACCACGTTCTCGTTGGCGTCCTGCACTCCGTTTCCGTTGTAGTCGTACCAGTCCTGGCCCATGAACGTGTCCGGGCGGAGTTCCTGCCAGTCGCGGATATCGGTGTAGTAGCCGTAGATCTCACCGTCGAACCAGGGGTAGCGGGCCTTGGCGCCGAGCTCGTAGTTGTAGGCCACCACCGGGTTGAGCAACTGGTTCGGGATCAGGACGCCGTTGCCCAGTTGGCGGATGCCGAAGTTGGGGGCGTACTGACGGAATCCGCGCGACCAGGAGCCCACGGCGCGCCAGTTGTCATCGACCTTGTAGACGAGTCCGATGCCGCCGGTCAGGGAGCCGGTCCGGTCGGTGAAGTAGTCGAACTCCGGCCTGCCCACCGGCGGGCTGTAGCTGTCCGTCGGCCGGGACTTGAAGATGAAGGAGTCGTAACGGGCGGAGAGAGTCAGGTCGAGAGTGTCGTCGATCAGTTCCCACTCGTCCTGCGCGAAGATCGCGAAGTTCCACCAGTCGGTATCGGGAGCATCGGACATCGTCGGCGGGGGGGTGGTGAAGGTGAACTGCTCGTCGTCCGCGCTCTCACCCTTGTCCAGGCTGCCGTGCAGGCCGTAGGTGAGGAAGTGGCCGCCGCCGAGGTCCGAACTCGCCTGCAGGTCGGTGGAGAACGTGTTGGTCTCGGCGTAGCCCTCCCGGTAGTTCTCCTCATGCCAGCGGCGTTCGTCGCGCTTCATTTGATAATAGACGCGCCACTCGAAGTTCTCGACCCCCTCTACGAGCTCTTCCGCGGTCCAGCGCACCGTCGCGCCGATGCGGTGGTTCAGGTTGTCCTGGGTCGGACGATAGTAGCGGTGCTGGTTCCAGCGGTAGACGTCGAGGAACGAGAACATGATCTCGTGGCCGTCCGCGACCCGCCAGTCGGCCCGGATATCGAAGTTGCGCTCACGGCCGGAGGTGGGGTCGAGTTCCTTGTCGGCCGAGTTGCCGTTCCCGTAGTCCGCCGCGGAGTAGCCCACCAGCCACTTCACGTCCTCCGTGGCGCCGTAGGTTTCGAAGCGGCCACGCAGGCCCTGCATGTTGCTCATGTAGGTCAGGCGGGTGCGCACACCGGCGACCATGCCGCCCGTGGTGTAGTCGAACGGGGAACTGCGGGTGATGAAGTTGATCACGCCGCCGAGCGCGTTGCTGCCGTACATGACCGAGTTGGGACCGCGCACGACCTCGATCCGCTCGATCGTATCGATGTCGATCTTGCCGTACATGTCGTCAGCGCCGAACCCGCCTTCGCCCCAGAGCGTCGAGAGAGAGTTGCTGTCGATCAGGGTCAGGATGTTGAAGCCGGCGAAACCGCGCATGATGGGGTCGCCGGTGGTCGTGGTGCGGATGTCCAGGATGATGCCGGGCTCGCGACGGGCGACGGCGCCGATGGCGAAGCGGGGCATCAGTTGCTCGATGGTCTCCTGGTGGAGCACACTGACCGAACGAGGCAGGTCGAAGACCGGTCGCCGGCCCCTCGTGACGGACACCACCGTCTCGGGGATTCGCGTCGTGGCCTCGAACTCGGCGAGCGCGTCGTCGATGGCTTCTCCATCGCTGGCCTCGCCGGCGTCGGTGATGGCTTCGCCCTCGGCCGCGGCATCGGTAGCCGCGGCGGAAGCGTCGTCGGCCCGGGACGGGCTCGCGAAACCGATGAGCAGGAACAGGATCATGGTCACGATCAGGAACTGTTTCATGTTTGTGCTCTCCGTGGCGTTCATGCCCGGAGCCGCACAAAGCCCGTGCCATTTTGTGGGGTCAGTGGAGTGTCTCGCTTTTGTGACAGGGAGGCTGCCGTCGGAGCATCCTTCCGGGGATCGCCGCTACCCCGTTACCTCACGGGAACGCGCGATCGTTACCTCGCGATAACGGCGTTCCGGCCCTCTCAGCCCCTGAAACGCCTCACATCGATGCCGAGGTCCGTGATTTTCCGATGCAGGTTCGGCCTCGATACGCCGGCGATCCGGGCGGCGAGGGACACGTTGCCGGCGGTCCGTTCGAAGAGCTCGGTGAGGTAGAGCGCCTCGAAGACCCGGGCCGCTTCCTTCATCGGGAGGTCTCCCGTGGCGGACTCGACGATCCCGATTCCACGGGCGGCGGCGGCCTCCCGCAGGAAGGCGGTGAGCGGCCGCGGCGGGGGCGCCTGCCGGGAGGAGTTCACCGGCGCCGGTGTCGGTGTTGGTGTGGACTCACCGTCGCCCGGGCTCGGGGATGCCGGCATCGTCGGCCGGGCCGGCGGCGCCTTCCGGAGGGCCTGCTCGATCCTGGCGATGATCGCCTCGGTTTGAAACGGCTTCGTGATGAAGTCCGCCGCACCTTCCCGCATGGCGTCGAGCGCACGCTCCACCGTGCCGAATCCGGTCATCAGGAGCACCGGGGGCAGGATCTCGCGCGTCCGGAGTTCCCGGAGAACCTCGATGCCGTCCATGCCGGGTAGCTGGAGGTCCAGCAGGATGAGGTCGGGCGGGTCGTCTGCCACCGCAGTCAGTGCGTCTTCTCCGGACTGAACGGTTGTGACGGTGAACCCCTTGCGCTTCAGCGCCCGGTTCAGGAAATAACGCATGCTCTCTTCGTCGTCCACGACGAGGATCTTTCGCTTCGGCATCAGCTCGCCCCTCCCGGCGCCGGCAGGCGCACCGTGAACGTGGTCCCATGGCCGGGCTCGCTCATCACTTCGATCGTGCCGCCGTGCTCCTTCACGATGGAATAACTTACCGAGAGTCCGAGGCCGGTGCCCCGCTCCTTCCCGGCTCCGGTCCGCGTCGTGAAGAACGGTTCGAAGATGCGATCCCGGTGTTCGGGAGCGATTCCCGGTCCGTCGTCGGCGACGACGATGGCGGCGCCGTTCGCATCGGCGGAGACGGAAACCTCCATCCGCCCCTCTTCCGGGAGGGCGTGAATGGCATTGGTCAGCAGGTTCAGCACGACCTGGTGGATCTGTCCGGGGTCGATCTGCACGGTGGCGACGGTGGAGAGATCCGCCTCCAGGAAGATCCGCTTTCCCCTGGCCTCGGGACGGACCAGTTCCACGGCCTCTCCCACCAGTTCGGAGAGATCGGTCGCACAGGTCCTGCGCGCGGAGGGGCGGGAGAACCGCAGCAGGTTCTCGGTGATGTTGCATGCCCGGCGCGCGGTGCGGAGGATCATCTCGAGCGCTTCCACGGTCTCTTCGTCGTCCTGCTCCGCCCGGGCGTCCTCCGCGCAGCCGATGATACCTCCGAGGAGGTTGTTGAACTCGTGGGCGACGCCCCCGGCCAGGGTGCCGATGGAGGCCATGGTCTGGGAGTGCACCAGGGCGTCGCGGGTGGTCTCGAGTTCCTCGATGGTCGCTTCCAGTTCGCAGTTGCGCTCCTTGAGCTCGTGAGTCTTCTATTCCACCTTGTCCGCGAGAGTCCGGTTCAGCCCCTCGATCTCGGCCCGGGATTCCGCCAGGGCGTCGGTCATCCGGTCGAAGGCTCCGCCGAGGCGGCCGAGTTCATCCTTCGTGGTCAGGCCGATCCGCTCTTGCAGGTCCCCGTCGGCCACCCGCTCCGTGGCCCGGAGCAGTCGCGATACCGGCCGGAGCACGATCCTCGCGAGCGCGGCGCCGTTCAGAGCCGCCACCGCGAGCAGGAGCAGAAGGAGACCGAGCCAGGCGCTCTCCCTGAACTCCGCCGCGAGCCCTTCCGCCCGATCCCGGATCCGCACGCCGATCCGCGCGCGGAACTCGTCGGTGAGGAACTCGACGTTTCTGGTGTAGCTCCGGCCCAGGCCGAGGGCATGGCGCTCGAGGAGCTTGCGGGTCCGGTCCGGATCCCCCACGGTGAGTTCGATGGGGAGGTCCAGGAGTTGACGCCGGTTTTTTTCGGCGATGTGCCCGGCACGAACCCGCATGAGGTCCCGGGCGTTCGTCAGGCACTCGTCGGCCACACTGAGCAATTGCCTCCGCACCCGATCTTCCATCGATGGCACCAGGAGACCGTGCACCACGAGCGCGGCCCCGCAGAAGATGAGGAGGATCACGACCATCGTCTTGAGCCGGAGTCCCGGTCCGGTCTTCATCGGTCGTCCCTCCCGGGGTCGAGGATCTCATCCGCCGTGGCCAGGAGGGCGAGCGGGAGCTCGAGTTTCGCCTGTCGGGCCGCCGCGAGGTTGACGATGACGCGGTAGGAGTTCATTCGTCCCACCGGCAGTGATCCAGGGTCCATACCGCGCCGGAGGACCTGCTCCGCGAGGATCACGGATCGCTCTCCAAGGGCGTGGTAATCGACCGCGACACCAGCCACCGCGCCGTTTTTTACCGCGGAGGCCTGGGAGGTGACGAGGGGTATCCCGCGGGGAGCGGTGATGGCCGCCACCCGGTCGATGTTCCGGTAAACGTCGTAGTCGATCGGGATCCAGACCGCCTGGGATCCCCGCGACAGGAGCTTCGCCACCGCCTCCTCGAGGTCGTCCGGGCTGCGGAGGTACTCTTCGAAGAGGGCCAGACGCTTCTCCGGGTGCTCCTTGAAGGTCCGCTTGGCTTCCGCCACTTCTTCGATGGACACCGGGTTGTTCCGGGTCAGGACGACGCCGAGCCGGGCCAGGTCCGGGACCGCGCTCCGAAAGACCGCCAGTACCTCAGACGTGTCGATCCAGTTCGAGTTGCCGCAAAGATTGGTCCCCGAACCGTCCCAGTTCGGGACGATCCCGGAGCCGACCGGATTGGTTACGGCCGTGAAGACCACCGGAATCTCCGTCAGCGTCTCCCTGGCCCGGAGTGCCGCCGACGTACCCATCGCGTACACCAGATCGAACTTGCGGTCACGCCAGCTCTCGAGCGTTGCCCGCGCCTGTTCGGCATCCTTGTCGGCGTTGACGACCTCGAGCTGCGCCTTGATCCGGGAGAGCGCCAGGCCTGATCGGACGCCTTTCAGGGCAAGTTCGTCGTTCGGCGACGCATGCCAGAACAGCACGCCGATCCTGAAGTTCTCCGGGGCCGAAATGGCGGTGGGCCGGCCCGTGAGCAGGAGGCCCGCCAGCAGGATGAGCAGGAATGCGGGGGACTTTCTCATCGTCTTATCCGTAAGAAACCCGGCAGCACGCGCATGGACGCCAGCGTGACCGTTCGCCGCCGTAAACGGTCGTCCACGGGGGGAGCCTAACCGGGAGCCCGGTCGACGGGCAAGGGGAGCAGCCCATTCCGCATGAATTGACCCCTTTCACCCGAGCCCTTAGGATGAGCGATGCGCCAACCGCAAGTCCCCTGGATTCAAGAATTCGGAGTCTCCGATGAATCTCGTAGCCTGCCCGAAGTGCGGCTCACGTTTCGACGTCTCGACCCTCCAGCCCGGCTCCACATTCGTCTGTGGGTCCTGCAAGAACGTCCTGCAGGTCCCCCGGCAGCCGGTGGCGGGCGCCAATCCGGCCCCTCAGGCCCCGGCTCGTCCCGCTCCGTCGAGACGTGCCGCACCGGGTCGGGCCGCACCGGGTCGGGCCGCACCGGGTCGGGCCGCTTCGACAGTACCTGCGCGGCCGGGTGGCGGGGGCAAGCCGGGCTTTCCGGGAAAGAAGCAGGCCGCGCCGCGCGTGGATCCGCGCCGGGCGGGAGGGGCGACCTCCACGAACCTCCCGGCCATGGGCGGCAAGCCCGGAAGGCCGGGGAAGCCGGCCGGCCGGCCGGCGCGGGGTGCGGCCGGGGCCGCGGGCGCTGCGGTGGCAGGTGGTGGCCGCGGGCGCCCGGCTCGTCGGGGAGCGCCGGCCGGTCCCGTCAAAAAGTCTCCGATGCCGCTGATCCTCGGTGGCGCGGGCCTCGGCCTCGTTGTGATCGTGGTCGTCCTGGTGATCGTCTTCACTTCCGGCAAGGATCCGGTGACTCCGGTGGCCGGCGGCGGAGGCGGCAACCTGGGACAGCCGGCGAACCAGGCGCCGGACAAGCCGACCGCCGCTGAGCAGACCCGGGCCCTCGAAGGGGAGCTCTTCATGTTCGCGGGGCGGAAGGATAAGTCGGGCTTGCAGTCGGTGTACACCAGGGCCCGGAGCAAGGGGCTCTCCGGCGTGGCGCGAAAGGCTGCGGAATCCGCTCTCGCCATCGACCCCGACCTCGAATGGGCCAACCTGGAGGTCGGGAACCGGGACTTGAAGGAGATCTTCGACAAGATTCCCGAGGACGACATCCTCGATACCTACGCAAACGCCGAGTATGAAACCCTGGTCGAAGAGCGGGAGTACGCCGAAAGTCATTGGGGCACTCCGGAGAAGGTCGATGAGTTGAGCAAGCTGCTCGATGCGGTCCTGACGCATTTCAACAAGCTGAAGAACGACCGGACCTACCTCGACGAGTACGTCATCCGCCTGAACGTGATGCGCGATCCGGTCTACTCGAAGTACAAGTTCCGTGTGGAGTCGAAAAGCCCGTACATCATGTTCGTCGAGTTCGTCGGCGACAAGGATGGAGTTCAGTCCGACGCCCAGAAGAAGCGCGCCGCGGAGGCGGAGAAGATCGTTGCGCGGAACCTGACCCTCCTCCACACGCTCTACTCGCAGTACATGGCGGACTTCAAGGTTCCCTTCAATCTCCCCGAGATCAGCGACCTCGAGCAGCCCTCGATGCGGGTGCTCAAGGTCTGGACCTTCAGCAGCCACGCGTCCTTCCTGCAGTACCAGAAGGATATCGGCATGCAGCTGCCTGCGGGCGTCGGTGCCTACTATCGTCCGAACAACCAGTGGGTCACGCTTTTCGAGCAGGCCGGCAGTGCTTCCAGCGGCCAGGCGAACCGGTCGGACTTCAACACCAACAAGGTCGTCCACGAGGCGTTTCACCAGATCATGCACACCTTCAGCAAGGTGGTGCTCGAGCGGGAAACCGGCGAGGAAGTGCTCTGGGGGGACAGCCGCACCCAGAGTCGGTTGCACTGGTTCCAGGAGGGCATGGCCGACTTCTACGGTTCCGCAACGAGCAGAACCGGCGGGAAGTGGACCTTGAAGGTGCCCTACCGCATGCGCCTGGGGGAGTGGTTTCAGACCCGGAAGAACAAGCTCTCCGATTGGTCGTTCGAGGAATTGCGGAACATCCGCAGCGGCCCGGAACTCCAGCAGCGTGCGCGCCGGAAGGGGCTCAACCAGCGGGGACGGCTCGTCTCGCTGTTCTACGCCGAGTCCTGGACCTGGTGCTACTTCCTCTACAACTTCGAGGACGGCAAGTACCGCGAGAAGCTGATCGAGTACATCGGGAAGGAATTGAAGGGGCTCTCCGGTCCGGAGGAGTTCGCGAAGACCTGGGGCGCGGGCGAGAACTACGACTGGGGACCGGTCGAGAAGGAGTGGCGCGGTTACGTCGAGAAGCTGTGGGCGGACCAGGGGTTCAAATAGGAAAGCACATCGGATCCAGGAGCACATCCGGGCCCGCCGTCGTGGCGGGTCCGGCTTGTTCCCGAGGTTCGGTCACCTCGGGGGAAGGCGCGATCCGGCAACATCACGGTCCTGCCCGCGGCCTTCTGCGTGCCGGTTTTACCGGTCGAGGTCCGGACGCGCCCGCTTCCACCTTCCGCGCCGGAACCAGATCGCCATGAGCAGCCCGCGGGCGATGGCGGTGCCGGCAATCGTCCACCAGATCCCGTGTACCCCGATCGACGGATAGCTGGAGAGCCAGGCGGCCAACGGCACCCGCATCGCCGTGATCGGGATGTCCACCAGCGCGGGGGGGAGGGTGTCCCCGGCGCCCACGAAGCTGTTGGCGAAAACCACCTCCATCGCGGTGAAGATCATGCAGATGGAGACGATCCGCAGGTAGTCGATGCCGTGGGCCCGCGTGCCCGCGTCCGCGGTCATCGCGTCCATGATGAAGTTCGGGCCGAAGTAGAAGAACAGGGAGAACAGCACCGCGGGCACGGCGGCCATCGCCGCGGTGACCCATGCCGCCTTCTCGGCCCGTTCCGGTTTGCCGGCGCCGAGATTCTGTCCCACCAGGGGCCCCGCCGCCATGCCGAAGCCGACGAGGATGAAGAAGCAGATCCCTTCCAGGCGGATGCCGACGCCCAGACCATTCTGGGCCTCCGAACCGAACTGGGAAGTGATCCGGGAGACCATCTGGTAGATCGAGCCGAAGAGGAAGGCCCGGGCGGCAATCGGCAGTGAGATCCTCGCGAGTCTCCACCAGATCCCGAAGTCCGCAATCGGGCCGGCGCGCCTCTTCAACCTGATGCCGAGCCGGCCGCGACGGATGACGATCAGCGCCACTATCACCCAGAGCAGCCGGGAGAAAAGGGTCGAACAGGCGATGCCCATCGTCCCCAGATCGAGGACGAAGACGGCGATGGTGTTCCCCACCAGGTTGCCGCCGACGCCGAGGACGTGGAGCAGAAGGGGAGTTCTCGTGTCGCCGCGCGCGCGGAAGATCGAGTCGAGGACCGGCGGCAGGAACATCAGCGGCATGCCGAGGAAGATGACGCGGAGGTAGCTGATCGACTCCGCGGTCACGTCCTCGGCCATCCCCATGGAGGCGGGGATGAGCCGGAGGGTGGCCAGTCCGAGTCCGGCGGTGAGTAGCGAGACGGCCGCGGCGAAGCCCAGACCCTGGCGCGCGGCGTGGTCTGCTCCGTCGTGGTTTCGCGCCCCGGTGCGTCTTGAGACCAGGGTCAGGGTGCCGATGGCCGCGAGCTGGATGAATCCGAAGATCTGGATCAGCGTGAAGAGGTTGTTGCTGATGGCGGTCTGCGCCGCCTTCCCGTTTCCGATGAACTGCGAGAAGTAGACGTCGTTCAATCCATAGAGGTTGTGAACCAGCGCGGAGACGACCGCCGGGATCGCCAGTGCGATGGCGTGCCGGGGTATGGATCCGGTCGTCAGATCTCGCGCGGTGTTCACAGCCATGGTTCGGGACTCTAGCCCGCATTCCCAGGCAGAGCACACAATCCGAGAGGCGGTCGCGGCGCATCGCGGCGGCAGGCTCAACACGCCTGCCCGACGACGTCAGGCTATATGGGGGCGGTCTTCGAGTTTTCCGGTTCTTCGGTGATGAACGGAAGCCTCAGTCGTTCCGTACCCTGCAGTACTGACGTTCGAAATCTTCGCGGCGCTCGCAGATTCTGCGTGACGCTGCCGGACCGCCAGCACGGTCGCCCGGAGGTCGACCCTCCATGCGGCAGGGCCGCGCTGTGAAGACGGAGATCAAAACCGTTCCCCTCTGATACCTTGCGGTGGAGATGGACAAGCGGACGTTGATATTCCTGAGCCTTCTGCCCGCCGTGGCGCTGCTGCACGGTCCCGTCCTTCTCGGCGGATTCGTCTGGGACGACCACGCGATGATCGAGGGGAATCCGGAGCTCTCGGACCTCGGTAATATCCCGGCCATGTTTTTGCGGAACTACTTCGGCGAGCGGGCGAACGTCGGACTCTTCCGTCCTCTCGTGAACGTCTCCCTGGCCATCGACTACCAGGTGTGGGGCGGTGATCACGCCGCCGGCTACCACCTCACGAACCTGCTCCTGCACCTGCTTGGCGGTCTGCTCTTCTACCTGCTTCTCAGGCGGCTCACTTCGCGGCCCTGGTTCGCGGAAGCCGCGGCCATGTTGTTCCTCTTGCATCCCGCCTCGGCGGAGCCGGTCGGCTGGATCGTGGCGCGCGGCGACCTGCTGGCGTTCGTGCTGATGATGGCCACGATGCTCTTTCACCTCATGGGGCGGAAGAAGGCTCTGTGGCACGCCCTCGCACTCCTGACCTTCACCCTCGCTCTGTTCGGCAAGCTCGCCGCCGGCCCCCTGCCTCTCCTTCTGCTGCTCGTGGAGGGTTGCGTCCGGGGGCTTCGCGGCCGTGACCTGCTCCGGCCGGCGACGCTTTGGCGCTACGCCTCCTACGCCGTCCCGATCCTGCTCTACGCGGTGGTGCGGAAAAGCGCGATGGGGACTCTTCTCCCGGAGGGTGTCGGCGTGACCTGGGGGAATGTGGATTCGTTCTCCGCGGCGACCGTCGGAGTGGCCCTGATGCTCCGGTATGCGGGACTGTTCTTCCTGCCGGTCGGGATGTGCGCCGACTACTCGGCGGATCCTCTCTTCGTCCCCCGGGAGGTGACCGGTATCGCGAGTTCACCGGTCGTGTTCTTCATGGCCGCGGCGACGGTGGCGCTGGTGGTTCTGGCAATCTGGCTTCGGCGGCGGTCCCCCTTTGTCGCCCTCGGCATCCTCTGGTTCTTCACCGCGCTGCTGCCCGTCTCCCAGTTGATCCGGATCGGCGCGGTGATGGCGGACCGGCACTTTTACATCGCATCGGCCGGCGGGGTACTGGTGCTCGTGACGCTGCTCTTCATGCTGCCGCGCCTGCGGGTGATCTGCGGGATAGCGCTCGTCGTTTCGTTCGCCCTCCTGACGGTCAACCGCGAGGCGGTCTGGCGAAGCGACCTCACCATGATCATGGATGTCCTGAAGGAAACCAACTACCCTGAAAATGACGATGCGGTGAACCGTCTCGGGCTCTACCGCGGCCGGGTCGGGGATATCGAGGGCGAGGAAGCCGCCTACCGGCGTGGATTGAAGCTCTCACCGGGGAACCGGTTTCTCCTGAAGAACCTCGGCGGTGTGCTCCTCGAAACGGGCCGGATCTCCGAGGCGGAAGGGGTGCTGCAACTCGCCTTTCGGCAGCGGCAGCCGCAGGACCGGCAGAAGGCCGCCATCGCTTACAACCTCTCGCTGGCGTTGATTGCGCTCGATCGGAAGCCCGCCGCCGCTCTCGTCCTCGAAGAGGCGGTCCTCTGCCTGCCACCCCTCGCTCTCGCCTTCGATCGCCTGGGACGGCTCTACCGCGACGACCTCGGCAGACCCGAGCGGGGCGTGCTGCTCATCCGCCAGGCCGAGGCGATCGAGACACTGGCCGCGCAAGGCCGGATGCCGAGATAGCGGCCGGCAGGCTGTCGGGACATCACGCATTCGCGCAGGGCACGGCCGTCCGCCCGACGGCCTGCCAGCCCGCATGAGGGCATCGACGTTGCTCCGATGGATGCGTGATGGAGAGGGGGCGGCGCCGTCGGCGCGTGCCGGCAAAGGTCCGCATCGGTGAGAAAAGCGGGTTCAGCCCCGGCCGGGATCCGGCCGATAGCGGATCATGTCGAGAAAAATGAACACGATCCGCCCGGCGATCGCTCTCCTGGTCGCTTTTCTCCTGGTTGCGTGTGCCGGCATCCGCGGGGGGCGTGACATCGCCCCGGCGAGTCTCGGAGCCGGGTCCGCGGCGCCGCACGAGCGCCTGCCGAAGGTGGGACGGAGTGCGGGCCAGTCCTGTGAGGTGAATAACCGGCTCGAGCTGCGAGTCTTCACCCTCGCCAATCGGGCCCGGCGGGAGGCCGGACTTCCCCTGCTCGAAATGCGCTACGACCTGGTCCGGCTGGCCCGGCGCCATGCCCGGGACATGGCCGTTCGCGACTACTTCTCACATTACGATCCGGACGGCAGGGGGCCTGGTGACCGGGCTCGCGAGGATCGGGTGCAGTACTCGGTGTTCGCGGAGAACCTGGCCCGGGTGCGGTACGGCGGCGACCCCGCGCGGCTCGCGGTGGAGGGGTGGCTGGAGAGCCCCGGCCACCGGCGCAACCTGCTCGACGAAACCGCGGCGGAGTATTCCTTCACCGGAGTGGGGGTGGTGCGCCGGGAGGATGGAACCGTCCTGCTGTCCCAGGTGTTCCTGCGCTGACGGGCTACTCGCTCTCTTCCGCAACCTCTTCCGGCTCTTCCTCGATGCCGAGTTCCTGCCGGGCGCGCGCGGCGTCCAGTTCGCGGCCGAGCGAGGAGGCCGTCCGTTCGATCCGGGTCCAGTCATCTTCGCTCACCCCTTCCGCGTTGAAGCGCGCGACCTGGGTGAGGAGGAAGGTGTCGCCGAGTTCCAGTGCGGCGAGCCTGATGCGATCCAGCAGGGTGGCGTTCCTGGTCAACGCCAGGAACTCGAGGGCCTCCCCGTAGCGCTCGGCGTCGAGGTAGGCCCCGGCAAGGGCATTCTTCTCCTCGTCGGTTGCGGTTTCGGAGTAGAGCACCGCCCGCTTGGCATTCGCATCTCTTGGTAGTCGTTTCGCCATCGCGCCTAAAGTAGTGCGCGGGAGCCCGTTCGCAATCAAATTCATCACCTTGGCTTGCGGCGAGGGCGGGCCACGGCAAGAATAGCGGGATGAAGGATAGGGCTGCTCCACCCGTGACGAGGCGCTTCGAGATCCTGAGACCCATCGGTCGCGGGGGAGCGGGGAGCGTCTGGCTGGCCCGGGATCGCTATACCGGGGGCAGACCGATCGCCCTGAAGATCCTCGAAGCGGACGAACACGGCGCCCGCCCCCTCGAAACCCTGGATACGGAGTTCCTGGCGCTTCGCGAGCTTTCACACCCCGGTCTCGTGCGCGTCTTCGAGCGAGGCATCCTTCCTGAAACGGGCGAGCCGTTCTTTACCTCAGAGTACATCGAAGGGACTGACTTGCTCGAGGCGACCGAAGGAATGGCGCCGCTGGCCATCGCGGAACTGGCCATCGGCATCCTGCGGACGCTGGAGGTCATTCACCGGCGCGGATGGATTCACTGTGACCTGAAGCCGGGGAACATCCTGGTGACGCCCGCGTCCGAGGCTCGAATCCTCGATTTCGGTCTGGGGACGCGGGAAGGGGAGGCCCCGGCCGGCGGGCGAATTCGAGGAACGTTCCCGTACGTGGCGCCGGAGACGATCGATGGGAGTCCGGCGACGCGCCGGGCCGATCTCTATGCGGTGGGCGTCCTCCTGCACGAGGCCGTGGCCCGTAGCCTGCCGACCCGTGGAGAGGATCTGCTGCCCCGGTATCGGCCGGAGGATCTGGCCGCACTGCCGGCGCCCTTCGACACCCTGCTCGAACGTCTCCTGCGGCGGGATCCCGCGGCCCGGCCCGCTTCCGCCGGGCGGTGCCTGGAACTTCTCGGCGAGGTGCTCGGGCGGGAGATCCCCGTCGAGACCGAGGAGTCGATCCGGGTTCAGCTCGCGGCGAGCCGATTCGTCGGGCGCCAGCGCGAACTCGAACTGCTCACGAGGGATCTGCCCGCCCTGGCCCCGGGCAGCACCGCGACGGATCGCCCGGGAGTCGTGCTGATCCAGGGTGAGACCGGAATCGGCAAGCGCCGTCTGCTCCGGGAGTTCCGGGACCGCGCCCAGATCGAGGGGGTTGATTTCTTCACCGTCACCGGGGAGGAGGGGGAGGAGTCCGCGTATGCTCCGCTCGAGCGCCCCCTCCGCGCTCTGCTGGCCCGGGTGGGGCCGGAGTCCGAGAGTGCCCGCGTGGCGCGCCCGGCGCTCTCTCGCATCCTGCCGGAACTCGCCGCGAAAGAGGTCGAGGCCGGGAGATCGTCCGGGAAGACCGATCGCCTGCCCTGGCTCGAGAGCATGGTCCGGTTCGTGCGCGAGGCCGCCCAGGGACCGCGCGGATTCGTCCTCGCCTTCGAAGAGATCCATCGGGCGCCGTTCGAAATCGTGGAACTCTTCGGATACCTCGCGCGATCCCTGCTGATGACGGGGCTCGGCCCGCCCCCGATCCTGCTCGTGGCCAGCATGGGGGGAGGAGAGGATCCACCGGCCGAACTCGCGGGAATCCTGGCGGATCTCATGACCGAGGGACTGGTCCGCCCCCTCCGGCTAGAGCGATTCAACGAGGGAGAGGTGCGGGAGTTTCTTCGGGCCACCCTGGGGCTGCCCGAGCCACCCCGGCGCCTGGTCCGGATGCTCCATGAGCGGACCGACGGCAACGTGTTCTTTCTGGAGCAACTCTGTGCGGCCCTGGTCGCCGACGGGACCGTGCACTACGTCGGCGATCGCTGGCGGGTCGCCGATCTCTCCCGCGTTCGCGTGCCGAAAAGCGTCGCGCAAGTCGTCAATGGAAGTCTCGCCGAATTGGGCGGGACGGAGATCGCCATCCTCATGGTTGCGGCGGCCTACGGAGAGCCGGTTCCCCTCACGCTGCTCGAAGAGCTGATGCCCGGTGCCCGGACTTCCGTCGAGCGCCTGCTGAGACGGCGCGTGCTGTCCGAAGAGGAGGATGGGGAGGCCGTGGGATTCAGGCACCGCGAGGTGGCCCGGTTGCTGCTCGAGAGCGCGGACCCGAGACGCCTGCGGGTGGTGCATTCGAAAATCGGGGAGGCACTTTCGGCGGCTCGCCCGCGCGTCAGGTCGGAGCGGATTGCCCATCACTACTCCCTCGGTGACGATCGTCAGCGGGCACTCCAGCACGCCCTGGTGGCCGCCCGGCGCCTGTCGGAGGAGGGACAGTCGGACCGGGCGGCGATCTTCTACTCCCGCGCCTTGACGCGCCTCGAACGGGACGACCCCCGGCGTCTCACGCTCCTCGATGCCCTCGGCGATGCCCATGCCCTGGCCGGTCGCCTGGAACTGGCGGTCGGGACCTGGCGCAAGGCGCTCGAGGAGACGGAAGAGAGGGACTTCCTGGCGGCGCTGCACCGCAAGCTCGGGGATGCGCTCGAGCGCACCGGAACCTACGACGAAGCCCTGGCCCACATCCGGGCCGGGATCGAGGTGCTCTCTTCCGACGATGTCGACGGGCTGATCCCGTTCCTTCGGTTGAAGGGCGCCGTGCACCGCCGACTGGGCGACTACCAGAGCGCCATCGAGAGTGTTCGCGAAGGGCTCCGGAGAAGTCGGGGGGAGCAGTCCGAGGAGACCGCCGCCCTCTTGAATCTGCTTGGCAACGTCACCATGCAGATGGGAGATCACCGGAAGGCGTTGAACTTCCACCTGCGGTCCCTTCGCTTCTCGCAGAACCTCGGCTTCGACGCCGGCGCGGCCTCGGCCCTGCATAACCTCGGGACGCTCATGAACTCCTGGGGCGACTCCGAACGCGCGGTGCGCTACTACGGGGACTCGCTGCGCCTGAACGAACGTCTCCTCAACCTCCCCGCGGTTGCCCTCACCTACAACAACCTCGCGAATATCCACGCCGAAACCGGCGATTTCGACCGGGCCGAGTACTACCACAAGCGGAGTCTGGGGATCCGTCGCCGAATCGGCGATCCGTTCGGCATCGCGATGTCGTTCGGCAACATCGGCTCGATGCATCGTTTGCAGGGCAGCCTGGGATTGGCCGTGGCGTACTACGACCGGGCCGTCCGTCACTTCCTGCGGATCGGAAACGAGTACGGCATGGCGTTCTTTCGGACGCTCTTCGCCGAAATGCTGGTGGAGGTCGGTGATTTCGACCGGGCCCGGTCACTGCTGTCGATGGTGCGCGACGTGGCGCACCGCCGGGAGTTTCGTCGCATTCTGGCCCGGGTGGAATTGGTGCAAGGCAGCATGCGGAGGCAGCGGGGCGACCTCGACGGCGCACTCCGGGGGTTGACACGGGCCGAAGAAATCGATAGGGAAGTCGCCGATCAGGACGGCGTCATCGAAGCATTGCTCGAGATCGCCCTGGTTCACCGGGTCCGGAGGAGGTTGGGGCGGGCCTACCGGGCCGTGTCGAAAGCCATGATGGAAGCGGCGGCTTCCCGCTCCCCTGCGATCGAGGCGCGGTGCCGCTTCGTTCGGGCTTCGATCGGGAGTCTGCCTGGCAAGGAGGGGAAGGACCGTCCGGGGGCGGACCTCGAGAAGTTCCTCACGTTCGCCCGGAATGCCGGACGCAAGGACCAGGTGGCTTCCGGCCTGGCGCTTCGAGCGCGGCGTACACTGGCGTTCGGGGACCTGGCGCATGCCGCTGAAGACGTGAGCGAAGCACTCCGGCTGTGCGGGGAGATCGGCTCCTCGCTGCCGGAGGGCCTCGCGACAATCTACCGGGAGGACAGCCGCCGGGTTAAGCTCAGGGAACTCGGTCAGCAAATTCGATCCGAACTGGAGAAGGCCGGCGACAGGGCGCGTGCCGCCGAACTCGTCATCGACGTGGAACAAATGAAACCGGAAACTCTCGCCAGACTGCTGGAGATCAACAAACAGCTCGCCTCCGAGGAGAATCTGACGGACTTGCTCGAACTGATCATGGACACGGCGGTGGAGCTTACCGGCGCCGAGCGTGGCTTCCTCGTCCTGGTGGAGGGGAAGCGGGTCGTGGCCCAGGTGGCCCGGAACTATCACCGGCGGGAAGTCGAGGAACCGGAACGTAAGATCTCCAAGAACATCGTGGAAACCGTGATGAAGACGGGGCAGCCGATCCTGACCGATAACGCCACCGAGGACTCCCGTTTCTCCAAGTTCAAGTCGGTGGACAATCTGAAGCTCACCTCGATCCTGTCCGTGCCGTTCACCGGCCGGGGCAAGCCCCTCGGCGCACTCTATCTCGATAACCAGGCCAAACGGGGCGTCTTCTCGGACGACGATGTGGAGACGCTCGGTGCGCTCTCCGATCAGGCGGCCATCGCCATTCAGAACCTGAAGCATCAGCTCAAGCTGACGGAGCGCCTGGAGGAACAGGGCAGTGAACTGCAGCGCGTGAAGCAGGTGCTGGACGAGCGGCCCTACAAGTACTCCTACGACGAGATCATCGGTGGGTCGAGCAAGATGAAGGAGGTCTTCCTCCTCCTCGACAAGGTGATCGACACCGAGGTCCCCGTTCTGATTCAAGGCGAGTCCGGAACCGGCAAGGAACTGGTCGCCCGGGCCATCCACTACAAGGGCCCCCGAAAGGACCGGGCCTTCGTCACGGTCAATACCGGGGCGGTGCCGGACAACCTCCTCGAGTCCGAATTCTTCGGCTATATGCGCGGAGCCTTCACCGGTGCGCATGCCGACAAGACGGGCCTCTTCGTCCAGGCCGACAAGGGCACCCTGTTCCTCGATGAGATCGGGGACATGAATTTCGACATGCAGAAGAAGCTCTTGCGCGTGCTGCAGCAGGGTGAAGTCCGGCCGATCGGAGGCAAGAAGACGGTGCGGGTGGACGTGCGCATCGTCTGTGCCACGAATCGCGACCTGCGGCAGCGCATGCTGGAGCGGAAGTTTCGCGAGGACCTGTTCTACCGGATCAATGTCATCAACGTGACCGTGCCGCCCCTCCGGGACCGACGTGAGGATATCCCGGATCTGATCGAGCACTTCATGCGCCGGACTTCGGAGGAGATGGGGATGCCGGTGAAGCCGGTGGAGAGCGAGGCCATGGTATTCCTCACCGCCTACTCCTGGCCCGGTAACGTGCGTGAACTGGAGAACGAGTCCAGGAAGGCCGTGGCCCTTTCCGACGACATCATCACCGTCGAGGACCTCTCTCCCCACATTCTCGGCGATCGTGCCGAGCAGGAGCCGAGTCTGATCGCTTCGCAGGGGACCTTGAAGGAGACGATGGAGGCGACGGAGAAGACGATCATCACCCGCGCCCTCGAAGAGACGGGGGGCAATCAGACCCAGGCGGCGAAGAATCTGGGAATCTCCCGGGTGTGGTTGCGCAAGAAGATGGAGAAGTACGGGCTACTCGGCTGATCGCTCGCGCGGCCTCACTCTCTTGCGCCGCGCCAGGCGCGCTCTCGCTTCCGGTCGATGACGGGTGACGGCTGCGGCCAACTCCGGGATCTGCTCTCCGGTGGCCTCGGCGTAGGCGGTGAGCGCCTCTCCGCTGCTTTCGGCCGGGAGCGGGATGGACTCCTCGAGGAAGGCCAGGTCCCGGGCTCTCGGGCCGAGCGGCGCAAGCCGGTCCGGGACAAGCGCTTGCGCGTGGTCCAGGTCCAGCAGGCGAAAGCCGCCCCCCGGAACCCACAGGACATTCCGGGCGAACAGGGATCCGTGGACCAGGCCGGCGCGATGCAGCGCCGCGAGGAAGCACCCGAGTTCGGCGGCGGGGACGACCGTGCCTTCAGGTGGCGTGTGAAGCGGGACGGCCAGCGGGACGGCCAGGGTTGCGAGAAACGAATCCCGGAGAAGTTGAAGGGTCCGGCGCTCACCGAATGCTGCCGGGGTGGGGACGGCCTGGTTGCCCAGCCGGTCGCTGAAGAGGCTGAGCATGCGGAATTCACGTTCGACTCGCGAAGGGCGAAGGAGCGTATTTCGGAAGGCGGCCTTGAGTACGGTCCGCGGCGAATAGACGTAACGCTTTCGGATCAATAAGGTTCTGCCGAGCAGGATCTTCGTCGTAGCGCTACTCACCGATCGGGTGAGCGTTTCGCCCTCGTCGGCCACGAACTCGTCGAAGGTCCCCGGCAGGCTGGAGCGTAGGTTCCTGCTGACGTGAAGGCGATCGGACATGGGCGAAAGGTACCCGCAGCCGCCGGCAGGCGCGAGATCCTGTGACGCGGTTCCGGCGCAATGTTCGTCTGAACGGAGGAAATGTCCCCTTGACAGACCCGGCCAGACCAGTATTTTATTCTTGTAAGTAGAGTTGGGATCGGATGATAGAGAAAACAGGGGCAGGTGGGGATGGACCTTGAACAGGCCAGGGTGAGCAGATTGAAGGCCGGGCTTCGCACGGACTGAGAGGAAGCCGCGCATGTCGAGGACGATTACGAAGAAGGAGCTCGTCTCCCGCATAGCGGAGAAGACCGGGCAGACCAAGGTGGTGACTAAGGAGGTCATCCAGCTCTTCCTCGATGAGATCATCAGTGAACTGGGCAGGGGCAACCGCCTGGAATTCCGGGAATTCGGCGTATTCGAGATCAAGGAACGGGCGGCACGCAAGGCCCAGAATCCGCGCACCCTCGAGAAGGTTTACGTCCCCGCCAAGAAGGTGGTGAAATTCAAGGTCGGCCGGCTCATGAAGGAGCGGGTCGCTGCGATCGCCGCCTTGCAGGAGCGACTGGAGCGCGAGCGCGCCGGGGAATCGGGCGCAACGCCGCAAGACTTCGGGATCAACCCGAGTTACGACTGATTTCGTCATGGATGCGCGTCGTGCTGCATTGGCCGGCACCTGGTATCCCGCCGGCCCGGAAGAGTGCCGGAGCGCGATCGCCCGGTGTCTCCCTCCCGCATCGCCTGATCCGGATCTTCGCATTCTTGGCGGACTCTTGCCCCACGCCGGCTGGGTCTACTCCGGAGCTACGACCGGGAAGACCTTGATGGCGATCGGCGCGCCACCCCCCGACACGGTGGTTCTGTTCGGTTTCTCACATCGCCTGGGGATCGCGACCTCGCAGATTTCCGGCGCGGCCGCCTGGGAGACTCCGCTCGGGCCCCTGCCGGTGGCGCGCGACCTCGCCGCCCTGCTGGTCGATTCGAGTCCCGGCCTGCTCGAGTTCGGCGACGACGGCCATCCTCCGGGAGAGAACTCCATCGAGGTGGTGACGCCGTTCATCCGGTATCTCTTTCCGGATTCGGCTTTCCTCCCGGTCGCCGTCGCATCGGACCGCACCGCGACGGATTTGGGCAGGATGATAGGGGCCGCCCTGACGGACATCGGCGGCCGCGTCGTCGTTCTCGGCTCCACCGACCTGACCCACTACGGACCCCATGCCTACGGCTTTGCTCCTCGCGGCTCGGGTCCCCAGGCCCACCGCTGGTCGAAGGAGGTGAACGATCGGACCTTTCTCGATCGGGTCCTCGCCCTCGATCCGGAGGGGGCGCTCCGATGCGGACGGGAGAACAGGAGTGCGTGCGGCGCCGCGTCGGCGGCCGCGGCCACTGCGGCGGCGACGGCGATGGGGGCCTCGGGGGCGCGACTGCTCGAGCACATCACGTCCTTCGAGGTCCGGTCGGGGGGGGGCGAACCGACGGATTTTGTGGGGTATGCATCGGTGGTGTTTACTCGGGAAGCAGGTGGGCCGGCCAGGTAGCGCGGCAGCGCCAGCGGCCCCACCGCCTCGGAGGGTCGGGCGCAGTCCCTACCAGTCACAGTGCCTCATTGATCCGGGAGTTCCGCCTGTGCCGGGAAATCGTCCGCCTTCCCCGGTGTCAAGCAGCCCCGATTGCCCCTGGTCCGCAGGTCGAGAGCGGCACGGAATTCTCGATGCGGTGGCGATGCTCTTTCACCTTCAGGTCGGCGGAACGCTTTCCGGTACAGCGCCGCCGAGCCGCAGGCGAAGCGCGGACCCGACGACATTCGTCCATCGGATGCCGGGTTCGGGGCGACGGTCCTCAGCCCACCGAGTCCTGGCGGGATCCCTCCTCCTCCGCCTGCTGTTGCTCCGGGACACCCGAGAGGGCGGCCTGGACGGATTCCTCCAGCAGGTTCAGGCTGAGCGGCAGCGGCACACGCTGGAGTTCGATATCGGTGCGAGGGGAGCCGTCGGGGGCCCCGCCGACCGCCACCACCGGCGTGGCGTCCTCGAAACCGGCAAGATGCGCCAGCACGGCCTGCCTGATCGGGTGTTCGACGATGAGCAGGTCATACCGGCGGAGCCGGATCCCCGGAATATTCACGTCGCCGGAGAGGGCGACATCGACATCCGCTTTCAGACCTCTCATGGAAAGAAGAGCCCGGTAGATCGCCTCGGCGATGCCCTTGTCGGGTTGCAGAACCAGAATGCGCGGCTTGCTGCTCATGCCGTGATTCTATCCGCCGGGCGCCGGAACACCCCCGCTTGTCCCGGAAAGACGGAGCTGGTCCGGGCGCGCTTCGGCGCCGGGGATCAAACGAAGAGCAGTCCCAGGAGCGTGAGGACCACGGCGATGAGTCCCGGCCATTCGTCTCTGAAGATCGTCTCGGTCATCTCGGTTTCTCCTCCACTTCGCATTGTCGGAGGAAGCTTACAACCCGGGGGGGACACGTTTGGGCCGGTGAGGGCGTCCTTGCAAAAAAAATGTTTTCCGGGGACCGGGGGGGGCGGTCCGGGTTGCCCTGTCCAGTTCGCGGGGCCACGCTCGCGCCGTCGGGAGGGCTCGTCCGATCGACGTGCAAAGGATGCTTATCAAACGGTGGGGTTGCTGGTTATCACTTCGGCTTCCTTGCGGGGCGTGCAGGGCGGACTAGAATGGGAAGCGGAGCCTGAGGCGGCTCCGCAATGACCGGGCGACAGTCCGGGAATGCCGTTTGCTGTGGGACCGGATGTCGTGCGGGCTTCATCGTCCGGACCGGGAGGCTGGCAGTCATGAAGATTTACTTCTGCGAGAAGTGCGGCATTTCCATTCCCCTCCAGGAAGTGGTGGGGGGAAGAGCCACGGCGAGAGACGGCAAGACCTACTGCCACGGCTGCAATCCCGAGACCGCGGCTTCCGGCGAAGATCTCAAGCTGTACTTCTGCGACAACTGCCGGGTTTCGATCCCTCTGCAGGACGTTATCACCAACCGTGCCAGGGAGTCCGGGGAGAAGATCCTCTGCGTCGATTGCGGACGCCTGAGTCAGTCGCAACGCGCAGCACGGCGGGAGCGAATCCAGCAGGAATTGGAGGAGAAGGAGGAGAGCCGCTACCGTCTCCACTTCTGCGACAAGTGCAACACGTCCATTCCTCAGAGCCATCTGGTGACCGGACGGGCGATCGTGCGCGGCGGCAGGACTTTCTGTGAGCGCTGCCATCCTCGATCCGACCGAAAGAAGAGCGGCTCGGCGACGACGGTGTTCGCCGTCGTTGTACTGATCCTGGTCTTCGCCGGCGGATACCTCGCGCTCGGGGCCGGAAAAGGGCTCTTCGCAAAGACGGCGCCCGAGGTGGAGGGGCCGAACCGCGATGAGATCCTCCGGGCCGAGATCGAGAGCAGTGTCAAGCAGACGGTGGATGAACAGGGCGCCCTTCTCGATGCCCGGTTGCAGAAACTCACCGAGGCCCTCGATGCCATCACCGAGCAGAGCGACAACTTCCGGGCCGGGCTGAGGTCCCTGACCGGCGATGCCCGCGAAACGGGGAGTTCGCTCGCAGCACTCCGCCTGTTGATGGAGGAGCGCCTGAACCGGAGCGACGAGAGCCTGCGGCAGGCTCTCGATAAGCTGGCCGTGCTGACGGTGCGCGTGCAGGAACTGAAGGAACGGCCGGTCGCCGTGGCCCCGCGTGGCGGCGACACGGAGCGGAAGCCCGACGCCCGGCCCGGGCCCGCCGAGCCGCAGCCCGCCGAGCCCGCCCCGCAGCCCGCGGCTGCAGCCCCACCTCGGGTCAAGACCTGGATCGATCAACTCTCGAACAAGGACGCCGGGGTTCGCTTCTCGGCTGCGGTTGAACTCGGAAAGGCCGGCTTCAAAGGTGCCGCGATACGCCTGGCCAAGGTCCTGGCGGGCGACAAGGACATGTTCGTTCGTCGCGCGGCGGCCCGCTCTCTCGGGGAACTGGACGCCTGGGTGGCGGTGCCGACGCTGATCGACACCCTGACCGACAAGGACATCTTTGTGGCGATCATGGCCAGCAAGGCTCTCGAGTCCATCACCGGTCAGAGCTTCGGCTTCAAGGAGGGACTCAGCAGGAGTGAACTCCGGAAGGTCGTCGGCCGGGCGAAAAAATGGTGGAATGAGCACGAGCAGGAGCGGACGGAGTAGCCCTGCGCCGGCCCGCTGTTCTAACTGAACGCCCGTACCCGGGATCGCATACAAATTGCGTATGAATGTCCGGCTCGTTGCCCCGGGGGCTCTGGCCCTGCTCGCTTCCATCCCGCTCTGGCTCGTTTCGTATCCGCCGATCCAGGACCTCGGGAACCACCTCGGGCGGGTGCATATCCTGCTCGATCTGCTCAGCGGCGGCCGGGTCTTCGGAGCGGAGTATGAGGTCGCTTATCTTCCGCTGCCCAGTCTTGCCGCGGATGTCCTCCTGCTTCCACTCGTTGCCGTCTTCCCCGCAGCCGTGGCCGGCAAGATCCTGTTGACCGGGATCTTCATCCTGACCGCCTGCGCCGGCTTTCGGTTCTTTCGCCATTTCGGCGCGCCGGAGATGGGGTGGCTGGCCCTGCCGCTCCTCTGGAACACGTTCGTCCATCGCGGCTTCCTCTCCTTCCTGGTCTCCGTGCCGCTCGTACTCATCGCCATCGTCGCCTACGATCGCCGCAAAGGGCGATGGAGCGCCTGGCAGCGGATCGGGTTTGCGACCCTCACGACCGCGGTCTGGTTCTCGCACCTGTTCAGCTTCGGCTTCCTGCTGCTCTTCGTGCAGGTCGCCCGCTATCGGGCCGGCGGTCTCCGTCGCGCCCTGGTGCCGGACCTCGCATTCCTGCCCGGTTTCCTGTTCTGGGCCTGGGTGACGCTGGCCGAACCCCGCGGGGCGTTCTGGATCCAGTACCACGACCTGCCGTGGAAGGGCTGGCTCGCCGCGAATCTCTTCCGGGCCTACTACCCGGTGTGGGACGTGGTCGTGTTCCTGCTCTACGGCGGCGCGGTGGCCTTCGCGGCGAAGTCGGTGCGGCGGGAGTGGCTGCCCGCCGCCGGCGCGAGTCTGCTGTTGTTCCTGGTCCTCCCGCGAGGAGCCATGGAGGGGTGGTGGGTCGATGCCCGCGCCCTCTCCTTCTTCGCGTTCTTCGCTCTGCTCGCGCTGCGGGCGGATCCCGTGCGGGCCCGGATTCTCGGTATCGCGCTGCTGCTGATCACCACCGGCACGGCTGCGGTGGCCTACACCGGCTTCGGACCGGAAATCGCCCGGCGGATCGATCGGGCCTCCGTGGTTCCTCGCGGGGCGAGGATCGTCCCCCTGACCGAAGCCGCCCCGGTGGGGGAGATCGAGATCTACCACCACGAAGTCACCTGGCTCGTCTCCGAGCGGGACGTGATCACGCCGAATCTCTTCGCGAAGCGCCGCCAACACACCGTTCGACCACGCGAAATCCGAACCGCTCCCCACGAGTACTGGTTTTACGGTCGGCCTCCCCTGCCGGACCTGACGACTCTGGGCCGGTTCTGGGAGTACGCCTGGCTGACCGGCGACCGGCGCCTCGACCTCGAGCTTCTCCGGAACGGTACACTTCTTGTCGACGACGATCCTCTCCGGATCTACCGACTCAAGCCTCGATAGGCTCCCATGAACGATGAAGCGCTGAGACTCCTGGACTTCGAGGGGATGAAGGATCTCTTCGCCCCATACCTGGCCTGCGGTCTGGGCCGGTCGGCCCTCGCGCGGCTGACCCCGAAGGACTCGGAGGCCGAGGTGACAGAGGCGATCGAGGAGGTCCGCGAAGCCGGCGCCGTCATCGACCACGGCCTGGGTTTTCCCTTCGGCGGCTGCCACGATCTCTCTTCGCTGCTCGACCGGACCCACGATCGGGGACGGCCTCTGGAGCCCGATGAACTCTGCGCGGTCGGCGAGACCCTGGCCGGCGCGACGAATCTCGCCCGCGTCATCGAGGCCCATTCGAAGTCGGAGGAGGAACTCGAGATCCCCCGGCTCCTCTTCCGGTGCCGCGAGATCCCGGGGTTTACCGCGCTCACCGACCGGCTCGGAAATGTGATCGACGAAAGAGGCCGGGTGCGCAGCGACGCGAGTCCGCGACTGATGGAGATCCGGGACGGCATCCATTCCCTCCGCAGCAGGATCGAGCAGAGGGTGGCCGAAATCCTGCGTCGCAAGGACCTGCGCGGCTGCTTCCAGGAGTCGCTGCCGCGGTTCCGTTCGGGGCGGGTCGTGCTGGCCGTGAAGACCGACCGGAAGGGCGAGGTTCGCGGGATCCTGCACGATGTTTCACAGAGCGGCGCCACCTCGTTCGTCGAGCCCGAGTGCGTCGTTCCGGAGGGCAACGGCCTGGAGGACCTCCTCGCGCAGGAACGCCGGGAGATCACGCGGATTCTCTGGGAGACGACGGTAGCGGTGCTCGATGCGGAGGCGGACATCCGGCGGGCGCTCGGGGCCATGGCGCGGCTGGACCTGGCCCGTGGCGCGGCCCTGGCGGCCCGCGATCGGGGATTGGTGTTGCCTGAACTCTCTGCCGGAGGCGAGACTCGTTTCCTCCAGGCCCGGCATCCGGTGCTGGAACTTCTCTCCGGCCGCGAAAGCGTGGTGCCGATCGACTTGCGGCTCTGCCAGGACTTCTTCCTGCTCGTGATCACCGGGCCCAACACCGGGGGCAAGACGGTGGCCTTGAAGACGCTCGGCCTGCTTTGCCTGATGGCGCAGTCGGGGCTGCCGGTGCCGGCATCCTCCGCCGAGTTCCGGATGTTCCGGGAGATCCATCCCGACATCGGCGACGAGCAGAGTCTGGAGCAGAGCCTCTCGACCTTCTCTTCTCACGTCAGCAGGATCTCGCGGTTTCTGGCAGAGGCCGGCGAGGATACGTTACTCCTGCTCGACGAACTGGGGTCCGGCACTGATCCGGCGGAGGGCGCGGCGCTGGGACAGGCCATCCTCGACTTCCTCCATGTGCGGCGTACGCCAGCCGTGGTGACGACGCACCTCGGATCGCTGAAGACCTATGCCTTCACCAGGAAAGGCGTTTCGAACGCCAGCGTCGAGTTTGATCCCGATACCCTCTCACCGACCTTCCGCCTGTTGATCGGCCAACCCGGCGCCAGCAACGCGCTGACGATTGCCGAGCGGCTGGGTGTCCCGGATGAAGTCATCGAGACCGCCCGGAACCTGGTCAGGCCCGCCGATCAGGAGGGGACGGAGATCCTCGCCATGGCCCAGGAGATCCGCAGTGAAGCCGAGCGAGTCCTCCGGGAGGCGGAGACCATGCGCCGGGATACCCGGGATCTGAGGGACAAGGCCGAGGACGTCTGCCGCCGGGCGGAGCGCAGGCGGGAGCAGGTGGAGAGGGAGGCCGAGGACGAGATGGATGCCACCCTTTCCCGGGTGCGCACCCTGATCGCCGCATTCGCGAAGGACATGTCGAACGCCCCGAAACCTTTCGGGCCGAAGGCAAAGGAGTATATCCGGCGGGCGGAAGAGGAGATCCGGGCCACGCCGCTCATGAGGCGGCGGGAGGAGTTCGCGCTGAAGCTCCACCGGGGCGATGAGGTGTTCGTTCCCCGGCTCAGGGAGAAGCTGATGGTCCACCAGGTGAAGAAGAAGGACCGCAAGGTGGTCCTCATCAAGGGGAACATGCGGATCGAGGTGTCCTTCGCGGACCTGACGTTCAGCTAGCGCGAGTTCAGTTGGGCTTTCTGGCGTGCACCACCAGGTGGTGTTCACCGTTCGGGATGACGCGGATCCCCTGCATCAGCACCTCGAACCCGGCACGCGTGAAGTCGGAGACGAAGGGAGTTCCGAATGCGAACGATCCGTCCGGGTCGTCATCCCGGCCCGTTTCGGGGGAGGGACCGGCGGCCAGCACGAGACCGCCACGCGTGAGGAAGCGATGGATCATCCGGAGGAACTCCTCGCGGGCGAGCCCGTCTTCCATTGCCGCCGCCGTGTCGAAGTCCACGTTCAGGCCGATGGACTCCTCGGGGATGGGGGGGAGTTCGAGCGGATTGCCGGCCATCAGGTCCAGGTCGACATCGGCCATCCGGGACCGCTCCCGGGCGAAGGCGAGCAGTTCGCGGTCAGGGTCGATCCCCATCACCTGAAATCCCATTCCGGCGAGATGAACGGCGACGCTGCCCTTGCCGCAACCCATGTGAATCACACGGCAGGCCGAAGGCGCGTACTCCTGCCGGAAGAGTTCATCGAGGCACGAGAAGTCACAGGCTTCCTCGTATTGGAAGCGAGTGGAGTTCCGACCAGTGGGGATGGAGTTCCGCACCATACTGCTGTTTCCTCTCACGAACCCCCAATCATAGCCCCCGGGAGGCTTGCGGACAAGGGGCGGGCCAGCTGGCTGTCGGGATATCACGCATTCGTGCCGGGCAGGCCGTCCGCCCGACGGCCTGCAGGGGCCCGCACCAGAATAACTTCGGGGTTCGAGGGCTGCGGTATCCCTTCAGGCCGCGTTGCTCGTCGGTTGAAACCAGTAAGGGCCCGCCTGGAGTCCGAAGCCCGGGAAGAAGCGACTCGAGTGAAGCAGAGGCGGGACGAGAGGGAGAAGGAAGCGGGGCACAAGTTTGGCGGTTCGAAGCCGAAGGCGCTTTCAGGTGTGCCCGAGGACAAGGGGCAGAGCAACTTCACCGATCCGGAGAGCCGGTGCTTGGCCAGATCAAGGAGGCTAGAGCGCGCGGTCGTAGACGCGATACCGCTTCGTCGGTTCGGTGGCGCCGAGGGCGGCCATGCCCTTGATCATCGGCTCATTGTCCTCGAGGATCCAGGAGCACTCGCCGTGGGTCATGCCGCGGCGGCGGGCGGTGTCGAACAGCTCACGGTAAAACATCACCTCCAGGCCGCGGTTGCGATACTCCGGAATCGTTCCGAGGATGATGACCCGGACCGCGCTGATCTTCTTCCAGGCGCGCATGATCCGGAAGAGGCCGAAGGGGAACAAGCGTCCGGAGCGATTGCCGATGAGCGCCTGGTTGGCATCCGGCAGCGCCATGGCGAAACCGACCGGCTCGCCCTCCACCTCGGCGAAGAAAACGAAGTCCGGATCCACGATCTGCTTCAGGTCGGCGGCCTTGTGATCGATCTCCTCGGACGTCATGGGGACGAACCCCCAGTTCTTCTCCCAGGCCTGGTTGTAGATCCTGCGGACGATGTGCACCTCGTCGAGGAAGCACTTCATGTCGATGCGGCGCATCTCGATCCCTTCGCGCTTCTGCACGCGGTCCGAAAGGCGCGCGATGCGATCCGGGAGGGCGTCGGACATCACGACGTAGGCGAGGAGATCCCGGGCCTTCGCGAAGCCGGCGCTCGAGACGAGGCGGGGCAGATACTCCCGGTTGTAGGCCATCATCACCGAGGGGGGCTCGTCGAACGGCCCCACCAGCATGCCCGAGACGTCGTTCGTGTCGTAGGACAGCGGCCCACGGATCGTCGAAAGTCGGCGCTCGGAAAGCCAGTCCGCCGCGGCGTCGAGCAGCGGGCGGGCCACGTCCGGATCATCGATCGATTCGAAGAACCCGAAGAACCCCACCGGTTCCTGGTGCACTTCCTCGTGGTTTCGATTGCGGATTGCGGCGATGCGGCCCACGTCCCGTCCGTCGCAAACGGCGATGAAGTGTTGCACCTCGGCATGCCCGAAGAAGGGATTCTTCGCCGGGTTCATCTGGTTCATCCGGTCGCGGCGGACCGGGGGCACCCAGAGGGGGTCCGATTGGTTGATGCCGAATTCGACCTGGATGAAGCGCTTGCGATCTCTGCGTGAAAAGCCGACTGCTTCGACGCTGGTCAAATGATCTTCAATTCCTTCCCGACTTTCTCGACGACCTCGAGGACGCGGTCGAGTTGATCGGCGGTATGCGTCGCCATGAGTGAAGTGCGGATCAGGCAGTGGCCCGGTGGAACGGCCGGCGTGATGACCGGGTTCGTATAGACACCGTTGTCGTGCAACGCTCGCCAGAATCGGAACGTGGTGATGTCGTCACCGGAGAGGAGCGGAATGATCGGGGTCTGGCTGTTCAGGGTGTTGAAGCCGAGAGACTCGTAACCGGCCTTCAAATGCGCGACGTTCTTCCAGAGTTGTTCGCGCCTTTCCGGTTCGGTTTCGATGACGCCGAGGGCCGCGAGGATGCCGGCGGCGGATCCGGGCGTCATGGACGCGGAGAACATCAGCGCGCGGGCGCTGTGCTTGATGTAGTGGATGATCTCTTCGTCACCGACGACGAACCCGCCCAGGCCGGCGAAAGATTTGGAGAATGTGCCGACCAGGATGTCCACGCCGTCTTCGAGGCCGAAGTGCTCCGGCGTGCCGCGTCCGTGCTCGCCCATCACGCCGATGCCGTGGGCGTCGTCGATCATGACGCCGGCGCTCGCGCACTTCGCGAACTCGACGACCTTCGGCAGGTCGATGAGATCGCCCGACATCGAGAACACCCCGTCGGCCACGATCAGCTTGCCGTGACCCCGGTCGTTCAGGTTGAGGAGCCGGTCGAGGTCCTCCATGTCGTTGTGCTTGAATTTGCGTACCTGGCCGTAAGAGAGCCGGCAGCCTTCGAAGATGGAGGCGTGGTTCTCGCGGTCGCAGTAGAGCACGTCGTTCTTGCCGACGATGGTGGAGATGGCGCCCTGGTTTGCCTGAAAGCCGGTGGAGAAGGTCAGGGCCGATTCCCTGCGCATGAAGTTCGCCAGACGAGACTCGAGTTCCTCGTGCAGGGCGAGGGTCCCGTTCAGGAATCGCGAACCGGTGCACCCGCTGCCGAAACGGCGGGTGGCCTCGATGGCCGCTTCCTTCACGCGGGGATCCTGAACGAGGCCGAGATAGTTGTTCGACCCCATCATGATGAAGACCCGCCCGTCGATCTCCACCTCGGAACTCCGGTTCTCGGAGATCGGAAGGAAGTACGGGTAGTAGCCGGCCTTCTCGTAATCCCGCGCGCGCGTGAAACGGTGGCACTTGTCGAACAGACTCAGGGATCCGTTTCCCCTGAATAGATCGGGGGGGGTCGCCTCCTGGGTCTGTTCTACGTCGATGGACTCATTGCCCATAAGCACCGGAAATCGTTATGTGAAGAGGGTATACGACAACTGAGGTCCTATCCCTCAGCCCCAAACCGCCCTACACTAGCCACGGGTATATGAGGTGTCAACAAAGATCACCGAAGGGATAAATCGCGGGGACGTCGTTGCTTTTGACTCCTTCCCCGCTACTGGTGCTGCTTCAATGCTTCGGTCATGGTTGACGAGAGAATGGTCCTGGTCACGGGCGCCAACGGCTTCGTCGGAAGCCATCTGGTGGATCGTCTGCTCGCGTCGGGGCGGCGCGTCCGGGCCCTGGTCCGGCGGTCGAGTGATCTCAAGTACGTCGCCTACGGGGTCGAATTCGTCCGCGGGGACATCACGGATCCGCACTGCCTCCCCGCGGCCCTCGAAGGAGTGTTCGCCGTCTACCACGTCGCCGGCCTGGTGGCCTCGCATCGGAACGCCTCCTACTTCGAGGTGAACGAGGGAGGGACCGGCAACCTGCTCCGGGCCTGTCTCAAGTCCGCTCCCGACCTCGATCGGTTCGTGCTCGTGTCGAGCCTCGCCGCCGCCGGACCGTCCCGGGAAGGTGTTCCGGTGAAAGAGACCGATCGGCCCCGGCCGGTGAGCGTTTATGGCCGCTCCAAACTCGCCGGGGAGCGGGTCGCTCTGGCCTTTCGCGACCACCTGCCGGTGACGATCGTCCGACCGCCGATCGTCTACGGTCCCCGGGAGGCCGACCTGTTCACCTTCTTCGAGATGATCGAGAGTGGTTTCGCCCCGGTCTTCCCGAAGCAGAAGTTCTATTCCATGGTTCACGTGAGCGACCTCGTGGCCGGGATCGAGATGGCCCGGGAGAGCGAGGCCACGGTCGGCCGGACGTACCACCTCGCTTCCGCGAGCGCGGCCTCCCTCGACGGTCTCTTCGGGGCGATCTCCAGGGCACTCGGCAAAACGCCTCGACGGATACCGGTGCCGGAACCGGTCCTTCGTCTGCTGGGAGGACCGGTGGACACCGTTCTCCCCGCGCTGGGGGTGAGGACTCGTCCTGTCGCCGACAAGGTGCGGGAGATGCTGCCCGACTACTGGGTTGCGGATACGGCGGCCGCCCATCGGGATTTCGGCTTCCGGACCCGGGTCTCGCTCGAAGACGGGATCCGCGATACGGTGAGAAGCTATCGATCGGAAGGCAGGCTCTGATGCTCTGATCGAGAGCGGTTCGGTTATGCTGGTCGGTCTATGCTCAGCAAGAATGCATGTCCCCGCCTGCTCCTCTCCCTCCTCGTCGTGCTTCTCCTCGCGGCCGGAGTCCCCGCCCAGGACCCGGGCAAGATGGGCGTCAAGGACAAGCAGCGACTCAAGGAGTACGAGGGCTTCCTGGGGCAACTCGCCAATCCCGACTCCATCAAGCGCAGCCTGGCCGTCCAGGGACTCGGGCGCGTCGGCATGCCCGAGGCGGCACCGGCCCTCGTCGACTTCGCGATCCGGGAGAACTATGCCTACCTGGCGCGTCAGGCCGCCGAGACCGCAGTTGGGCTGGACGCCACCGGGACTCTCGAGCGCACGCTGAAGATGGTGGGGAAGGGCAAGAACGGCTCCGCCCGCACCCGGCGAAATCTGATCATCCTATTGCGGGAATGTCAGGACGAATCCGCCTGGAACTCCATCGTCGAAGATTTCGGTGACACCGAAAACGAAGAAGTCTTCATCGAGCTGCTGCGCGCGGTCGCCGCCCGGAAGATCGAGAAGGGCTACGGCCGGGTGAAGAGCGCCCTCGGCGCGAAGAAGATGGAGATTCGCATCAATGCCGCGATCGCCGCGGGGCTGATCGGTTCACCGGAGTTCGTGCCGGCGCTCCTCCAGGGCCTGGAGACCACCGACCAGTTTTACTGCAAGTTCGCGGCCCAGGCTCTGACCGCCATCGACGATCCGTCCATCTTTCCGCAGGTGGTGGGGCGGCTCGGTTCGGCTTCGGGGGAGTCGGGGGAGTCCAAGGCCAAGGCCCTCGAGGGCACCGCTCTGGTGGAGCACGTCGAGAAACTGGTGGGGATCCTCGCCGCCTCGCGGTCCCGCGAGTACCGGGAGGCTGCGGCCATCGCCCTCGGCCGCCTCGGAAGCAGGGAGAGGGGCGTCCAGGAGACGCTGCTGAACCGGATGCTCCGCGACCCCGATCGCGAAGTTCGCGGCGCATGCTGGCACGCCCTGACACGTCTGGCGACCGACGAAATCAAGCCCCAGGTGCTGAAGCGTCTGAACCAGAAGAAGCCGGAGCAGCTCAAGTACATGTTCCACATGGTGGGCACGCTCAAGCTCACCGAGGGCACCGGCCAACTCCTCAAGTACATGATCAACGAGAAGGACAAGATCCTGCGGCATGCGGCGGCGATCAACTACTGGAAGGCCGCGGACGCGAAGACCATCAGCGCCTTCGAGAGACGGATCGAAGCGTCGAGCGGTCAGTTCCTGGAGCGCGGGGTCGAGGCGCTCGGCTTCCGGAAGAACGTCCAGGGCTTCAAGTTTCTGCTGCGCATGTTGAAGGTCCTCCGCGACGGCTCGAAGGAGGAGTACGTGGTGGAGAAGGCCCTCGAACGGATCACCGGGCACTTCTTCGGGCCGGACCCCGCCATCTGGAAGAAGTGGTTCAAGAAGAACGACAAGTTCTTCACCCCGAAGCAGGCCGAACTGGAGCGAAACAAGTGGCGGGAGGATTTCGACAAGGCGAACGAAGGGTTCCGCCAGACCGAGGAGACCGAGTATTCCGTGCAACTGGGCCTCGAGTTCCTGGCCCGGCACCAGCACCCGGACGGTCGTTTCGATCCACAACGATTCTACAAGATGTGCAAGGATCGGCCGGAGTGCAAGCGGGAGGGAGCGAGGCTCGAGTTCGACCCGGTGGGGACGACCGCCCTCGGGGCCCTGGCCTTCATGGGCGCCGGCTATTCTCCGACGGAGGGGAAGTACAAGGATGTCCTCGCCCGCGCGCTCGAGTACCTGTTGGCCCGGCAGCAGGCGAACGGCAACTTCCTCAGCAACGACCTGGTGGGTGGTTACCACCGGCCGGTCGGGACGCAGGCGTTCGCCGAGGCGTATGTGCTGGGCGGCCGGGAGGAATTCGGCTGGGCCTGCCAGCGGGGCATCGACTTCCTGACGACGATTCAGAACAAGCTCGGCGGGTGGCGGTACCGGGTGAAGATCGAGACCACCGATACCTCCTGCATGTCCTGGAACCTCTTCGCCGCCAAGGCCGCGCAGAAGGCCGGACTCGAGGTGAAGGAGATCGTCTTCGCCGGCTGCTACAACATCATGGACATGTACTCCGAGGACGTGGGGATGAAGGGGCCGCGCGAATTCTTCATCGACATCGATCCGGAGTACGGCTACGAGGTGGGGCGGAACACCACCTACGAGTTCGAGACCGGCTACCAGAATCCCAAGTGGGACACGAAGTACGCCACCGTACCGCTCGGGATCATGTGCCGGATCTTCATGGGCTGGAGGCGCTCCCACCCGTTCTGCATAGGCTCCGCGAACAAGATCCTCGCGGACATGATGGAGCCGATTCCGAAGAAGGAGAACTGGGACCTCTATCGCTCCAAGCGCGAGTACCCGACCTACGCCTGGTACTACGGGACGCTGGCCATGCACCAGATGGGCGGGCGGTACTTCCGGGACTGGAACGAGCGGATCCGGAAGGTGATCCCCGGAACCCAGCAGAAAACCGGGTGCATGCGCGGGAGCTGGCCGATCTGGAACCACGACTCCATCAACGGCCGCGTGGTGACGACCTGCCTCGGCGTCCTGACCCTGGAGACCTACTACCGCTACCTGCCCGTGCTTGCGGACTGAGCCTTGGACTCGAGGCGGGCCATTGCTACCCTCGTTGGACGGTCTCCGACAACGGTAGCTGGAGGGATGCGTTTGTGAATTCCGCCAACGAGTACATCGCCCTCTCGCTTCCGTCGAACCCGATGTATCTCGGCCTGCTTCGAAACATGGTGGGCGAGGCAGCGGACATCTACGGGTTTTCGGAAGAAGAGAAACAGGGGCTGATGCTGGCGGTGAACGAAGGGTGCGCAAACATCATCCGGCATTGCTACCAGATGGACAGCAAGAAGAAGATCGACGTGACGATCCGCATCCTTCCGGATCGGATGGAGGTCGTGCTGCGGGACTACGGTGAGTTCCAGAACGCCGAGGAGTTTCCCGTGAAGCCGTGCGCGGATCTCGAGCCCGGCGGGCTTGGGTTGACCATCATGAAGAGCGTGATGGATCGGGTGGAGTATCGTCCGGCCGGTCAGGAGGGAACTCTGCTCACCATGGTGAAGTACCGGGCTGCGAGGCAGGCATGATATGAAGCTCAGCAACAGAACAGTGAGCGGAGTTCCCGTTGTGGATATCGAGGGGGACGTGGATATGTACACCAGCCCCGGGCTCCGCGAGCAGCTCGCCAGATTCACGTCGAAGCAGCAGAAGCGGATCGTGGTGAATCTCGAAGGTGTCGAATTCATGGACTCGAGCGGGATCGCCACCCTGGTGCAAGCCTACAAGGAGGCCCAGCCGTTCAACGGCGAGGTCTGCCTGGCGTCGCCCGCCGGGAATGTGCTCCGGGTACTGAAGCTCTCGAACCTGACAAGCCTCTTCCCCGTATTCGATTCAGTCGATGAGGCCGTCAATTCCTGAGGGGTGACCGCGTTTGAAGACCCGGTTTTCAGGGGGATCATCCGTCTCCGAGAAGGCGCAACTCGGTGTGGAGGTGGTGCGGGCCGACCATATCTCCAAGGCTTTTGACGGCCGCATGGTCCTCTCCGATGTCAGCCTCTCCGTCCGGAAGGGCGAGACGCTCGTGGTCATGGGGCGATCCGGGAGCGGGAAGACCACCTGTCTGCGTATTCTCATGGGCCAGGAGACGGCAGACACCGGGCAGGTTCTCCTGTTCGATCAGAACATCGCCACACTGAAGAAGAAGGATCTGAATGGCATTCGCCGGCGTTTCGGCGTCGTCTTTCAGTCCGGGGCTCTGCTGAACTCCCTGAACGTCTTCGAGAACGTGGCCCTGCCTCTGCGGAAGCTCACCGAGCTCGACCGCGCGGTGATCGAAATCGTGGTCAAGTTGAAGCTTGAGCAGGTGGGGCTTCGTGGCTTCGAGTACCTCATGCCGGCCCAGCTTTCGGGTGGCATGCGCAAGCGGGTCGGTATCGCCCGGGCGCTCGCGCTCGACCCCGAGATCATCTTCTACGATGAGCCCACCTCCGGGCTGGACCCGGTCATGACCGCGGTGATCTCCCAGCTCATCCGTGAGATCTCGAGTTCCCTCGGCGTCGCTTCCGTCGTGGTCACCCACGACATGGAGAGCGCCTTCTCCGTCGCCGACCAGATGTTGATGCTCTACCTCGGGGAAGTGGTCGCCCGGGGCACGCCGGAGGAGATCCGCGGCACCGACGAGGAGCTGGTGCGCCAGTTCGTGGACGGCAAGGCCGAGGGCCCGATCCCGCTCCGGCAGGCGACGACGGACCTGCTGGAAGACCTGCTGGGCGGGTGAAAAAGGGGGGCACACCCAACCCGGTGGACCGAGTATCGCCCCGGTCGGCGTCGCGCGGCCGGTTGCTCGAGGCACGGCGGTCCGCCAAAGGGGAGCAGCCCCCTTTCCTAGGCGGCCATGCCCCCGTCGCATACGATGGAAGTATCGTTGGGGCGATGGAGATGCAGCGATGTTCATCCAGAGAGCGTGGATCACGGTCGGCCTGGCCGTGTTCCTCTGCCTCTTCACCGCTTGCGGCGGAGGCGGAGGTGGTGGCGGCTCGGCCGTTCCGGTCACCCCGACCTTCTTCAGTGTTCTGACTGTTTCCCCGGCGTCCGGCACCAGGGAGGTTCCGAACAATTTCTCCCCATCGGTGACCTTCAACTCCTCCGTGGAACAGTCCACGATCAATGCCGACAGCATCTACATCACGAAGCTCGGTTCCGCCGGGAAGCTGACCGGGGTCTTTGTGCTCTCGAGCAACAGCCGCAAGGTGACCTTCGAGCCGAATCCCTGGATGGAGACTTCGACGGACTACGTGTTCACCGTCAATGACGGCGTCCGCTCGACCTTCGGAGACACCCTGTCCACCCCGATCAAGTCGCGCTACCGCACGGCGAACCTGCCCTCCCCGGAGGGCGTCACCCAGGGAATGTTCACGGTACTCGACGGCCCCCTGAAATCAATGGTGGCCCGTCGCGCCCGGCACACCTCGACCCTGCTGCCGAAGGCCAACGTTCTGCCTTCCGACTATGTCCTGCTCACCGGCGGTTACAGCACGGCGAACAGCACCACCGCCGCGGCGGAACTTTTCGATGTCAGCAGGGGGGAGTTCCTGGCCATCGGGGGGATGAAGGAGAAGCGCGCCAACCACACCGCGACGTTCCTGCCCGACGGCGCGGTGCTGATCGTGGGAGGCGAAGTCCGCATCGGCGAAGTCCTCGCCTCTGCGGAGTTCTACTTTCCGGCCAATGGCGTGTTCACTTCAGCGCCGGGCATGAGCCAGGGGCGCAGCGAACACACCGCTACGCTGCTCGCCGACGGACGGGTCCTCGTCACCGGTGGCAAGGCTTACGACCAGGACGGCTTCCTCGATCCGCTCGCGACGGGGGAGGTCTACGACCCGATCGCGAGGACGTGGACGCCGGTCGCCAACAACATGAGCATCTGGCGCTACGGCCACCAGGCGACGCTCCTGCCTTCCGGCTACGTGATGATCTCCGGTGGGGGCTTTTTCGATGATCACCGCACCGCCGACATCTACGACCCGGTGCGGAACCGGTTTACGCCGGTGGCCACCCAGAGCGCGGCGCCCCGCTGGAACCACAACTCCCTGTGGCTGACGGGCACCAGCCGCCTGCTGCTGACCGACGGGGGAGATCAGGAGGGGGAACTCTATACCCCGACCCCGACCGCCGACACCGGCAGCTACCGTACGATCGACAGCGCGGACAGCCTGGAGAGGTTTGCGGCGAGCGCGTTCGAGTTCCGCCCCGGGGAAGTGCTCATTCTCGGCGGCTTCGAGATCCTCGGCAGCGGGGACTGGTTCCTGCATTCCACGATGGAGATCTACGTGGAGAACCAGGGCGCGACCGGCAAGTACTTCCAGGTCTCCGGCTTCCCGGACAACGGCGTCTACCTGGCCGATCCCCGGGTCTACTCCGGCTGGACCCGCCTGCCGCGGCGACCCACCGAGACCCTGCACCGTTTCCTGATCACGGGAGGTCTCGGTAACGGGGATCAGAACCTGAATACAGCTCTGCTCTTCAATCCGAACGCGGAGTGAACCTGCGGCGCACCGGACGGTCGGGCTCGGCCCCGGCCGCGCATCATCCGGTGCGACCGCGGCCGCATGATCGAGGTGCCCGCCGGGGAGGCGTTCGCACCCGAATGATCATCCGCCGTCCAGATCATCTCTGTTGCCCGCCTAATGTGGTTATGCGTCGCGGGCGCACGTCCGATATGCTGTTGGGTATCCCCAGGACGCCCGGAGGTAGCATTGCAGACCCACATTCAGTTCTGCGGCAAAACCGACGTCGGCCGGCGGCGTGAGCTCAACGAGGATACGTTCTCCATCTCGAAGAAGTACGCGATCGCCATCGTCGCGGACGGTATGGGAGGACGGGACTTCGGTGAGGTCGCGTCGTCACTCTTCGTATCGACGTTCCGGTCGTACATGAAGAGGTTCTTCCCCGAGTCCGTTCGAGATCGCACTCGCGCGGACGGCAGCGGCGTCGCGGAGCACCTGCTGACCATGTTCGACACCTGGTTCCGCTCGGTGAACGAGGCGGTCTACACCTTCGGCGACCTCGACCGGAAGTACCGCGAGATGGGTACGACCGTGGCGGTGCTCTTCCAGCAGGCCGACTTTGCGATTCTGGGGCACGTCGGCGATAGCCGGGTTTACCGTATGCGGTCCGGACGACTCAAGCTCCTGACCGAGGATCACTCCTTCGTCAACACCCAGCTCAAGGCGAAGCTGATCACGCCGGAAGAGGCGCTGCGGAGCAATCACCGCAACATCATTACCCGGGCGATCGGGACGCGGGAGATGGTCAAACCCACGCTGCAGGTTCGCTCCGCGAAGGAAGGCGATGTCTTCCTGCTCTGTTCGGACGGTCTCTCCGACCTCGTGCTCGACGAGCGCATCGAGGAGATCATGCTCGACTCCGAGGGCGACCTCGACGGCACCGTCGACGCGCTGATCGAAGAGGCCAACGCGCGGGGCGGCAAGGACAACATCACGGTTGTGCTCGGTCGCGTCGTTTCCGGCAATGGTGAGGACGAAGCCGAGTGATTGAAGCGCGTTCCTTGAGGAAAGTCTTTTCGGGGGGATCCCGCGGCGAAGTCGTCGCGGTCTCGGATGTCTCCTTTACGGCTCTGCCCGGACGGGTGATGGCGCTGCTCGGGCCGAACGGTGCCGGGAAGACCACGACCCTCCGGATGCTCGCCACCATCCTGACCCCAACCTCCGGGACCGCGGTGATCGATGGGCTGGATGTGCGCGAGGAACCGCTGATGGTGCGCCGCCGCCTCGGATACATCTCCGGCGATACCGGCGTCTACGAGCGGATGACCGCCCGGGAAATGGTCATGTACTTCGGCCGGCTGCATCAACTCGGGGAGCGCGAGATCAGGACGCGGGTGGAAGAGATCATCGAGATGCTCGATATGGGGAGCTTCGCCGACCGCATGGCCGGCACCTATTCCGCCGGGCAGAAACAGAAGCTCAGCATCGCCCGGACGATTATCCACGACCCGCCGGTGCTCGTCTTCGACGAACCCACCGCGAACCTCGACGTGCTGGTGTCGCGGACGGTGATCGACTTTCTGACCGACAGTAAGGCGCGTGGAAAATGCGTGGTGCTCTCCACCCACGTGCTCTCCGAGGCGGACCGCCTGGCCGATGACGTTGCGATCATCCACCAGGGGCGCATCCTGGCCCGCGGGACGAAAGAGGAAGTGACCGGCGGCGAGGACATGGAGAAGGTCTTCTTCGACCTGGTGGATGCCGCGGAGGAGGAAGAATGACCCCCCGCAACGTGCGCCTGGTCTATCTCAAGGAGATGCGGGACACGCTTCGCGATCGCCGCACCCTTTTCATCTCGGTGGTGCTGCCGATCTTCCTCTACCCGCTGCTCATGATCGGTCTCAGCCAGTTCATGGCCGCCGGGGCGGGGCGCATCTGGGACCAGCCGCAGAGAGTGGCTCTGGTGGGGGTGACCGGCGAGGTCGCCGGGAGAATGGCAGCTCGCCTGACCGCTTCCGAGGACAAACTCGAGGTCGTGGTCTCCGAGGATCCCGCCGCCGACCTGAAGGCCGAAAGGATTCACGCCTGGCTGGAGCTCGATCCCGACTTCGAGTCGACGCTGGCCGAAGGAGCGCAGGGTGCGGTCCGCCTGCACTTCGACAGCAGCAAGGATCACTCCCAGGCCGCGGACAAGAAAGTACGGGCGGTGCTCGAAGCATGGGGCGAACAGGTGTTGCGCGATCGCGGCCTGTCCGAGGCGGACATCCAGCCGGTGAAGGTGGAGCGGGACGACGCCGCCACCACCAGCCAGCGCGGCGCCAAGACCGCCGGACCGATGCTGGCCCTGCTGCTCGTCATCATGGCCGCCACCGGCGCGTTCTACCCGGCGGTCGACATCATGGCCGGCGAGAAGGAGCGGGGCACGATGGAGACCCTGCTCGTCTGCCCGGCCACCCGCACCGAGATCGTCCTCGGCAAGTACCTGACCGTCCTGACCATGACGGTGGTCACCGCGCTGCTCAACTTCGGCAGCATGGCCCTCACCTTCGCGCACATGGTCCACCTCATGCCGAAGGTGGGGGGCGGGTCGCCGATGGCGCTCGATATCTCCCTTACCGTCGGCGTGATCATCGTGCTGACCCTGCTGCCGCTCGCGGGGCTCTTCTCCGCGGTCTCCCTCGCCCTCTCCACTTTCGCCCGGTCCTACAAGGAGGGACAGCACTACCTGACGCCTCTCTTCCTCGCGGTGATGCCGCTGGCGATGGTGGCGATGATCCCCGGGACCCGCCTCGATACGTTCGCGCTGGTGCCGGTGGCGGGGGTGGTGCTGCTCGTCCGGGACCTCCTCCTCGAAACCGCCACCGTCTCGCAGGTGCTTACCGTGCTCGGCGTGACCGGCGGCCTGGCCGGCCTGGCGATCTGGATGACCGTGAAGATGTTCAACCGGGAAGATGTGCTCTTCCGCGATCCGGGCGGCACCGACTTCTCGCTGCTCATGCGGGCGCGGGGCAAAGGTGAGGTGCCGCGTGCCGGGCAGGCCATGGGCATGTTCATCCTCTTCATGACGCTCGTCTACTTTGTACCCCCGATGTTGATGAAGCTGGACGGCGGCCCGGCCATCATGTTCTTCGTGCAATTCTTCGGGTTCATCCTCGGCCTGCCGCTCCTCTTCGTCCTGCTCTACAAATTGAACCTCCGGAAAAGTCTCTCGCTCGCGATGCCCGCACCCGGCGCCTGGCCGGCGGCCATTGCGGGCGCCTGGGCGGTCCTCGCCATCGTGATGGTGATGTCGAGTTTCATGGAGATCGACGAGGAATCCCTCCAGCCGCTCCAGAAGACGATGGAACAACTCGTCGCGGTGGTGGGGTTGCCCCTGCTGATCGTGATTCCCCCGATCTGCGAGGAAGTCTTCTTTCGCGGCTTCCTGCTGTCCGCGTTCCGGCGAAAGCGATCCGCGATCGGTGCGGTGGTCGTCGTTTCGGCTCTCTTCGCCGTCTCCCACCTCGTCCCGGCGAAGTTCCTTACGACGGGCCTGATCGGCGTGTGGCTCGCGTATCTGGTCGTCGCCACCGGCTCCCTCTATCCGGCGATCCTCGCCCACCTGGTGAGCAACGCGACGCTGTTTCTAGGCTCGGAGGACCTGCAGCCGAACACGTGGGCACTCCTCCCCGCCATTCTGGTCCTCGGCGGGGTGGTCTACTTCCTCGAGAAACTGCGCCGCAACGGCCCGCCCGGAAAAGAACCGGAGCCCGCAGAGGGATAATCTTTGCCGGAAGGGCCCCGGCTCGGTTCAATACCAGCCTGCTACGGCGGGCCTGTGGCTCAATTGGATAGAGCACCGGTCTACGGAACCGGATGTTAGGGGTTCGAATCCCTTCAGGCCCGCCATCCGCACCACCCTTCGGTCGCTTTGCGACCTTCGGGTCGGCTTCCGGCTGGCGCCGTCAGCCGGGTCGGAACCCACCAGCACCTCCTTCGTCGGCGCTGGTGGGTTCCTCCCGGTGCATCGTTTCCAGGGGCCGTGGCCCCTACG
>JAJSAM010000056.1 GCA_024274785.1 Planctomycetota bacterium | reverse complement strand
CTGCTCTATGTCGTCAGCCAGCAGATGGACGACTCCTCGAAGGCGGATCTGCTGCAAAGCCGTCTCGTTCGGCTGGATACGATCTCCACCCTCTCCGACCGCCTGCCCCTGTGGGAAGAGGGCCTGGATCTGGTCCTCGAGCGGCCGCTGATCGGCTATGGCTACGGAATGAGCAAGTTCGCCAATCTCGGCCGGGCCGACTTCGAGATGTCGAAAGCCGTCTTCAGCCTGCGCGGCGCCAACTACCACAACGCTCATCTGCAACTCGCGCTCGATCTCGGCGTCCTCGGGCTCCTGCTCTTCTGGATCTTCCTCTTCTCCGTCCTCCGGCGTGGACTCGATATCTACCGTTCATCCCTCCGGGACCCACTGCACCTCGCCGGGATTGTCTTCTTCGCCGCATTCTTCGCCATGACCGGCGACACCGTCGTGCATGCCTGGGCTTTCTCCCCGGGAAGTTCGATGGCGATCGTCTTCTTCCTCATGGCGGCCGCCACCATTCGCGTGCACCTCATCATCCGCGAAAAGGCCGCAGAAGACGCACCCCTCGAGGCGAAGCAGGACGACGAGGAGGAAGCCACGCCACCCCCGCACCGGGGCCAGGATCTCGTCAAAACCTGAGCGTCAACAGTATCCGCGCCGCTTCCCGGCAATCCTCAATCGACGGCACCAGCGCCAGGCGCACGAAGCCCTCCCCGGGATTCACGCCGTCCACCTCACTCGCCAGCCAGGGACCGGGCGTAACCACAATTCCCGCTTCCGGAGCGAGCAGTGCCTTCGCAAACTCCACGGAACTCGTGCTCTCGGGGATGCGTTGCCAGATGTAGAGAGCCGCGTCGGGGGTGCAGTCGGGCAGCCCCATTTCCCGAAAGGCCGCGGTCAGCACGTCGCGCTTCTCCCGATACTCCCGGCGAAACTCCCCGACATGCCGCTCATCCTGGAGCGCCGCGATCGCCGCATCCTGAACGAACGTGGGAGTCCCGGAGTCGAGGTTCGTCTTGACCTTGCGAAAGATCGATACCGCACGGGCGTCCCCGGCCACCCATCCCACCCGGTAGCAGGTCATGGCGGATCGTTTCGACAGGCTGAAGATCGCGAGGACACCTTCCGTGCCGAACTCGAGCGCGGAGTGCGGGGGCTCTTCAGTGAAGTAGATCTCGGAGTACGCTTCGTCCGAGGCGAGCAGGATGTCCCGCTCGCGGCACCACGCCACGGCTTTTCCCAGGAACTCCCTCGGAGCCAGCGCCCCGGTGGGACTGTTCGGATAGCAGATCCACAGGATCCTGGCCCGATCGGCCACGTCGGCGGGGATGGCCCGAAGGTCAGGCAGAAATCCATTCTTCGCCAGGAGCGGATAAGGAACGTGCACGCCCTCGGCGAAGAGTGCGCCGCGCGCATACGGCGGGTACCCGGGGTTCGGCCCGAGCACCACGTCGCCGGGATCGACAAATCCCTCGTGCAGGTGGAAGACGGCTTCTTTCGAGCCGGAGGTCGCGGTCACTTCCGTCTCGGGATCCAGGGAGACCCCGAACCGACGCTCCGTCCAGTCGGCGCACGCCTTCCGGAACTCCACGGTCCCCACGTAGGATGGATACCCGGCGGTGGCCCGCGCGTCGACCGCCTCCCGGCAGGCACGCCGCACCACCTCGGGAGTGGGCGCGGTGGGATCCCCCACCCCGAAGTCGATGGTCCGAATACCCTTTTCGCGAAGTTCCGCCACGAGGCGATCCACTTCGGCGAATGCGTAGCCACCGATGGAGGCGACCCTCCCGCTTGGTTCGATCAACATGTTTCCTCTCCATACCGGGACAGTGCTGCACGGGCCCTCTCGGCCAACTCTCGACGGATCTCAGGTGGATCCACCACCACGGCCCCGCCACCCCACCGAAGCAGTTCGGAAACCAGCCAGGCGGTCCCGGTCGTCTGCAGCGTAGCCGTCACCGCCCCATCCGCGTCCTCCACGAATTCGCGCGCGGGGAACGTCTCCCTGGCGAAACGGGCGATCTCCGGGCCGAAACGGACTGTGACCATCACCCCCGACTCGACCGGGCTCGGCGGTCCCTGCCGCCGATAGGTGGCCACCTCGAAGCCGTCCGGGATCTCGTACTCCTCGTCGCCGGGCGTGGCGCTGCGGATGCGGTCGGCCCGGAACGTCATCACCCGATCACGTTCCACGGCGCGCGCCACGACGTACCAGTGTCCGGCCTGCTCGTAGAACCCGTACGGCTCGATGACCCGGCTCGAAATGCGGCCGCTGCTGCGGGAGAAGTACTCGATGGTCACGACCACCTGGAGATTCATCGCGTCCTTCAAGACCCGGAGCATCTTCCCGGCGAGACCCGGCGAGCGGACCGCGGAAATGTGCTCCCCCGCCTGGCTCACCTCCTGCGCCACCCGCGGCGACAGGGCTCTGCGGACCTTCTCCCGGATACCAGCCACCGCCACCGCAAATGGACCGGCATCCTCGTCGGCAACTCCGGTCAGCGCCAATTCGAGGGCGAGGGCTTCCTTCAGCGTCAGGCGCACCGGGCGACGGAACTGCTCCGCGAATCGGATGGTCACCCGATCGCCCTCCACCTCGAGATCCACCAGGTCCACCGGTGAGTAAGGAGGCACTCCGCAGAGATTCACGAGGTTCGGGAGGTCACCGGCGATCTCCGTTTCAGGAATGCCGGTCAGGCGGCTGAGTTCGGCCACCGAAATGCCCTGGTGCGCCCGCACCAGGGGGAGAATCGCCAGGACCTTCCGGAGCACGACCAGCCCCCTCCCTTTCATGACTCACACCTCGAAATGACCTCGAGGAGATGCCGGTGTATACGATCGCGAATCGCCGCGGGCCCGAGGATTTCCGCATCCGGTCCATACTGGGCCACAAAGGGGATGAGAGCGGCTGGTTCCGTGACCTCCAGCCGCAGAATCCCGCTCCCATCCGGTGCAGCCTCGAAGCTCTGACCGGACTGAAGGTTGTCCTCGATCATCCAGGCGATATCCGGAGCGAAGCGGATGGTCACTGTCTCCGCGGGCCCGTCGCGATACCGCCACGGCGGAACGCCCACACAATCCCGCAGGTTGAAATCGGCCGGGATTTCGTAATCTTCCGCCGCCTGCGGCTGGACTTCCCCCCCGATGCGGCTGGTGCGGAAGACGCGCTCTTCGCTCTTGTCGCGGTCGCGACCGACCAGGTACCAGTTTCCGTGGAAATAGCCGATTCCCCAGGGCTCCACGGTCCGCTCGCTGACCGTTCCGGTGCGTAGGGTGTAATACGAAAACCGGACCGGCCGCCGACCGGCCAGCGCTTCCGCGAGCGCGGCGAGAACATTCATCTCCGACCGGTTGTCAGGAGGCAGACGTGGATCCAGCAGTTGCTGTTCCCCGGCCCATTCCCGCAGCGGTTCGGAGAGTGGCGAATCGACGCCGATCTTCCCGAGCGCCGAGCGAAGCCCCTCGCCTACCGCGGCTCCGGTCTCCGCGGCTCGCTGCAGGGCGGCCAGGACAATCCCCTCCTCCATCGTGAAACGGATTTCATCGAGAAAGTACAACTCCTTCTGGACCCGGTAACCCGACCCGCCGTACTCGTCCTCAGCGATGTATTCGATGGGGACGCCGAGCTTCCGCAGGTCGGATTTGTCCCGGTCGAACCGCTTTTCGATGGCTTCCCGGCTGGCGTGGTCGTCGTACCCGGAAACCCGGCCGCGGATTTCAGCAAACGGCAGGGGGGTGCTCGCCGCCAGCAACGCGGACAACAGGTTCAGGATCCGCTCTTCTCGCTTGATGGTTACCACAGTTCCTTCCGTTTCCAGTGCCCGACTCTGAACCATACCGTGTCGAAGACGGCGATGGCCACGTTGGATAAGACGATCGCATACCAGACCCCGGTCAACCCGAATTCCGGCTGCCGGGAGAGATAGTACGCCAACGGAAGCTGCAACCCGAGCAGTCCCACGGCATCGATGACCATCGGCGTACGGGTGGAGCCGCCCCATTCAGGGCCTGGGCGAGGACGAGGCTCACCGCGATGAACACGTAGGCGAACACGCTGATGCGCAGGCAGCCGGCGCCGATGGCGATCACCGGATCGAAGCCGCCGGCGGTGAGCGCACCGCCCGGATCGAAGATCTCCCGATCCGCTCCGAAGAAGCGGATCAGGTCCGGAGCGAACGTGAAGTACGACACCGCGATGCCGGTCATCATCACGATGTTCAGTCCCCCGGTGACCCACGTAGCCCGCGCGGCGCGGTCCGCACGGCCGCGACCGAAATTCTGGCCGACCAGGGTCGATGCGGCGGCGCCCCACCCGAAGGCGGAGAAGATAGCGAGGAGGTCGAGCCGCAGCCCCACCCCGAACGCCGCCTGGGCGGTTTCGCCGAACTCGGGCCTCCGGTCGGCATCGTGGACTCCAACGACCGGGAGATCCACCAGGTTGAGGAGGGCATGGAAGCCCATGGCCAGGACCAGGGGGATTCCGAAGACGAGGATACTGCGAACGAGCCCACGATCCGCGAAGCTCCCGGTTCCATCGGTCTGGCCTGCGGTCTCGCTCATGAGATTTCAGATACGGAATGCGCGCAGAATCCCTTTACGCAGCGATCGCACAAAAGGTCTGCAGCATAGATATCACGGAGAAGCCGGGAAACGACGTTCTGATAGCTCGTTCCGACCGGTTCACGCAATGCAGCAGGGGCAGCGCAGGATGAACTTCGGAACTCGGAGGCTGCTGCATCCCGCATGGAGGGGTTGCCAGCTGGTTCAAATCGGAGTCGCTGCGACCCTCTCCTACCCGGCCGCGCGGACGCACAAGGCTCTCCGTCCCGTCAACCTGTTTCTGGCGCCACCCACACCGCGGCGAAGGTCGGTCAGGCCGAACCCCGGTCGTTGCGTGCGCCCACCTGCATCGGCGGGAGACCACGACGGGGTTGCGCCTGGGGGCCCGTTTGTCGACGAGCCTTGAGCGGAGGCAGTTCCCGCCGCGGCGCCGGTGCATCCTCGGCGGTTTCGTCCTCACTCTCGGGAGCGGCGTGGATCCGGACCGTGAAGTAGAACGTCGATCCGCGCCCCATTTTGGAAACCCCCCAGATCCGCCCCCCGTGCATCGTGACGATTTCCCGACAGATCGAAAGACCGAGGCCGGTCCCGCCGCCCATGTTTTCAGAGTTTCCTTCCACCTGTCGAAAGCGATCGAAGATCCTCTCCAGTTCTCCTTCTTCGATGCCAGGGCCGTGGTCGCGCACCGCGACCTCCACCATTCCCGGGTGATCGACCCTGGCACCGATCTCCACCGAGCTTCCCTCCGCGGTGAACCGCATTCCGTTCGAGAGCAGATTGGTGAGGACCTGATGCAGTCGATCCGCATCGCCGGACACTTCAGGCAGATCGGGCGGCAGCATCACCTTGATCGCCACCGACCTCTGCTCCGCGAGCGGGGCCATGGCCCGGGTGGCGTTTTCGACGACCTCCTTCAGACTGACGACTTTCATCTCGATGCCCATCTCACCGGCTTCGATTCGGGCGAGATCGAGCACATCGTTGATCAGTCGCGTGAGCCGTTCCGACTCCTTGTTGATGATCGTCAAGAACTCCTGCTGCACCTCTTCTTCCGCCCCCCGGTTCTCGAGCAGGATCTCGGAGAAGGACCGGATAGAAGTGAGTGGAGTGCGCATCTCGTGAGACACGGAAGAGATGAACCGGTCCTTCAGTTCCTGCAGATCCTTGAGCTGTTCGTTCATCACCCGCATCTCGTCGGCGCGGTTCAGCAGTTCCACGTTCACCTCTTTGAGCTCGAGGTTCTTGTTCTCGAGCTGCTCCATCAGGCGAACCCGCTCCGTGATGTCGCGCGCAATTCCGAGGAGCATCGGGCGTCCGCCCATGTGGATGATCGAGAACGAGATTTCCCCCCGGATCGTATCGCCGTCCTTGCGTCGAATGGTGATCGGGGGCAGGTCCCGCTGGCCTGAGATCTGACGGAACATCTTGAGATCGTAGCCACCGATCTCATCGCCATAGATCTGCCGGAGGGACATGCCGGCGAGTTCGTGAAGTTCGTATCCGGTCAGTGCGGCCATGCCGGGATTGGCCTCGTCGATCAGCCCCTTCTTGATGTCTGCGATCACGAAACCATCGTTGGCTCTCTCGAAGGTGGACCTGAACTTCTCTTCCGAATTCAGCAGCAGGTTGAGAGTCTCGCGCAGTTTGCTGCTGACTTTGTCGGTCTCCGATGCGCTTTTTTGCAAGTCCTCACGCGCATTCTGAAGGTCGCGATTCGCCTCGGCCAGACTGTCTTTCAGACCCGTCACCTGACCGGCGCTCTCCCTCCGCTGCGCCGGGCGCTGCTGCGCTTTCAGAGGTGTCGCACCCCGGGACTTCCGGAGGACCGCGCCGAAGAAGATCAGGGGCAGTCCGAAGTAGTACTGCAGGCTGGCCACCAGCGGAGCTTGCCAGGAGTTCGTGGGGTCGAGCAGTGCGTGCACATCGGGGCCGAGCACCCTGGACAGCCAGGGCAGGACGAACGAGAAGAACAGCGCGAACCACCCGAGGGCCATGAGGGCGTCCACCAGTTTGAAGCGCCGGAGCAGCCGCACCACAAAGATGGCCACCGCGGCTGCGGTGGCGATCGTGCAGACCCCCTCGTAGAAGAACGGAGAGGCAATCCTCGCCAGCGTCTCCGTCATCTATCGAGCGGCCCTTTCAGCCATGACGTCCTTCACGCGCTGAATGATCTTCGACGGGCTGAACGGTTTGGTCATGTACTCGTCGGCGCCGACGGCCAGCCCCTTGACGCGATCGGACTCCTGTCCCTTCGCCGTAAGCATGATCACGTGGATATCGGAAAGACCGGGGTCACTCTTGATGTGCCGGCACACCTCGTACCCGTTCATCAGAGGCATCATCACGTCGAGGAAGACCAGATCCGGCTTGTTCTCCTGGATCAGCGCAATGGCCTCCTGGCCATTCTTGGCTTCGAGGACCTCGTGCCCCTGCGTCCGCAGGACGAAGGAGAGGGATCTGAGGATGAAGGGCTCGTCGTCAACGACCAGGATTCGTTCAGGCATGGGACACACCTCTTCAAGTGCTCTGATACGGAACCACTCTGGTCTCTTATCGGACTTGAACATCCTCTATCTTGAGTGCGATGGCGGTCATATCGTCCGATTGTGGAATTCCCCCCGAGAACCGCCGGACCTCCTCGAACACCCGTTTGATGATCCCCTCCGCCGGCTGCGACTTCGCGGATCGCAAGGTGTTCTCGAGACGGTCCACGCCGAACATTTCCCCCTGACGGTTCGCCGCTTCGGTAATCCCGTCCGTGTAGAGAAACAGCACGTCGCCGGGCTCGACCGCCAGGGACTCCTCCTGGAAGGTGACATCGGAGACGACCCCGGTGAGCAGACCTTCCGCCTCGAGAGCAATCATCTCACCGGTCCCGTTCCGCATCAGGATCGGAGGATTGTGTCCGGCGCTGGCGTACCTGATCCGCCGCTGATCGGCCTCGACACGCAGACAGAAGATCGACAGAAAGAGCTCCGTGCGGCTCAAATCGTCGTGCAGCGTACGGTTCACGGCCTGCAAGGCCGAGCCCGGATTCCGCGTCACCTCGAGTTCACGGCGAAGCGCCGAGCGTGCCACGGCCATCATCAGGGCCGAGGCGACATTGTGTCCGGATACGTCGGCCACCAGGACCGAGACCTCCTTCCCATCGGCGTCCGGCAGGAAGTCGTAGTAATCTCCGCCGACGTTTCGGGCGGGAACACATCGCCCCGAGAGATCGAGCCCCGGGATCCTGGGGGGAGTCTCCGGCAGAAGACCCGCCTGAATTTCACGGGCGATACCAAGTTCCTTCTCGACCCCGATCAGCCGGATGTTCTCGATGAGCACGGCGGCCTGGCTGGCCAGCGCCCCGAGGAGCTTGAGGTCTCCGGAACTGAATTCCCGTCCATCCAGCCGGTCCGCGAGGTTGATGACGCCCATCGCTCTCTCACCGCTGCCGGACAACCATGTCGTATCGGTGAGGGCGGTGACTTCCATCGGCATGGAACCATCGTCCACGCAAAGCGGGACGGAGATGAACGACTGCGTGGTGTACCTCTCGTAGTTGTTCAGGAGATCGTTCGGGAGACTGCGGACGTCGTCCACCAGCCGCGGCGTGCGGCTCTCGAGTACCCGGCCGCTGATCCCCTCACCGGGCCGGATCCTGATGCTTTCGAATTCCGATTCCGGGATACCGATCGCGGCGGTGAGATGCAGTTCCTGGTCCAGGGGGTCCAGAAGCAGGATCGAGGCCCGCCGGGCGCGAATGATGTCGCAGGCCTTCTCCAACACGATCCTGCACACATCCTCCACCTTCCGGGCGCGCTTCAGGGCCGAGGACAGATCGTAGAAGAGATTGACCTCCTCATAGGAGTCGAGGATTTCCTGCGAGAGATCATCCAGTTCGAATTCCTGGGTGGCCAGTTCGGTCAGGAGAGTCGACACATGATCCGCCAGCGCCTTGGCCGCGTGTCCGTCGTTCGGATCGGCGGGATCGGTCGCTACGACCCCGACCGTGTAGCCGTAGGCTCGCACGGTACGGAGACAGGGGATGCCGATACGCCACTCGCCGCCGGCTTCAGAGAAACCCAGCTCCATCTGATCCATTCTCACGGGTGTGCAATTGAGCATCGACAGAGGTGTCAGCTTCCGATCGAGCAGAACGAGCCCGCACGCATAGAACCTGGCCGTCTGCTCCAGAAACTCACTCAAGCCGGAGCGGGAGAGGATCCGCTCGATATCGATGTCGCCCGAAACCCGGATGCTCATGATTCCTCCGATTCCCCGGTCCCGGTCTCGGCGTCGAAGTATCGTGTCATCGACATGACGAACTGCCTCCCTCGCCGGAACGCCTTCACCTGATCCATGAACTCCCCGATGATGAACACTCCATAGCCCCCCTCCTTCATGTCACGAGCATCCGGCGCCGGAACATCCGCCGGATCAAATCCGGGTCCATCGTCACAGACTTCGATCGTGATGCCGTTTCCGAGCATGACGAATGTGACCCGGATGGACTCATCGCTTCGCCTCCGGCAGGCATGACGAATCGCATTCACACACGCTTCCTGCAGCACGAGTTGCAGTTCGGACAGAACCCGCGGTCCCGGATTCGCCCAATCCCCGTGAACGAACAGGGACCGGAGGAACCTGCGCATCGCCGGCAACAGGTCTGTGTCCGAGGGAATGCGGATCTCGATGCGGTCCTGCCGGCCACCCGGAGAGGTCACCGCCTCCCCGCGGCCCCGGGCGACGTCAAAGCGGTCCGGTTCACCCGCCCGGGCAAACACGATCAGCCCCGAAGTTGCTGACTGGAGAGGTCGTACTTTTTCAGCTTGCGGTACAGCGTGGCCTGTCCGATCTGCAACCGCCGGGCGGCCTGTGATACGTTCCCCCGGCAGATCGACAGCGCTCGCTGGATCGCACGCTTCTCGATCTCCCTGATGGGCAGGATCACCCCGTCCTCTCCCACGTCCGCCGCACTCCCCGCGCCCGCCACGCTCTCCTCGGTCTTCCCTTCGAGGACCGCGGGGGGAAGCATGTCCGTCGTCACCTCCGAACCGGTGTGCAACACGACGACCCGCTCGATGGTGTTTTCGATCTCCCGGACATTTCCAGGCCAATCATGGATCAGCATGGCGCCCATGGCCTCGGGGGAGAAGTCGTAGAAGTACTTGCCGTACTTGTTGGCGAAGCGCTCCAGGAAGAAGTTCGCCAGAAGCGGAATGTCTTCTTTGCGGCTCTTCAGCGGCGGCACCTCGAGCGGGACCACGTTCAACCGGTAGTAGAGGTCCTCGCGCAGTTGTCCCTCTCGCACCTGCAGCAGGGGGTCCCGATTGGTGGCCGCGAGGACGCGGACGTCCACCTTCAGCTCTTCTTTCCCACCGAGGCGGCTGAAGGACTTCTCCTGGAGGAAGCGCAGGAGCTTCGACTGCAGGTTGACGTCCATTTCGCAGATCTCATCGAGGAAGAGCGTTCCCTGGTGCGCCTGCTCGCAGCTTCCCCGATAGCGGGAGGTTGCACCGGTGAACGAACCTCGTTCATGGCCGAACAGTTCCGATTCCATGAGCTCGCCGGGAATGGCGGCGCAGTTCACGGCGATGAAGCGCCGGTTGGCCCGGTTCGAAACGTCGTGGATCGCCCTCGCGATGAGTTCCTTGCCGGTGCCGGACGGTCCCGTCACGAAGACGGTGACATCGGTGGCGCCCACGTTCTCGATGATGGAGTAGATCGTCTGCATGCGTGGCGAGATACCGATGATCCTCTGGAAGCGGCCACGCTTCTGGTACTGGCTCTGGAGCTGGTTGACCTTGATCAGAAGGCGATGCATGTCCACCGCGTTCCTGACGCAGATTCCGAGACGAGTCAGGTCGATTGGCTTCGAGACGAAGTCCGCGGCGCCCTTGCGCATACCCTCGGCGACCGCCGAGGCATCGATGCCCGAGGTCATGATGACCACCGGCAGATGTTCGTAGCGGCTCTTCACGTCCTGAACCAGGCGGAGGACGTCCTTGTCTTCGCCGTCACCGTCGAGCAGCACCAGGTCGGGAACATCCGAGCTCAATCGTTCCAGGAGGCCGTCGCGATCCGCCGCCGTATCGACGGCGTAGGATTGCTCTTCCAGCCAGATCTTGATCTGATTCCGACTGTTGGGATCGGAGTCGACGAGGAGAACCCGGACTTCGGACACGCCTACTCCCTTCCTACGGGAAGCGGGCTCGCCAGGCTGCTCATGCTGATTTCAAGCGCCGGTCCCGATCCTTCGAAGACCTCGAAGACGCGGAGGAGTCTCGTAATTTCGAACACGGTGCGCACCTGTGCCGACATGGAGCAGAGCACCAGGTCGCCCCCGTTTGCACGCAGCGCCTTCAGCGCGGAGATCAGGGCGCCGAGGCCGGATGAATCGATGAAGGTCACATTCGTCAGATCGACGATGACCCGGCCCCCCAGGCCGTGGATCGCCTCCTGGATGCGGTTCTTGAATTCATGACTCCGGGCGCCCTCGAGCTGTATCTGCACGGGAAAGGTGAGGACGACTCCCGACTCGTGCTCGTGCGTGATCAGTTCCATCCTGGTCCCTCGGTACGGGGAGAACATGGCCTTCCGTCTTCTTATCTGCCCGGGAGGAGGTGGAACTTGAGGGGAAAGACCGCGTCGGGCGTCAGTCCCGCATGGAATAGGCCGTGAGCCCGGCTTTCAGGATCTCCATGGAGCGGCGCATGGCCCTGACGTTCAGGACGAAGGCCAACCGGACTTCATCCTGCCCGAGCCCCTCCGTGGCGTAAAAGCCGTTCGCGGGGGCGAGCATCACGGTCTCCCCGTTTACATGGAACTCGGAAAGCAGCCAACGGCAGAAGTCATCCGCATCGTCGACCGGCAGGCGCACCATGGTGTAGAAGGCCCCTTTCGGCTGGTGCGCGAGCGCCCCGGGGATACTCCGAAGCCCCTCGAACACCGCGTCCCGCCGGGCCAGGTACTCGCCGACGACTCGTACGAAGTACTCGGGGGGGGTGTGGACCGCGCGCGCCGCCGCGAGTTGTTCCAGGGTGGGCGGACAGAGTCTGGCCTGCCCCAGACGCAGGCAGGCGTCGATCACCTCCTCGTTCCGGGTGACGATGCAGCCGATCCGGGCCCCGCAGGCGCTGTACCGCTTGGAGATGCTGTCCAGCAGGATCGCGCGGTCGTCGAGATCCGGGAGGGTCAGAACGGAACGCGCCGTGACGCCGTCGTAGACGAACTCACGATACACTTCGTCGGCGAAGAGGAATAGATCGTGCTTCCGGGCGAGTACGGCCAGCCCGTCGAGTTCCTCGTCGGAAAGGACATAGCCGGTGGGGTTGTTCGGGCTGCAGACCATGATGGCCCGGGTTCGATCCGTGATCTGCGCCTCGATGATCTCGGGCGCCGGCAGCTTGAACCCGTCTTCGATCCGACAGGTGACCGGGCGGATCTTCACCCCGGCCTGGATCGCGAACCCGTTGTAGTTCGTGTAGAAGGGTTCGGGAATGATGACTTCGTCACCAGGGTCCGCGACGGCCATCAGGGCGAAGACGATGGCCTCGCTCCCACCGGTGGTCACCACGATATCCCTGCTCGACACCTCGACATCGAACCGGGCGTAGTACTTGACGAGTTCGTCGCGGTATTCCCAGAGTCCGGCGGAATGGCCGTACGGCAGCACGGTCAGGTGATGCTCCCGGAAGGCTTCGAGCATGCACTCCGGGGTCTCGATGTCGGGCTGGCCGATGTTGATGTGATAGACGTGGCGCCCCTGCCGCTTCGCTTCCTCGGCGAAGGGAACGAGCTTGCGGATCGGGGAAGGGGGCATCGCCTGTCCACGGTTCGAAAGTGCCGGCATGATCAACCTCGATAGGGGACTACCGGGGAATCTGCCAGACTTCCTCGCGCAAGGGGAGGGAAAGTCCGGCCCGCCCTTTCGTCCGGGCGCGCGCCCTCCCGAAAAGCCCGCTACCGGCCGGAAGCCAGTTACCGCCCGGAAGTCCGGCCGCCTCTCCCCCGGAAGCCGCCGCCGCCCATGCCGCGCCGGGAGCGATTCAGGCGCTCCGCGATCAACTCGTAACTCGCGGCGCCGTAGATGGAGATGACTTCGTCGTTCCGCGTCTGTTCCAGCACCGCGATTTCGGCGTCGCGCGCCTGGTCATCGGCATTGTCGCCGGAAAAGCGCTGCCGCACTGCATCGCGCGCGTTCAGGTAATCGGTCAGGACCTTCACGAACCGGGTCTTCTGTTCCGGAGTAGACGGTACGTCGTTCAGGAGGAAGCGGCTGAAGCCTTCGGCCATGCGCCGGGTGCGCTCCTTGCGATCGCGTTCCGCCCTCTGGTTCAGCACGGTCTCGATGGCCGCCTGGAGTTGCGGCTCCTCCGCCGTGTCCGGCAGGGCGGCGGGAGCGACGACTTCGCCGCCGAGAACCGAAATCCGGGCGCCCTGTGCGCCCGTCGTCGCTTCCAGCGCGGCCACTTTTCGTTCGAGCAGGCCGAGATCGGCGATTTGCGACCGAACGAGTTCCTCGAGCCCGTCGAAGTTCCGCTCGAGGTCAGCGATCCGGCCGGCCATTGCCGGATCGGTCGCGCCACCGGACCCCGAGGTCCGGCCGAACTCCCGCACTTCCGCCTGCCGGTTTTGAAGAGTCAGCGTCCAGAAGAACATCCCGACGATGGCGAGGATCAGTACGACGACGATGAGTAGGTTGGCACGCGACATGGAGCATCTCCGGTGAGAAAGCAGATCAGCCTGAACGCCTATTGAACCCGGTTCTCACTGGTGAGTAGCGGACAATCATCCGCAAACCGCAACCCGGTGGGTTCCGGTGCAGTGGCCCGGGGGAACGGTCCGGGGCGGGGTTCCGGGGCGGGGTTCCGGGGCGGGGCCGAACGCGGTGAGATTGAAGCGTCTGTACGTTCACGCTGCAGGTCGGCCGGCACAGGCTGAACTTCGAGTCAGTCATCACCTGCGAGAGCACCCACGACATCCACCACCTGATCCTCGGCGACTGCATCACCGGAATCCCCGCCCGTGAGGAGGGGAGGAGGTCATGGACGGTTGGCGGTACGCGATCGACGGCAAGAAGATTGCCGAGAAACCCGGCCCCATCCTACGACCGTCGTTCTGTACGGAGTCAGGGCAAAGTGCGCCGCTTTATCGCCCGGACCCTCCGGCGCACCCACGCTTCCCGATCCTCGTTGGCCTCCTCGATCGTCCTGAACTTCCGCAGGCCGCGGGGGATGCCGAGGGGCGCCAGCCGCACCGACAAAGCCCACAGACGCTGGATCCGGAGATGGAGATCCGGATCGGCACCTTCGGTCCACAAAGCCTGTCGGGCCTCCTCGAGATCGCGGAACTTCTGGAGCCCCATCTCAATCCTCCAGGTCGAACTTGTTAGCGAGCGCGGCGGCGTCGGCCCGGTCGATGGGCCGAAGGGTGTTCCGTTTCATCCGGTACAGCGTCTCCGGTGTTGCCAGGCGGACCGGAATGCCCCCGATCACCCGCAACTCCCACTCGAGGCCGGAAAAACTCACCGCGGTACCGAGACGCGCGAGGATGTCGATCGCGTAGTCGGTACCGGGCGGGCCGTAGCGGATGTTCGGGTAGGGCCCCCTGAGATCTTCCGCGGTGATTCCGTCGATTTCATCGTCCGCCCAGATAGACCGGAGCGCCTTCCGCAGCAGGGCAATGTTCGCATCCGTCGGATCCACGAAGAAGTCCACATCCTCGGTTGCGCGCACGATTCCGTGGAGGTTCAGGGCGACTCCCCCCACCAGGACGTACTCTACACGTACCCGGTGAAAGGCGCCGAGCAGCTCGAGCAGGTCGTCATAGTTCACGAGTCACCCCGGAGGCAAGCTGAAAAGGGCGCTATCCACCGGCGCATCATAGTCGAGGGGCCACACGGATTCAGGGCAAACTACTCCACCCTGGATGAGCCGCATTCTACGGAGGCTGGAACGTTTCGCCAATGATGCCGTCAACAGTCGGAAGACGCGAATCCGGCGGTGCGGATGCTTGAACTCTCGCAAGCCCCTGCAGGGCGGTGGGATGCGGCGGATCCTGGGGAAAAGCGTCAGCTCCTCGATATCGTGAGTTTGATCCGAACGCTGAACGGCGTAACTCTCAACGTGGAACTGAGAAAGCCCTTCGATGTGCTCGCCGGGGAACCGCTTTTGGTGGATGGTGGGCCGTACTGGATTTGAACCAGTGACTTCCACCGTGTGAAGATGGCACTCTTCCGCTGAGTTAACGGCCCGTGGATGTTGCGGGGGGAAGGTTTACCCCTTCGGGGCAGACGGGTCAACGATTCCATGTTCGCTTCGTGGTGTTACCAGCCCTGATCGAGGTAGTTCAGGAATGCCCGGTTTTCACGTTCGACCAGCCTTGCATTCAGGTCGGCGGCGATGCCGCGGAAAAAGACCCGCTTGAATTCCCGGGTGATGTCCTCGCCGCACCGACCACAGGTGACCCGGAGATCGGGGCGATACTCTCCCTTGAAGAGGCTCCTCGTGTCGCAATCCGGGCAGAGGATGTCCACCATGACTTCGCGGCTCACTTCCGAAGCTCCTCGTAGGCCTGGCGGGCATTCGGGGTCCAGGTCTCCGTCGATCGCAGGGCCGCGGCGGCCTCGAATTCCCGTTTCGCCCGCCAGAAACCATCGCCCCGCACCTTCTCCGCCGGCATCCACAAGTCGTAGTAGAGCAGCGCGAGTTGCAGGTGGGCCTCGAAGCACCCGGGGTCGATGGCGATGGCTTCCTCGAAGAACCGGACGGCGCCAAGGGCCTGGGGGTCGTCCGCGGGGTCGATCTTCACGGCGGCCCGACCGAGCCCCACCCTCGCAAAGACGCTCTTCGGGTTGAGGAGCAGGGCGCGCTCGTAGGCCTGCTCTGCCTTCGCGATCACCGGCAGCGGCTCGAAGGCGGTCTCGGCCTGTCGAAGGAAGGCATTGCCGAGGTTCAGGAAGACCTCTTCGCGCCCCGAATCCAGGGCCGCACAACGCTCGAAGGCCAGGATGGCGTCTTCCCAATGTTCCTGTTCCGCGCGGGCGACACCGAGATTCAGCCAGTCGTCGGCCCGGGCGCCATCCTCGCCGGTCAGCTTCTCGAAGATGCGCTCCGAGGCCCTGGCGCGACCGAGTCGGCGGAGTACGACCCCGAGGTCCCTGCGCGCGTTCAGATCCTGGGGTCGGCGCTCGGCCACGGGTGTGAGCAGATCCACCAGGAACCGGTAGGTTGCTTCGTCCTGCACCTGCCTGGCAACGATCACCTCCGACAGCGCTTTTCGCACCTCGAGCGATTCCGGGAATTTCCGCAGCGCCTCACGCAGCAGGCCCTCGGCCCGAGGCACCTCGCGCAGAACCAGGAACACCCGCCCGAGCAGCGCCCACGTTTCCGGGTCACCCTCATCCTGCCGTTGCGCCTCGAGCAGTGCTTTGCGGGCTTCGTCGGCCTTCCCTCGCGCCATGGCCAGCCGGCCTCGCATCTGCTGGGTCCGGGCGGTCAGAGCCCTGGCCTTGAAGCGCCGGAGAATCTCCGCCTCCGCTTCGTCCGCTCGTCCGACCGCCAGCAGGGCCAGGATGTACGAATCCCCGGCGGCGTTTCCGGGCGCCCCCGCGAACGCCTGGTAAAGCGCCACCGCCCGCGGGGACTCCCCGGTCCGGATCAGCAGTTCGAGCAGTGGTCCGAGGTCCTCCTGCCGCGAGACCCCGGCTTCCGCAGCCTGCACGGCGAGAGCACGAGCCTCCATCGGGCGACCCGCCTCGAAGGCGCTCCACGCCCCGGCGAGATCCAGAGGCTCCCGGTCCGGGTCGAAGCGCGGCAGGACGAAGAGGGCGATGAGCCCGACCGTGACGATGGCGAGCACGGCCGCCAAGATGAGATTGGCGCGATTCACAATCAGATTGTACCCAGGCAGACGGCGGAAGGGGAACGACCCGGAAATATGGCGACACCGATTGCGGTCCGCAGCCTTCAGGAATCGCCCGCGTTGGCCCGTAGAGGGTACACTCGCTCCTGACCGGAGAGGGACTTTGACGCAGCGCAAAACCATTCTGACGGGGCTCTTGATTCTCGGTGCCGCGATCTTCGCGATTGCGGTAGGGCGCTCCTCGTCCCGGGGCATCCGGATCATCTCCGGCATCAAGGCCCCCCGCGCCGTGGCCGCCGATGGCGAGCGCCTTTTCGTGCTCGACGGCACCGGCCACCTCCTGATCTACGATCGCGATGGCCGGGAACTCCGCCGCGTGCAACTGGTCAAGACGGCTCGGGGCTTTCCCGCGGGTATTGCCGTCGCGCCGGACGGAACGCTCCTGGTGGCCGACACCCATGAGTACCGGGTGCTTCGCCTGACGCGCGATGGAGAGCGCCTGGACGCTTTCGGATCCGGCCCCGGTTCGGCTCCCGGCGAGTTCATCTATCCGCAGCGCTTCGCGTTTCACGGCGGCGAGATCTTCGTCAGCGAATACGGTTTCGGCCCCAACAACCGCGTGCAGGTCTTCGCTCCCGACGGCACCTTCCTGCGGAGTTTCGGGGAGTATGGGGTCGAGGGGGCCGCATTCTCCAGAGCCTGCGGCATCGTCGCCACGGAGGAGGGGGAGATCCTCGTGGCGGATGCCGCCCATCGCATCCTCCGCTGGACACCGGCGGGCGAGTACCTCGGAGACTTCTCGCGGCTGGGCCGGGAGCCCGGCGCCATCTCCTATCCATTCGGTATGGCGATGGTCGGCGCCTACGTGGTCGTGGTGGAGTACGGGAACCACCGGCTCTCCCGTTTCACGACCGAGGGCGGTTTTGCCGGACTGTTCACCGGTTCGGAGGAACAGATTGCTGGATTCAAGAACCCCCGCGACGTGGCCTGCGACGGCAAGTACCTTTTCGTCGCCGATACCGGCAGGGACCGCGTGGTTCGCATCGAACTCTCGAAGCTGGCCTGGGAGGTCGCTCCTTGATCCGCATTCCTGCGGTTCTTCTCCTGATCTTTACCGTGACCTCACCGCTCCTCGCGGACGTTCATGTGGAGGTGCGGTTCGGCCACGGCGGACGGGCCGTCGCCGGCGCGGTGACTCCGGTGCTGGTGCGCATCAGGTCCGTCGGTGAGCAGGAGCCGGTTGCAGTCACGATCTCCGTGCGCGCGGGGGCCGGAATGTTCCGGGGCGAACGCTGCACATCGGCCGGCACGCTTCGCCCCGGCGCGGAGAAGGACTTCCGGTTCTACCTGCGACCCACCGCCAACGCCGATGCCGAGGTGGACCTCGCGTTCGACCGCCGCGTCATGATCGTCGATCGAGGTAAGGCTCGGATCGGCCCGACGCGGAGTACCCGGATCTCAGCTGCGATGTCCGCGGCCTACTCCGGCAACTCCGGCCACCGGTCCCCCGCCGCCGTCCAACTGCTCGCGGTCGGGCCGAACGCCGGTCAGCTTCCCTGGACCGGCGAGGGCATCCAGATCATGCCGGTCGAGGAAGATGACCTGCCCGATGTCTGGCACGGGTTCGACGGTATCGACACCGTCTACCTGCGCAACCCGTTCGAGGAGGAACCCGCTGACCCGGTTCGCCTGCGTGCGCTGCTCCGGTGGGTCGAACTCGGTGGAACCCTGGTCATCTCCGCCACGCGCCGCCCGGATCTCGTACGGGCCTCCATGCTCGGCGATGTCCTGCCTGCGGATTTCGCCGGCCCCGTGCCCACAGCCGTTTCCTACCGTCAGCTCGCCCGCCACCTCGCATCGTCCGAAACCGCCACGGCACAACTCCCCGCGGTCGGTCCCTTTGTCGAGCTCACGCCGAGGAAGAGGGCGCTGAACATCACCAGGGCGGACATTTCCGGCAGGGAGCGTGTGGTCTCGGTGTCGGGCAATCTAGTAATCGGCTGGATTTCGGTCCTCGCTTTCGACCCCGCTCGCTTGAAGGCCGCGGAGCCTCCCCTATCCACCGCCGTACTGCTCGAAGTCATCGGCTGGCCGCTGGCCTCTCTGCCGGAGAACCTGTCGAACAGCGAGAACCTCTTTCCCGCAGCCGAACAATACCCCGCCGTGAGCGAGGAGCGGGACTACACCACGGGCCTGCTGCGCGTCCTCAGGATGGGGGCGGTGAAACCCCCACCGATCCTTCTGCTTTCCCTGTTCATGCTGCTCTATGTCCTCGCGGTGGGACCGATTGACTACTTCATGCTGAAGCGCAGAGGATGGCTCAAGTATTCCGCCCTCTCCTTCGTCATCCTGGCGGTTGCGTTTTCCGCCACGGCCTGGTTCGTCTCCTTCTATCTGTTCGCCGGCGCTCCGATGGTCAATCGGGTCACGTTCGTCGATATCGTCCCGGACCCGGGTCCGTCGGGACAGGATCTCGTCGTCATCCAGGATTATGCCGGGTACTACGAGCCCCGCGGCGGCACGCGGGACCTCGACGTCGATGCCGAAACGGAGGTCTTCAGTCAGATCGGTACTCTCAACGACTACCTGAACTGGGGCGGAGGCGCGTTCGCCGCGGATGCGCTCGAGGTCGACGCCGGGGATCCGGCGCGGCACCGGGCCACCCTCCGCATTCCATTTCGCTCCCTGCGCTCGGCCCGCCTGCTCGCGTTCCGCCTTGAACTCGTGCCGCTCACGGTCGAGTTCAAGGCGGATGCCTCGGCCATGATCGTGCGAAACGACCTGCCCTATACGCTGAAGGACGCCGTGATCGCCTCGCCGGCCGGCATCGTCCAGGTGGGCGACCTGCCCCCGGGCGCCAGACGCTCCCGGCCGGCTCTCTGGCAAACCGCGGGCGCCGAACTCCCGGATGCCGCGCGGCTGACGACCGACCCGGATGACATGGCCTCCCCGCTGATCGACCAGCTCGGCCCTCTCTTCTTCGCCGTAGGGCGACACCGCGGCGACGATCCGGTCCCCACCCCCCTTCAGCGGATCCTCGACAAGAGTGGTTTAGCCCGGCCGTATACCACCCTTCGAAATCGCAGCGTACTGATCGCCTGGACCGATGCCCGCGATCCTTTCCGCCTGCCTGGCGGCGGGGAGGACGGCTTCCGCGTCACCGTAATCCGGAAGGTACTCGAACGATGACGCCGATGCTCACCGCCGAAGGGCTGACCAGATCCTACCGCAGGACCCTGGCCCTCGATCACCTGACCCTCGAGATCCCCGAGGGTGAAGTCTTCGGGTTTATCGGCCCGAACGGCGCCGGGAAAACCACGACGATCCGCATGTTCGCGACGCTGCTCCGCCCCACGAGCGGCCGCTGCACCATCGCCGGAATCGACGTGGTCCGGCACCCGTTTGCCGCCCGGAAGCTGATGGGCTATATGCCCGACCACATCGGCATCTACGACGACATGCTCGTCGAGGAGTACCTGATGTTCTTCGCCGCGGCCTACCGCATCCATGGCCGGGAGCGCGACCGCGTGGTCGACGATGTCCTCGCGCTCACCGACCTCGACGGCAAGCGCAACGCTCCTGTCCGCGCGCTGTCCCGCGGCATGAGCCAGCGACTCGGCCTGGCGCGGGTGCTCCTGCACGACCCGAAGGTGTTGCTCCTCGACGAGCCCGCGGCGGGGCTGGATCCACGGGCCCGCATCGAGTTCAAGGAACTCGTCGCCGAGCTGCGCAACATGGGCAAGACCATTTTCATCTCCTCGCACATCCTCGCGGAGATCGGGGAGATGTGCACCTCCATCGCCATTCTCGAGGCGGGAAAACTCCTCTACTCCGGACCAATCAGTGAGGTGCGCCGGAGGCTGACCGAGGAATCCGGGCGCGTGTTGAAGATCCGGGTGGCCGCCGTCGACGGCAAGACCATCGATGATGCCCTGGATCTCCTGCGCGCCCACCCCCTGGTTTCCGGACTGCGCGAGGAGGGCGGGGCCATTTTCCTGCGGCTGAAACTCACCGCGGAGGATCCGTCCCCCATTGCCGCGGAACTCGTGCGAAGGGGCTTTGCCCTGCTGCATTTTTCTGAAGAGGAAATCGGACTCGAGGAGGTCTTCATGCGCATCACCAACGGGGTGGTCGCCTGATGGCTCTGTCGATCCCGAACCTGCTGCGAAATCCCATCTTCGAGCGGGAGTTCGTCGCGCTCTGCCGCAGCAGGCGGTGGTTCGTGGTGCGCGCCCTGCTGATCGGGCTCCTCACCGTCGTGCTCTGGGTCTTTCTGCTGTTCGTACAGGACGCGATGAGTGCGAGTGAGACGGACCAGATCGGGCAGATGCTCTTTGCGGCCTGCGTCTTCGTGCAGGTCACATTCGTCTACTTCGTCACCCCCGCCCTCGTCTCGGACCTGATCGTCTCGGAGCGCCGGAAAGAGACTCTGGACATTCTGCTCGTGTCGCCTCTCTCCGCGACGGGGATCATTCTCGGCAAGCTGCTGTCTCGCCTGTCGCTCCTCTTCGTGATCGTGGCGGCTTCCTTTCCGGTGATCTCCGTCACGCTGCTCTACGGCGGGGTTCGTGCCGAACAGGTCTTCGGGCTCTTCCTCGTCACCCTCGGCACCATTCTCTTCACGGCCGGCCCGGCGCTGCTCTTCTCCTGTCTGGCCCGCCGCCTCGGCACCGCCGCCGTGCTGGCCTACATCGCTCCGCTCGCTTTCATGATCGGCTCGCCGTTCATCGCCTGGGCTTTCGACCCGGATTTCGAAGACGCCGCAAGGTGGATGATGTGGACCAATGTCTACTTCGCCGCCACCGCCGTGGCGGTCGACGACCTCTTCATGCAGATGCGGACGGTGAGCCCCTCGCCGGCCATGGGGATGTTCCTCACCGGCACCGGCACCTGCCTGTTCTGCACCCTGATCGCGATCTTCCGGCTGCGGCGCGAGTCCCGCACCCGAGGCTTTCCCGGCGCGCCCGCGAAGTCGGTCCGGGCCGAGACCGACCTGCTTCGCCTGCGCAACCGGATCATCCTGCTCAGCCGCAACGCGAGCGATGTGCATCGCGCCGGGACACTCGCCACCGCACTCGAGGGGGTGGACGGCGCCCTCGCCGAAATCGCTTCCCCGGGCACTCGCCCACGAAGCGCCACCGCAATCGTCAACCAACTCCGCAGCCGTCTCGAGGAACTCGGCGTGGATGACGATCGCGTGGTGGCCGGACTCGCCGAGCACGCGCGCGGCGGTCGTCGTCACCGGCTCTTTCGCCGCATGGAGAACCCGGTGCTGTGGAAGGAAATCAACCTGGTGAACACCAGCCAGTCTCCCGTGCTCTTCTACGTGGTGCTGGCACTCCTTCTGCTTTCGGAAGCGTTGTTCTTCTTCGTCGTCCTGACCGAAGGCGACCTGACCTCTGCCCTTCCGCACGTCTTCCTCGTCACCGGCCAGGCGCTGCTACTGCTCATCCTGATCTCGGTCAACTCCGCCACGTCGGTCATCGGTGAAAAGGAGCAGGGCACGCTCGATCTCCTGCGGATCACCCTCGTGACGCCGCGAGAGGTCATCCGCGGCAAGCTCGCAGGCTCGCTGCGTTCGATCTTCATCCTGGCATTGATCCCGATACTGCACCTCACCGTGCTCACGCCATTCACGAACCTGACCCTGGGCTCGGCTTTCGCCTTTGCCGCGGTGCTCTCCGTCCTGCTCACCTTCTTCGCGGTCTACGGGATCCGGGCCTCGATCGTGGCCAGCCGCGCCTCCCGCGCGATCCTCCGTAGCATGGGTGTCCTCGGCGGCATCCTCGTTGCCGTTCCGCTGGCGATCCTGCTGATGGCCGTTGGCTCCGGGAGCATGAATGGCGAATTCATCCGGTTTCTGCTCTTCTCAAATCCGCTGGCCATGCTTTTCCTCCCGGTGCAGAACTTCTCGCACGCCGGTGGGACGGACGATGAGCTGATCGGGTATGTCTTCGCCTGGCTGTTCGCCTACCTGCTGGCGACCGGCTTCCTGTACTTCACGCTCCCCCAAACTTTCCGGAAACACCTGTCGAGGGTGGATTGATGGCACCTGTCCCCGGCTCTCCACGCGATACAATGGAGATCATGGAAGACGCCGGCCGCATCGTCACGAGAGTGAGGCGAAGGCTCCTTCAGATTCGCCTGGTCGAACAGTTTCAGACCTCCGCGGCGTTCACCCTCGCGCTCCTGGTCGTCGCCGGAGTGATCGGCACCTTCTTCGCCTGGCGCCTGGCGCCCCTTACCGCACTCTCCACCGGACTTCTCCTGGCGCTGCTCGCCAGTCTGGTTTGCACTTTCGCCCATCCGATCACCCGCGCCAGGGCGGCTTCCGAAGCGGATCGGATCCTCGGCGCCCGGGAGCGCATTTCCACGTCTATCGCTCTCGAGGAAGGGCGCGCCGCCGACCCGCTCGGTCTGGCTCCGGCGCTGGCGGCGGAGGCCTCGATTGCCGTTCGTGGTGCCAGGCTCGGGCAGATTGCAAAGGCGCTGCGCCCTCGTCTCAGGAGGTCCGCTCTCCTCGGGGCCTTCGCCGGAGCAGCCCTCTTCCTCGTGCCGCTCCTGCCGATGCGAGCCGTTGCCTCGCCGGATGGCCCGCCACCGACGCCCGCCGAATTGCGCCAGGTGGCGGAGAAGCTCCGCGTCCTCGAGAAGAAACTCAGGAAGAAGGAAACCGCCCTCTCGGAAACGGATCGCCGCAAGACCCGGGAACAGTTGAAGCGCCTCCGGGAAGAGGTGGCGAAGCTTCGCGGCGAAAACCCGCGGCGTACGGCCGCCACAGATCGGTTAAGAAAGCTCGAGCGCGACGCGAAGAGGGAGATCCGCCGGGCTGCGGGACTGAAGGCCATGACCGGGAGGGAGAACGAGCTCGCTGAGAACCGCATCCTCAACGAGTTGGCGAAGGCGCTGCAGGCCCTCGAGGATGCCGCCCCACAGAGCGTCCGCGCCCGCCTTTTCGCCGTCATGGACAAACTCGGCGCCTCCGAAGCCCTGCCGGGGATGTCGCCCTCCGAACTCGCGTCGGTGGAGCGCTCGCTGCGCCGGATGAACGACGCGATGCGTGCCCTCTCCGACAAACTCGGCAAGGACAGCGAACTGGCGAAGTTCCTCGAAGGGCTCGCCGACAGCGAATCTCTGAGAAAACTTTCCCGGGCGCTGGCGGAGTTGCGGCAGGCGCTTTTGGAGCGGGAGATGTCACCAGGGGACATGGACCATCTCGCCCGGGCCATGCGCAACTATCGCGGTCTCCAGTTATCCGAAGAGCAGATCGAGGAGATGCTGGAGGCCCTCGAAGAACTGAAGAAGCTGATCGAATCCGGTGCGGACATCTCCCAGTGCCGCGTCGCCATGGGGGGCCTGCTCATTCCGGGACTCGGCGCGGGGATGTTCCCCGGAAGCATGGGCCTCGGCGGCTCGGCGCTCGGCGGGAGTGGGCGGGGCGACGGCACCGGCGGCGCGGGCGGCGGACGGGGGGGGCGCCCCGGCGCCCGGGATGACGGCAAGGGCACCCATCCCGACCTGATCCCCGGTACGCCCGGCCTCGCCGGACAGGTCACCCTGATCCGAACGGTTCGCAGCCTGCCGTCGGCGGACGACGATCCCGAAGCCTACCAGGCCCTGATGCGCGAGGCAGCGCTCGAAGCGGAGGAGGCGCTCCGCCGCGGTGAAATCCCCCGGGCCTACCGCGGGTACGTCCGGCGATTCTTCTCGGGGACCAGGGACGAGTGACCATCGCCCGCCCAGTCACTCTGCTGCTGCTACCGCTGCTTGCGGCCAGCCTGGTCGCGTCGCTTTACCTGCTCGCTCCGCGCGAGCGGCTGAAGCGTCGTACCGGCACTGTCATCCGCTTCCTCCTCCTGGCGCTCCTGGTCCTGGCCCTGGCCGGACTGAGCTTTCGCTCCGGCAGCGACGGCCGGGCGGTCTCTTTCCTGATCGACGTCTCACGCAGCATTCCGGCCGATCGGGCCGCGGCCGTCACCGAGTGGCTCGACCGGGCGCGCTCCCAGCGCCGCAGCATCGACCAGGAACAGGTGGTGCTCTTCGGGGACGGCGCGACCGTGGAGGTTTCCTACGGACAGCTCAGCGCCGCCCCGGTGGATCTCGCCCGGCCTCATTCCCGGATCGCGCGTGAGGCGACGGACCTCGCCGGCGCGATCCGCCTTTCACGGTCCTCTTTTCCGGAAGGCCCGGCCCGCCGCATCGTCCTCGTCACCGATGGCAACGAGAACCGTGGCGACGCCGTCGCGGAGGCGCGCCGGGCGGTTGGTGATGGTGTGGACATCGTGATCCTGCCGATCAATTATCACCGCACGTCAGAGACGGCGGTGCTGCGAATCGATACGGTGAGCAATGCCCCGCCCCAATCCATCGTCACCTTCACCCCGATCATCTCCTCCACCACGGACGCGGTCGCGGCGCGCATCCACGCCTTCGTGAACGGCCTGCCGGTCGGCTCGGCGGAGGTGGTTCTCGGGAAGGGCAAGACCCGCGGGCCGGAATTCCGCGTGCAAGTCGGCACCTCCGGGATTTACGACCTCTCCGTTTCCGTTCAGGCCGATGACGACACCATCCTGCGCAACAACGAAGCCCGGGCCAGCGTGCGCGTCCTCGGGCAGGCCGGCGTGCTGGTGGTCGAGGGCGAGGCCGGCTCGGAAAACCATGTCGCCGCCCTCCTGCGCTCCATGGATATCCCGGTCGTCCAGGAGCGTCCCGCCGGGCTCTTCACCACTGCTCTCAGCTACCAGCCCTACGACGCCATCGTCCTGTCCGACGTCTCCGCTCTCGACCTGACCCGGGCCCAACTCGAGGCCCTCGAAGTGGCGGTTCGGGATCTCGGGCTCGGCTGCCTCGTCCTCGGCGGCGAGCAGGCATTCTCCCCCGGCGGCTATCGCAACACCGCCCTCGAACGTCTCCTTCCGGTGGACATGGAGATCCGCCAGAAACAGGTGCTCCTGAACGGCGCACTGGTCCTGATCCTGCACACCTGCGAATTCGAGAACGGGAACTACTGGGCCCAGCGGATCGCCAGAGACTCGATCATGGCGCTCACGCCGAAAGACTTTGCCGGCCTGATCATCTTCGGCAGTCGCGGGGACGAATGGTTCCTGAAGCTGCAACCGGTGCTCGACCCCCCGCGGCTCGCCGCGCTCATCACCGATGTGCCCGCGGGAGACATGCCCTCCTTCGACAGTTCGCTCCGCCTGGCCGCCGAGGGGCTGAAAAAGGTCGATGCCCACCTGAAACATATCGTCGTCATTTCGGACGGAGATGCCGCCCAGCCGAACCCCATTCTGATCGGCGACATCGTCAACGCCAACATCACCGTGTCCGCCGTGTGTGTCGCACCACACGGCCCGGAGAGTTCGAAGACGATGGCGGCGCTCGCCCGGTGGGGAAACGGGCGTTTCTACAACATCAAGGCCGGCGAGGTGGAATCGCTGCCGCGCATCTTCATCAAGGAAGCGACGACACTGCGGCGGAATGCCGTCAGCCGCAAGCCGTTCACTCCGGAGTTCTCCGCCGCACTGGGGGACCTGCCCCCGCTCCTGCGAGGGTTCGGGGCCCAACTTCCGGCTCTCGCCGCCTTCACGATCACCGCTGCCAAGGAGCGCGCCGAAGTGCCCATCGTCACTCCGGACGGTGATCCCGTACTGGCGCTCTGGCGCTACGGCCTCGGGGAGACCGCCGCATTCACCTCCGCGATGAAGGGCGGGTGGCTTGGTGAGTGGGCGGCCTGGCCCGATCTCGAGCGTTTCTTCTCGCAGGTGGTTCGCGGTATCCTCCGCAAGGCGGATCGTTCCGGCTTCCATGCGACCGCGGTCTGCCGGGGCGGCGTCGCCACGATCCGCCTGAACGCCCTGACCGAGGCCGGGGACGCTCTCGATTTCCTCGAGGTCGAGGGCCTGGCCACGCGTTCCGGTGATGAATCGAGGGCCTTTTCGATGCATCAGAAAGGCGGGGGCGTTTACGAGGGTAGTTTTCCGGTGCGCGGTGAGGGGACCTGGCTCGCCATCCTGCGCTACACCGACCCGGAGACCGGAAAACCGGCGCAACTCGAAGTCCCGGTTGCTGTTTCGTATCCGGAGGAGTTTGCCGACCTGACGAGTAACGCCTCGTTCTTCCGCCGCTTGTCCGACGAGGCCGGGGCGCGGCTGATCGAGCCGGAGGACAACGTCTTCGCCGGTCCGGCCGATACCGCCCGCAGCGACCGATCGCTGACCGGGCTCTTTCTGCTGCTCGCGGCGCTCATCCTGCCGCTTGACATCTATCTTCGCCGGGTTCGCCCCGACCTGCGCAAGCTGTTCGCCAGGATCACGCTGCCTCGCTTCAGGCTCGAGAGGAAGCGACCGGCGCCGAAGCTGCCGGTGGTTCCCGATTTCGAACCCGATCCGGTTCAGGGTGCATCGATTGACACCGGCGTGGAGGTGCCCCCCGCCCACGACGACGAGGACGCCGACGGCCGGATGTCGAACCTGCTGAAAGCCAAGAAGCGCGCGCGAGACAAGCGGCGCTGGGAGGAAACCGGTCATGAGTGACGTGCATTCCGAGCCCATGGACCCCCGCGAACAGGCCGCCGCATTCGCCGAGCGCTTCGTCGCGCTCGAGGCTGAGGTGGGCAAGGTACTCGTGGGACAGAAGACCGTGATCCGGGGCGTTCTGATCTGCCTGATGACCGGCGGCAACTGCCTCCTCGAGGGTGTCCCCGGAATCGGCAAGACTCTCATGGTCCGCACTCTCTCAGAGGCCCTTTCGCTCGAGTTCCGACGCATCCAGTTCACCCCGGACCTGATGCCCGCGGACGTGGTGGGCACCATGGTCATCGCCGAGGAAGACGGCGCGCGCGGTTTCCGGTTCGAGCCGGGTCCGATCTTTTCGAACGTCGTGCTGGCCGACGAGATCAACCGCGCCACACCGAAGACCCAGTCAGCCCTGCTCGAAGCCATGCAGGAGCACTCGGTGACCGTGGCCGGCATCACCAACCCGCTCCCCGAGCCGTTCGTCGTACTCGCCACGCAGAACCCTATCGAGATGGAGGGCACCTATCCCCTGCCGGAAGCCCAACTCGATCGGTTCATGCTGAAACTGAACGTGGAGCCGCCGCAGCGTGAGGATCTGAATGAAATCATCCATCGCACCACCCGAATTCAGGAACCTCATGTGGATGCAGTCATGGCCGGACCGGAGATTCTTCAGTGGCGCCGCCTGGTCCGCGGCGTCGTGCTCGCCGACCATGTCGCGGACTACGCGACCCGTCTGGTTCTGGCCACTCAACCCGCTTCAACCGCCTCCGCGGAGAAGGTGAAAAAGTACGTCCGCTACGGGTCCAGTCCGCGTGGCGCCCAGGCCCTGATCCTCGCCGCGAAAGTGGGAGCGTTGCTCGACGGCCGTGTGAATGTCGCCTTCCGCGACATCCAGGCGGCGGCGCTTCCGGCCCTGCGGCATCGGGTGCTACTCTCTTTCGAAGCGGAAGCCGACGGGGTCACGCCCGACGAATTGGTGCGCGAAGTGATCCGCGCGGAACCGTCCCGGGACCTCTTGAACGTGGACGATTGATGGCGCTGCTCTCTCCCGATTTCATGAACCGGCTGGACACCCTGCAGGTCGGCATGCGCAAGGTGCTGGCGGGGCGATTCCGTGGAGAGAAACGCTCGAAGCGCCGTGGCAGCAGCGTGGAGTTCGCGGACCATCGGGAGTACGCCTACGGGGATGATATCCGTTTCCTGGACTGGCACCTCTATGCCCGGATGAACCGCCTCTTCCTGAAGCTCTTCCACGACGAAGAGGAGTTGCGCGTTCACCTGCTCATCGATGGCTCGAAATCCATGGACTTCGGCGACCCCACCAAGTTTCACCAGGCCCGGCGCGTCGCCGCCGCGGTCGCCTACGTCGCACTCTCGTCCCTCAACCGGGTGAAGGTCGCGGTCATCACCGCCTCCGGAATCTCGGAGCTCACCTGGCTGCGCGGCGCGCAGTCCGCGGGGCGACTGTTTCGCTTTCTCGAGACCGCCCAGCCCGGGGGCCGGAACGCGCTCGGTCCCGGACTTCGGAGGTACATGGCCGAAAGCCGTCCGAGCGGCGTGCTGATCCTGCTTTCGGACCTGCTCGACCGGGCCGGGCCGGTCAGCCCTTTGAAGTCCCTGGTGCGCCCCACGCTGGATGCGCACCTGATCCAGATTCTCACACCCGGGGAACTCGAGCCGGAACTGGTGGGCGACTACCGCCTGCTCGACTCCGAAGAGGGTGACGCGGTCGATGTCGCCGGGACCAGCCGTGTCCTGGCCGCCTACCACCGCAACCTGACGGCCTATCTGACAGAGATGAGGGACTTCTGTCGCACACGTAGCCTGGGTTACCTGCTCACTCGAACGGACACGCCTTTCGAGGACCTGGTGCTGACCCGGTTACGGGAGAAGGGGATCTTGCGATGAGGTCTGAAAGGAGGCGCTGTGGAACTGCATGATGTCTTGAGAGATCTCGACCTGGACTGGGAAGTCCTCATCCTCAACATGATGGTCGCCGTGGTCATCGGCCTGGCCGTCCAGGTCGTCATCTGTTTCTTCGCCAGGAAGTACATGGATGCCATCCCGCAGACGTTCCACGCCTTCCCCTCCTGGCAGATCTGGCTCCTCCTGATCCCTGTCTTCGGGATCATCTGGAACTACTTCGTCTTCCCACGCATCGCCCGTTCCTACCAGGCTCTGTTCGAGTACTACGGAGTGCATGACACCGGCGACAGCGGCCGCGGCCTGGCAATGGCCTATTGTGTGCTGGCTACGCCCCCGATCTCCTGCTGTGCCAGCATGATCACCTGGGTGCTCATCATCATCTACCTCGTGAAGACCGCCGATCTCTGCAAGCAGGCCCAGTGGGTCGTGCACCAGGCGTGGGAGGCGCACCAGCGCTCCGAGGGCCTGCAGAGCGAAAGCGAATGAGCTTTCTCGGTCCGGCCTGGCTGCTGCTCACGCTGATTGCCGCCCCCATCATCCTGATCTGGTTCCTGCGGCAGCGGCGCGAGCCACGCACTGTTCCCACCATCTTTCTCTGGCGCCGGGCGATGGATGAGGAACGGGTCGCCCCGATCATCCGCCGCCTGACCCGGAGCATCCTGCTGTTGCTTCAGCTCCTGGCCCTGCTCCTGATCGTCTTCGCGGCGGCCGGAGCGGTGCTGAACCTGGCTCTCTCCGGGAAGTCCCGGCGCGTGATCCTGCTCATCGATCGTAGCGCGTCGATGGGCACACTGGAGCAGGGCGGTGCCACGCGCCTGGCGCTCGCGCGAGCGAAAGTCCGCGACCTCATCGGAACGTTGCGCGGAGACGATCGGGCGATGCTCATCGTCTTCGACAGTTCCGCTCGCATCCTCACCGGCTTTACCAACGACGAGCGCCGGGTGCTTTCGTTGCTCGATCGCATCCGGCCCACCGACTTGCCGACGGCCCTGGATGAGGCATTGGCCGTGGCGGCCGCGGCGGCGGCCACACAACCGCCGGACGGCCTCGAGCTGTTCCTCTTCTCAGACGGGGCATTCCCCCCGGTCGCGGATCTGCCGGAGAGCCTCTCCCAGGCCGGGTTCCATTTCGTCGGTGTCGGGAAGGAGACGGAGAACGGCGCCCTGATCTCGCTCGAACTGGACCTCGGGCTCGACGCGCCGAAGAGGGTGTATGTGCAGGTCGCCAATCCGGGACGGCGGCCGCAGCGAAGGACCCTCCGCATGGAGAAGGACGGCCAGGTCATCGACCGGCGCGCCGCGGAACTCAGCGCGGGGTCCACCGCCGGGACCGCCTTTGATCTCGAGGGACTGGCCAGCGGCATCTACACGGTCACCCTCGAACCGAAGGATGCCTATGCGGCCGACGATCAGGTCACCTTCATGGTCGCTGACGCGCCCGTACACCGGGTGCTGGTGGTGACCAGCAAGAGCCGGGTGCTGGCGCGCCTTTCCGACTTTCATCCCACGGTCGAGGTCTACGCTCTGGCCCCGGAGGCGGTCGGCTCCGACGCCGGTCGGGATGTGGGGGGATTCGAGCTCACGATCTTCGACGGCGTGGTCCCCGAGGGTGTGGCGCCCGGCACCGGGTATCTCGGTCCGGCGGCGGTCTACCTGAACTGCGCGCCCCCCGGTGAGGGTATCTCGTTCGGCGCCCTTCTCGAAAGCCCGACGCTGGTGGACTGGGACGGCGCCCATCCCCTGAACCGCAGCGTTTCCTGGTCGGACGTGCTCGTGGCGAACGCCTCCCCCATCGATGCCGGACGCGAGGCATCGGTCCTGCTCGAGGCAACGGAGGGACCGCTCATCGTGGCACTCCCGGGCACGGCGCTTCGCATCGTCACCGGATTCTCCCTCGAAGACTCGAACTTCACGCTCCGGCTGGCCTTCCCGATCTTCTTCGCGAACATCATGGAGCGGGCCTTCCGCGGTGGTGCCACGGAGGGAGGTTTTGTCCCGACCGGGGGACTGCTGGTCCGTAGAGCGCCGCCCGGAACCTCTGCGGCACGAATCGTCGATCCAGAGGGCCACCGCCGGGACCTGGCATTGCGTCCCGGACGAAAGGTCACCTTTGCGGAAACGTCCCGCGCCGGCGTCTACCAGCTCGAGTTCGATGGACCCGCGGCCGTCACTGCCCAGGTCCCCGTCGCCTTCCTGTCTCGCGAAGAATCGGACATCGCCCCGCGCCCGGCCATCGAGATCTCCGGCCGGGCGAAGACGTCCAATCCCCAGGCGGTACGGGCCAATCTCCCGCTTCGCAACACCCTCCTCTACGCCGCCCTCGTGGTCCTGATGGCCGAATGGCTCCTGTGGATCCTGCGTGGCCGCCAACGCCCTTTGCCGAAGGCCGGGATCTGATCCGGGAGAACCACCGGCCTCCGTCGCAGGACCGAACTCCACTTCGTCCGCGCAGTTCCAAAGGCGGCCACCCGGAACCATCGCGAGGCCGTCCGAACAACACGCGGGTCCAAAGGGTGAATTGCGCACACACCGCGCTTAGACTCGAGTTGCCCTGAACAGAAGTCGGCCATCCGGTCCGGTGGCATGGGAACGCCCGTTCCCTGCCCCGAAGGCCTTCGCGCCACCCGTCTTCGAATGCCACGAAATTCACTGGGAGAGAACGCCTTGCAGTCTCACAATCGCGAAATGAAGATCACCGACCTCGATGCTATCGCCGCGAAGGTCAGATCCGGAGCGCGCCTGAGCCGTGAAGACGGAATTCAGCTCTACGAGGACGCTCCGCTCGATGTCTTGCGCGCGCTCGCCAATGAAGTGGCGGAGCGGTTGAACGGCAAGGATGTCACCTACGTCGTCAACCGCCATATCAACTACAGCAACCTCTGCAAGCTGGACTGCTTCTTCTGCGCGTTTGCCCGGACGCGGAAAGACGAGGACGGTTACGAGTTTTCGCTCGACGAGATGCGCGAGCGGGCCAGGGATGCGGTCGATGCCGGGGCCAGCGAGATCCACATGGTCGGCGGGCTCCACCCGGATTATCCGTACGACTGGTACCCGGAACTTCTGCGAACCCTGCGAGCCGAGTTCCCGAGCCTGGCACTCAAGGCGTTCACCGCGGTCGAACTCGACTACTTCAAGGACCTCTCGGGGATGAGCCTCCGCGAGGTCATCACCGATCTCAAGAATGCGGGACTCGGTTTTGTGCCGGGCGGCGGCGCGGAAGTGCTTTCCGATCGCATCTGGAAGAAGCTCTTTCGCAAGAAGATCCCGCCGACCCGCTGGCTCGCAGTTCATCAGGCGGTGCATGAGGCCGGTTTGCGATCGAACGCGACCCTGCTCTTCGGGCACATCGAGACCACCGGGGAGAAGGTCGAGCATCACCTCGCGCTGCGGGAACTCCAGGACCGGACCGGTGGATTCGTTTCATACATTCCGCTCCGATTCCACCCGAACAACACCGTGCTCTCCCACATCGGGATCGCCGATTCCGACGCGACCCTTCGGGAGATCGCGGTGGGCCGGCTGATGCTCGATAATTTCAGGCACGTGAAGGCCTACTGGATCATGACCGGCCTCGACACCGGACGGCTCGCCCTCAGCGGCGGGGCCGACGACTTCGACGGTACGGTCGTCGAGGAGAAGATCACGCACATGGCGGGCGCGGACACGCCGGAGGGACTCTCCGAGGGGGATATCCGCAACTTGATCCGCGGAGAAGGCAAAGTTCCGCTTCGGCGGTAGGAGCTCGTCTGGAAACACGTGCGTCAGTTGCCCGTGCGAGTGCAGCAGCCCTTGATCCCGAAGTTCCTGCGCATCCCGGCCCCCGAGACACCCCCGCGATCAGCCCGACTCACGTCACCGCCTGAAAGGACGTTATCGCGGCCCGGGCCAATTCGCCGACGGTGAGATCCGTGACGGCGCCGTCTATCGGGAGGACCAGGGTCCCACCATCCGAGGTGAGATCGTGCAGGAGATGACACAACCCGCTCCGGTTCGTCCGCTCGATCGCGAAAATGGCCGCCCCCCGCACCGAAGCAGCTTCACTGCGAAGGAACCTCGACAGATCCTCGTCCAGTCCCGGAACATCGGCGGAGCTTCCGGCCCCCAGGCGTCCGATGGCCCAAAGCGCTCCGGTGTTGAGTACCGCGTTGTCGAGGAATACCTCGGGATGCGAGAGGTAGCCGGGAAAGACGCTCCCGTATAGCTTCTCCATCTCCGGGATCCGTGCCGCGATCTCGCCGATCGCCTCGGGTGCGCCCCAGCCGGTCGCGCCGGACTCCTCGTTCAGACTGAAGGTGAGCCGCCGCAGCAGTTCCTGAATGGAGCCGGGGTTGGTCCTCCACCGCCCCTCGGCATAAGCCCCGAGGTCGACGGCCGCCTGAAAGCGTTGGCGATCCTCCGGTGAATAGAGTGCTTTCAAAAACTGGCGCACGTCCTTCGTTCTGACCACATGAGTCCCTCCCGTGAAGCGGACAGTCTACCGGTTGAGCAAATTGGGCCATGAATCTTGCCTGGCATCAAACCGCCCCTAGAATTCCCCCAACTCGTTTCATCCAGGCGGTGAGACATATCCCCAACCACAATCTAACGGGGGAATCATGGCGAGAGTGTTCATTCCACGCGAGACAGGCGACGGCGAGACCCGTGTTGCCGCCACTCCGGAGACCGTCCAGAAGCTGCTCAAGGCAGAGCAGCAGGTCTTCGTCGAAGCAGGTGCCGGAGAGGCTTCCGGTTTCCTCGACGACTCCTATCGTGAGGCCGGCGCCGAAGTGTCCGACAATGCGAAGAAACTCTACGGCGACGCGGAGATTCTCCTGAAGGTCAATCCCCCTGAGGAGCGGGACGACCTCGGTGCGCACGAGGCGGACCTCCTGCCCGAAGGGGTCATTACGGTGAGCTTCCTCTACCCGCTGCTCGACCACGACCTGACCCGGCGGCTCGCCGAAAAGAAGATCACGAGCTTCGCCATGGACATGGTGCCCCGGATCTCACGCGCCCAGAAGATGGACGCGCTGAGTTCCCAGAGCAACATTGCCGGGTACAAGGCCGTCATCATGGCCGCCGACCGGCTGGGGAAGATCTATCCGCTCCTGATGACGGCGGCCGGGACGATCAAGCCCGCGCGGGTGGTCATTCTCGGCGCCGGCGTCGCCGGTCTCCAGGCGATCGCCACCGCCAAGCGGCTCGGCGCGGTGGTCGAGGTCAACGACATCCGGCCCGCGGTCAAGGAGCAGGTCGAGAGCCTGGGCGGCCGGTTCATCGACATGCCCACCCCCGAGGACGCTGAGGATGCCGGTGGCTACGCCAAAGACCTCGGGGAGGAGTTCCTCGAAAAACAGAGGCAGATCCTGACCGAGCACATTTCCGCCGCGGATGTCGTGATCACCACCGCACTCATTCCCGGCAAGCCGGCCCCCAAGCTCCTGTCGGAGGACATGGTCAGGGCCATGCGCCCGGGCAGCGTGGTGGTGGACCTGGCCGCCGTCATGGGCGGCAACTGCGACCTGACCGAGCCGGGACAGACCGTGGTGCGCCACGGCGTTTCCATCGTCGGTGAGAAAAACGTCCCGGGCCTGGTGCCCTACCACTCGAGCGAGATGTATGCCCGCAACATCCTCACCGTGGTGCAGCACCTGCTCGACGACGGCATGCCGAAGATCGACTTCGATGACGAAATCACCGACGGTTCGATCGTTACGAACGATGGGGAAATCCGCCACGCCATGGTCCGGGAGGCGATGGGACTCGAACCCCTCTCGCCCCCCGCCGGTGAAGCCCCGCCCGAAGAAGCTGACGAGCCGGGCGACACCACGGAAGAGGGAGGTGCATAGGATGGGTCCCGAACTGCAGGTTGGACTCTATGTGTTCGTGCTGGCGATCTTCGTCGGCTTCGAGTTGATCACCAAGGTGCCGCCCACGCTGCACACGCCCCTCATGTCGGGGGCCAACGCCGTCTCCGGCATCACGATCGTCGGCGCGCTGGCCTGCGCGAAAGCCGGCGAGGGCACGATCGCGAACATGCTCGGCGGCCTCGCCATCGCCACCGCGATGGTCAACGTCGTCGGCGGCTACCTCGTCACCGATCGCATGCTGCACATGTTCACAAAGAAGGACCGCTGACATGAGCGATGCTATCTTTCTCGCCTACCTGGTGGCCGCCGTTCTGTTCATCTTCGGACTGAAGCTGCAAGGCAAGGTGCGCACCGCGCGCAAGGGGAACATGGTTTCCTCTCTGGCGATGCTCCTCGCCGTGGCTGCTACCCTGCTGAAAATCAACCAGAATACCGGCACCGGCCCCGGCCAGCTGATTCCGCCGGCCTGGATCTTCATCATCATCGGCATCGTGGTCGGCAGCCTGATCGGCGCCATCACCGCCATGAAGGTCCAGATGACGTCGATGCCGGAGATGGTCGCGCTCTTCAACGGGTCCGGAGGCATAGCCTCGTCCCTCGTCGCCATCGCCTACTTCCTGCTCAACAAGAACCTGGGTACGGAGACGACTCTCGCCGATGCGCCCGCGATCTTCGGTCCGAGCGTCGCCGTGACGCTCGCGCTCTCGGTCATGATCGGCGGCATCACATTCACCGGCAGTATCGTCGCGTACGCCAAGCTCGCCGGGAAGATCACCGGCGCTCCGATCCTGCTCCCCGGCCGCCACTTCCTCAACTTCGGGATGATGGCGTCTGTGCTGGTGATCGGAGCTCTGCTTGCGTTCGTGGTGCCCGGCAACACCATGGTCACGATCTTTCTCCTGGTTCTCCTGTTCATGGTCTTCGCCCTCGGCGTACTGCTCGTCATTCCGATCGGCGGAGCGGATATGCCGGTGGTGATCTCCCTGCTCAACTCGTACTCGGGTATCGCCGCGGCGATGACCGGCTTCGTGCTGGGAGAGAACCTGCTGATTATTGCAGGCGCGCTCGTCGGCGCCGCGGGCCTGATCCTGACCAAGCTCATGTGCAAGGCGATGAACCGGTCGCTCGCCAACGTCCTCTTCGGCGGCTTCGGCACCGCCGACTCGAAGGGCACCAGCGGCAAGGAAGGCTACACCAACGTCAAGGAGGCGAGCCCCGAAGAGGTGGCGATGATCCTCGAGGACGCCCAGTCCGTCATCTTCGTCCCCGGGTACGGGCTGGCGGTGGCCCAGGCCCAGCACGCGAACCGGGCACTGCAGACGCTGCTCGAGGAGCGGGGCTGCAAGGTTCGGCACGCCATCCACCCGGTGGCGGGGCGCATGCCGGGTCACATGAACGTCCTGCTCGCCGAGGCCGACGTGCCCTACGAAAGCCTGGTCGAAATGGACGAGATCAATCCCGAGTTCAAGAACACCGACGTCGTGATCATCCTCGGCGCGAATGACGTGGTGAACCCGGCGGCGCTCACCGACAAGGACAGTCCCATCTGGGGCATGCCGATCCTGCACGTACACGAGGCCCGCACCGTCTTCATGGTGAAGCGCAGCCTCTCGCCAGGATTCGCCGGCATCCGCAATGAACTCTTCGAGGCCGACAACACGCTGATGGTCTTCGGAGACGCGAAGGACGTGCTGCAGAAGATGATCCTGGAGTTGAAAGAAGCTTAGGGCGCGACCGGGAGCAACCATTCCGCCCGACCCGGTCGGTCGTCCGTTCGAATCCGATGGTGGATTGATCTCCGGAAACTTTGGGTTCAACCCGCCGAAGGCTCGATTCAGTTCGTCCGGAGCCCGCGGTTTCGATACATTTCTTTCGAACGCTCGCACTTGCAGTCCGGCAATCACACCGCGGTAGACGGACCCGCCTTTCGCCTGGATTCACGGGTTCCGTGCCGGGGCAGCCAGAACGAAAGGAATGCAGCATGCTCGGTAAGATCGGCCTCATCGGAACCGGCAACATCGGCGCGGTTCTCATTCAGGAGATCGCCCGCCGCGGTCTCGCCAGGACCGTTGCCGCAGTGGACGTCAAGGAGCCGGACGTCGCCATGGGCAAGGCCCTGGATGTCGCCGAAGGCCTCCCCATCATCGGCTCGGACGTCGAGGTCATCGGCTCGCGCAGCTTCGACGCCCTCGCCGGCGCGGACCTGATCATCAGCACCGCCGGTGTCCCGCGGAGCAAGCGCCCGGACGGCACCATCCCCACCCGTGAAGAGCTCCTGACGGTCAACCTGGCCATCACGGAGAGCGTCGCCAACGCGGTCATGGAGTACTGCCCGGACGCCATCTTCATCAACGTGGCGAACCCGCTCGATGCCATCGTCTACACCCTCTACAAGAAGATGAACCCGGCGAAGAACAAGTTGATGGGCATGGCCGGGCAGCTCGACAGCTCCCGCTACCGCTACTTCGTCGCCAGGGCTGCCGGTGTTTCGGTGGAGAACGTCGACGCCCAGGTTCTCGGCGGCCACGGCGACACCATGGTCCCGATCCGCAGCGCCTGCCGGATCGCCGGCCTGCCGGTGACCAACTTCATCTCCGAGGAGACCCTCGGTGAGATCGAAACCCGCACTCGCAAAGCGGGCGGCGAGGTCGTCGGTCTGCTCGGCACCGGCTCCGCGTTCGTCTCCCCGGCCTGGGCCGGCCTGGAGATGGCCGAAGCGATCGCCTTCGACAAGAAGAAGATCATCCCGACCTGTGCTCTGCTCGAGGGTGAATTCGGCGCGTCCGGCCTGTTCGTCGGCGTCCCGGCCCTGCTCGGCAAGGACGGCGTCGAGAAGATCATCACCTTCGACCTGACCGACGAAGAGCAGGCCGCGTTCGCGCACTCCGTCTCCGCGGTTCAGAAGACGGTCGACGAAGTGAACGAGATGAGCAAGTAGTCGACTCGAACTCGAGAGGGCGGTCGGGGTTCCCGGCCGCCCTTTCTGATTCGCCCCCGCGCAGTCCGCCGGAGTAACGCGCTCATCCGGAAAAAACCGCCATCATGCCCGGTGCGGCTTCTCGATGATCCCGTGGTTGATCCGGCCATCCATTTTCACCACCAAGGGAGCATCGAAACGGATGTGACGAGCATGGCGCGTGTCGGCGATCGCCGGGGCATCGTTGAGCCAATCCCAGTCCACGAATGCGGAGCCATCCGTGGCACGGTCGATCGTGAAGTAGCCGACGCGCATCGTCGTCAGGTTCTGGAAAAAGTGCGTGCCCTGGCTCGGCGTTACGACCAGGTCCCGAAAACTCGCCTCGACGATCACTTTCGCCCCGGAGATCTCATCCCACGTCACCGGAATGCCGAGCCACGGGTCTGAGGATCCCCAGCGCCCCACGCCAAAGAGCAGAAACGGTGCTTCTTCCCGGGACAGCAGGTAGTTCAGGCGACCGATCTCGGCCGCGACCTGCTTGGTCTTGCTCCGGTCGAAATCCTCGACCTTGACCATGATGATGTCCCTGACGTCATCGATGACCCCATTGCCGAGCACCTGGCCGCTTTCGCAAACCAGCGACTCGCGTTCGATCTCCTGAATCACGACCTCTTCCGACTCGCGCGAAACGACCATCGGACGCATCTGCAGGATCGAGAACTCCTTCCGCTCCCCGGGCGGCACGCTGAGATTGACCGCAAACTCGATCTCCACGGACGAACTCATGCTCCACCGCCCCATCAGGAGAATGAACTGCAGGATGTCGGCCAGCGGGAAGATCTCGCTCTTCAGGATGGGCGCGAAGCTGACGATCCGGATGCCGGGCCGCGAAAGCCCTTCATAGATTGCATCGTTCTCCGGTGAGTACGTCGAACCGAGCGCATGCAGGACGCCGTCCTCTTCAGCAACCACCAGGTCATAGCGATCCAGTTCGAACCGGCTCCCCTCCCTTCCCCTGCTGCGCTCCATGTTCAACGCGGCGAACTCCCGCTGGGAGCAGGCGAGCGTGTCCTCCACGCTGGAGAACTGAAGGACGTGTTGCGGGTACCGCGGACAGAACCGGAGGGTTGCGCCGCCCTCCACCACGGAAACCCCGAGTCCCAGGGCGACCGAAGCGATGCCGTCCTCACTCGACATCGGGGCGCTGGGATAGAAGTTGTGGGACCGGGCCACCCCCGCGAAGTCCGGGTAGAAGCGGGCGCCATGGTCCAACCCCACCAATCGCTGAATGACGATGCCCATCTTCTCCTCTTCGGAACGATAGGCGGTGGCCCTCATGTAGGACTTCGCCCTCCGCGAAAAGGCCGAGGCATACACCAGGCGTATCGCGGTCAGGAGTTCGTTCAGACGATCCTCCTCCGACTCCCGGTTGTTGGCGAGCATCCAGGTGTCGTAGATGCCCGCGAAAGGCTGATGCTGCGAGTCTTCGAGCAGACTCGACGAGCGCACCGCAATGGGGTAGCGAGCCAGCGCGAGGAACTTCCGGAGTTCTTCCGTGTACTTTACAGGTAGCGGTGCGGCCAGGAAGCGCTGCCGAATCTCCAACTCATCGTTCGAACTCACCGCGAGGTCACGGAGGTCGTTGTCCTCGAGGAAGCGATCGAACACATTGGTTCCAAGCACCACCGACGACGGCACGCGAACCGATACTCCATCGAAGAGATCGGTTACCCCGTAGTTCTCGACCAGCATGCTCACGAAGGCGAGGCCCCGGCCCTTACCTCCGAGCGACCCTCCCCCGATCCGGGCGAAGCTCGAGGTATCGTCGAACGTATCCGGGTCGAAGTCCACCACGATCCCGCGCTGCTGCGACAGGCGGAAGTCCCGCAGCCGGGAAATGATGTCTTCGCGAAGGGCCTGCGGCGAGGCGTAGTGGTCCACGGTTCGCGGGCGCAACTGGTGCGCGAGCCAGAATTCGGTACGGGCCTTCAGCCAGTTGGAGAAGTGATTGCGACGCGAATGGAAGAGAAGACTCTCTTCCGGGAGGCCCTCCAATTCCCGCTCCAGCCCGCGTAGATCGACAGCACGTCCCACTTCGGTCCCATCTTCCAGCCGAAACACGAAATCACCGAAGCTCAGGTGCTCCACCAGGAACCGGCGCAGGTCCTCGAGCAGCAGAGGCGAGTCCTTCTGGAGAAACGACACTCCGAGTTGTTCGGCCACGGCGGCCTTGTCGATTTCCGAAGATTGCAGCAGGATCGGGATATCCGGGTGCATCGCCCTGACGTTTCGCGCGAATTCGACACCCGCCCCGGCATCTGCGACACCGTGCCGCGGGAAGCGGATATCGGAGATCACCCCCAGGATGTTCTCGTGATACGCGAGGAAGAAGGCCCACGCCTCATCGTACGTCTTGCAGAGGATGATCTTGGGTCGCGCGCGCATGCGCAAAATGCGGTGTGACAGATTCAAGCTGTCGGACAGCACATCCTGCGAATGCCTCATCAGCTCCGAATAGACGATGGGCAGGAACGACGAGTAGTAGCGGACGTTGTCCTCGATCATCAGGATGGATTGCACGCCGACCAGCGCCGTATCGAACTCGACGTTCTGCCGGTCCTCGATGAGCTTCACCGCCGCGAGGAGAATGCGAAAGTCCCCCTGCCAGAGCAGTACGTGCTCGAATTCGCCGAGCCCGTACCGCTTCACTTGCTCCTTCAGTTCCTTGTAGTCGTAGGAGAGGAGGATCAACGGCAAATCGATCCCATCCGCCCGCACCTGCTCGGCAAATTCACGCGCGTTCATGTCGCCGAGCCGCATCGTCGTGATGATCAGGTCGAAGTGCTTCCCTTCCCGCATCAGGTCGAGCGCCATCGAGCCGGTGGAAGCCCGCACCATCCTCGGGAGGTGGACCAGGTTCAGGTCCATGTACTCGTTGATCAGCCCCTCTTCCAGGCGCCCGTCCTCCTCGAGAATGAAGGAGTCGTAGACGCTCGACACCAGGAGGATGTCATGGACCCGATTCGGCATCAGGTCCTGGAAGCTGTGAAAGCGGTTCGCGTAGCCGGTGGCGTGCAGTGAGGCGTCGAAGTCGTTCATCGATTACCCGCGGAGTTGTTCTGGCTGCACGGATGATACAAAAGAACAGGGGAGGCCATCAGGCCTCCCCTGTGTGCAATCTGAAACGGTCGATGATCACCCTGGACTAGACGACACCCTGGTCCATCATCGCGTTGGCAACCTTCAGGAACCCGGCGATGTTCGCGCCGTTGACGTAGTTCCCCGGGGTTCCGTAGGTCTCGGCGGCTTCGACGCAGGCCGAGTGGATGCTGGCCATGATCCCCTTCAGCTTGGCGTCGACTTCTTCGCGACTCCAGCTGTACCGCAGACTGTTCTGGCTCATCTCGAGTCCGGAAACCGCAACGCCGCCGGCGTTGGCGGCCTTGCCCGGACCGTAGAGCAGCTTGTGCTCGACGAACAGGTTGACCGCGTCCGGAACACTCGGCATGTTCGCACCTTCGGAGATCAGGTAGACACCCTTCTCGATGAGGTTCCGGGCATCCTTCAGGTTGATCTCGTTCTGGGTGGCGGACGGGAACGCGCACTGGGCCTCATGGTTCCAGAGCGGGTTGTGGTCGAGCGACCGGTCGGCCTCGGTGTAGGTCGCGTTCGGGTACTTCTCGGCGTACTCCTTGATGCGGCCGCGACGGACGTTCTTCAGGTCCATGATGAACGCGAGCTTCTCGGAGTCGATGCCGTCCGGGTCGTGGATGTAGCCACCGGAGTCGGACACGGTGACCGGCTTGGCGCCGAGCTCGAGCAACTTCTCAACGGTGTACTGGGCCACGTTGCCGGACCCGGAGACGAGGCAGGTCTTGCCCTCGTAGGTCTCACCGCGGGTCGCCAGCATGTTCTCGCCGAAGTAGACCGCACCGTAGCCGGTCGCTTCGGGGCGAATGAGCGAGCCGCCCCAGTTCAGACCCTTGCCCGTCAGAATGCCGACGAACTCGTTGCGGATCTTCTTGTACTGGCCGAACATGAAACCGATCTCACGGCCACCCACGCCGATGTCGCCCGCCGGAACGTCGGTGTCACCACCGATGTGCCGCTGCAGTTCGTTCATGAAGCTCTGGCAGAAGCGCATGACCTCGTTGTCGCTCTTGCCCTTCGGGTCGAAGTCCGAGCCACCTTTGCCGCCGCCCATGGGCAGAGTCGTCAGGCTGTTCTTGAAGACCTGCTCGAAGGCGAGGAACTTCAGGATGCCGAGATTCACCGAGGGGTGAAACCGGAGGCCTCCCTTGTAGGGGCCGATCGCGCTGTTCATCTCGATGCGGAAGCCGCGGTTGACCTGGACCTCGCCCTGGTCGTTGACCCACGGCACCCGTAACATGATGACCCGCTCGGGCTCGATGATCCGCTCGAGGACTTTGGCCTTGCGATATTCGGGGTGACGGTCGAGGACCGTGGAGAGGGACTCCGCGACCTCTTCCACTGCCTGGTGGAATTCAGGCTGGGCCGGGTTCTTGGCCTTGACTTCGGCCATCAGCGACGCTACGTACTCGGACATCCCTCATGCTCCTTTCGTGAGCTGATGCAGAAGGGAACTTCTCGTCAGCGACTACGGGTGAAAGAACTCTGATGTGTGCGACCTTCTCTCGAATTTCACGGCCGGGTGGCGACGCCTCGCGAGGGAGGGCGCCCTTCGGGCCGCAACCGCGGCATTATCGGGATCAATTCGCTGAACAACGGCCTAAATTCGAAGCTTCAGACCGTTATTTCCCTTGCAAAGGCAGAGTTCCGACGGACGCTCGCTCGCGCCCGCGCCGCGCCCCCTTCTACCTCCGCTTCGGCGCGAAAGCGAAGGTCTCGAGCACCGCCTTCAGCTCGAAGGGGTTTCGCTCCAGCATCCCCATGTTGGCCACGATGATCATGCGATAGGTCCGCTGAACCTTGGAGTTCTTGAAGAAGATGCAACGCACCTCCAGCAGATCCCCTTCGGCGGTCCTTCCCTTCACACAGATCCCCTGACACTTCGGGATCTTCGGTGAAAGAGGGCACTTCCGAAGCGGCATCTTGTCCTTGATGTCCTCGAAGTACGCGTTGATGGACCGCGCACTGCGCCGAACCAGGCCGCCGATGTTGTCGCCACCGATGGATTCTCCGGTCTCCTCGTTGCTGTAGGTGTAATTCCACTTGTACTGGTCGATCCGGATGGTCAGGGCCTTGCCGGCCTTGGCGTTGTACTTCGTCATCCTGAGGACGACGTCGTCTTCCAGTTCCCCCTCTTCGGTGATGTTGGCGGCGGACTTAAAAGGGACCCCGCGGCGGGCTGAAAAGGGACCCCCTCCTTTCCTGAGACGCAAGAGGCCCCCCGACTGTGGAATAGCGACGTACAGACAAGCGCGTCACGTTCCAGCAGAAGGAGGGCCAGGAGGTGCTGAGAGTGTCCCAATGGGCAGAGATTCGCTACATGCATTTGACCGACGGCGTCCCCAAGAAGGAGATCGCCCGACGCCTGGGCGTGGACGTCAAGACCGTGAGGCGAGCCGTGG
>JAJSAM010000055.1 GCA_024274785.1 Planctomycetota bacterium | reverse complement strand
GTCCCCGGTCTTCGGATCGGGCGGGATGTCGAGCAGGATCCGGCCATCGTCGGTTTCGTGGATGCGATCGGCGGCCACCGGTGGGCGCACCGCGTAGCGAGCCATGTGCAGCAGCCGGGCCGGCTCTTCGTTTAAGATCAGGTGCCTCCCGAAGACCGAGAAGCCGCCGCCGTGCTGCCAGGTGCTGATCCTCGGCTACGACCTGGACCCGGCGACCGGGAAGCTCGCCGTGAACCCCGGAGAGGCGGAGCTGGTCCGCCGCATCTTCCGGCGCTTCACGCAGATCGGCTCCGGTCTGAAGCTCGCCGATGAGCTCAACCGGGAGGGTCACCGGACCAAGTCCTGGACCACGCGGAAGGGAACCGTCACCGGCGGGCACCCCTGGAACAAGGGCCACATCTACCGCCTGCTCAACCAGCGGACCTACCTCGGCGAGGTCGCGTACAAGGGGGAGATCTATGCCGCCGAGCACGACTCCATCGTGCCGCGGGCTCTCTGGGACGACGTGCATAAGATCCTCGCCGTGAGTCCCGCCGTCCGAGCCAGCCGGACCCGGGCAAAGACGCCCGCGCTGCTCAAGGGGATCATCCGATGCGGACACTGCAGTGGCGCGATGGGGCCGACCTTCACCCGGAAGAACGGCAAGACCTACCGCTACTACCTTTGCTCGCACGCATCGAAGAACGGCTACGCGAAGTGCCCGGTACGCACCGTCCCTGCCGGCGAGATCGAGGAGGCGGTGGTCGGCCAGCTCCGTGGCGTGTTTCGTTCGCCCGAGCTCGTCGCCCGGACCTTCCGGGAGGCAAGGGCGCGCGAGACCCAGGAGATCGAACACCTCAGGTTGGAGGAGGCAGACCTCCGAGAGAAGATCGAGGTCCAGAAGGCCACCGCAGCGCAACTCCTCGAGTCGAAGGGCAGCAACGGGACCGCGATCGCCGAGGATCTTCGGAAGACGGGGGACGAGATCGACGACACGAAGCGGCGGCTTGCGGTGGCCGGCGAGGCGCGGCGCTGCCTCGAGGGCGACATCCTCACCGAGCGGGACGTGATCGACGCTTTGGAACGTCTCGACCCGGTGTGGGACGAGCTCTTCCCCACCGAGCAGACGCGAATCGTTCAACTCCTCGTCCAGCGCGTCGAGGTCCACCCCGACCGCCTCGACGTCCGACTGCGGACCGACGGCCTTCGGTCTCTGGTGGCGGAAATCGGCGGCACTCACCAGGAGGCGACGTAACGATGAGCATACGGCCGACTTTAGAACGCGAAGGTGAGAGCCTTGTGATCCGCATTCCGATGCAGCTGAAGAGAAGGGGAGGGCGCACGGAGATCATCGTCCCGGAAGGGTTGCCCGCAGGGAGAGCAACGAAGCCCCGAGCGCAGGAGCCGCTCATCATCGCCCTCGCCCGGGCACATGTGTGGCAGGATCTGCTGGATAGTGGGCAGCACCCGTCGATCGCCGCGCTCGCCCGCGCCCTCGACGTGGACCGGGCCTACGTCAGTCGCACCCTCCGCCTGACCCTCCTCGCCCCCGACATCATCCAGGCCATCCTCCGGGGGAATGAGCCGAGCGGGCTCTCCCTGAACCGGCTCACAGGACGGCTTCCGATCCTCTGGTCAGGGCAGCGTGAGATGCTCGGGTTCGATCCGACTGAATAGGTTGGCTTCATCTGCTGTCGATCGCCTGTCTCTCTCTCGAACCTGGCCGTTGTCCTGCCATCGCCCACCGTCAGATGTGATGGTATCGTCTCCGTCTGTAGCTGAAGCCCTTCTTGGAGATACGTCTATGACCTGCCTAGTCGCCGCCCTGGCTTCCGATGGCATGGCATTCCTCGCTGCCGACACCTGCATCTCGTGGCGATGGGGTGGCCCTCAGGGCACTACCTACGTCTACGAGGATGAACTCCAGAAGCTGTACGCGGTTGACGAGCACGTCACGCTTGGCGTCTGCGGTGACCTGCTTGCAGCAAAGCCTCTCGTTGCGCAGTGCGAAGCGATGTTCAGAAGCGGATCGGTCATGCGGAGCTTCGCCCGCGGACGCTACCATCCCTTTGTCGTGCTGTCGTTCCTTGCGAGGCTGCTCGCATACTTGTGCCGAACTCGCAGGAGACCGGGCAGTGTCTGGTTGTCGATTGGCATCGCCAATCCAGCCGCAACCGCTGACGTATTCACATGGTCCAGCCAGCATCCCCTCCGCCTTCAGAGGTTGCTCCCTGGTGAGGTCAAGCTGTTGGGCAGCATCCACGATGACGCGGATCTCGCGACCGACCTCGAGGCAAGACTGTCTGGAGCGCTTGCAGCAACAGCGCAGCCGACTGAGACCCGCATTGCCCTGTTTCAGCACGAGTTCGTGCAGGCCCTTCAAGGGGACCGAGGGAGAACTGCCCTGGTCGGGGGGCTTCCTCAATTCGCAACCTGCGACGGCACGAGGTTCTGGCTGAATGGGTATGACTCTGAGTCCTATCGAGCCGGCCCGGAGCCTCTCGTTCACGCGGTCAGCATGGAGTGGGATCCGAGCGACGCGCGCTGGTTTCAGGTCGATCGCGCGAGTGGTAGACGCCTCGCGCTCTGCCGGATCGACGAGCACAACTTCCGTCGTTCCCCGACGCAAGGGAACATGTTCACATACTGAGTGGGCGGAAGCAGACCAGCGCCTCCCGTTCGGTGGCGTAGGAGGAGGAATGCAGGACAGAGTCTGTCATCTATGCGGACGTCCGGGTCCTCTCTCTCCGGTTGCCCAGCGGTGCGCGACGTGTTCCGCGCTCGTCACTCAGGCCTCGAACACGGCGGCATCGGCCCGAAGGGTCCCAATCCGTGTCGCGGAGGCTGAGACTGCCATCGCCGAGGCGATTGAGCGATGTCGAGACCTCTACCCCGAGGAAGAGGCTGGCTACGTCTGCGCCTTCAGCGAGGTCCTTCTCGAGGTGGACCAGAGCGAATTCAAACGCGGCGACTATGCGAGCTTCGACCACTCCATCCCGAATCGAAGTGAGCGTGCGGACCTCTGTTCACGCATCGTGAACGACCTCAAGGGCTGGATGACCGACCAGGAGTTCCGGCGGTTCGTCTGCGATGTCCTGGACCCCACTGCCCCCCGTCGCATTCACGGCATCGACGAGGAGACCTCTCGTGAGTTTCTCATCGCGCTCCGCACCGTGATGAGGCGGGAGGGTTCCTCCGAGAAGCTGAGGGGCCTGAGGGGCCGCCTCAAGCAGCTTTCCGCAGTCTTCCGCTACTGAACTCCGCGCATTCGGCGGGCGCGATCAACGCCGCCGCCTTCTGGCCTTCTCCTGGCGTCGCATGGCAGCGATTACGCCCTTCGAGGTCGTCGGGAGATCGGCGAGTTTGTCCAAGCTGCCGACGGAGATCCCGAACTCTCGATGCCTGTCCACGAGGCTCGGAGAGTGGATGATCTGGAGGAACACCCCCTCATCGACGTTCTCGGGGTCTTTCAATAGGCGCACGATGTCGCGCGCCTGCCATTCACTCACGCCCAGCAAGTAGCGCTGGAGCCGGCGGCATACGTAGCCGTCGAGCTCGGTCAACCTCCCTCCGGATGTGAACATCCGCTTCAGGAGCCGCTCACTCCTGGACTCGAAGGGATGGCCCATCCCGAGGCGAGAGAGGGCTCCCCGGATCAGCGGATTGTGGTCTTCCGTCGGCTCGACTTCGGCCAGCGCCGCGTAGGCGTCCGCGTCCCAGACGTGCTCATACAAGCTCTGGATGTCGCCGTCTCTCGTGCCGAGCTTCAGGGGCTTGAGCAGGTGAGTGCGGCCCCAACTCACCGCCCTCTCGATGGCGCTCTGCCAGAGTTCCGTGTCCTCCTCGTCGTGGTGCCAGTCGTCGATCGGAGCCCACGGATCCGCGCCGGCCCAGACGCAGAGGTTCACGGCCTTCTCGTTCTCCTCGTCGACGGCCATGCACAGTCCGCGATCCAACTCCCGCTGAAGGACCAGGTCCCGCTGACAGTTCCGCTTCATGAACCCGTAAAGATGCCGGTTGCTCGTGGCGTATGCGAGCGCACCCGCAAGCTCGTGATCGCAGCCGAAGTCGAGACCGCGTCGCCAGAATTCCTCGACGAGAGCCTTGTCATAGCAGGACGCCACTTCGTGAGTCTCGGCGGTTGTCGCGTCCACGTTCCAGGCGAAGAGGAGCCTGACAATCCCGTGTTCTCGCCGACGGAGGGCTTCGCTGTATGGGGAACGGCGTTCGAGGTCCGGGCGGTAGCCGTTGCAGAGGAGGAGGAGCACCACATCATGCTGGCCCGTTCGGATCGCTGCCTGCATGGGACTCTTGGGGCACTTCCGCCGGTCCTCGGGATAGATGAACTGCAGCGGAGTTCCGCCCTGGATCCAGCGCTCGACATCGTAGAGCCGACCTTCGCTGATCGCCTCGACCAGCCCGGCCACCTCTTGCTGGTCCGCGGCTGGGGCACGCACTGTCCCCCGGAATGGAGGATCCGGGACGATCCTCGGGTCAACGAACACCGACATGCCCGCCTCCTCCTGCCTGCGAACCACGCAGGACCTCTCGTCTGCTCCAATCGTCCGCGCGACAGACGTGACTTCAGGATGGACAGGATACGGACGAGGTCCCATCCTTCATCCCGCTGCTGGACGTCGCGGGGAGGAGAGGTACACCCATCATGGCGCGGAAGATCCAGGGACCGGCGGAGGCGGGCAGCCAGAAGTGGCTGCAGCGCCTCGTCAACGACGACCCCGACCGGCTGAATGTCCCGATCGCGGCCCATCTCGGCCTCGAGGGCCCAGGCCAGGTGACCTGGCTGTCGCCCGTGCGCGACGACTCGTACGCGGAGTACAGGGACGACGAGTTCCTCGATCTCCTCGGAGTGGATCTCGATCGCCGCCCGCGGCGGGAGTTCTGGCCGTCGGGCGGTCCGGTGTAGGACGGGCTTGCCAGAACCGAACGGGGCGACCTTCTTCTCGTCGAGGCCAAGGCACACATCCCCGAAATCGTCACGTCTCCGTCGGGGGCCGGCGCGGCCTCCCTGGATCGCATCACCCGAAGCCTCGAGGAGACGCGGCGGTTCCTGAATGCTCGGACCGAGCATCCCTGGACGGGGACCTTCTACCAGTACACGAACCGGCTCGCCCACCTGTACCTTCTCCGCGAGTTGAACGGCCTCCCCGCCTGGTTGGTCCACGTCTGCTTCGTCGGCGCCGAGGATGTCCGGGGACCGTCGACGGAGGATGAGTGGAAAGGGGCGCTGAAGCTGCTGGACACCTTCCTCGGGCTCGGCCGGCACCGGCTCTCCCCCTACGTGGTGCACGTCTTCCCGGATGTCCGCGGAGCGTAGGGCGTCGAGTCAGGCGACGAACACGTGCTCCTCGTGCCACCGGAGCAGCTCGGAAGAGGGCCAGTTCGTCCGCTGGCGCGGCATCCGGAGACGGGCGTCGCGAAGTGGGTAGTAGGTCTTCCCGTTGCGGAAGTCGTCTCGCAGCCGATCGCTGACCAACACCCGGGCCGCTCCCTCGTCCTCGGGGACGATGGTCAGATAGCCGCGATCGTAGAGGCGGTGGAGGTCGGCCCTGAGCAGGAGCCCGTTCTCGACGGCGTGCGGTCCGCCACGACTGTAGGGCTTGATGTGCGCCGCCTCGAGAGCGGGGAGCGAGTGCTCCCCCGTCAAGGCGCAAGCGCGCTCGTATGCCTCCGTCGTCGCGATGCGGAAGATCCCTTGTCCGAGCCGGGGCCGCACCGACCTCGGGTCTCCGTATCGCGGCGTTCCCTCGCCCACCGCCGGTGACGCCTTCGCGAGTTCATCCGCGACGGCCAGGCACTCCTGCCAGACGCGGGCTCCCTCGCCGACCGCAAGATCGTACCGCTTCTCGGTCTGGGTGCGGACCGGCCAGTCGGAGGGCTGTCGGACCCACCGCTCCTCCGGGAAGAAGACCGGCTCGGCGATGAGAGCGCATCCGATCTCGTCGGGGCCAGGCGGGGGTTTGTAGCCAATTCGAAGGCGGATGGTCCGGACTCGGTCCTGCATCTCTTCGTAGGACGCACTACCGTTGCCCGGTCCGAAGGCCTCCCAGGCCAACCAGGGAGGGAGCCTCGCGAACCGGGCGAAGTAGCCGAAGCCGCAGATGGCGTTGTGGGGCGCCTTGAGCTTGAACAGGAACGGGGTGAAGGCGTCGACGTTCATGCCGCGCCGGGCCGACGGCTTCCAGAAGTTCACCTCTTCGCGAAGAGGCTGATCACGTAGGAACTCGAACCATCCGTCGTCCGTGATCGCGAGCACACCTGTGAGGCCACTCATGCTGCGCGTCCCCTCCCGTTCTGCCTGGCGACGAGCCGAATCCGACGTCTGCCGGTGCAGGCAGTATCGCCGAGGGAAGAGAAGCGGGCAACACCGGGCCTGACACGCCAACCGAGCCGCAACATCGCAATGGACAAGAGCTTGGCGGACTCGCCCCGACCTTTTTTTCGATCGCGGACCGGTTCGAGGCCGAACGCCTGCTACTCCAGACGGGTCTCGAACTCTCCCGAAATCGGTCGCCATAAGTCCTTACAGGACAACGCCTCTCGAGTCCGTGACGAGGTGCCCCTGGTCACGCGTATTCGGAGAAAGAGAGGCAAGAGGGGCGGATTCCGGCCCGGATACGGGGCGAATCGGGGCGCGCGGGTCACGGATGGGGTCGGCCGCCCGGGGCTCTGATCGCCGGGCAAGTCCTCGACGGTAGGCGGGATACAGGCCGGGCCCGCCAGCTTGTGCCGGCGGGCCCGATCTCCTCGGAGCAGGTTCGCTCCGGAAAGTCTGGTAGCCCATACGGGACTCGAACCCGTATCTCGGCCTTGAGAGGGCCGTATCCTGAACCGATTAGACGAATGGGCCACAGTTATCGGTGGCTGAGGTGCCAGGACTTGAACCTGGAACCTCCTGGTCCAGAGCCAGGCGTTCTACCAATTGAACTACACCTCAGTAGCTTGCTGCTTTGACCTGTTGCGGAAAGGTTCAGGGCTTCCGCCGCAGGCGAGGGGAAATCCTACTCACCGAAAACGCCAACTCAAGGATTTTCCGCGCTGCTTCCGGCGATCTCCGGAGCCGCCCGCAGGCGGGCCAGGACCTTCTCCTTCCCGAGGATCTCCATGGTGTCATAGAGGGGCGGGCTGACCGCTCGCCCGGTGATGGCCACCCGGATCGGCTGCCCCACCTTCTTCAGCAGAAGGTCGTTCTCCGCGAGCCAGCCCTCGGTGGCCTGTTCGAGCGAGGCCGAGGTGAAATTCTCCACCTTCTCGAGCACATCGGCGAGCGACGGCAACGGCTCGACCTTCGCCGGCTTCAGGTTCTTCTTCTTCGCCTTCGGATCGAACTCGATCTCCTCGGCGTAGAAGGGCTCGAGCCAATCGACAGTCTCGACCAGGGTGCGGCTGCGGTCCCGCAGCGCCTGAAGGGCGGTGGCGAGCCACGGCACCTCGGGATCGAACCCCCGGGCGCGGATGAACGGGGAAAGGGCCTCGATCAGCCGCACCATCTCCGCCCGCTGGATGAACCGTGCGTTGTAGTGAGTGATCTTCTCGATATCGAAGACCCCGGCGGTCTTGTTCACCCGGGAGAGTTCGAAGTGCTCCGTGAGCTCGTCCATGGTGAACTCCTCCTGGTCGCCGTGGGACCAGCCCAGGCGGGCGAGGGAACTGACCATCGCCTCCGGCAGGTAGCCGAGATCCCGATACTCGAGCACCGACACCGCTCCATGACGCTTGGAAAGCTTGCTCCCGTCCGGTCCGAGGATCAGCGGGAAGTGCGCGAACTGCGGCACCGGCTTGCCGAGCAGATCGTAAAGCACGACCTGCTTCGGGGTGTTACTGAGGTGATCGTCACCGCGCAGAACATGCGTGATGCCCATGTCCGCATCGTCGATGACCACGGTGAAGTTGTAGGTCGGGCTGCCGTCGGTGCGGGCGATGATGATGTCGTCGAGCTCGGTGTTGTCCACCACGATGCCGCCGCGCAGGATGTCGTGGATCGCTGTCTTCCCGTCGATCGGAAACTTCGCGCGAATCGTGTGCGGCACGTCAGCCGGAACGTCCTTGTCGCGACAGGTCCGGTCGTAGCGATACGTCCGCTTCCCGGCCCGCGCCTGCTCCCGCTTCGCGTTCAATTCCTCCGGAGTACAGGCGCAGCGATAGGCCTTCCCTCCCTTCAGAAGCTGATCGATTCCGGCGAGATAGAGCTCCGTCCGCTCACTCTGGAAGAACGGTCCCTCGTCAGCCGGAAGGCCGAGCCAGTCGAGCCCGTCGAGGATGATCTGCACGGCCTCCGGTGTGGATCGCTCACGGTCGGTGTCCTCGATCCGGAGTACGAGCGTGCCGCCCTCGTGCCGGGCGAAGAGGTAGTTGAACAGGGCGGTGCGGGCGCCGCCGACATGCAGGACGCCCGTGGGACTGGGGGCGAATCGTACGCGTGGTGAGCTCATCCCCGGATCCTATTCGAACCCTCCCCGGGTGCTAACTTTTGCAGGGTATGGGCCCCGCTTCACCGCTTCACTCCCCCCGGAAACCACCGCTGCCCAGGATCGCCATCACATCCATGGTGATCGCCACCGCCCAGTGGATGAGGATTCCGCCGAAGATCGAGCGGGTCTTCAGCGCCAGAATACCGAGGATCAACCCCGCACCGATTGCCCCGATGGCCTCCGGCAGGGGCTTGTGGAAGTGGATCATGCAGTACGGCACGACCATGACGAGGACGGCGCTCATCCCCCACCGCTTCGCCAGGATAAAAATCACGAAGCCCCGGAAGAAAAACTCCAGCGAGAAGAACTGCAGGCCATAGATCAGCTCCCACTTGATCAGGGCCGGCAGGCCGTCGCGGGCGGAATCGGCGAAGGGGTAGGTGCGCAGAAACTCCGGATTGCGCGAGGCGAGCCAGACCAGGGGAAGCACGCAGAGGTAGAGGAGGAAGTAGAGCGGCAGGTGGCGGTGGATCCCCTTGACGCTGAGCCCGATATCGCGAAGCCTGACGCGGAAGAGGGTGAAGCAGAGCAGCGCCGGTCCCACGAACCACAGGAAGAAGCAGAAGATGCTCCAGCGCGTCAGTTCCGGCAGTGAAATGGGCCAGACGCTCCGCTCGATGAAGATCGGGCGGATGGTGAAATACTCGAGGACGAGGAGCGAAACCGTCACCCAGAGCAGCACGACGGCGACGTCGAGGTGTACGCCGTCGAAGAACTTCCGGAACTGTCGACGCAGGCCGCTCAGCCGTCGCGCCGATCAAATCGCTCGATGAGCCACTTGTCACCCACGTGGATCAGCTTCACGTTCCAGCGGTCCGCGCCGACCTTCCATTGGAAGTCGACCCGGTTGTCGCCGCCGAAGAGCACCGCCTCGGAGCCACGCAGCAGGGTGTCGACCTGCGCCATGTCCGTGAGCTGAAGATCCTGGATGATCCTCGCCCGAATCCAGCGGAAGGCCTGGGACTCGAGCTCCGCGCGCCGTTCCGGTGGAAGGGTCGACCACACCTTGGTGTCGCGGGGATTCTGGTCCCGGAGGATCTCCCGGGCCACGAGCATCCCGGCTCCGTCCGCCTCACGGTTCTCGAGGCAGACCCGGAAGAAGGACTGGAGCGTCAACAGTGCTTCCCTCGTGTCCTCCTCCCCCGACGAACTGCCGGTGATGATCAGCATCACGATCAACCCGACCGCCCCCGCGGCGCCAAGCGCAATGTAGAGGCTCTGATTGCCGGACTTCCGCCGTGGCAGCGGTCGCTGCCCCTCACCATCCCGGTCGTCACGGTAGTCACGCTGCTGGCGATGTCTGTGCCTGCTCATTTGGGCGACCCTCCTCCGCATACTATAGGCCGTGAGCTTTCGCCGGTCCATACGAGCCGCAGGGTCGGTATAATTGTGCCGTCCAATCTCGGTGCCGCGCCTCACCGGCCCATGCAGTCGACCGGCTCCGCCGGCGGCAGATCGCCAGGAGGTTGCTTTCGTCTGGCCAGTCCTCGGAGCGAAGTCATGAACCGAAGCGTCCTTCCCGTGCTTCTCCTGGCGATCTTCGCCGGCGCGGCGGCCGGTGCGGCGGTCTCCCTGACCCTGAAGTCCAACCCAGCCGGACCGGCCACACCCTCCGCCCCCGCAGCCGGTGACGCCCGCCTCTCCAGGCTTGGCGACACCGTCGCCGCCCTCGAACTCCGTCTCGAAGAGATGGAACTGGCGAACTCCGATCTCCTCACGCGGGTGAACGTGCTGGAGGAGTCCGAAGCCGGGATGCCATCCCAAGGCCCCCGGACCGGCCCGGGAATGGTCGGTCAGGGCGGCTCCGGCGCCCCCTCGTCCCGGTCCGGGCAAATCCGGATGGGCGGAGCTCCCTTCGTGGCGTTCGGCTCGGTCAGGGGAGCACCGCTCGCCGGGCTCTCCGAAGAGGAGAAGTGGTTGAAGCTCCGCGAAGAACTGGCGCTCGACTCCTACCAGGAGTCCGAGTTGAAGCGGATCCGGCAGGAGATGCAGACGGAGCTCAAGGACATCTTCAAGATCGACCCGGAGACGGGTACGCTCGCCGGCCGGCTCGATGTCCAGAAGATGATGGAGGCCCGCCGGAGCGCGGACGAAAAGGTGAAGAACCTCCTCTCCGAACAGCAGTACGAGAAGTACCGGAAGGAAGGCTACGGCAGCGCCCTCGGCATGGGCGGCGGCGTCGCGGTTTCTTACACCTCGATCTCCACGCCGAGAGAGCGCCGGGGCAAGTGAGCCGGAAGGCCATCCCCATCGACTGTTCCCGGTTTCGTGCCGGAGGCCAGGCCCTGCGCACCGCGGTTGCCCTCTCGGCGGCAACCGGCACGGCCGTCCACCTGGTGAACATCCGAACCAAGGCCAGGAATCCGGGTATTCAGAGCCAGCATCTCGCCGCGATCCAGGCCGCGGGCATCGCCTGCGTGGGCAAGGCTGCCGGAGCGAAGATCGGCTCGAGCGAGCTGTACTTCGAACCGGGCCCGCTCCAGGCCGGCTAGATCAAGCTGTCGGTGCCTCAATCCGGAGCGGTAACCCCGGTGCTCCTGACGGCCGCGCTGCCGCTCATGCTCGCCGAGGGGCCAAGCAGGATCGGAATTGTCGGCTCGACGCATACCCACGGACAACCGACCTCAGATTCGATCGAGACGAACTGGATGCCGGCCATTCGGCGCCTCGGCCCGCCGGTGACCGTGAAGGTGGAGAAGACCGGGTTCCCGCCCGCCGGCGGAGGGGCCATTCTGGCGCTGATCCCCGGAGGCGCACGCTTCAAACCCCTCGACCAGAAGGTCCGGGACAACCTCCGCTCGATCCGCGGCCGCGTGTACACTTCGAAACTCAAGGAGGAGTACACGGAAGTCCTCGCCAGGGAAGCCCGCCGCGGCCTGCGCCGGGCGGGCGTCGCGGTGCGGGTCGATGTGGTGGAGCGGAGGTCGAAGAGCCCGGGCTGCTGCCTGCACGTCGAGGCGCTCCTCTACAACGAACGCCGCGTCGGATTCTCCTCTCTCGGTGGAGGAAAACGCACCGCGGAACGAGTCGGCCAGGATGCGGTGAACGGTCTGTTCGAGTGGCTCGACTCCGGAGCGGCAGTCCCCGGCCGGGAAGCGGACCAGCTCCTCCTGCCGCTCTCTTTCGCCACCGAACCCTCCCGCTTCACCGTCTCCCGGGTCAGCCAGGAGATCACCGACTGCGCCGCCGTGATCGAACGCTTCCTCCCGGCGCGGATCACGATCACCGGAGCGGAAGGCGCCCCCGGCGAGGTGCGGATCACTCCCGCCCGGTAAGGGGCCGCGCTCAGACCGAATCCGGGTTGCGGCACGCCACGCTGAGAAGTGAAAGGCTGGATCCGGCTGCGCATCGTATGATGTCCCCGGTCGGGACACCGGAGATGGAGGAGACTTGACCGGCAAGGCGCTACCCGAAATCGGCGACGTCCTCGTGAACCACACGGTCCTTCGTATCGCCGGTGAGGGAGGGATGGGCGTCGTCTACGAAGTCCGGGATCGCCTGGAACGTAGTTTCGCCCTGAAGGTGCTCCGTCCCGAGAAAGCCACCGACCCCGCGCTGGTGCGCGAGTTCAAGGACGAGGCGGTCTCCACCGGCGCCGTTGATCACGAGAACGTCGTCACCGTCCTCGGACAGGGAGAGGAGAACGGCCGCCACTTCATCCTGATGGAGTTCGTGGACGGACCGCCGCTCGACGAATTGCTCGCTGCACGCGGGAAGCTTCCCCCCCTCACGGCGATCGAGATCGTGGTGCAGGTGGCGAAGGCGCTGCGGTGTGCTCATGCCAAGGGACTGATCCACCGGGACGTGAAGCCGGAGAACATCCTGCTCCATCAGGACCTGCGGGCACGCCTGACGGACTTCGGGATCGTGAAGGACATCAGCTCCCTGAAAGGCTACCTGGTAAAGGGACGCCGCGTTGGTACCGCCGCATACGCTTCGCCGGAGCAGTGCCTGGACAAGCGACTCGATGCGCAGACGGACATGTACTCGCTCGGCGCGACCTTCTACCGCATGGTCACCGGCCGGCCGCCGTTTCAGGGCGAAAACCGCAGCAAGATCATGAAGATGCATGTCCAGCTGACGCCGAAATCGCCCATCGCGCTCGTCCCGGACCTGCCGAAGCCGCTCTCCAACCTGATCGAGAAGATGCTCGCCAAGAAGCGGACGGATCGCCCGGAATCGATGGACCGGCTGATCGAAGACCTCCTGAAGATCCACTCCGGCAAGGTGGCCATCGCCGACCAGCAACCGCACGTCGACCCCTCCACCCTGCGGAGAATCCAGTCCACCCGCTACGGCGTCAAACCGACCGCCCGCAAGTCCCGGGTTCCACCGGAGATGGCCATCGTCATCGTCCTCCTGGTCATCCTGGCCGCGATCGTCATGTTGATGATCACGTAGGGGCCGCGTACGTTCCTTGCTCCAGAGGCTCCGGCCGGGCACCATTTTCGGTTTCCATCTCCCGGAGGCGCCCATGGTCCCGCTGATTCCCCGCGACGTGCTGTTCGGCAACCCCAGCCGGGTCGCCCCGCAACTCTCCCCGGACGGGAAGCGCCTGGCGTACATCGCCCCCGACGACGGCGTGCTGAACGTGTGGGTGAGAACGATCGGCCAGGAAGACGACCGGGTGATCACGAGAGACCGGGACCGCGGCATCCGCGACTACACCTGGGCCGAGGACAACGTCCACCTCCTCTACGTCCAGGACAAGGACGGCGACGAGAACTGGCACGTCTTCAAGGTCACCGAGAAGGGCGGCGACGACGTCGACCTGACCCCCATCGAAGGGATCCAGGCGCGAATCTTCGGCGTGGAGAAGAGCCACCCGGAGACGATCCTCCTCGGGATGAACGACCGCGACCCGCAACTGCACGACATCCACCGGGTCGACCTGGCCACCGGAGCTTCGACCCTGCTCGTCGAGAACGAGATCCGTGCGATCGATTGGACACCTGACCACGAGCTCACCGTACGGCTGGCGACCCTGCCGACGCCGGACGGGGGCTTTCTGGTGCTGCACCGCGCGAACCCCGAAGCGGAGTGGACGGAACTCCTGACTATCGCTTCCGAAGACGCCATGTCTTCACAGGTTCTCGGCTTCGGCGGAGACAACCGAACGCTCTACATCACCTCGAGCGACGGCGTGAACGCGGGCGAACTGCGAGCCCTCGACACCGTGACGGGCGAGACCACTACGCTGGCCGGCGACCCCGCCGCGGATGCCCACGACATTCTCACGCATCCGGAGACGCACGAGCCCCAGGCGGTGACGTTCTGGAAAGAGCGGAAGACGATGGTCGTGCTCGACGAGGCGATCGGCAAGGACATCGAGAGGCTCACCGCGTTCCTCGACGGCGACCTGCACGTGATCGACCGGGATCGCGATGACCGGCAATGGCTCGTGGCCTACACCATGGACCGGGGAGCGGTCCGCTACTGCGGCTACGACCGCGAGAGCGGCGAGATCTCTTTCCTCTTCTCCGCCCGTCCGGAACTCGACGACCAGCCGCTCGTCGCGATGAAGCCCATCCGCTACCGGTCCCGCGACGGGCTGACCATCAACGGCTATCTCTCCCTGCCCGCCGGCGTTGCGCCGAAGAACCTGCCCACCGTCCTGAACATTCACGGCGGCCCCTGGCACCGGGACTACTGGGGACTGCACCCCGAGGCCCAGTGGCTCGCCAACCGGGGCTACGCCTGCCTGCAGATCAACTTCCGCGGATCCACCGGCTACGGCAAGGAGTTCGTGAACGCCGGCGACCGCGAGTGGGGCGGCAGGATGCAGGACGACATCACCGACGGAGCGAAGTGGCTGATCGAACAGGGCATCGCCGATCCGGAGAAAACCGCCATCTACGGCGGATCCTACGGCGGCTTCGCCGTGCTCTCCGGCCTGACGAAGACCCCCGACCTCTTCGCCTGCGGCGTGGACATCGTGGGTCCGAGCAACCTGATCACGTTCAGCAATTCGATTCCCCCCTACTGGGAACCGCTACGCGCCCTCTTCTCCCGGCGCGTCGGCGATGTCGAAACGGAGCAGGAGTTCCTGAAGTCCCGCTCGCCAATCAACTCGGTCGACCGGATCGAAGCGCCGCTGCTCATCGTGCAGGGCCGGAACGATCCGCGGGTGAAACGCGAGGAGAGCCTGCAGATCCGCGACGCCCTGATCGAGCGGGGGAAGACGGTGGAGTTTCTCGAGTTCGATGACGAGGGCCACGGCTTCGCGAAGCCGGAGAACCGGATGATCTTCTACGCGAGGGCGGAGAAGTTCCTCTCGGATCACCTCGGCGGAGAGTTTGAGGAGTAGATGGGGCTCATCGGGAGACTGTTCAGAAGCCGGCACGTGCACGACGAAGTGGGCTCATGGTTCAAGGAGCATCTGGACCGGGGCCTGCTGCTCGACCTGCCCGCCGGCGACGGGGTGAATTCGCGGGGGATGGCCGCGGCCGGCTTCGAAGTCGTCGCCGGCGACCTGTTTCCGGAGGACGTCGAGGGCGATGGGTTCACCGTGGCGAAGGTGGACTTGAACCGTCCGCTCCCCTTTGCCGACGAGCACTTCGACGGGATCCTCTTCTCCGAGGGAATCGAGCACCTGGACGCACAGCTCGCCTGCCTTGGCGAAATAGCGCGCATCCTCAAGCCGGGCGGAATGCTGATCGTGACGACGCCGAATGTGCTCCACCTGGAAGGACGGCTGTCGTTCCTCCTGACCGGTCACGCCCACCGCAATCGGTCCCCGGTCACCGCTCCGGCGCAGTACTGGGGCTGCTCGACGACCTCGCCGCGGACCTCGGGGGATGTGTACTTCGGCCACATCTTTCTCATCAACGCGTTTCAACTGCGCTTCTACCTCGAGCACGTCGGCTTCGAGGTGATCGGTGTCGACACCACCCGCTATTCCCTGAGTTCGGTGCTGCTGGCACCGTTCCTGTTCCCCTTCGTCCGGTTCGCCACGAGTCGCCTGCTCGGGAACAAGCGAAAGGCGAAGCTCCCGAAGAACGTGAAGAAGAGCTACCTGAGGCAGGTGCTGAGCCCTCACCTGCTCTTCGGAAAAAGACTCATCATGGTGGCCAGGAAGCTGGCGGTGCCGGCCGGGTAGCAGCCGTCGCGGAACCGCGCTGGATCCGCGGGATGGCCAAGGCTGATGCGAAAGCGCACTGGAGGGCGCCCCCGGCGAGCATCGAACCCACGGAGAGCTCAGGTCGCAAGGACGGTCCACATCCAGGCGTCAGCGTGTGGTGCCGGCGCGCGCGCAGCGGAGCGAGCACGTGCGGTGGGGGACCACGGTCCCCCTGAACGATGCACCGGGAGGAACCCACCAGCGCCGACGAAGGAGGATCCCGTCCCGCAGGGAGCGAAACGACCGGAGGGAGGTGCACTCAGAACGGCACATCCAGGTCCTCGTCGAGCTTCGCGTCGGCGGGCTCGATCTTTTCGCCCACCGGGCAGATCGCGCGGTACTCGCACCAGGGGCAGAAGTGGTTCTGCTTCGGCGCCCACTCCTCCTCGGCCTCGATGGCCCGGACCGTCTCTTCGATCAACTTCGCCTTCTCGATGAGGAGTTCGTCGGTCGGCTCGAAGCCCACCTCTTCGTCGTGGGCGACATAGATCAGCGTGCAGCGGCTGACGGGCGAACGGTACTTCTTCCGCACCACGATGGCGTAGGTGGAGAGCTGGAGGTCATCGGCCGCGACGGATGCGTCGTCCTTCTTGAAGGGCGGCTTGCCGGTCTTGTAGTCCATGATCTTCATCGAGCCATCGGGCATCCGGTCGATGCGATCGATCTTCCCGGCGACGACGATCCCGGACTTGAGCTTCGCCTCGTGGAACTGCTCGGCGGTGAAGGGAACGGCCTTGAGGTCGGTCACCAGGAAGAAACGGTGGAGCATGTTCAGGGCGTGCTTCCCCCACGACGCCTCTCTCTCCTGGTCGGTCCCGAAGATCTTCTCCCGCTCCTCGAGGCGCTGCGCCTTCCTCTTCGGCCAGAGATCCACCCCCGCCCAGGCGCGGCGCAACAGGTGATCGAGCTTCGCCTCGGTGCGCTCCGCCATGGGCGTGCGAGTGATGTCGAAGAACACCTCGAGCGCATCGTGTACGCAGGTCCCGACAAAGAGCTGGGGAGTGGGCTGCCGGTACTTGTCCCGGACCTCCGGATCCTTCCCGTACTTGTACTTGAGCGGACACTGCCGGAACGTCTCGAGCTGCGTGGGGTAGTACTTGGTGACCATGCAGAGACGATACTGGAATTCGCAGCAGGGAAAAGGGGTCAGCCCCCCTTTTTCAGTCCATCTCCTCGAGCCACGCCATCTGGATCGCCTCGAGGATCTTCTCGTTACTGCGCATCGGGTCGTCCTCGAAGTTCGGGAGTTCCGTGACCATGCGATGCAGGTCCGTGAACCTCACGTTCAACGGGTCGCCGCCGGGGTGGGCCTCGGCGAGTTCAAAGCCGATGTCGTAGACGTCCGTCCACTTGAGCTTCATGATTCTCTCCCTCTTACCGGTGCGGACCGATCCGGACCTCGACCGGACCACCCAACAGGTCCGCCTGGCAGCACAGACGCGACTTCAACGTCAGGCCGACCGCGGTGTCCAGGCGGTCCTCTTCATCGTCCAACACCTCGGAGATGTTGTCCATGCCCTCCTCCACGATGACGTGGCAGGTGGAGCAGGCCGCCCAGCCTCCACAGGCGTGTTCGATCTCGATGTCGTGACGCAGCGCGGCCTTGAGGATGGACTCTCCGACACACGCCTCGATCGTCCGGCCGAGGTCGGTGAACGTCAGCGCCACCTTCTCGCGCACTGCCACCTCGTCAGGGGAGAGGATATCGTCGCCGCCCTTCTCCTGCTCGATCTCCATCACGCCTCCTCCAGCTTCTGCCCGGCCAGGGCGCGCTTCACCGCGGCATCCATCAGGTCGCCGGCGAGTTCCTGCGTCTCGGCATTGAACCTCTGCTGCTCCGCCCGGATGACCGCGTGGTCGTCGGACTTTCGCGCTTCGTCCAGGGCATCGAGCTGAGCCTCGAACCGTTTGATCCGGTCCTCGTCGAAGCCGGCCTCCCGCGCCTGGGCCACGGCTTTCCGGGCGGAGTTCAGGACGATCTCGGCCTCGGTGCGGGCTTCCACGAGCCACCGCCTGTCCATGTCCTCCCTGCCGTGCTCGATCCCCGCCTTGACCATGCCGAGGATCTCGTCCTCGGAGAGGCCGTGAGAGGGAACGACTTCGATGGTCTGCCCCTTCCCGGTCCGGAGATCGCGCGCGGTGACGTTCAGGATACCGTCGGCATCGATCAGGAACTCGACCTCGATCCGGGGCAACCCCGCCGGAAGCGGATCCACCGGAAGATCGAAACGGGCGAGGGAACGATTCTCCGCAGCCAGCTCGCGCTCGCCCTGCAGAACGTGGACGACGACTGCGGTCTGGTTGTCGGCGGCGGTGGTGAAGCCCTCGGTGGCCGAGGCCGGTATCGTGGAATTTCGCGCGATCAGCACACTCATGATCCCGCCGAAGCCCTCGATGCCGAGGGAGAGAGGTGTCACGTCGAGCAGGAGCAGATCCCGGGTGCCGCCGGCCAGGATGTCGGCCTGCACCGCCGCGCCCTGCGCCACCACCTCGTCGGGGTTCAGGTCGGCGCGGGGCTCCCGGCCGAAGATCTCGGCACAGAGCGCCCGGACCATCGGGATCCGGGTGGAGCCACCCACCAGCAGAACCTCGTCGATCTCCCCCGCCGAGAGTCCCGCGTCCTTCAGGGCATTCTCGCAGGCCACGCGCGTCCGTTCGATGACCGGCGCCATCACGCCTTCGAGTTGCGGCCGGGTGAGCTCCAGCTCGATGCGCGGCTTGTCCGGCACTTCCACCGAGAGCATGGTCTGCATCTCGCTGCTGAGATCGCACTTCGCGCGCTCCGCGGCCTCGCGTACACCGAGGATGATCTGACGGTCGTCCTTCGCTTCTTCCGGGAGACTCGGGAGCAGCGCCTCCATCAGGGCCTCGTCGAGGTCGTCGCCACCGAGGTGCGTGTCACCGTTCGTCGAGAGGACGTGGAATACGCCATCCTTGATGGAGAGAATGGAGATGTCGAACGTCCCACCGCCGAAGTCGTACACGGCGACGGTGCCGGAGTCCCGGTTGGTCATGCCGTAGGCGAGCGCCGCCGCGGTCGGTTCGTTGACGATGCGCAGCACCTGCAGCCCGGCGATGAATCCCGCCGCCTTCGTCGCCTGGCGCTGGGCGTCGTTGAAGTACGCGGGAACGGTGATCACTGCCTGCTTGAGCTCCTGGCCAAGCGCCTTCTCCGCGCGGCGCTTCAATTCGCGGAGGATGAACCCGGAAAGCTCCTGCGGCGTGTACTCACGGTTGAACAGCGAGATCTTCACCGGCCCGGACTCGCCGTCCTGCACCAGAAACGGCAGGAGGTGCAGCTCATCCTTCACCTCCTCGAAGCTGCGACCCATGAAGCGCTTCACCGAGAACACGGTCCGATCGTGCGCGGTGACCCGGCGGTGGCGGGCGAGGTCGCCGACCAGCATGACGTCCTGCTCGCCAATGGAGATCACCGACGGCATGAGCTTTACGCCGCGTTCGTCGGCGAGGACGGTGGGTACGCCATCCCGCATGCAGGCAACGAGGCTGTTGGTGGTTCCGAGGTCGATACCGATGACGGTGGGCATGTCTTCTCCCTTAACGCTGTCTTCCCTGCGCGCAGCCTCCGAAGGGCCGCGGGACTCCGCCGCACTCCATACTACTGACGTTCAAAATCATTGCAGCGCTCACAGATTCTGCATGGCGCTGCCCCACTACCAGCACGGTCGCCCGGAGGTCGACCCTCCATTGCGGCCGGGCCGCGCTATGGCTTCCCGAGAGTCCCCTCGACTTCACGGGTGAGATTCATCAGGAACTTGCGGCGATCCAGGGTTTCCCGGATCCCTCGGAGAGCTTCAAGCCGGGACGGGTCGTCGGCCGCCGCGTCGTGTCGGGAAAAAAGGCCGTCGAGCTTCTCCTCCACGTCGGCGAAAAGCGAGAGGACCCGCTCGACCAGTTCCGGGCCGGGATCCTCCATCAGCTTCTCGCGGAGTTCAAAGACTTCCATGAGGAGGTCGGGCGGGCACTTCGCTTCCCCGTCCGGCCGCTCGACTCCGGCCAGCTCGAGCACGTATTCCGCGCGTCGCACCGGATCGGAGAGAACTCGTTTCGCGTCGTTCACCCGGGCGGAATTCCGCTCCGCGACGGCCCGGATCTCGGGCTCCGCCACCGCGTACCGATCGGGGTGGCACTCCCGGGAGAGACGCAGAAACGCGGCATCGAGAGCCGCGGAATCGAGCACGAGCTTCCGGTCGAAGCCGAAGAGCGCGAAGTGATCGAGGTCAGGAGAAAGGGGGGCGAGTTCCGTCACCATCAGGCCTCCGCCGTCTCCTCCTGCTGGACTCCGCCTTTCTTTTCCCGCTTCCGCTTGTAGTCCTCGATGGCCTGCTTGATCGCATCTTCGGCCAGGACCGAACAGTGAATCTTCACCGGCGGCAGAGCCAGCTCCTCCACGATCTCGGTGTTCCTGATCTCGAGGGCCTCGTCGATCGTCTTCCCCTTGACCCATTCCGTGGCGAGGGACGAAGAGGCGATCGCGCTGCCGCAGCCGAAGGTCTTGAACTTGGCGTCTTCGATCATGCCGTCGTCGCTGATCTTCAGTTGCAGTTTCATCACGTCGCCGCACTCGGGCGCCCCGACGAGGCCCGTGCCGACGTCATCGGCGTCCTTGTCCAGGGAGCCGACGTTCCGCGGGTTCTCGTAGTGGTCGATTACCTTCTTCGAATATGCCATCGGTACCTCCCGGCGCATGCGCGCCAGCTCAGTTTCTCAGTTCCTAGTGGCCCTGCCACTCGATCTTGGTGATATCAATGCCGTCCTGGTGCATCTCCCAGAGCGGGGAGAGGTCCCGGAGACGGGTCACGACGTCGACCAGTCGATCGATGGTGTAGTCGATATCCGCTTCGGTGGTGAAACGGCCAAGGCCGAACCGGATCGAGGTGTGGGCCAGGTCGTCCCCGATCCCCAGCGCACGAAGCACGTAGGAAGGCTCGAGGGAAGCGGAGGTGCAGGCCGATCCGGAGGAGACCGCGATGTCGCTGATCCCCATCAGGAGCGACTCGCCCTCCACGAAGGCGAACGAAACGTTCAGGTTGCCCGGCAGACGGTGTTCCATGCTGCCGTTGACGTAACTCTCCGGGAGCTTGCTGGTCAACCCGCGATAGAGCTTGTCCCGAAGCGCCCGGACGCGGTCGATTTCACCGTTGGTCAGATCCAGGACGGCCAGTTCCACGGCCTTGCCGAAGCCGACGATGAGCGGCACCGCCAGGGTGCCGGACCGGTTGCCGCGCTCATGGCCGCCCCCGTGCATCTGGATGGCGACGCGCACACGCGGGCGCCGACGGCGGATGTAGAGGGCGCCGATCCCCTTCGGACCGTAGACCTTGTGTCCGGAGATCGAGGCCAGGTGGACGCCGAGCTCATTCACGTCGAAGGGGATCTTGCCGATCGCCTGCGCGGCGTCGGTATGGAAGACCGCGCCCTTCTCGTTCGCAATTCCGGCGATCTCCGAAAGGGGCTGAATGACGCCGATCTCGTTGTTGGCAGCCATGATCGAAATCAGGACGGTGTCATCCCGGACCGCGGCGCGGAGCTCATCGAGGTCGATCAGGCCATCGGGTTTCGGGGTGAGCCAGGTCACCTCGACGCCCTTGCTCTCGAGGTACTTCGCGGTATCGACGACCGCCTTGTGCTCCGTGGGAACCGTGATGATGTGGTTTCCCTTTTCGGCGTACATCTCGACGGTGCCGAGCAGGGCGAGATTGTCGGATTCGGTGGCGCCGCTCGTGAAGACGATCTCGCGGGAATCCGCCCCGATGGCCTTTGCGATCTGCGCCCGGGCCTCCTCGACGCCCTCTTCGGCCTCCCAGCCCCACTCATGGTTGCGGCTGGCGGCGTTGCCGAACTTCTCGAAAAAGTAGGGGGTCATCGCCTCGATCACCCGTGGGTCGCAGGGTGTCGTTGCGTTGTTGTCGAGATAGACCCGGCGACGGCCCGACCCCTCGGTCGTCCCGTCCTCCCGGGTGGCGGTCTCGGTAGCCATGTTTACTCCCTTCACCAACTCGAATTCCTTTGCGAGCTGAATACTTTACCTTATTGTCCGGATTACGAAGCAGATTCGAAATTTTGAGCCGGAGAAACGGCACAAATCCGCTGGAACGCAACGCCTTGCGGACCGGATGGCGAAATCAGGAATGGACCTTTGCGGTAGCCGGAGCGCGTTCGACCGGGCCGCCGCAGCGCTGAGGAGCAGATCATGTTGACGCTGAGCGAGAAGGCTGCGGATCGGGTCAGGGACCTGATCAAGGCGAAGGAAGGACTTTCGGATCCGGGGCTCCGCGTCCGGGTCGTCGCGGGGGGCTGTTCCGGTCTCAGCTATGAGCTCGACATCGCGGATGGCGCCAACCCCGACGACAAGGTCTACGAGCAGCACGGCGTGAAGGTCTACGTGGACGGCAAGAGTGACCTCTACCTGGCCGGCGTGGAAATGGACTGGAAGGAGACCCTGATGGGCGCTTCCTTCACGTTCAACAACCCGAACGCAACGGGAAGCTGCGGCTGCGGCGAGAGCTTCCACACGTAGATCACGGGGTCATGCTGCCGGGGAAGGCGAATGCGCCGGGACCATCGCGGCGCCGACGGGGCGCCGCCCTCCGAAACGGCCGCGTATTTCCGGGCGGATGGCCTGGAGTCCGGCAATTGCGGCTCTCACGCCCTCACTCTCCCGCCCGGTCGCGGCGGAGCAGTTCCTCGATCGTCTTCACGTGGATAGCCACCACATCTTCCTCCCGGACCGCGTAGCCTCCGGCCAGGGTCGCGACGATCGGGGCACCCTGTTCCTCCGCGAAGTCGAAGACCATCCGGTCCCTCGCGGCCAGGCCGTCCATGCTCACCTTCAGACCGCCCAGACGATCGTGCTCGAAGGGGTCGGCGCCGGCCAGGTAGAAGAGCAGGTCCGGGGCGAAGCGGCGGTCGATCTCACCGAGGGCATCCCGGAGCGCGCCGAGGTACATTCCGTCTCCCGCGAAGTCGGCAAGCCCCACGTCGAGGTCGGACTTCTCCTTCGCCGGGTAGTTGTTCTCCTGGTGCAGCGAGAACGTGAAGATGCGATCGTCTCCCTGCGCGGCGACCGCCGTCCCGTTCCCCTGGTGCACGTCCAGATCCACGACGAGGACGCGCTCCGCGAGCCCCTCATCGAGGACGACCTTCGCCGCCACAACCACGTCGTTCAGCAGGCAGAACCCCTCTCCGTGGCTCGGGTAGGCGTGATGAAACCCGCCACCCACGTTGATCGCCCGACCATGTTCCATCGCCAGGCGCGCCGCCTTGATGGTCCCTCCGGCGGAGAGCTTGAACGCGTCGAGCACCGCGTGGTCCACCGGAACCTCGAACCGTGGATCCCAGGGCAATTCGCCGCGTACAATGCCTTCCAACCGGTCGAGGTAGGTGGCGTGGTGGCAGGTCAGAAGTTCGTCACGGGTGGCCGGAACGGGCTCGTGGAAAACATGGGCGACGCCACTCTCCCGGAGAGTGTCGGCCACCCCCCGGTACTTCCCGGTGGGAAATACGTGGCCGGGCCACGCGAAGCCATACGCGGAACAATAGACGATCGGTCGCCGGGTCATCTTGCCCTCAGTCGGCGCCGCCGGGTCGGATCGCCGCGACGCGACGCCGGCCCACTCCGTGTACCGCGCCCTCGAGGGTCGCTTTGAGCCAGGCCGCCACTTCGAACTCCTCGAAGGGGAGAGCGACCCCGGTCCGGCCCCCGGCCAGTCGCAGGAAAACGGCGCACCACGCCCCTTTTCGTAGCACGACGATGCCGGCGAGAGAATCGAAATCGATCAATCGCTGCAGAAGGGGCATGGGGCCAAGCTGTCGCTCGACCCGCAGGGCGTCGTTGCGCAGGATCATCCGGCGCTCGGTGAGAGACGCGAAGGTGTGGACGGCCAGCCCGAGGGCGAGCAGCGTGTCGAGCACCGCGGGCAGGATCATGGCGGCGCCGGTCTCCCTGGCGAGGAGAGGCAGCACACTCGAGAGCGCGGCCACGATCCCCAGGCCGAGGAGCACGAGCCGGGGGTGGAAACGATCGCGGTAGCACCAGCGATAGACCGTTCGCCGGCCGTCCCCGGTGCATCCCACGCGAACCGGAGCGTCCTTCTGGCCCTCCGGATCGGGATAGCGGCGGTCGAGCAGAGGCACGCCCATCCCCTGGGCCAGGGTCAGTGCCAGTTCACGACAGCCCGCCTCGTCACTGTCGCCGGGAATGAGCGTGACGGGAGGCCCGCCCCGGGTGATGGCGGTGAGCGCGAACGCCGCCGCCTCACCACCGAGGCCGAGCACGAGGCACTCGATCTCAACGGCCCCGAGTGCGCGCGTGGCGGAGAACGGTCCGCGGCCGCGCCGAAGTTCCATCTCTCCCGAAGCCACGTGGATTCGAATGCACCGGTAGTCATGCCCGGAGCCCTCCCGCAGCAGACGGAATCCGGCCCGGAGCAGCAGCAACTCGATGGTCACCAGGAAGGCCAGGGACAACCCGGATCCCCACTCGCTGAAGAACGCGGGAGTGAACAGCAGTCCCACCCCGGCAACCGATGCAACACCAGTGAGAAGCCGCAACCGCACGGGCCGGTCGGGCCGCCAGTGTGATTCGAAGAAACCGTCGGTCTGCTGGGTAACGATCGGCAAGATCTTCCTCCGATCCCCTATCGGTCAGCCGGCGAGAAATAAGAAGCAGGAAGCCGGAAGGGTTGTGTCTATCATCCGGGCATGGACACCCCATCGCCCCAGAAGCCGTACGATCGGATCGTCCTCCACTATGCCGAGATCGGTACCAAGGGAGGGAATCGCAGGACCTTCGAGGAGAAGCTCTCCCGCAACGTGGCCGGTGCAGTGGGACAGTACGGGATCGGGAGTATTCGCCGCGAGTCGGGCCGCCTGAGCGCGGCACTTCGAAAGGGCGCGGACCTCGAGGCGATCCTCGACGGTCTCGGCCGCGTGCCGGGCCTGGCCTGGTTCGCGCCGGCGCTGTCTCTCGAGCCGGACTTCGAAGCCATCACGAAAACCGTGGTGGCCATGGCTTCGCAGCATCCGGACACGACCTTTCGCGTCACCACCAGCCGCTCCCACAAGCAGTTCCCGATGAAATCCCCGGAAGTGAACCGGGAGGTGGGCGCGGCGGTGGTCGAAGCGATGGGACGCAAGGTCTCCCTCGGTCATCCGGAGGTGACCTACGGCGTGCAGATCGACAAGACCCGCGCCTACGTACACTGGGATCGGCACGAGGGGCTCGGGGGCCTCCCGGTGGGAACCCAGGGGACCCTGATTGCGCTGTTGTCGGGTGGGATCGACTCGCCGGTCGCCGCCCTGCAGATGATGCTCCGCGGGTGCCGCATCCACCTCGTGCACTTCCTCAATCGGTCCATCTCGACGAATCGCGTGGCGAAGAAGATCAAGGCGCTGGCGGAGCGCCTGTCCCTCTTCCACGGCCCGTTGAACCTGACCATCGTTCCCTTCGAAGAGTTGCAGCGGGAGATCGTGATGGTCGTCCCCGCGAAGTTCCGGATGATCGTCTACCGTCGGATGATGTTCCGCATCGCGGAGCGGATCCGGGAGGAGGTCCGCGGGCTGGGCTTCGTCACCGGCGATTCCGTCGGGCAGGTGGCGAGCCAGACGCTCGAGAATCTCCGGGCGATCCGCCACGGCGTCGACTGGCCGGTCTACAGTCCGCTGGCCGGCGCCAGCAAGATCGAGATTATCAATCGGGCGAGGGCCATCGGCACCTACGAGATCTCCATCCAGCCGCACGAAGACTGCTGTTCGTTCCTCGTGGCCAAACATCCGGAGACGCGGGCGAGGCTCGAGGAGGTTCTCGCGACGGAGCAGTTCGACGTGGACCACGGTGTCGAGGTCGCCCTCGCCGCACGTGAACTCCACCACTTCGATCCGCGGGGTACCCAACGCAAGCCAGGAGAGGATCGCACCTGACCCGTCGCGGCACCCTCCGAGATGGGGTTCTCACGGCGATCAGAGGGTCGGGCGCCGGCCCGACCACACTCAATGCCACACCGTCCCCGGTAGTCCCGCCTGTGCCGTCAAACCGCCCACCGTCCTGATCGCCAAAGAGCACCGCCCCTCAGATCCACTTCGAACTAGCGTTCGACTGATGGACTCGCTAGCCTCTCGGGACCATTGATCCGCTGTCCGGGAGGAAGTCATGCGCGAAGTCGTCGTTGCGGGAGTCGTACGTACACCGATCGGCCGATACGGGGGATCTTTCACTCCGCTTTCCGCCGTGGACCTCGGGATTCTGGCCGCAAAGGAGTCGATCACTCGAGCGGGCATCGACCCCGCCGAGGTGGAGCAGGCGATCTTCGGCCAGGGCCGTCAGGTGGCGAACGGCACCAATCCCGGTCGGCAGATCGCGGTACGCGCGGGCGTGCCGTTCGAGCGCCCCGGCATGACCCTGAACATGGCGTGCGCCTCCTCCCTGAAGGCGATCCAGCTCGCATGGCAGGACATCCAGATGGGCAACTACGAGGTCGCGCTGGTGGGCGGCACCGAGTCGATGTCGAACATGCCCTACTACCTCATGAACGCCCGGTGGGGCTACCGTCTCGGCAACTCCGAAGTGGTGGACGGCATGTTCAAGGACGGGTTCATCTGCCCCCTCACCAACCAGAAGATGGGGATGACCGCGGAGACGCTCGCCGAACAGTACGACATCGACCGGGCCGAGCAGGACGCGCATGCGGTCGAGAGCCAGCATCGCTGCCAGGCGGCCCGGGAAAAGGGCCTCTTCGAGGCCGAGACCTTCCCGGTGGAGATTCCGAGCCGCAAGGGCCCGAAGATCGTCGATAAGGACGAGCACCCGCGCGACAACGCCACGATCGAGGGGCTGGGCAAGCTCCCCGCGGTGTTCAAGGAGAACGGCACGGTGCACGCCGGCAACTCCTCCGGCATCACCGACGGCGCGGCGGCCATGATCGTCATGTCGAAGGAAGCCGCGGAGAGGCTCGACGTCACACCGATGGCCCGCATCACGGGGTGGTCGGTGGCCGGCGTGGACCCGGCGATCATGGGCATCGGCCCGGTCCCCGCGGTGAGGCAGCTTTTCGGGAAGACCGGCCTGACCTTCGACGACATCGACCTGATCGAGTTGAACGAGGCATTCGCCGCCCAGTTCATCGCCTGTCACCGGGAACTGAAGTTCGATCTCGAGAAGACGAACGTGAACGGCGGCGCCATCGCCCTCGGCCACCCCATCGGCTGCACCGGTACGCGCATCTGCGTGACGCTCCTGCACGAGATGGAGCGGCAGAACGCGAAGCGGGGCCTGGCAACGCTCTGTGTGTCGGGCGGCATGGGCATGGCGATGCTGTTCGAGCGGGACTGAGGGGCAGCGCAAGAATAACTTCGCAGGACGGAGAGCGCTGATGCGCCCGCCCAGCAAGGCGCGAGGAGGGCGCAACCTTACTGGTTTCAACAGACGAGCAATGCGGCTGGGCGGGATGCGGCTGCCCTCGAATCCCGTAGTTATTCTTGCGCGGCCCCTGAGGCCCGGTCAGGACCACGGGGCGCCATCGGAGGGTCTGGCGCCGTCCCGACCCGTCACCACGCCACTCCGCCCACGGTTGCCCTGCCGGCGCCGGAACGGCACGCGGTCCGGCCATCGAAGGCGCGGACTGCGCGCGCCGGCGAGGGTGACACGATCCTTTCCAGACGGGCCTCTTTCCAGACGGGCCCTCAGGGTGGAATCGAAACCACCCGGACCAGTCAGCAGGTCCGGGTGGTTGATCCATCAGGGGCTACAGGGTTTCCTCTACGCCGCCTTGCGCCTCCGGAGCCGTACCGCCGCTCCGAGAACGCCAAGCAGACCGAGCCCCATCAGAGCCGCGGACGGCAGCGGAACGACGCGGGCTCCACCGAGAGTCAAGGGTGAACCCGGCACGCCTCCCGGGAACAGGGGGTCGCCGGTCCGGACCGGCAGGTTCGACCACGAGGCCTGGTAGGGTGCATCGGTGGGCTCGAACGGAGCGGTGAAACCGAAACCGTACAAGGAGTCACTAGGGAACAGGACGAAGGGCCTCCGATTGTCGTCGAAGTCGGCATACCAGTGCAGGACCTGTCCCACGGTAGTGTAGGGACTGGTCGGCCCCTGATACCAGGCGTCGCCGGGGGTCTGCCACGCCGCAACTCCGCCCCACCCGGTGATGACATTTGCAACGCCGATGTCCTCGATGGTGTATTCCCAACCGGGATCAAATTCACCATTGAAGAGAGGAACCCTGATGTCGGTGATTTGAGCGTCGGGGAAGTACGGAAGTTCCCAGTCGACGATGACGGGCGCCGTTCCCGTTTCAGGCAAGTTGTCCCCCACCCAATAGCTGTCGTTCGAAAGTTCGTACCTGTAGGTCCAGGTTCCATCGAGGTTGTCGGTCACCCAGTCCTGCACCGAGGACGCACGGACCCAGTCGGCGTACGCGACGCTCCCGAGAGCCAGCACCACAACCAGACTTACGGCTGCAATCTTCATGAAACCATCTCCCACCGGCCCCAACAGCCGGAAACGCACACTGTTCATGGGATATATGGAAAATCCCGGCCACAACTTTGCATTTTTCCGGGAAGAATCCACAGCGCGGCCGCGACAGCCTCGGAAACGGCTGCCGAATGCCACCTGACGTGCGACCGGGAGATCATCTCCCCGATCATCCCGAGTCCCGCCCGCACGGTTGGATCCCCTCTTGCGACAGAGTGCAACCGCACCCGGCTTCGCACTTTGCCGCTTCATTCCTCCGGCGGCTCACTCCCACTCATAGAACCCACGTCCGACCTTCTTTCCGAGCCGTCCATCCGCCACGTATTGCCTGAGAATCTCCGGCGGCGCGTACTGGTCGCCGCCCAGTTCCCGATGCAGGTGCTCGGCGATGTTCAGGCGAACATCCAGGCCCACCAGGTCGGTGAGCTTCAATGGTCCCATCGGGTGCCGGTAGCCGAGTTCGAGGGCCCGGTCGATATCCTCGGCACTGGCCACGCCCTGCTCGAGCATGCGCATCGCCTCGAGGCCGAGGGTCACGCCGAGGCGGCTCGTGGCAAAACCCGGGGTATCGTTCACCACGATGACCTGCTTGCCGAGGGCTTCACCGAACGATCGCAGAGCGTCGATGGTGGCCTCGGAAGTCCCGTCGGCCCGGACCAGTTCCAGCAGCGGCATCGCCGGCACCGGGTTGAAGAAGTGGGCGCCGGCGACGCGGTCTGCGCGACCCGTGGCCCTGCTGATCTCCGTAACCGGCAGGGAGGAGGTATTGGTGGCGAGAATGGTGGCATCGGCCGCAGCGGCGTCCAACCGGGAAAAGAGGTCGCGCTTCAGCTCGATCCGCTCCGGGATCGCCTCCACCACCAGGTCCACGCCCTCGAGCAGGGCGACCGGATCGGTGCCGGTGCGGATGCGGGAGAGCGTCTCCCCGGCCACCTCCGCCCCGAGCTTCCCCCCCGCAACGCGCTTCTCGAGACTCGCCCTGATCTTCCCGATTCCGGCTGAGACGACTCCCTCGCTGATGTCGCAAAGGGTGACTTCGCAGCCCGCGGCGGCGGCGGTCTGCGCGATCCCGTGGCCCATGGTGCCGGCGCCGACGACGATGATGCGGTTGATCCGGTTCTCGGTCATGACTGTCCCTCCGTGGCGCGGAAACATAACCGTCACCGGTGACCGGCCACAGTTTTCCGGCGAACCGACCTTCGGGTACCTTGGCCGCCATGGCGAAGTATGAAACCAGCATGAAGGTGCGGTTCGGCGACATCGACCACGCGGGAATCGTCTACTACCCGCGAATCATCAACTACTTCCACGTGGCCTTCGAGGAGTTCTTCTCCGACCGGGTGGGGCTGCCCTACCACGAACTGCTCGACGGAAGGCGGCTCGGTTTCCCGTCCGTCAAGGTGGACGTCGACTTCCGACGGACCCTGGCCTTCGGCGACGTGGCCCGGGTGGAGATCCAGACACTCAAGCTCGGCAACTCGTCCCTCACGCTGCGCTACCGGATCCGGAAAGAGGGAACCACGGAGCCCTGCGTCGTCGCCCGCATCACCACGGTCTGCGTCGATATGGACACGTTCGAGCCGACGCGAATCCCGGATGACCTCCGCACCGTCTTCAACTATCACCTGGCACCCGAGGAGTAGAGATGTCCCCCGAGAAAGACCCGGCCGTGGAAGCCCGGAAAGCCGAGATCAGGAACACCCACCGCTGCCCGTACTGCGAGCGGGATCTCCACGAATGCGATGTTTCCGGGAACGCGATGGGCGCCTGGGGCACCCCGATCCTCTTCGTCTGCTTGAATGACGACTGCCCCTACTACGCCAGGAGCACCGAGACGTTGGCTGCCCAGGGAGTCATCGGCGGCGCCTACCGCCTGGCCTGGGATCCGGAGAAGGACTGGTGCGGCCCGATTGCCGCGCGGAATGCGCCGTTCACGAGTGGCTAGGCAGGGGGCGGCGAACGTCACGCTGATCCTGCACAGAGGCCGACCCTCCGGGGAGCGGGCGGCCCCGTCCCCGGAGGGCTGAGAGCTTCTCAGATGTACTGGCCTCCATCCACCCGGATGACCTCGCCGGTCACGTGGCGCGCCAGGTCGGACGCCAGGAACATCACCACGTTCGCCACGTCTTCCGGGGTGCCGAGCTGGCCGAGGACCGTTTCGCCGAGGGACGCCGCCTTCGCCTCCTCCGGCATGTCGGCGACCATGTCGGTTTCGATCAGGCCCGGGGCCACGGCGTTCGCGGTGACCTTTGATCGTCCCAGCTCGCGCGCGATGGACTTGGTCAGGCCGATGATGCCGGCCTTGGACGCGGCGTAGTTGGTCTGGCCGAACTTCCCACGCATACCGTTGATCGAGGTGATGTTGACGATACGGCCGCTCTTCTGCTCCTTGAAGATCGGCGCGACGGCGCGGCAGTAGTTGAAGTACCCCTTCAGGTTGATCGCCATGACCTGGTCCCACTTCTCCTCGGTCATCTTCCAGATCACGCCGTCGCGGTTGATTCCCGCGTTGCAGACCAGGATGTCGAGTCCGCCGAACTTCTCGCGGACCTCGGCCACCATCTCCTGCGCCCGGTTGAAGTCGGAGACATCCGCCTGCAGCGCGAGCCCCTTCACCCCCGCCGCTTCGATGTCCTCGACCACCTTCATCGCCTCGGTGTCGTGCTTGCGGTAGTTCACCGCCACGTTCGCGCCGGCCGCTCCGAGCACGCGGGCGATCGACGCCCCGATGCCCAGGCTTCCGCCGGTGACGATCGCGGACTTTCCAGCCAACAGCTTCGCAGTATCTGCCATCTTCTAGATTCCCTTCGGCAATACGATCGTCCGGAGTCCCTTGCCGGCCCGGAGCAGGTCCATTCCGTCGTTGATGTCCTCGAGCGACACACGGTTGCTGATCAGCGGCTCAACCTTGATCTTCCCGGCGGCCACGTCCTCGATGAGCGGCGGATACTCGGCGGTGGGACAACCGAGACTCCCCACGACCTCCTGCTCGAAGAACATGATCTTCGCCGCGGCCAGCACGACCTTCTCGGCACAGTAGCCGACGACGCAAAGCCGTCCACCGCGCGCCAGGCAGGAGAAGGCGGTCTCGATGGTGGGCTTCATGCCGATCGCCTCGAAGGCGATATCCGCGCCGCCCTTGAAGACCTCCTTCACCGCCTTGTCCACCCGCTCGATCCCGGTGGGGTTCAAGGTGTGGGTGGCACCGAGTTCTTTCGCCACCGCGAGGGAGTCGTCGCGCATGTCGATGGCCATCACCTCGGCGCCCCGGGCCGCGGCACACTGCACGATGTTGATGCCGATGCCGCCGCAGCCGATGACGATCACGCGATCGCCCTCACCGGCCCGGCCCCGATTCCTGACCGCGTGGTACGGCGTCGAAACCGCATCGGCGATAGCGCAGGCCGCATCGAGGGGGATGCTCTCCGGGAGCTTGAAGACGACATGCTCCGGCGCGGCGATCAACTCCGCGAAGCCGCCGTCCCGGCTCGAGCCGAAGAAGACCATCTTCGGGCAGAGGTTCTCCCGGCCCGATTTGCAGAAACGGCACTCGCCGCAGCCGTAGACCGCCGGGAGCAGGACCGGTTCGCCTTCCACAAACCCGGTGACCCCGGTGCCGAGCGCCTTCACCCGGCCCGAGATCTCATGGCCGAGCGTCAGCGGCGGGCTGGTCATCGTGGGGATGCCGTGGTCGAGAAAAGAGAGGTCGGTGTGGCAGATGCCGCAGGCACAGACCTCGATCAGCACTTCCTTCTCGCCCGGTACCGGATCCGGAACATCAGTCAGTTCGAGGGGCTGGCCCGAACCGACGAATCGTGCAGCGCGCATGTTCTCTCCTGGTGCGTTGGGTGACGTGTGCGGAAACCAGGAGAGATGGTATTTCGAACAGGCGTTCGAAACAAGCTCGCAACGGTCCGGTTCAGTTCTTCTTCCGGTCCAGGAACGCCTTCATGCGCGCCAGCTTCTCCTCGTCTTCGAAGAGGATGGCCTGGCTGAGGTTCTCGATCAGGTTCATGTGTTCGCCGGCGTGGCGCGCGGCGGCGGTGATCGCGGCCTTGGCGAGTCGCACCGCCAGGGTGCCGTTCCTCTGGATCTCGCGGGCCAGTTCCTTCGCGGAGGAGAGCACCTCGTTGTCCGGGACGACGCGGTTCACCAGGCCGATCCCGAGGGCGGTCTTCGCGTCGATCACGCGACCGGTGAAGATCAGCTCCTTTGCCTTCGCCAGACCGACGAGCCGCATCAGCAGCTTCATCCCGCCGGCGGCCGGAGTGATGCCCAAACCGACCTCGGGATGACCAAATCGGGCACTTTCGCCGGCCACGCGCAGGTCGCAGGAGGCGGCGAGTTCGGTGCCCGCTCCCAGGGCGAAGCCGCGGACTGCGGCAATGGTGGGATGCGGAAACTCCTCGAATTGGCGAAAGGCGTTCTGGTTGATGCCCGAGAGCGCATCCCTCTTCTTGCGGGAGTGCAGCTCCCCGACGTCGGCCCCGGCCGTAAAGCAGCGAGGGTCGGAGCTCGTCACGATCAGGACGGCGATATCGTCGCGCTCCGCCAGGTCGTCGAGCAGCGCGTGCATCTCCCTCACCATCTCGAGGTTGATGGCGTTCTTCTTGCCGGGGCGGTTCAGCTCCACGGTGGCGATCTGATCGGCGATGGAGAGGGTCAGCGTTTCCACAATCTACTCCTCCGGAAGAATGACGACTTTGCCGAACTGCTCGCGCGACGCGAGATAGCGATGGGCGTCCTTGACTTCGGACATGGGGAAGGTGCGATCGAGCACGGGACGAAGCCGGCCCGCTTCGACGTGCTCCATGACGTCAAGCACTTCCCCGAGCGACCCCATGGTGGAACCGAGGATGGAGACCTGCTTGAAGAACACGATGCGAAGGTCGGAGACGGCGTTGAAACCGGAAGTGGCGCCGCAGGTGACGATCTTCCCGCCCCGGGCCACCGCCATCAGGCTTCCCTTCCAGGTGGCCTCACCGGTGTGTTCGAAAACGATGTCCACGCCGCGCTTCCCGGTGATCTCCCGGACCCGCTTCGCGAAGTTCTCTTCCTCGTAGTTGACCAGGTGGTCCGCGCCGAGTTCCCCGGCACGGTCGAGCTTGGCCCGCGAGGACGCCGTCGTGATCACTTCCGCGTTGAAAAGCCTGGCGATCTGGATGGCGGCGGACCCGACCCCGGAACCGCCGGCGTGGACGAGCACGGTGTCCCCCGGCTTGATCTCGCAGCGCGTCACGAGCATGTGCCAGGCGGTGAGGAAGACGAGGGGAATGCAAGCCGCCTCGACGAAGGAGAGGGTGTCCGGTTTGGGGACGAGATTCACGGCGGGGACGGACATGAACTCCGCGTTCCCGCCGTCCCGCGTCTCTCCGAAAATCCCGTAGTGGCGGCACAGGCTGTGGCGACCCGAGAGACACTCCCGGCAGCGGCCGCAGGAGTGACCCGGCGAGACAATGACTTCCTCCCCCGCAGAGATACCCGAAACCGCATCGCCGACCGCCTCGACCACGCCCGCGAAATCACACCCGGGGATGATCGGCAGGGGGAACTTGTGCCCGGGAACGCCGTTTCGCACCCAGAGATCCAGGTGGTTCATCCCGCTGGCCTTGACCCGGACCAGCACTTCGTCGGCCTTGAAGACCGGCACCTCGACATCCTCGTGCCGCAGCACCTCGGGGCCGCCGTGTTCGTGTATTCGCACTGCTCGCATCTGCGCTCGTCCTCCCGGCAATCCGACCGTTGGCGGGAGTATAGAGCGAAAAGCGACAGGTGGTTCGTTTCACCGGTTTCCCGTGTCTCGAGCCGGTCTTCTCTCGAGGCGCAACTCGAGCACCGCCAGGCCACACCCTCTCCGCAGATCCGCCCTCTCCCGACAATTCCGCGGATGAAGGGGCATCCTCTGTGAAAATGGAAATTCGTGCGTCACCCACTCTGAATTCCCGATCCTCCCCTGGAAGGTCCCCATGCCTCTCCCCGCAAAGCGCCATCCACCGGTGCCGTACGAACGCCACGTCTTCGTGTGCGTCTCCGGAAGGACCTGCCCCGGCCGGAACGGCGACGAGATCGGCGGGCGGCTCAGGCAGATGGCGAAAGAGGCGGGGATCACAAGGCGCATCCGGGTGAACAAGTCGGGCTGTCTGAATCAATGTGCTCACGGCCCCATCATCGTCATCTACCCGGAGGCCGTCTGGTACGCCGGGGTGACGCTCGAGGACGTGCATGAGATCTTTGCGAAGACCATCCTGAGAGGCGAAGTCATCCCCCGCCTGGTTCATACCCCCACCGAGAAACCGGATACCAATGAATAGACTCCTGACTGCCGCACTTGCCCTGCTCGCCATCGCCGTGACCATCCTGCCCGACCCGGCGGCTCTGGCGCGCCCTCGCATGTCCGGCCGTTTCGATTCCGTGATCGCCGAGACCGACGAGAGCCTCTACGGCGTCAGGCTCTTCAAGAACAGGCACGTCGTGATCTGCGGATCCGACGGGATGATCGTCCGCTCGAGCGATGGCGGCCGGATGTGGGATCCCACGCAGGTCCGCGAGGGCCTCTCCTTTCGTGTGATGCACTGGATCGACGAGCGGCACGGTTTCCTGGCCGGGCGTACCCGCATCAAGAATGTCATCCTGAAGACCAGCGACGGCGGCAACACCTTCAGCGAAATCAGGACCGACATCACCATGCCGATCCGCGGCTTCGGATTCGTGACCCGCAAGCGGGGATTCATGATCGCGGGATCGACCCGGGAGGGGGACGGCGCCTGGCGGGTGACCGAGGACGGCGGCAATACCTGGAAAACTCCGGACAGTATGGCCTACGGCATCACCGGCCGGCAGTTGAACGGCATCTGCGTCGTGGATGAGAAGCGCATCTACGTCGTCGGCAGCCACGTGGAGATCTCCTTCGTGGGCGACGCCGCCAGGTCGCTGCTCTACCAGAAGCGCCGCGGCGGCATCCTCTATTCGGACGACGGCGGCGAGACCTGGGACGTGCGGCAGGCCGGCAATCCCCTCGGCACCAGTCTCTGGGGGGTCGACTTTGCGGATGCGCAGAACGGCTATGTGGTCGGCGACGGGGGCTTCGCCGCGAGAACCACCGACGGGGGCCGAACCTGGGCCCGGCTCGATACGGGTACCGAGAAGCGCCTGCGCGCGGTGGATGCCCTCGACGCGGAGACCGCCTACTTCGTCGGCAACGACGGCATCGCCCTCGGCACGAACAACGGCGGCAAGAGCATGATCAGGCTGAAAACCCGGACGAAAAAGGATCTGCGCGCCCTGTCATTCATCAACGAGCGCACCGGCATCGTGGTCGGCAAGACCGGTACCGTCCTGAGCTTCGTCCGGACTTACTGATCAGCGGTGACCGGTCTTTCAGCCCGGTCGATCTTCGCGACGCACGCAGATTCTGCGTGACGCTCCCGGACCGCCAGCACAGTCGCCCGGAGGTCGACCCCCCATTGCGGCTGGGCCGCGCGGTGGAAGAAACCGGGAGGCTCCAGGCTCCACGCCGTCATCCGTTCGGCGAGGAGGCCTTCGAGCCGCTTGCGCTGGTTTCGCCAGGCCGCCCGGAGCAGCCCGGCGATGAGGGTGAGGACGGGAACCCCGAGTTCCGGCCGGGGCCCCCTTCAACTCACGGAGCCAATCCCTCTCCCCCGGGTGCCGCTTTACTGCGGCTTTCCCAGCACGGCCTCGAACAGTTCGTCGTCCGCGTATGCGCCCTCGGCGATCATCTGGCGGTACTTCACGAAATCAATCACGTCGGTGCCGGTGATCTTCTTCGTGTTGAAGGCGGTGAAGCCGAGGAAGGCCTCCGCGGACATATTGGCGGCCAGCCAGTGGCGGTTGTTGTTCTTGTTGGCGTCCCAGAAGAACTTCTTCTTCGCGCGGATTCCGTCGATGGACTTGATCAGGCAACCCGGGAAGAGGTTCGTGAACCGCCAGACGACCTTGTCGATCTCCGCATCGAGCAGCGAGAAGTCGATGGTCGCCTCCTTGACCATCGCGCGAGCCTCTTTCATCGCCTCGCCGCGCTTCATGTCGCCGAAGACGATCTCACCGTCATCCACGTAGCGGTCCGTGATGACCATGGGGTTCCGGACGAAGCCGTCACCATCCCGGATCACCGGCACCGCCTTACGGATCAGGCCCAGACGCTTCATCTTGTAGGCGGACCACATCTCACAGGAGACGCAGTTCCACATCGCATCCTCGATGGTGAGAAACCACGGCAGGAAGTCGGTGGACCCGCCGTCCGGGGCGGAGCCGTGCTTCGGTCCGGCCTGGCCGAAGATGGCGAGGTCGGAGGAGATCGCCAGGTCGCAGCCCATGCCGATCTCCTGGCCGCCGGCGATGCGCATCCCGTTGACGCGGCAGATCGTCGGCTTCTTGCAGCGCAGGATGGCGTCCACCATCCCGTTGAAGAGTTCCATGTACTCGCCGTACTCGTTCGGGCGCTTGCTGTAGTACTCCGCGTACTCCTTGGTGTTGCCGCCCGTGCAGAAGGCCTTCTCACCGACCGCGGTGAAGATGACCGCCACCACCGAGCGATCGAGCGAAGCGTTGTCGAACCCGGCGATGACCCCCTTCACCATCTCGGTGGTGTAGGAGTTGTACTGGCGGGGGTTGTTCAGCGTGATCCAGGCGGTATAGAGCCCGTCCACCTTCTGGCCGGCCTGGTCCAGCACCGGCTTTCTTTCGTACATGGTGCAGGGGGCTTCGGTCCCCCAGTTCTCGGACCCGTGCAGGGCGTGGTCCTTCACCTCGTCGTCCCTTGGCAGCCACTCGAGAGCCATCGAATTCCTCCATCCAGGTCAATCGTTCGAAAAGAGCCCATAGCCTATGACACCAGGCGGAACTTTTCACCTTCGGAAAGCCCCGTTCGCGATCAGGCCATGCTCAACGCCTCCAGGCTGCTCATCCTCATCTGCGGACATCCCCGGCAAACGCAGCGCGGTCCGGCCGCATCGGAGGGTCGATCTC
>JAJSAM010000005.1 GCA_024274785.1 Planctomycetota bacterium | reverse complement strand
GCCCGCCAGGAAGAAGGCGCCCGCCAAGAAGAAGGCGCCCGCCAAGAAGAAGGCGCCCGCCAAGAAGAAGGCGCCCGCCAAGAAGAAGGCGCCCGCCAAGAAGAAGGCGCCCGCCAAGAAGAAAAAGAAGTAGTAGCGGGCAGAGATCGCCGCACCCCCTCCGCTGCGCAGAGCGCGGCGGAGGGGACGCCTTTGCGCCCCCGCGAACCAGGGGCTCACGCAAGAAAATGGGCTCGTCTGGAAAGAAGTGCGACCGTTGCACCGAGAGTGCCGCCTGGCCCGATCCAGCAATGAGGCTGGGCGGGATGCGGCAGTCCTCGATCCCGAAGGTGTTTTGGCACGGTCCCCAGGGGCGTTGACCACCACTTGCTTCACTACTTTCCCGCCTCGCGGCTTCCCCGCCCCTCGCCTGACCGCTTCGCCGCACTCGAATCGGCGGGCCCACCGGCAATTCGGTGCTCCCCGTTTTGCTTGACTCCCCCCAATCCTCTCCCTAAGGTTGCGAGTTTTCACCCCTTCCGGCCGGAATGGTCCCGTGAACCGGGCTCCTCCGGGGAGAGATAATGCGGCTAGTACTTACGAACAACGGGTCGTATCCGCGCGTCGGAGACCGCCCGCAGGAGCGCAAGCTCCGCGTCGCCCACACGAAATTCGCAGAAGGCAGGATCTCCGAGCGTGACTTGAAGGATACCGAGAACTGGGTGTCCTCCGAGGTGATCCGCGAGCAGATCGCCGCCGGCATCGAGTTGGTCACGGACGGCATGGTCCGCTGGCACGATCCGGTTTCACACGTCGCCGTGAGCCTGGAGAACGTCAGGGCCGGGGGGCTTCGTCGCTACTTCGACAGCAACTTCCTCTACCGGCAGCCGATCGTGGAGGGCGAACCCCGTTGGGTGAAGTCCCTCCTCGCCGACGACATCGCCTTCTCCGTCAAGAACTCGACCCGTTTCGTCAAGGGCATGCTCACCGGCCCCTACACGACGGCCCGGATGTCGATCGTCAATGCCCCGGAATACAAGGATGACATTCCGAAGCTGACGATGGCGTTCGCCGAAGCTTTCGCGAACGAGATCGAGGCCATGGCCCAGGCCGGCGCGAAGGTTATCCAGATCGACGAGCCCATGGTCCTGCGGCACCCCGGGGACGTGGGGCTTGTGCGGGAGGCCCTGGCCCTGTTCGCCGAGAAGAAAGGCAAGGCGGAGCTTGCTCTCTGCACGTATTTCGGCGACGCCGCCAAGCTCTACGGCGACTTCCAGGACATGCCGGTCGAGATCATCAGCCTCGACTTCACCTACAGCGAGGACCTGATCAGCAATATCGAAATGGTCGGGTCCTCGAAGGTCCTGGGACTCGGCATTTTCAACGCGCGGAACACCCGCATGGACAGCAAGGATGAGATCTTCCACTTCCTCGACCGGGTGCTGCCCCGGGTGTCCACCGACTACTGCTATCTGAACCCATCCTGCGGTCTCGAATTCCTGCCGCGCGACCGTGCCCGCAAGAAGCTGGAACTGATGACCAGCCTGCGGTACCGCTACCTGCATGCGGGAGGCCAGTGATATGTCCAGGGAACACCTTACGAAGCTCGGCATCACCCTGCCGGAATTCCCCGTCACTTCGGTCGGCTCCTTCCCGAAGCCCAGCTATCTGAAGAAGGCCCGCGAGGATTATTCCGCGCAGCGCATCGACCAGGAAGCCCTCGAGCGGGAGGAGGAGCGCGCGACCCAGTTCTGGATCGAGTGGCAGGACCAGGCCGGCGTCGACGTCCTCGTGGACGGCGAGATGTACCGTGGCGACATGGTCACCTTCTTCGCCGAGACCATGCGCGGCTTCGAGATCGGCGGACTGATCAGAAGCAACGGCAACCGCTACTACCACAAGCCGATCATCACGAGCGCGGTGGAGTGGGTGCAGCCGATCACGATCGAGTGGTTCCGCTTTGCCCAGAGCCTGACCGAGAAGCCGGTGAAAGGCATGCTGACCGGGCCCTACACGGTGATGGACTGGTCCTTCAACGAGCACTACGAAAACCGGCGCGACACGACGATCGGGCTCGCGAAAGAGATCCGCAAGGAAGTCGAGGCCCTGGTGGAAGCGGGCTGCCGGATCATCCAGATCGACGAACCGGCCATCTCGGTCCGCCCTGAAGAGATGCCGCTGGCCGTCGAAGCCATGCAGATTTGCACGGAGGGCCTAGACGCCTACTTCATCTCGCATGTGTGCGTCGGCTCCTTCGACCAGATCTACCCCCAGCTCCTCGAACTGCCGGTGCACAATCTCGACCTCGAACTGAGCAACCCCGACGTGGACATCATGCCGCTGCTCCAGGCCAACGTGCCGCAGAAGGACATCTCCTGCGGACTGGTAGACGTCCATTCGCGGGAAGTCGAAAGTCAGGATGAAGTGGATGCCCGGCTGTCGAAAGCCCTCGAGATCATTCCTCAGGACCGCATCTGGGTCGACCCGGACTGCGGGCTGAAGACAAGAACAGTTGAGGAGGCCCAGGCGAAGCTCGAGGTCGTGGTGGCGGCCGCGCACGCGCGCCGGGAGAGTCCGTCGGAGTGAGGCGAGGGTTGAAAAGCCTGCTTGCTCTTCTCCTCCCGGTGCTACTTCCGATCCTGCTTCCGGCCTGCGGTATCCTGCCGAAAGGCGGGGGCGACGAGGCCACCACCGTCATCGTCACCCCCGCCGGCGAGAGCAAGCCGCACACTCTTTCCGCCGCGGTGGTCATCGTCCCCGTCGAGACCTTTCGCAGTGCGATTGTCGAGTCCGGCGCGGGCTTTCGCACCGGAGGGGAGCGCAAGGGCATCCGGGTCCGCTACGCAGTGCTCGACTCCGCCGCGGAGGAGTTTCTCCTTCAGGCGCTCGGGGCCGGCGAGCAGAACTTCAGCGCGACCGTCGGCCTGGCAAACGGCGATGAGGTGCAGATCCGCAGTGGCGACAAGCGGGCCGACTGTGGCAGTTGCACCGCCCATGTCCTGCCACGGGGATCGGAAGACCTGATCCAGTTTCTCGACCTCGGCATCGTGGCGAAACCGGCGGACGGCTCTCTGCTGCCGGTGGTCCGCGGTCAAGTCCCGATCACGGGTTCGGGAACATACCTGATCTGCTTCGAATCCGGTACCGGAGAAGCGTTCGCGGCGTTCCTTCGGCTGGAACTGGATGGCGCCGCGCGGGCGGTGGGCACGCCGGCCTACCAGGGCCATCGCCTGGCGGTCCGATCGTTTGTCGTGAAAACCGATGACCTCGCCCGAATTCTACGAATGGCGGAGATCGAGGAGCGGGGAGGGCCGGGCGGGATCGTGGTCGAGACTCTCAGCCGGGACCAAGCCGCGGCGCTGGCGGTCGCGCTCGGCGAAGAGGCAACCGCCGGGCCCATGACCAGCGGCATCATCAAGAAGATGGCCAGCTCCACGGTACAGGCGGGAGGCCTGAACCTGCTGATCGGTTCGACCTTCGCTCCGTCCCGGACGAGTTACACCACCTCCATCAGCGTGCGAAACCGCGGCACATTGCCCTCGTTGACCGTGACCCACAGCGATCGCGAGGTTCTGCTCCTCCTCGGCTGGGACGCAGAAAGTCCCGGCACCAGCACCGCCGCCCTGATCGAGCTGACCCCGATCGATTGACCTTCGGCCCGCGCACGCCGCAATGCTGCAACCCCGTTTCCGCAATCGGGTAGGATCCCCCATCGCCGGACGGGGCTCCGGCGGAGCACTGGAGTGACGATGTATATTCTCGGCTTCAACAGCACCCATGACGGCAGCGCGGCCCTGGTCCGCGACGGTGAAGTGCTCTGCGCCATCGAGGAGGAGCGCTACTCCCGAAAGAAGCACCACTACGGGTTCCCGGAGCACGCCATCAAGGCTTGCCTGGACCACGCCGGCATCGACTGGAAAGACCTCGATCACGCCGCGTTCTATTGGGACCCGAAGAGGCGTCTCGCCTCCTTCATGTGGCACGTCTTCCGCCACCTGCCGCGCTCCCTGGCCTACTTCAAGCGTCAACCGGGAATCTGGAGCGACTTCAAGGCCCTGCCGAAGAAGCTCGAGGACGAGTACGGCTTTGCGGGCCGTTTCCACTTCCTCGACCACCATCGGAACCACCTCGCCTCCGCCTACTGGCCCTCGGGGTTCGAAGAGGCCGCGGCGCTCTCGGTGGATGGTACGGGAGAATGGGAGGCGACCGCCCTGGCCCTCGTCGGGACTGACGGCAGGATCAAAATCCTCCAGTCGACGAACTACCCCCACTCGGTCGGCAAACTCTGGGAGACGCTCACCCAGTACCTCGGCTTTCGTCCCAACTCCGGTGAGGGTAAGGTGATGGGGCTTGCCCCCTATGGCCGCCCGGACCTGGTGGCGAAGTTTCGGGACGTGATCAGCTCCGACGGAAAAGGCGATTTCAAGCTGAACCTCTCCTACTTCGACTTCCACGTCGGTCGTGAGCGAAAGTACTCCGACAAGTTCCTGTCGGTGTTCGGGCCGGCCCGCGTGCCGGAGAGCGAGATCGATTCCCGCCATGAAGACATCGCCTACGCCCTGCAGGCGGTGACCGAGGACCTGCTGCTCGAGATCGTCCGGCAGCTCCACGCCATCTCCGGAATGGACCGCCTGGTCATGGCCGGAGGCGTAGCCCTGAACAGCGTCGCGAACGGACGCCTGGTGCGCGAAACACCCTTCAAGGAGATCTTCGTCCAGCCTTCCGCCGGGGACGCCGGCGCCAGTCTCGGCGCGGCGTTGCGGGTGTGGCACGAGGTTCTCGGGAAGGGGCAGGAGGGGCGCTGGACGATGAAGAACGCCTGCCTGGGTCCGGAGTACACGGCAGAAGAGTACAGATCGGCTCTCGAGGGCAGCGGCCTCGACTTTCACGAGTCCGGGGATGCGCCGAGAGAGGCCGCGGAGCGCATCGCACGCGGAGAGATCATCGGCTGGTACCAGGGGCGCATGGAATACGGGCCACGGGCGCTCGGCAACCGCTCCATCCTGGCCGATCCGCGCAATCCGAAGACGAAAGACATCGTGAACGCCCGCGTCAAGTTCAGGGAGGGATTCCGCCCCTTCGCCCCCGCGGTGCTTGCGGAGCGCGCGGCCGAGTTTTTCGAGTGCGGCAACGCCGAGGCCCCCTACATGCTGAAGGTCTTCGACGTGATCCCGGAGAAGCGGGCTGTGATCCCGTCGGTGACGCACGTGGACGGCTCCGCGAGGGTCCAGACGGTCCGCCGCGAGCAGAATGAGCGCTACTATGACATCATCCGGGCCTTCGGTGAATTGACCGGCGTCCCGGTTGTCCTGAACACGTCCTTCAATGTCCGCGGCGAGCCGATCGTGAACACGCCGCAGCAGGCCGTTCATTGTTTCCAAGGCGCGGACATGGATGCGCTCATCCTGGGTGATTACGTCGCCTTGAAGAGGTGATGGAGCGGGTGAGGCAGTCTGTAGTACCGACGTTCGAAATCTCCGCGGCACTCGCGGATTCTTCGTGACGTTCCCAGACTGTGGCGCGGTCGAAACGGAGGACGACCCTTTCTTGCGGCAGGGCCGCGCTGAGGTGCGGAGCGGACCGCCTCGTGGCAGACGAGAAGCGAAGCGGCGAGACTGCTGTCCCGTCTCCTCCTCCGTGGTCATCGCCCGTCCCCCACCTTCCCGCGGCGCTTACAGTTGGTTCTCTCCCTCTCACTGCCCTAGAATGCTCCATTCCACGACTACGGGCGATGACCGGAGGAAACGACATGTCCGACCACCTTCTCAGCAAGGAAAACCTCATGTGGCGCGACCGCGCCCGGAAGCTCGCCATGGAGCACATCCGGCCGGTGGCTGCGGAATACGACACGAAGCAGGAGTACCCGTGGCCCATCGCAAAGGCCATGGCCGAGGCCGAACTCCTGAAAGTCTGGATCCCCAGGGAGTACGGCGGCGACGCGGGCGAGACCCCGGTCCTGAACCTCTGCCTGGTAGTCGAGGAGATCTCCCGGGCCTGCGGCGGTATCGGCGTCGGCTTCGCGGTGAACGCGCTCGGATCTTTCCCGATCATCCTCGGCGGAACGGACGAGCAGAAGCAGAAGTACCTGCCGGACATCGCCACGGGCAAGCGGTTCATCGCCTTCTGCCTCTCCGAGAAGACCGCTGGTTCCGACGCCGGTGGCATGAAGACCGTGGCCACGAAGGATGGCGATGACTGGGTGATCAACGGCGAGAAGAAGTGGACCACAAATGGTGGTGTAGCAGACATTTACACCGTTTTTGCTGTAACCGATCCGAACTCGCGCTCCCGCCGCATCTCCGCCCTGGTGGTGGAGAAGGAGATGGAGGGCTTCTCCATCGGCAAGATCGAGGACAAGATGGGAATCCGGGCCATCCCGGTGACCGAGACCCTCTTCGACAACGTGCGTGTGCCGGCGGGGAACCTCCTCGGTGGTCGCGAGGGCGCGGGCTTCAAACAGGCCATGCAGACGCTCGATCACGCTCGCCCCGGTGTCGCCGCCCAGGCCCTCGGCCTCGCCCAGGGCGCCGTGGACCTCGCCTTGCACTGGGCCTGCCGCCGTATTCAGTTCGGAGGCCCGATCTCCGCGAAGGGGCAGATCCAGGCGAAGCTGGCGGACATGCAGTCGAAGGTATCTGCCGCTCGCTACCTGGTTTACGCCTGCGCGCGGAACATTGACGCACACGCGAAGAACATCGGCCTCCTCGCCGCCCAGGCCAAACTCTTCGCCACGAACATGGCCATGGAGGTCACCACGGAAGCGGTCCAGATCTTCGGCGGATACGGGTTCATGAAGGACTACCCGATCGAGAAGTACATGCGCGACGCCAAGATCACCCAGATCTACGAGGGCACAAACGAGGTGCAGCGCCTGGTCGTCGCCCGCAACATGATCAAGGCCGTGGGCGAGCTCGACTACCTGAAGCCCTACTGCCCGATGCCCTGGGAGGACTAGCTGCGTGCTGGAGTATTAGTTCTGTTCGTGCATTGGGGCCTCGCGAATCGCGCTGTGGTGCAATAGGAGCCGGCTCCGACGGCGTTTTCAGCGATAGCGTGAGTCCGGCATCCTGCTACCCCGGCAAACTGCAAGCCCGCATTCTCACCATTGCCCGCGATCTCAGGGGGTTAGACACTCAGGTTGAGTTGCGTTGATACCCCGTGCCGGCCCTGAGGGTTCGGAGAGCGGTGCTCCGTCGCCGCCGCGAGCCGGCTCTCTTCCGTGCGACTTTCCCTTGGTTTGCCCGCCGTACCCCGATAGAATGCAAGTTTCTGCCCGCTCTCTAAGATGTAAGTCCTTTATTTACAAGAGGTTGCAGCAATGCCTCCCAAGACGAAACTCCAGGCCGAAGCGGAAGCTGAGGGCTTTGACTTCAGGCAGTGGTTCCTGGATCACCTCAAGCCGATCGTGCTGGTCGCCGCCGTGGTCGTGATCGCCGGTGTCGGGCTCATTCTGTTCCAGAGCCTGAAGCGCAAGGAAAGTGCGGAGTACTGGACCGATCTCATCTCCACGTCGCTCTTCGCTTCGCCCTTCGGTTCGGACGAAGTCCTCGAACGCATCGAGCAGAATGCTTCCGGCGAAGTCGTGGCGCACGCCCTGGTACAGCGGGCCATCCGCCTGACGCGCGAAAAGGAGTTCGACGTAGCTCTGGACGTGCTCGCTCGCCTGGATACCGATTTTCCGGAGAGCTACCTCACCAAGCTTCCTTCTCCTGACATCCGCTTCTCGGTCACCGGCGCCCTTCGCCGCTGGATCGAGGTCGAGCGGGACTGGGAAACCCGGAACGGGTACAAGGAACCGGAGCTCAACAAGGACCGGGTCGCACTGGTGGAAACCAGCGTCGGCGCCTTCTGGATCGGCTTCTATCCGGAGCTGGCCGCGGAGCACGTCGAGAACTTCATCACCCTCGCCAAGTCCGGCGCGCTGAACGGCACCAGCGTCACATCCGTAACGGGTAGCCTGTTCCAGTTCGGTGGTGAGGCCTCGAAGGACACGGACCCCTTCAACGATACGCCGGAAATCGAGGACAGCACGATCGAGCCGGGCGCCGGGCGCTTCAAGGCCCGCCAGGAGCGGGGTTGCATCTCGACACTCGCGGTGGACGGCGGCGAGTCCGCCAATCGCTTCGCGGTGGTCACCGGTGAGCGCGCTTTCGAGATTGAGAAACGCCAGACCGTCTTTGGCCGGGTGCTGAACGACATCTACCCCGAGTGGACGACCCTCGACGAAATCAAGAACGCCATCACCTATGCCAAGTCCCCCTCCGAGGAGATCAAGGCGAACCCGGACTACCTGAAGATCGCGGACCACCCGGTGGAGTTCATCCGGATCCTGCGAGTGACGGTCTGGAGCGGCGACAAGATTGAGGATGGGCACGATTTCGACGTCTCCGCAGTCACAAAGCCCGTGGACCGGGGCGACTCCGCGCCTGAGAAGGACGACGGCAAGGGCGGAGAGATGACGACCGACCAGCCCGAAGACGAGTAGCACCGAAGCAGTATCTCCCGCGGCGGCAGAGCAGGCGGGCCATCCACCACGGATGGCCCGCCTGTTTGCGTCCGGAAACAACCGCGGCATTCGAGAGCCGCTGCATCCCCTTAAGGGCCCGCGCAAGAATAACTTCGGGATTCGAGGGCTGCTGCATACCGCCCAACTGCGTTGCTCATCTGTTGAAACCAGTGAGGTTGCGCGCTCCTCGCGCCTTGCCGGGCGGGCACATCAGCGCTCTCCGTCCTGCGAAGTTATTCTTGCGCGGCCCCTTCGTCGAGGAGCAGCAAGTCCAGAATCCGGCTCAGTTCGTCCATGGAGAAGTACTCGAGCACGATCTTCCCCTTCTTGTTTCCCCCATCAATGCGCGCTTTCGTGGCAAAGCGCTCTCGCAGCCGGCGCTCCAGGTCTTGCATGTGCGGCGTGTGCTCCAGCTTCTCCTTGCGGGGCTTCCGGGCTTTCGCAGCACGGCCGTCGCGGGCCAGACGCTCAGTTTCACGCACCGAGAGCCCTTCCGCGGCGATTCTGCGGGCGAGATCGCGGCGTCTTGCTTCGTCCGGGACCGAAAGCAGGGCCCGCGCGTGTCCCATACTCAATGTTCCACGTGAAACCATCGCCTGAAGATCATCGGAAAGCTCCAGCAATCGAAGCTGGTTCGTGAGCGTACTCCGCTCCTTCCCGAGACGGCGCGCGGCCTCTTCGTGGGTGAGTTCGACCTCATCCAGGTAACGCCGGTAGGCTCGCGCCTTCTCGATGGCGTTCAAGTCCTCGCGCTGGAGGTTCTCGATGAGGGCGATCTCCAACATCCGGTCGTCATCGACCTCCCGGATGGTGACCGGCATGGTCTCGCGCCCCAGAAACTGGCAGGCCCGCCAACGGCGCTCTCCGGCCACCAGCTCATACCCTTCACCCGCGGGACGCACCACCGGCGGTTGCAGAACGCAGTGCAGCTCGATGGAGGATGCCAGCTCCCGAATACCCTCTTCGTCCACTATCTCCCTTGGCTGAAAAGGGTTAGGGCGAATGGAATCGCATGGAATCTCCAGGCTTTCACTCACCGGGGTGTCCGTGGTCTTCTCGATCAGGCTGTCCAGCCCTCGCCCCAGTTTCCGAATCATGTGGTCTCTCCCGCGTCGGTGCAGGCGCGTATCTTCGCGTTCACCCGCGAGAAAGGCAAGGCCGTTCGAAAACAGGGCAGATATCGTGTCCCCGCACCTTCCCATCCCGGAGGAGGTCTGGCCGCCGCGCGCCGAGACCGCTCCCAGATCGTGCAATGGAGAAAAACGGGGGTAGGATGGGTTCATGAAGCGTGAGGACACCGAGCGTTCCCCTTTTGTTTGTATATCATCCATGGCCATCGTGGAACTCCGCGAGATCTTTCGCTCGCACCCTTTCCGCATCTTCGTTCCCACCGCAGCTCTCGTCGTCCTGTTCGCGCCCTCCCTGGTCCTTTTCGCCTTCGACCTGAAACAGGCCATGATGGCGCAAGTCGGGCTCTCGACCGCCCTGGTGTTTGCTGTTCTTCTGTCGCTTGTGGCCGGCTCGAAGTCCCTCGCCCGGGATCGAGAGACCGGTCTTCGCGATCTCCTGTTCGCCCGCTCCCTCTCCTCCTTTGATTGGGTGATCGGGAAGTGGCTTGGGATCTGCGGAGCAATGATCTTCTCGATCCTGGTCCTTGGCGGGGCGCACCTGCTCTTCACCGCGTTCCGGGGGGTCCCGGCGCCGGGATACGGCCCCCTTCTTGCCGCGCTCGCCGTCGCCGCGACGGAAGGCATGCTGGCCGCCGCGCTGGACGTCCTGTTCTCGTCCTTCCTTCGCCAGGGGCCGGCCTTCGTGGCGTCTCTGCTGGTGCTCCTCTCCGGACATGCCGCGGCGCTCCTGCCGGCAGGTGGGGCGGTCGGTCTGGTCCAGTTCGTTCTGCCGCGCGCGGCGGGGCTCAACCTGGCGGCCGAAGCCTCTTTCGGGCCTTTCACCGCAGGTCTCTGGCTCACGGCGCTCCTGCACGGTACGCTCTACACTGCGTTTCTGCTGGCTCTGGCAATTCCCCTGGCCCGCGGAAAGCCTTGACCTTCCATATCCCCGCTCCTAGGCTCTGCCGTTCCGGACACCGGAGGTGAGTTCTTGCGGTACGGCATCGTCGCCGACATCCACGGCAACCTCGAAGCCCTCGACGCCGTCCTCGCGGCCTGTGAGGAGCGCGATGTCTCCGCATATCTATCTACTGGCGACATCGTCGGTTACGGCGCCAATCCGAGCGAATGCATCGATCGCATTCAGGGTCTCAGCACTCTGGTCACCGCTGGCAACCACGACTGGGCCGCGGCGAACAAGCTGTCTCTCGACTATTTCAACCCTTATGCCCGTGAGGCAATCTACTGGACGCAGGAACGGCTCTCCAGGGACCAGGTCCAGTACCTGCGCGATCTGAACCTCATGGAGATGGTCGATGATGTAACTCTTGTTCATGGAACACTTTACGATCCGGAGAACTTCGACTATCTCCTGACCGCCTACGATGCGCACCTCTCGCTGCAGCTCCAGGAGACCAGGCTCTGCCTGGTGGGGCACTCCCACGTTCCGATCACCTTCCAGCTCGATGGCTCGGTCTCCTACTCCTTTGACACGGAAATCGACATCTCCAGTCTCGAGAAGGTGATCGTCAATCCCGGAAGCGTCGGACAGCCTCGGGACGAGAACCCGAAGGCCGCCTACGGCATCTACGACAGCGAAACCCGGGTCGTCACCATCCATCGCGTCGACTACGACATCGAGAAGGCCACCAGCAAGATCCTCCGGGCCGGACTGCCTGAAGTCCTCGCCGAGCGACTCTGGCTCGGGAAGTGACGGCCGGAGGGTGGCGGCCCCCGCATCCACGGACGCCCGGAGCGGCTCTCCCCTGCCCGGCTCGCCCACCTTGCGCCGCCTGATCGCGCTCCTTCTTCTGCTCTGCCTGTTCGCCTGCGCCCCGCCAAAGCCCGCCGATCTGACCATCGCCCACGACGCGGAACCCCGGACCCTGGATCCCGGCCTGATGACCGGTCTGGCGGAAGGCCGCATCGCCGCCGCCCTGTTCGAGGGCCTGACTCGCCTGGATCCCAAAACCCTGGCGGTGCTTCCGGGAGTGGCCGAGAGCTGGAACGTCGCCGAAGACGGCCTGACCTGGACGTTCCAGCTCCGGCCCGGCGTCGTCTGGTCCGACGGTACCCCACTGACCGCGGAGGACTTCCGGTGGTCGTGGCTTCGCCTGCTGGCGCCGGACAGTCCAGCCTCCTACGGGAACCTGCTGTTCGACGTCGCCGGGGCCCGAGCCTACAAGCGGGGCGAGGGGGAGGCGGATGCGGTCGGCCTTCAAGCGGCCGGTGACCGGAAACTCATCATCCGCCTGGAACGCCCGGTGCCCTACTTCGGCTCACTCGCGGCCTTCTTCACGCTGCTTCCGGTGCCCCGCCACGCCATCGAAGAACACGGCGAGCGCTGGACCCGCCGGGAGAACATCGTCACCAACGGCCCTTACCTGTTGGAACAATGGTTGTTCTACCGGGAAATTACCCTCCGCCGAAACCCGAACTACTGGGATGTGGGCCGGGTGGCGCTGCACCGGTTGCGCCTCCTGCCGATCGTGAACCCGAACACCCAGTTCAACCTCTACGAAACCGGCGACGTGGATCTGCTCTTCAGCGTGCCGGCGCCGATCCTCGACCACCTCGCAAACCGACCGGATTTCGTCACCGGTAGTCGTCTGGCGACCGCCTTTCTTCGATTGAATGTCACGCGCCCCCCGTTTGACGACGTCCGGGTACGCAAGGCGTTCGCGCTGGCGATCGACAAGGACGTGATCGCCGGGAAGATCATGCGTGGGGGAGAGCGCCCGACCGATTCCCTGGTACCACGGGGTCTGCCCGGATACGAACCCGCCCCGGGCCTGGCCGGGAACACCAATCGAGCGCGGGAACTGCTCGCGGAGGCCGGCTACCCCGGAGGCCGCGGTTTCCCGCCGGTAGCCTTGCTCTATCGCAACAACCCGGACCAGGCCGCGCTCGCCACCGTGCTCCAGAACCGGTACCGGGAGATCCTTTGCGTGGACGTCCGCCTGGATTCGAGGGAGTGGAAGGTCTACATCTCCTCGATGAAGCGTCTGGACTACGACCTGGTGTTCGGCGCGTGGTACGGCGACTATCCCGATCCGGCAACGTTCCTCGACTGCTTCCGCTCGGACAGTGGGAACAACCGAACCGGTTGGAAGTCCACTCGTTACGACCACTTGCTCGACCGGGCGGCAACCCCTGAGCCCGGGGAATCCGCGACGCGGCACGCCGAGAGACGCATGAAGCTGTTCCGGACGGCGGAGGAACACCTGCTCCGTGACGGCGTCCCGCTCATCCCGCTCTATCACCCCACCACTCGGTTCATGGTCGCTCCGCGCGTTCGGGGATTCGCGGTGAACCTCCTCGGTCTCGTGCAATTCGCCGCCCTTTCCGTGGAGGAGGACGAGTGATCCGCACCGTCTCGCATCGTCTCGGCGGTTTTGTCCTCACGCTGCTGGTCATCGCCACGGTCTCGTTCTTTCTCCTCCGGGCCGCGCCGGGCGGACCGTTTGACGCCGAGCGGGACGTGGATCCGGCAATCCGGGCCGCCCAGGAGCGCAAATTCGGTCTCGATCGCCCTCTCCCGATCCAGTACCTGACGTACATGCGGGATCTCCTGCTCAAGGCGGACCTCGGGCCCTCATCCCAGTACCCGGGAATGAGCGTCAACGAGATCATCGCCGCGTCGCTGCCGCCCTCACTGGTGCTGGGCGGCCTGGCGCTCCTCATCGCCCTTTGCCTCGGCATTCCCCTGGGGGCCGTGGCCGGTGCCCGCTCCGGAGGACGCCGGGATCGCGCGATTTCGGCACTCGCCGCAGTGGGGGTGTCCATCCCGAACTTCGTGCTCGGGGCGCTCCTGCTCACCGTCTTCGGCCTGAGCCTGAGAATCCTGCCGGTCGCCGGCTGGTCCGGTCCCGCGAGCTTCGTGCTGCCCTCCGTCACCCTCGGCCTGCCCATGGCGGCGGTGATCGCCCGGCTGACCCGAACCGGGATGGTCGAGATGATGGGGCAGGACTGCATCCGGACGGCCCGCGCCAAGGGGATGCCCGAGCGCCGGGTCGTCATGATCCACGCCCTCCGGTCCTCGCTGTTGCCGGTGGTCTCCACCCTCGGTCCGGCGGCGGCGGCAGTGCTGACCGGTTCGGTGGTGGTCGAGCAGATCTTCGCCGTGCCGGGCCTCGGCACCCACTTCGTGAACAGCGCGCTCAACCGGGACTACTCGCTGGTGATGGGTACCGTGCTGCTCTACTCCGCGCTGCTCATCCTGTTCAATCTCGTCTCGGACCTGCTGCTCGCCGCGCTCGATCCCCGCATCGAGGTGGTGCCATGAGGATCCGGCGGCCCACGGTCCTCCTGTCCTCGGCCCTGCTCATCGCCGTCAGCGCGACGGCGATCTTCGCCCCGGCCCTCGCGACACACCACTTTGCCGAGCAGGATCTCTCCGCACAGTACCTGCCGCCGGGCGAACGGGGACACCTCCTCGGCACCGATCTGCAGGGTCGCGACCTTTTCTCCCGGACCATCTACGGCGCCAGGGTGTCGCTGCTGGTCGCTGCCGCGGCGACGCTGGTTTCCCTCTTGATCGGGGTTACCTACGGCCTGATATCGGGATACGCCGGCGGTCGCGTCGATTCCCTCATGATGAGAGCGGTGGACGTACTCTATTCCCTGCCGTTTCTGTTTCTCGTCATCCTGATCATGACGCTGTTCCTTTCGCCGCGGGCCGAGCCGGCGGCGCGGGTCCTGGTGCTGCTCCTCGTGCTCGGGGCGGTGCAGTGGCTGACCATGGCCCGGATCGTCCGCGGCCAGGTGCTCTCGGAAAAGACCCGGGAGTACGTCCAGGCCGCGCGGGCACTCGGCGTCGGCCCGGTCCGCATTCTCTTTCGCCATCTCCTGCCGAACCTGACGGGCATCATTCTCACCTATGCCGCGCTCACCGTGCCCCGGATCATGCTGCAGGAGGCCTTCCTCAGTTTTCTCGGCCTGGGTGTCCCGGAGCCCTACCCCTCCTGGGGCCGCCTGGCCGCGGACGGTGTGCGGGCCATCACGCCGGTGGCATCCCACTGGTGGCTGGTCTTGTTCCCGTCGCTGATGATCACCATCACGTTGTTTGCGCTCAACCTGCTGGGGGACGGGCTTGCGAGGGGGAGGCGGACGGGACCGGCAGGCTCCCGCAAGAGAGGGATCTGACCCCCGCTTCTTTCACAGCGCGGCCCTGCCACAATGGAGGATCGACCTCCGGGCGACTGTGCTGGCAGTCCGGGAGCGTCACGAAGAATCCGCGAGTGCCGCGAAGATCTCCAACGTCAGTACTACAGGTACGGCAGCCGCGCTTTCACTTCCTGGTGGTCCTCGTCGTAGAGCCCCACCGCAAACAGCACCTCGATGTCCTCGAGCGGGCGTTCGTCGCCGCGGAAGCTGACTTCGGAGCTGTCGTAGTTGCTGCCGGCGAGGAAGATCACGTCGGTGACGGAGCCGGCATCGCACTCGCCGCCGCCCATCTTCATGGTCACCGGGGTGCCGTAATGGTTGACGATGGCGGCGATCAGGGCCGCGGGCCGGATGTGCAGGCGCACGTCCGAGGGAATGACGAACCGCAGCTCGCGAATCGAGGTGTACCGCGGCACGAGTCGCGTGCAGATGGAGTTGCCTTCCGCCATGAAGCGTCCGGCGGTCCGGAATGCGTAGTTCACGGCCCGATCGAGCAGGGTGAACTTGTCCACCACGCGAGCGATCCGTTCTTTCGTCGTATCCGCGCGGATGTCGTTCTCGTGCCGTTCGTAGAAATGGATGAGGTGCGTCGTGACCTCGTAGAGGTGCAGCGAGAGGGAGATGACGGAACGCAGTCTTTTCAGGTCGGAATCCTGCGTCTCGGAAAGCGTGTACTGGACGTAGGTGTCGTACTTGGACTGGATCGCGTGCACCTGGGACTCGAAGGAACGCGCCTGCTCCTCGTCCAGCCGGCCGAGCACGTATTCCCGGAGGGCGGGATAGGTGGCCAGACGTCCGGGGTCCAGAGCCTCGTTGAGATCGGCGACCCGGAGGAAGTCGGTGGCCACCTGCGCCACCTTGTCCATTTCGCCGTGCATCTCCTCCTCGTCCAGGTTGTGGGGGAGGTGTTGGCGGACCGCGGCACCGCCCTCTTCGTCCTCGTCCTCTTCCGGATGGGCCTCCGGCAGCTCTATTCCGAGCAGTTCACACTCCGCGAGAAGCTCGGCGAACAGGCCCCGAAGGGTGTTCGCGCAGAACGCGATGGTCTCGGCCTGGTCCTTTTCGAACTCATCCTGCCAGGACAGGGAGTCGTGCAGGGGAGAGCGCAGGAATCTCGCCCGCAGGTGCTTCAGGATGTAGAGCACCGTTCCGAAACAGCGAATGCCCGCGACCAGCTCGACGAGGTATGAAAAGGCCCGGTTCTCCTGGGCATCGAAGTCCATCAGGAGGCTGCGGAGTGTGTGGACCTCCTTCAAGATCCGGGAGATGAAGCGCCTGCTCCACTCCCGTTCACCGCCGAAATCGATCTTGTCGCGAAGAGCGAGCAACCCCCCGGCGGCCTCCTCCAGGATGGGGAGGAAGGCAGCTTCCGGGATGACCTGCTCCCGTGAACCCGTGAATATAGCGTCTTTTACGCTCATGATCTGGGGACCACCCATTCTAACCCGCCGGGTCCGGGATCCCCATGAATCATCGGACCCGGACCGGCCGGGACTCAATCGGAAATCGCGGCTGACGACGCCCCCCCGGGAACATCCAGCCTGATTTATTGGTGCACCAGGAGAGGCATTGGGGACAGAATCCGCCCATGGTCTCCCGGCACGGGCAGCTTCGAGTGGTCCTCCTTCTGCTCTCGGACCTCCTGACCACCGCCTCGGCCCTCGGCATCGCCTATCTCCTCCGGTTCGCCACTTCCCTGCTCGGGACTCCGGACCCGTGGACTCCAGCCGCATACCTCGAGGCCATCCTTCCGGCCCTCACCCTCGTCATCCTCGCCTACGCCGTCGCGGGAGGTTACCGGCCGCCGGAAGTCTCCGACACGCGCGGGGACACACTGCGCCTGGTGGCCCGGATCGTCCTCGCCGCTACCCTGGTCCTCGCCACCGCCACGTTGCTCTATCGGGATCGATACGAATTCAGCCGGGGGATGCTCGTCCTCTTTCCGGTCGTCGCGATCCCGACCGTCTGGCTCGGCCGGAGAGTCGCGCTCCGAGTGCTCTTTGCCGTGCATCGCCGGGGACGGGGCACCGTCGCGGCGATCGTGGTGGGGGAGGGAGAACCGGCCGACGAACTGGTGGCTCGCATCGCCGAGCGCCCCTGGACCGGCGTCCGGGTGGTGAGCCGGGTCACCGACCCCGAGGCGCTGCCCGCAGCACTGGTTGAGCACCACCCCGGAGAAGTCTACGTCGCCTGGCCCGCGGCGAGGCACGAGGACCTGAACCGCTCGCTCGTCCTCCTCGCCGAAGCCATGGTGGACGTGCGGGTGGTGCCGGACTTTTCCCATGAGGCCGGGTTGAATCGAAATGCCTGCCTCCTCGGCGGTCTGCCGGTCATCACCCTCCGGGAGTCTCCCTTCCACGGCATCAACCGGATTCTCAAGCGGGGGATGGATCTCGTTCTGGGTTTACTCCTGCTCCTCCTCGCGCTTCCCCTGATGGTGATGGTGACCCTCGCCGTCCTCGTCTCCTCGGGCCGCCCGGCGTTCTACCGTCAGGAGCGGATGGGACTGGATGGACGAACCTTCCGCATCCTGAAGTTCCGCAGCATGCGCATCGACGCCGAGGCGGCGACCGGCGCGGTCTGGGCGAAAGACGACGATCCGCGCAGCACACCGATCGGACGGGTGTTGCGGCGCTTCTCCCTCGACGAGTTACCCCAGCTCATCAACGTCCTGAAGGGCGAGATGTCGCTCGTCGGTCCTCGACCCGAACGGCCGGAGCTCATCCGGGAGTTCCGGGAGAAACTCCCGCGCTACATGCTTCGCCACCGGATCCCGGCCGGTCTGACCGGCTGGGCCCAGGTGAACGGCCTGCGCGGCGACACCGACCTCGCGAAGCGCCTGAAGTACGACCTCGAGTACCTCGAGCGGTGGTCGCTCCCCCGGGATCTCACCATCCTTGCCCGGACAGCCTGGCTGGTGCTGGCGGGCTGAGGACCCGCGCGAGAGTAAAGGCCCGTCTGGAAAGAACTGCTGCATTCGAGAGCCGCTGCATCCCGCTGCGCTTCGTTGCTCGTCGGTTGAAACCAGTCAGGTTGCACGCTCCTCGCCTTGCCGGACGGGCGCATCAGCGCTCTCGTCCTGCGAACTCGGTCATGCGCGGGCCCTGAACAGATCAAGACTCCGGGTCACCGGGCGAAGCCGGGAATAGATCTCGGAGCGGCAATCATGGGTCTCGGACTCCTCGGCGGACTGGGCATGGCGTCCCGCCTGCGCCGGAGGCGTGCCACTTCGTCATCCCCGGCCATGGCGTTCAGCCGCCCCTGCCTGTAGCATGCACATCCATGGAGGATGAGCAGGGCGACTCACGTCGATCGGGATCCAGGGTGCTGAAACTGGCTCTCGGTCCCGCTCTGGCGGGAGTCGTCGTCCTGCTCGGCCCCGGAGAAGATCCGAAAATCGCCCGCATGGCCGCCGTCGCCATCTGGATGGCGGTATGGTGGGTGACCGAAGCCGTCCCCATTCCGGTCACCGCGCTGCTGCCCCTCGTCCTGATACCCGTCCTCGGGATTTCGCCCATCAGGGAGGTGGCGCCGGAGTTCGCGCGGCCCACCATCTTCCTCTTCCTCGGCGGTTTCCTCCTGGCGCTCGGTCTGCAGGCTTCCGGAGCGCATCGCCGGCTCGCCCTCGCGATCGTTCACGCGGTGGGGGGGCAGCCACGGCGCATCGTGCTCGGTTTCATGCTCGCGGCCGCGCTCCTCTCGATGTGGATCTCGAATACCGCCACGGTGATGGTGCTGATGCCGATCGGCCTGTCGGTCATCGCGGCGACCGGGGACCGGGGCGTCACCGGCAAGCCATTGAAGACGCTCGCGGTGACCGTCATGCTCGGCATCGCCTACGCGGCGGACATCGGGGGGATGGCGACGCTGGTGGGCACTCCACCCAATCTCGTCTACAAGGAGCAGCTGAACACGCTGTTCCCCGGAGCCCCTCCGCCCTCCTTCGCGGAGTGGATGATGCTCGGCCTGCCGATCAGCGCCGTCTTCCTCGGGATCGGCTGGGTGGTCCTCACTCGGTTCGTCTTCCGGATGGGACACGAATCTCTGCTCGGCAGCCGGGATGCGGTGGCCGGGCTTCAGCGCAAACTCGGACCGATCCGCCGCGATGAGTTGGTTGCCGTCACGGTTTTCGCCGTCACCACACTGCTCTGGATCACTCGCAAGGACATCCAGCTCGGCGCCTTCACCATCCCCGGCTGGTCGTCGCTGCCGATGTTCAGTCCGGGGTTTGTGGACGATGCGGTCGTCGCCATGGCGCTGGCCATCCTCCTGTTCCTCCTCCCCTCGAAGGACCGTCCCGGGGAGCGCCTGCTCGAGTGGAGAATGGCTTCCGAGGTGCCGTGGGGGATGCTCCTCCTCTTCGGCGGCGGATTCGCGCTCGCGGCGGGGTTCAGATCCTCGGGGCTTTCGGTCTGGCTCGGGGAGCAGCTCCTGAGCCTGCGGGGACTCCATCCACTTCTGGTCATGGTGCTGGTCTGCGTCGCCCTGACCTTTTTGACGGAGCTGACCAGCAACACCGCGACCACCCAGATGCTCCTCCCCATCCTCGCCGCCGCCGCGGTCTCGCTCGGCATGGATCCTCGTGGCCTGATGATCCCGGCGACGCTCTCCGCGAGCTGCGCGTTCATGATGCCGGTGGCGTCGCCGACCCAGGCCATCGTGTTCGCATCGGGCTACGTACCGATTCGCGACATGGTTCGCGCCGGGATCTGGTTCAACCTGGTGGGGGTTATCCTGGTGGCGGTCGTTTTCGGGCTGCTGGCCGGTCCGGTGATGGGGATCGATCTCGGCTCCGTTCCGGGCTGGGCGAAGCCGTGATCGTGCCTGCGCGGCCAATACAATCCAAATTGCCTTGACCCCGGTGGGACCTCAGTCCTAAATCATCCCGCCCCAAATGGCCGATCAATGAGCAGGAGGTCGTGAACAGGAGGGCAGTGGCATCGTTCGGGAGCCGTCACTCAATACGTATCTGAAGGAGATCAACCGGGTTCCGCTCCTCACCGCCGAGGAGGAGAAGGATCTCGCCGGCCACGTTCGCGTGGGCGACATGGCCGCCCGCGAGCAGATGATCCGGGCGAACCTCCGGCTGGTCGTCTCCATCGCCAAGAACTACATGAACCGCGGCCTCTCTTTCATGGACCTGATCGAGGAGGGGAACGTCGGGCTCCTGAAGGCAGTGGAGCGGTTCAATCCCGCCGAAGAGTGTCGTTTCTCCACCTATGCCACCTGGTGGATCAAGCAGTCGATCCGCCGCGCCCTCGTCAACACGAGCAAGACCGTCCGGATCCCCTCCTACATGGTCGAGATGGTCACGAAATGGAAGAACGCCTCCATGGAGCTGACCTATCAGCTCGGCCGCCATCCGACGCCGACCGAGGTCGCCGAGATCCTGAACATTCCCCTCGATCAGGAGCGGTTGATCAAGCGGGTGATGCGGGCCAATCAGACCTCCAGCCAGGCGGTGAGCCTCGACAACCTGCTGCAGGGCACGGACTCCCTCGAAGACCGCCGCTCGGCATCCCCCGAGGCGGAGGTGCTGCGCGAGTCGGAAATCGAGCAGATCCAGGAGTTCCTGGAAGCTCTCGACGAGCGGCAGCAACTCATCATCCATCGCCGGTTCGGGCTCGAGAACACCGAGAAGAAGACGCTGAAGGAGATCGGCGAGGAGCTCGGCCTGACCCGCGAGCGCGTCCGCCAGATCGAGAAAGAAGCCATCCGCAAGATGCGGCTTCTGGAACGGCGCGAAAGCCGGATGTAGCCGCCGCCGGTTGTTGTTAGACTCCCTCCGCCATGGCGACTGCAAAGTCTAGAATCGGCGTGTTCTTCAAGCGAGGCTTGAGGGCGCTCCTGCCGACCGTGCTCACGATCGGCGTGATCGTGATCGTCTACAACTTTTTCGCGAACTCCATCGTCGAGCCGGTCAATCGGGGCATCCGCGCCTTCCTGGTCGGTACCTGGCCGGGCAAGCGCATCCTGGACATGGTCCTCGAGGTCGACGTCGATGGGCGGTCCCGTGAGGAGCTGGCGAAGATTCTCGGCGAGGCCTACCGATCCGCGCCCTGGCTGGAGCCCCTGATCGGCTTCACGGTTGCTTTCGGCCTCGTGTTCATCGCCGGCTTCATCCTCGCCACCCTGGTGGGGAAGCGATTCCTCGGGATCTTCGAACGGGCCATGACCCACTTCCCGGTCGTGAAGATCATCTACCCCTACGCCCGGCAGGTGGTCGAGTTCTTCATGCGGGACCGGACGGTGAAGTTCCACTCCGTCATCGCCATCGAGTACCCCCGGAAGGGACTCTACTCCCTCGGCTTCGTCACCGGGCTCGGCATGAAGGACTTGAATCGGGCCACCGGCGGTACGTACATCAACGTCTTCATCCCCTCGAGCCCCACTCCGATCACCGGCTACGTCATCTTCGTCCCGGTGGAATCCGCCATCCCCCTCCCGCTGACGGTCGACCAGGCCATCCGCTTCTCGATCTCCGGCGGCGTGCTGGTTCCCGACGATCAGAAGAACCCCGAAGACATCCTGGAGCGCTTCCGCGAGATCGCCCCGCCGAGCCTGACCGACATACCCGCGGTCGACGAGGAGATCGTCGAAGAGGACGACGAACTCGGGTGATTCCAGGCCGCGCTCCGTGCCTGGGGTACTCGACCCGGAGCTTTCCGCGCAGGTGTCCTCCTTCCGTGCCGAAACCCGGGATCTCTCCGGGGGTTCAAGCCCCATCGAGATCGAACCGGGAGGCAAGTATGCAACGACATGGCTGGATCCTCATCGCGGTCCTGCTCAGCGTGGTCACGGCGAGTGCGCAGGAAGAGCGAAGCCCCTTCATCCGGCGACACGATCGGGACGGCGACGGGAGGCTCACCCGCGAGGAGTTCCCGAGGTGGGCCTCGGGGATGTTCGATCGGATCGATGCCGATCGGGACGGCTTCGTCACTTCCGCCGAGGATCGCACCTTTCGAGCTACTCGGGCTACTCGGGGCAATCGGGGAAACGGTCGAAACCGACCACCTCGCGGAAACCTCCAGGTGCGCCTGGAGGCACCCGACCTCACCGATCTCCGGTACGGGCCGGATGAACGGAACGTGCTCGACCTCTGGCTTGCCGAGGGCGAGGGGCCCCGGCCGCTGGTGGTCTACTTCCACGGGGGAGGTTTCCGTTCCGGTGACAAGGCCTCACTGGACCCGAAGCTGCTCCGCGACCTGCGGACGAGGGGGATCTCGGTGGCGGCGGCGAATTATCGCCTGACCGACACCGCGCCTTTTCCAGCACCGATGCACGACGCCGCCCGGGCGGTCCAGTTCCTCCGGCGAAATGCCGGGAAGCTCGCGATCGACCCCGGCCGAATCGCGGCCACCGGAGGATCCGCCGGCGCGGGCATCTCGCTTTGGCTCGCCTTCCACGACGACCTCGCCGATCCCGAGAGCGAAGATCCGGTCCTTCGGCAATCGACGAGGCTCACCGCGGTCGTCGCGCAAAACGGCCAGACGTCCTACGACCCGCGCTTCATCGCCGAGCTCTTCAAGTCCGAGGATGTCGAGGACGCGCTGCTCCCGTTCTTCGGTCTGCGAAACGCCTCCGAGGTCTCCAACCCGAAGCTCTTCCCGCTCTTCGAAGAGGCCTCGCCGCTGCATCACCTCACGAAGGATGACGTGCCGGTGTTCCTCGCCTACCGGCAACCCGATGCTCCGGTGCCGGAGGGGGCCCGGGCGGCGACCTTCATCCACCATCCCCGGTTCGGGTACGCGCTGAAGGAGAGGATGGACGCGCTCGAGATTCCCTGCGTCGTCCGGCTCCGTCCGGACCCGGAGGAAGCCGTCTCCTTCCTCTGCCGGCAATTCGGCGTCCCCGACGGGCCGAACGGCACTACCGTCCACCGCGATCTCGAGTACGGGAAGGTGGACGGCACCTCGCTCCGGCTCGACCTCTACCTGCCCCCGCGATCCGCAGAGAAGCCCCGCCTGCTCGTCTGGATCCACGGAGGCGGCTGGACGAAGGGGAGCAAGGCGAAGATCAACCCGATGTTCGGCCGCCTGGCCGGTGAGGGATACGCCACGGCCAGCGTGGACTACCGCTTGACCGGACTGACCTCGCACCCCGATCAGACGCACGACGTGAAGGGCGCCATCCGCTGGCTTCGCGCCAACGCGGACAGGTTCGGTTACGACGCGACCCGGATCGGCGTCGGGGGTGGCTCGGCCGGGGGGCACCTGGCCCTGATGCTGGGCATGACCGCGGATGTCGAAGAACTCGAGGGCGACATCGGGGGAAACCTCGACCGCTCTTCCCGGGTGCAAGCCGTCGTGGACCTCTTCGGACCGAGTGAGTTCAAGGCCTTCGCAAGGGAGAACGAGCGGTTCGGCCGCCGCCACTCCCTCGAGCTCAAGGAGGCCGCGAGCCCCCTGGGCTACCTGACCGCAGACGACGCGCCGGTGCTCATCTTCCACGGCGATCGTGACCCCGTGGTGCCCCTCTCCCAGAGCCGGCTCGTGCTCGAACGCTGCCGGGAGATCGGCGTCGAAGCGACGCTTTACGTCGTCGAAGGCGCGGGACATGGCGGGAAACAGTTCAGCGACAACGCACGGTTCGCGCTGGTCAAGGCATTCCTCGACCGCCACCTGAAGGCCCGCGCCGGAACAGGTTCGCAGGACGAGGAGTAGGTGAAACCCCCGTCCGTTCGAGTCGGTAGTATCCAGGGAAGGAGGTCTCCATGAACCGGTTCGTCGCGACCACCCTGGCCCTCGTGCTGATGTCGGCGGTGGTGCTCTCGCCAGGCGCCCGCTCGCCCGCCCTGGCCGGCGAGAGCCCGATCGTCGAGAAGGGAGTCTCGATCCCCCTGCCCGGCGGAGGCCACCTGACGGCTGACATCGTCCGGCCCGCCCAGGCCCCCCCACGCGGGGGGCGCTTCCCGACGATCTACGTCCACACCTGCTATGGCCGGCGCCATGTGAGTTCTCCCGCCCCGGACTCACCCTTTCACGCCGAACTCACCGCCTACGACCGCTACGTCTACGTCGCGACCGACTGGCGAGGGTATCCACCCCCTCCCGGCAAACCGTTCGATCGCAGCATCCACCACGGGAAGGACGGAGCGGCCGCCGTCGAGTGGATCGCAAAGCAGCCATGGAGCAACGGCCGGGTCGGCCTGTGGGGTCATTCGGCCGTCGCCGGCATGGCGTTCAAGATCATGCGCGAGGAGCCGGAACACCTCGTCTGCGCCGTGCCCTCGTCGGGGGTCGACGGCTTGCGCTACGAACAGTTCTTCTACGGCGGCGTGCTGGAGAAGCAGCACTGGGACATTGGAACGCGCGTTGGCCATCGCTGGCTCGAGCCGCTGCTCTCGCGAGCCACCTACGACCGCTTCTGGCGCCGGCTCGACCAGGCGCGACAGCCGACCCCGACCCGCGTCCCGGTCCTCCTGATCAGCGGCTGGTACGACACCAATCCGGCCCTGAAGCTCGCCATGCTGGAGGAACTCCAGGAGGCCTACGGTAAAGATGCGGCGAACGTGAAACTCCTGATCGGCCCCTATTCGCACACCGCGTTCGGAAAGCAAGAGCAGGGCGACGTCCTCTTTCCCACAGCCCGGGGCGTGACGGGGAGCGAAACCCTGCGCTTCTTCGACCGCCACCTGCGCGGCGAGAAGAACGCCTGGGAGGAGCGGGCGCCGGTCCGCTACTTCGTGATGGGCCGGAACGAATGGAGGGAAGCCGATCGGTGGCCTTTGCGGTCGGTGCCGATGACGCTCCACCTCGCACCGGAGGGAGCGCTGTCGAAGGAGCCCCCGACGGAGTCCGAGGAGCTCGGCTGGATCCACGACCCCGCGAACCCGGTGCCCACGACCGGTGGAGTGTCCATCCTCGAACTCAAGTGGACGAAGACGAAGGCCGGCCCGCTCGACCTCTCACCGATCCTCGATCGCCCCGACATCCTGCGTTTCGTCACTCCGGTGCTCACGAGCGAACTGGTCGTCGCGGGGCGGGCGAACGCCATCCTCCACATCCGCTCGGATCAGGAGGACACCGACATCGCCCTCTGGCTGGCGGACGTTCACCCCGACGGTCGCGTGATCCTGGTGGCCGACGGCATCCTCCGGCTCTCCTTCCGCCAGTCGGTGAGCAGACCCCTGACCCTGACCCCCGGCCAGGTCCACCAGGTCGCCGTCGAACTCACTCCGACGGCGATCGCGTTCCAGCCGGGGCATCGGATCATGCTGGTGATCGGCTCCTCGAACTACCCGCGCTTCGACGTCAACCCGCAAAAGGCCCGCAACACCCTCCGCCTCGGTCCGGACCACGCCAGCCGCCTCGTCGTTCCGATTCTCACCACACCAGGCCTCCCCGCAAAGCCAACCCCCGCAAGACCGGGCCTCCACACGTTCAAGATCGAGGCGGGCGGTCTCGAGCGGACCTACCACGTACACGTCCCGCCGGACGGAGTCGGGAACACCGGGATCGGGAAGACGCCGCGGGCGGTAGTGCTCATCTTCCACGGCGGCGGTGGCTCGGCGAGCATCACGAGAGAGGGGACAAACTGGACCGAGAAGGCGGACGCGGAGGGTTTTCTCGCGGTCTTTCCCGAAGGAACCCGGCCCGATCCGACCCGTCCGGCCCGCTTCGCCGGCAATCCGCAAACCTGGAACGACGGCTCGCAGCGGGGAGGAATCGGCGCCGTTCAACGGGGTATCGACGACATCGCGTTCGTCCGCCGGATGATCAAGGACCTCGAATCCCGGTTCGAGATCGACCGGCGGCGCATCTACGTCACCGGGTTCTCCAACGGCGCGTCGATGACGTTCCGCCTGGGACGGGAGCTCTCGTCCCGGTTCGCGGCCATCGCCCCGGTTGCCGGCACGGATTGGACCGCAACCACCGACCCTACCAGCACCGACCCTACCAGCACCGAGCCCGCAACCACCGAACCCACCACCACCGAGCCCGCCGCCTCTCCCCCGGCTCTCCTCTACATCACCGGGACCGTCGATCCCCTGAACCCCCTTTCGGGCGGCGAAATCCGGCTCGGCCGCAAGAGCTACGGGAACAAACCACCGGTTCGAGAGATGATCCGGCGCTGGGCACAACCCGATGGCGGACTGGTCGAGGAACACGTGCTCTCCGACCGGAGCGGCGTGAGGCAGGTCGCCCTCGGTCCGGAGGGAGGAAGCGAAGAGGTCATCCTCGTGACCGTACAGGGCCTCGGCCACTACTGGCCCGGCGGCACTTCCCGCCTGCCCCGGTGGATCGCCGGCCCGAACTCCGACGCCCTCGACGCCACCAGCCTCATCTGGGAGTTCTTCGCGCGCCATCAACGGAAGGACGAGCCGCGCTGAGCATCCCTTCGCGGACCACGACGATGCCTGCTGCCTGATGTCCAGGACTCTTGTGCAGACATCTGCGCCGACACCAGGCCGGCCGCAGAGGCGAGCGTTCAGAGAGATCTCCCTCCCCTCCCGCCCACCTCGAGCCGGGCCGGATCCTTCATTTCCTGGATTCACTTGTCAAAGAACAGGAACTTCAGGTCATCTCAGGCCATCGCGAACGGCACCGCCCGATCCACCGCATCAGTACCCACACCGTCCAGCCCCACACCCACCACGCGCACGTCGTCATCCCCGACGGTCACGAACTCCGCCCAGGGGGTCAGCGTGGCATCCACGAACTTCCAGACCAGGTACTCCCCGCCACGACCACGAACGAGCAATAACCCTTTGTGAATACATCTTTTATGGTGACACCAGCACACGGCCAGGCAGTTGAATGGCTCGTCTGGTCCATTCTTCGACCGGAACGTGATGTGATGGTTGTCCCGCGCCGCACGGGTACACCCCGGCACCGCGCAAAGCCCCCCGTGGCGTACCAGAACACTCTTCTGCCACTCGTTCCGCCACTCCGCCCGGCCGAGCGGCACCTCGTAGACCTTTACGAAGTGGTCCGCGATGTGCGCCATGGCCTCTCCCTCGGTCACCTTCTCCTCGCCGAGTGCGAGAATCTGCCGCCGGGCATCGCGCACCGCCCTGGTCACCACGTCCACGGACGGCTCGGGCCCTTCGACCTCGATCTCCTCGTTCGCCCGCTCCGCCTCCCGCTCTTCCCGCTCCGCCCGCTCGTTCACCTGCTGCCAGGTGGTGGACGCAGCCTCCCGGATTCGCTGGTCGACGTCGAGCGGCGTGGCATCCCGGGAGATCAGCAGCGCTTTGCTGTAGGTGATCCGGCCGGCCTTCATCGCCTCCCGCAGCGCCGGCAGCTTCACCAGCCGCCGCTCCAGCCGGATCCGCTGCCGCGCGGTGCTCCTGGAGATCCCCAACCTCTCCCGGCAGTAATCCCCGAAGCTGTCGAATGCCAGCCACCACCACAGCCGATCCCGCGTGATCGCCAGGAGCACCCGCCCCAGCGGCTCGTCAAACCGCTCCCGCCGCTCGAGCAGCCGCTTCGCCTGTGCCAACAGCCCGAGCGCGTTCTCATCGGTTACCCCGCAGCAGGACTGCTCGACGACCTCCCCGGCCTCGAAAACCGCTCGCAGTTGCCGTGCGACCTCATCGCTGCGCCTGGTCATCTCCTCGAGCCAGACCGGCTCTTTCACGTTCCCGGATTTCGTACCGCCCCCATCCACCCCGCCTCCATCCACCCGGCTCCGAGCCAGCCATTCCCTGGCGATCGCCTCGGTCAGCTTCCACCCCGGCGCGTCGTAGCCCACGATCTCCTTCGCCAGCGAGTGCGCGTAGTCCAGCCGGTCCTGCTGCCCGACGGTCATGCGGTAGCGAATCGTCCTCATCCGCCAGGGCTCGCCCTCTTCCTCCGCCCCCGATCGTTTCCTCACCGCCTCCTTCAGGTCCTTCCCGGTCAGCTCCACCGCCGCAGCGACCCAGGCGCCCTCGTCCTCGCCCACGGCAAGCTTCATCACCGTCCGGGCCTTCTCCGCCGAGACTTCCCCGGAAAGCACCGCCTGCTTGAGCAGAGGCCGCTCCCGAAGCCCCGAGGCGAGTTCGGACAGGGAGAAGAAGGTCCGCGGCGGGATCCCCAGGGCCTCGTTGGCGAAGTCGGTCTTCTTCGAGAAGCAGAGTTCATCGATGTGCCCACCCTCGGCCATTCGCAGGAAGATCTCCCCCAGCGCCACATCGATGGCCGGCCGCCCCCGCACCATTCGCATGGCCGCCGCATCCATCTTGAGGGCCAGTTCCTGGAGCCGCGTCGCGTCCTGCTTTCGGGTCTTCGTTTTCATTCTGTTCGTATTCTACGATATGGGGGTGACACGAATCGGCCCGGGATGGACCTTCACCAAAAAAAAGTTCGTTCTTCGCCAGGTCCAGTGCCCCGCACCCGCCGCCGGTGCTGCTCGTCAGGCGCTACGTCTTCTTCGACGGGATGGCCGTCGATGTGGCGGCCAACGGCATCCACGGCGAGGACCAGCCCGCCCGCCACGAGCTCAGCTACGTACCGCAGGTCGTCGCCGTCCGGAACCGCTCGCGAATCCGGCGGATCCTCCAGAACGCCCATCCGGGAAGGCAACTCCGAAGACCCTGGCAACCGAACAGCACCGGACCGTCCCGCCAAGCCTTGGTGGAGATCATGCGGTCGATCCCCACTCCCACTGCATCTCCTGACACCAGCATCGTCCCACCCTCCACACCATTGACGGCGAATCCCGAACCGGCTACGGTTTCCCGGGGCATGGGGCCATTCAGAAATCTGTGGACCCGATCCCTTCCATCGCATTGCCGGGGAGACCGCTTCCTTGACGGATTCCACGACGACCCATCTGCTGCCTGAGCGAGCGCCACGATTGGGCGAGCTGGTCCACGTGCGATCGAGACGATGGCTCGTCGAGGAGGTCATCGAACCGGATACGCCGGGTCAGTCCTGCCTGGTGCGCCTGGCGTGCGCCGACGATGATGCGCAGGGCCAGGCCTTGAGCGTGTTCTGGGAGTTCGAGCCCGATCGCTTCATTCTCCAGGAAGAGGGCTGGAGCGATCTCGCCGCCAAGGGATTCGACGCGCCGCGCCAGTTCGGGGCCTTTCTGCACACCCTGCGCTGGAACTGCCCGACGGCGACCGACCCGAACCTCTTCCAAGCCCCCTTCCGCACCGGGATCAAGATCGACGCCTACCAGATGGAGCCGCTGCGAAAAGCGCTGCGACTGCCGCGCGTCAATCTCTTCATCGCCGACGACACCGGCCTCGGCAAGACCATCGAAGCCGGCCTGATCGCCCGCGAGCTGCTGCTGCGAAAGAAGTGCAAGACCATCGTGGTCGCCGCGCCGCCGTCGGTCCTCGAACAGTGGAAGGCGGAACTCGAGGCACGAATAGGCGATTTAATCTCACGGCATTCAGCTCCGCCGCCCCAGATCCGGTCAGAGCCCACCTGTTCGCCGTCCGTGGCAGTCCAGGTCGACCCTTCTCGGGTTCTCCGGAGGCTATCCGTCGTCCCCTCTCCCGGCAAGTCCTCCCACCGGCTCTTCTCGGTCCGTTTCGTCGCGTTTAGCCCCTCCCGGGACAGACCCTCCCCCGGCACGCCCCTTTCGTCGTGTTTTCCTCTTGCACCCCGAAGGGGACACCGGCCACTGCACCGTAACCCCGGGTTCGCCCTCTACGCCCCCCTTACCCCGCCGGAGGAGCCCGGGCGTCGAAGGGGTCCTTACCCTGCTCTTCGGCCTTCGCTTTGGAGTCCAGTTCCTTCGTTCTCAAGCCAAGCGACGACAATCCCACCGAGCTGGGCATCGTCTGCGCCAACTTCGAGTGCGACTTCACCCGCGACCGGCAACTGCCGATTGTGGCGGTGGACGAATCGATCTATCGGCGGCTGCCGGCCTTCCTGATCGCCACCGTCGACAAGTTCGCGGCGCTGCCGTTTGTCGGGCCGTCGGGGGCGATCCTCGGTGGAGCGGATCACCATGACTCCCGGGGCTTCTACAGCGCGGCGGAACCGGGGTGCGGCAAGCGTCTCGCCACGCCTCTTCTGCCCCCCGATCTGATCATCCAGGACGAGTTGCACCTGATCTCGGGGCCGCTCGGCACGATGGCCGGGCTGTACGAAGCGGCTATCGAAGCACTCTGCGTCCGCGAGGATGACGGGGGTACGGTGCGCCCGAAGATCGTCGCCTCCACCGCGACCGTACGCCGGGCCCAGGATCAGATCCAGGCGCTCTTCGATCGGCCGCAGACGCAGATCTTCCCGCCGCCGGGGCCCGACCGCCGAGACTCGTTCTTCGCCAAGACGGTGCCGGCCGTCGAGACCTCCGCCAGACACTATCTCGGCATCGCCGCCCAGGCCGCAACCCCAGGGAAGTGATGCGCCGGGTCCGGCTGGCGCTCATGGGGGCCGCGGAACGCGCCTACCGGGATGCCGGAGGACACCAGCACGCGAACAACCCGGCCGATCCCTACATGACGGTGCTCGGTTACTTCAACAGCCTGCGCGAACTGGGAGGCGCACGGCGCATCCTCGAGGAGCAGGTCCAGAACACCGTCAAGAGCTACGGGGGACACAAGCGCATCGGTGAAAAACATGGGCTCTTTCGGGATCGAAAGACCTTCTCCGAAGTGGTGGAGCTCACCTCGCGGGTCTCGACCGACAAGGTGGCGGAGGCCCGCCGGCGACTGGAGGCGACCTTTGGCGATAAGCAGCGCGTGGACTGCGCCATCGCCACGAACATGATCTCCGTGGGATTGGACATCCCGCGCCTCGGGCTGATGGTCGTCCTCGGCCAGCCAAAGACCCACGCGGAGTGCATCCAGGCGACCAGCCGCGTCGGTCGTGACGATGAGCGCCCCGGGCTGGTGGTGACCCTGCTCAACATCCACAAACCGAGGGACCGCTCACACTACGAGCGCTTCCGGCACTACCACGAGACCTTCTACCGCCCGGTGGAGGTGAGCAGCGTCACGCCGTTCTCCTCCCGCGCGCTCGATCCAGGCTTCGCCGGGGCGCTGGTCGCGCTGGCGCGGCACGCGGAGCCTCGGCTGACGCCGCCGCAGGGGGTCGCGGAGATCGCCGAGGTCCGCGTAGCACTCGAGCGACGGCTCCTCGACGCCTTCCTCGAGCGCGTACGCGGGCAACCGTTTGTGGACGAGGCCGAGCGTGAGGAGCGCCTGCGCAGTGTGCAGAATCGCGTGGTCGAGCTGCTCGATTCCTGGCTGAAAGTCGTCCAGGACTACCAGCAGAAAGGCGTGGCGGTGCAGTACCAGAAGTACGAGTTGACGCAACCACGTCCGCTCCTGCGGGAGATGCTCGACCAGGAGTTCGAGTCGGAGCACCACCGGAAGTTCAAGGCCAACCGATCGCTCCGCGACGTCGAGCCCCAGGTCAATCTGTTCCTGAAGGACCTCGGCGGCGCACCGGTGGAGGAGGGCTCATGAGCAGGAAGGCACATGGGCAGATCCGCCGCAGCCAGGTGATCACCACCTGGGGGCCGGGAGCGCTTCTCGACCTGCCGAACTACGCAGTGATCGTCGGTGGGCTCGATACCTGGCCGAAGCCGGGGGATCTCGTCGAGATCAGCGAGTCGAGGCTCACGCGAAAACTCCAGATCATGACAGGGGTTCCCGCGCCGCGCCTCTACGCCCCGCCCGTCGATTCGAGCGATCCGCGCGAGTCCCGGAAAGGGATCGGGGTCTGGCGTTTTCCGGAGTGGTTTGTCGTCCGGGAGGATGCCGGGAGCAGAGATCGCAAGCGGTCCCGCCGGCTGATCCACCGGAAGGCCCTCGATGACCGCGGCCGCTTCGACGGTCTGAGGGTCGTTCCCACCCGCTTCGTGCGCGCCTGCCCCAAGGGACATGTGGACGATCTCGACTGGCACGGGTTCGTACAGGACTACGCGGACAACCGCCGCCGACAGCTCCGGCTCGACGAACGCGGTACGGGGGGTGACCTCGCCGACCTGTCGGTACGCTGCGAATGCGGGAAGTCACGCAAGCTCCACGAGGCTACGCAACTCGATTTAAGCCCACCGCCGCTCGGCGTCTGCCGGGGAAAGCGGCCGTGGAATGAGAACCGCAAGACCGAACGCCCCTTCCCCGGCGGTCCGTATGCGCTCCTGCACACGCTCTCACACCTCCTGATCCAGTCCCTCGCCATGCGCTGCGGCTACCTCGCAAGCTCAATCCGCGAGCGGATCTACGCCGACGCCAAGGCGGGGCGCTACGGCATCCTCCGCTACACGGGAAGCCCCGACGCCGAGGGAACGCTCGGAGGACTGGTCCAGCAAGCCCGGCACATCGAAGCCCATCTGGCTCACGCGTTGCGGACGGGCGCGCTCTGCTCGAATGACCCGATCTGCGCCCAGCACGCACCGGGCGAGAGCATGGAGGGCCGCTGGCTCCACGGCGCCGCCTGCCACGGCTGTGCGCTGGTGGCGGAGACCTCCTGCGAGATGCGCAACGACTACCTCGACCGCGCGCTGGTCATTCCCACGCTGGCGACCGCCGACGCTGCGTTCTTCGGAGAGACTCGATGACCGAGGCCTTCCTGACCCTGCCGGCGCACCTGCGAAAGCGCCTGGTGCATGCCCTTCAGTCGGGCATCCTCCCGGTCGCGTGCAGCGCCGTCTCATTGCAGTCCGCGCTCGGCCTGCGCGAGGGGGGCGAGGCCGTCGTGGCGGCGCTCGGCGAGCTTCCTGCTGAACATCCAGCGCCGCGGGGGCGACAAGACGACCCCGTCAGCCCTGGTGCGCCGGTTCGCCGATCGTTTCCGGGGCACGGACTGGCCAGGATCGTCAAGGCCATTCGTCTACTACGACCCCCGCTCCCTCGAACAAGACGGCCCCGGGGGCATCCTGCACGCCAAGGCCGTCGTGACCGATGGAGAGACTGTCTTCGTAACCTCGGCAAACCTGACCGAGGCCGCCCTCGACCGCAACTTCGAGCTGGGCCTGCTCGTCCGGGACAGGGCCCTCGCAGCGAGCGTGTCGAGCCACTTCCAGCAGCTCGCTGATCGGGGGCTGCTGAGCCCGCTGCCGACGGCGTGAGCTGGGAGATTCCGAGTCCGGGCGCGACTGCCGTCCGGCTGGAGCCGATCGATGAACCTGTCACCGGACTCTGCTACCCTCTTTCGCATCATGAGAGCCCCGGTTCTGAAAGCCACGCTGGTCCTTGCCGGCCTCCTGCTTCTTGCGCCGCCTGACGCGCGCGGGGATGCGAACACCATTTCCGAGGTCGCGCTCGCCAAAGGGACCCGGTGGGAGACTCCGGCGTTCCTTCGCCGCGCGGTAAGAGCCGGGCCCACGGTGGTCGTGGTGGGGGGGATGCACGGGGACGAGCCGGCGGGCTGGCGGGCCGCGCGGGCGATCCGGCACTGGGCAATCATCCGCGGCACCCTCGTCGTGATCCCGAGCATCAACCGGAGGGCCTGCGAAGCCGTCCAACGCAAGGTCCCGGCGAACCCGGACTACGATCTGAACCGGCAGTTCCCCTCGGCGGACTTGAAGATCACCGGGCCGCTCGCGAGGCCGATCTGGCGCCTCGTCACCGGCCTTCGGCCCGACTGGCTCCTCGACCTCCATGAATCGGCGAACTACCGCTCGATGACGACGGCGAAGCGCAAGTACCTCGGGAACAGCCTGATCGTCTTTCCGGATCCGGATACGGAACGTATCGCCGGACTCATGGCGAAGGCGGCGAACGAACGGACGCCCCGAAAAGACCGGAAATGGGTCGTGATCAAGGAGCCCATCGAAGGGAGCCTCGCGCGGGCGGCGGCGGTGCGACTTTCTGCCCATTCCCTCATCGCCGAAACCTCGGTTCGGGATCCCGTCGCGATCCGCGTCCGCCAGCACCGCATTGCGGTCCACCGCCTCCTCGTCGAACTCGGGATGATGGAACCGGCATCATCTCCCTACACGCTCTTCCCGAAGGATCGGAAGCGCGGCGAGGTCCGCCTCGCGATCTACAACGACGGGGGGACGGGGGCGAAGAGCGCCTGGTTCGTCGAGCAGTGCCTGCCGGCCGGGGGAAAGATCCGATCTCGGCGGATCACCGCCGCCGAGATCGCCGCGGGCGCCCTGGCATCGTTCGACGTCGTGGCCTTCCCCGGCGGCACGGGAGCCGGGCAGTCGCGAACCCTCGGGGAGCCGGGGCGCAACGCGGTTCGGGAGTTCGTCCGGAAGGGTGGCGGCTACCTCGGATTCTGCGCGGGCGCCTACCTGGCCACGCGGCACTACTCGTGGTCGCTCGGGATCGTCGATGCGAAGGTGCTCGACACGGAACACTGGGCGCGGGGCACCGGCACCGTCCGCCTGCGCTTGACCGCGGCCGGGCGGGCGATGTTCGGCGGGAAGGCCGGACCGGACATCTACTACGGCCAGGGCCCCATCCTCGCGCCCGCCGGGGATCCGGAGATTCCCGATTTCGATGCCCTCGCGATCTATGTCACGGGGATCGCGAAGAACGGCGCGCCGAAGGGGGTGATGCCCGGCACCCCGGCGATCGTCCGCGGCCGATTCGGAGCGGGACGGGTGGTCCTCTTCAGCGCGCACCCGGAACGCACGAAGGCCCTGAACCGCTATGTGCCCCAGGCTGTTTTCCGGGCCGTGCAGCCCAGGGCGGATTCCACCCGCCGGAGTCCCTCGGATGGAAGAAACGAGCGGTGACCCTGCTCGTTCAGGAACGGGGGTTCGGGGAGGGCGGATCGGGTTGATGGAAGCGGGGCGACTCAGCGGCCCGGGCGGGACTTCCGGAGTCGACGCGGCATTGGGTCTGGTCGGGACGGCGCCCGACCCTCCGGGCGCAGGCTACGCCCGGAGGATCTCCTCGTAGTACCGCTCGTAGTCGATCACCACGTCCTCCACGTTGTAGTGGCGGAGCACATCCTCACGCGCCGCCAATCGGTAGCTCTGGTGGGAGTCCTCGTGGCCGAGCAGGTTGATCGCGAAGCTCGCCATGCAGGGGACGTCGCCTACGCGGCAGAGGTGGCCGCTCTTGCCTTCCTTCACCACATCGGGGAGGCCTCCCGTATTCGTGGCGATGACCGGGAGGCCGCAGGAGAGAGCCTCCAGAGCGGCCAGGCCGAAACTCTCGAACTCACTCGGAAGGAGGAAGAGGTCGGAAACCTTGAGGAGCAACTCGATCGCCTCCTGCTGGCCGGCGAAGACCACGTGCTCCCGTACGCCGAGCTCCGCCGCCAGCTCCGCGGCTCTCGGGAGCTCCGGGCCGTCACCGACGAGAACCAGCCGGGCGGGGATCTGCTCGCGGACCAGGGCGAGGATGCGGACCACGTCCTGCACGCGCTTCACCGGGCGGAAGTTGCTGGCGTGGACCAGGATCTTCTCTTCCGGGGCGGCGAAACGCGCACGGTACTCCGCATCGAGGCCCGGTTTGAACCGATGGGTGTCCACGAAGTTCGGGATGACCCGCATCTCCCGCGTGACGCCGAAGATCCGCTTCGTCTCCTCGAGCAACCAGTCCGAGACCACCGTGACACCATCCGATTCGCGAATGCCGAACCGGGTGACCTCCTTGTAAGCGCGCTCCGCTCCCACCAGGGTGATGTCCGTGCCGTGCAACGTCGTGATCACCTTGATCTTCTGGTCGGCGGGGAGCATCTCTCTCGCGAGGTAGGCCGAGATCGCGTGGGGGATCGCGTAGTGCGCGTGCAGGAGGTCGAGACCGGTCTCACTCACGACCTCCATGATCTTGCTGGCGAGAGCGAGGTCATAGGGGGGGTAGCGGAAGAGCGGATAGGACGATACCTCCACCGCGTGGTAGTGGAGGTTGCTCCGGAAGTCGCGCAACCGGAACGGCGGCGCATAGGAGATCATGTGGATCTCGTGGCCGCGGCGGGCGAGGGACTGCCCCAGCTCCGTGGCGATGGCTCCGGATCCGCCGTACGTCGGGTAACAGACGATGCCGAGTTTCACCCGTCCTGCCTCCGGAAGATCGCCACCGGGTCCACGACCGGCGTGGGGCGATGCAGAAGGTAGGGCTCGCCGTACTTCGCACCGATCTCGGCGCCGAAGTGGCGGAACCGCGCGGAGAGCCGTTCGAGAAAGTCCGGAGAGCTGATGCCGGTCTTCGGCTCCAGGCTGTCGGGGTTGAAGAGCTGGCTCCGGTAGCACTTCACCGCCTTGAGCCGGGTCTCCCAGACATCGCTGATGTCGAGGATGAAGGACGGCGGGAACGTGGTGTGGTTCATGTAGTGGGCGAGGGCCGGCGGGCGGCAACGCGGCGTGCCGGTGTCGTACTTCGCGAAGCCGGCCGGGTAGACCGCCGCGGCGACGATTCGGCCGGCGACGGCGTGGTCGGGGTGCAGGTCCTCGGTGCAGGGCGCGGTGACGAGCGTCGGGCGATGGCGGCGGATGGCGTCCACCACCAGTTTGCGAGCCTCGAGCGTCTCGGTCAGCCCCCCGTCCGGCAGGCGCAGGTTCTCGCGGATCTCGATACCGAGCACCTCGTCCGCCGCGGCGGATTCGGCGGCCCGCTCCAGAGCGGTGCCCCGCGTGCCCAGTTCCCCCCTCGTCAGGTCGATGATGCCGACCGAATAGCCGAGCTTCACACACTTGGCAATCAGCCCCCCGCCCGCCAGTTCGGCGTCGTCGGGATGCGCCGCAAACACGAGAACGTCTGCCATCCAGCCCTCCTTTCTCAGATACAGCTTGTCATGTCCCTGAGGGCTCGCGAGAACGCAACGTGCGCACTGGTGATAAAAGCGGGCTACCCTCTCCACAATCTGACCGCCATCCGGCCATCGGGAACTCTCGAAACCACCTCGAGCAGCCGGGCCGGCAAGTCCGGGCCGTGCCGGGCCATGAACGGCAGGGGGGACAACACCCGCTCCTGGGGATTGCCGCCCGGAAGCAGATGGGAGAGGAGCTTGGCTCGCTGCTCCTGATCCCGTCCGGTCACCCGGTCCATCGCCTTGCGCCCCTGGATCTTCAGCTTCTCGATTGCCGCCAGCAGGTTCTTTTCGGCGCCCTCCGCCTTGCGCTGCAGGGTCTCGTCGAGCCGCCCCGCCTCGGCCGTCACTTCGAGCCACCGGCTCTGGAGCGCAGTGGTCAGCCCGGTCAGGGCCTCGTCGAAGCCCACATGGCTGAATTCGTCCCGGCACAACGCCGCCTCCCCCTCCGCGAGCACGTCGGGCAGGGTCACCGAAAACCGCTTGAGCCCGCGCGACACCTTCCGCTCGAGAAGCACCAGGGAAGCGCGTGGGAGCAGCGGCGGAGCGGGGATCTCCAGAAGCTCGTGCGCGGGAACCACCTGCTCACAGTAGATCGCCTCGGACGGCCCGACCACGTGGCCCGCCACCGGAAGCGCGAGGTTCTGGGCGAGCACCCGGGTCAGCACGTCCCAGGAAACCTCCCCGGGACTCTCCGGGAGGTCGGCGATCGAAGCCGGCCGCGACCTGACCCCGTCCCGGACGGCAAAGAAAGGCACCGGCGCCGGCGTGACCGGACCCGGGGCCACCGCTCCAGCGATCGCGCCCGGCCTGTTCAGTTCCAGATCGAGCACGCCCCGCGCCGCCTGGCGGAAGAGATGAGGCTCCACGACCACGAGACCTTCACCGCCGAGCCAGCGCGAGAGAATCCCGGCGAACCAGCGGCCGAGCGATGGGCGTCCGGCCGTCTGCAGCGGCTCAATGACCGCGTTAAGGTACTCGCTCTGAGGGAGAGCTTCCCGAAGTGCGGTGAAGAGGTCTTCCGCACCGGCGCCGGGGGCCACCTCGGAGAGCATCGTCCGGCCCGGCGGAAGAGGCAAGCGAAGGCGCACCAGCCGATCGGCCTGGTCGAGGATCGTGAGATCGTTCACCTCGGCCAGGTCGTGGTCCTCCGACGCCACCCAGAACACCGGGACGACCGGGCGGCCGCTCTCCTCCGCAAGCCGGTGGGCCCAGGCGATCGCAGAGAGCGCCTTCGCCAGGACGAGAATCGGCCCACCGAGCAGTCCCGGCTGCTGGCCGGTGACGATGACCGAACACGAAGGCTCGGCCAGGCGAAGCGCCGCCTCGACCGCGGCGGCGGGAGCGGAGAGATCCCGCTGATATTCCGCAATAGAGGCGGCCAGATCGGTCCGGTCGGCGGTGCGGACCGCCACGGCGAGGTCCGGAAGGACGCGGCCGGGGCGATTCGGGTCGTCGAACAGATCGTAGGTCAGCATCCTGCCACCACCACGAGCCTTGGGGATCGGGGCACGAAGGGCGCACCCGCCAGGTCACCGAAGTGGGCCAGGGGGATGAGCCCGGATCGCGACATCATGCCCCGAATGTCCTCGATATCGTAGAGACGCACCGACTCGGTGTACTTGCTTCGAACAACCTCTCCCTCGCGGATCACCACGTCCTTCTCGACACGGGTCTGGTCCGCGGTAATGCGCCGGCGCGACTGGATGGTGAAGGCGCCGAGCCGGTCGGTGCTTTCCGGGACGAGACCGGCCACCACCTGCGCGGCATTCAGGTAGTCGAAGAGGTACTTCCCGCCCGCCCGGAGCACGCGGCGCACCTCCCGCAGAACCGACTCGTCTTCCGAGGAGTCCTCGAAGTACCCGAACGACGTGAAGAACTGACAGACGGCGTCGAAGGAACCGCCAAACGGCAGGGCCCGCATATCGCCGCGAACGTATTCCGGTCCGCCCCCGGCCTCCCCGGCCGCCGCGAGCAGTTCCGGGGAGAGATCCATCGCGGTAACCCGGACCCCGTGACCGACCAGGCCCCGGCTGTGCCGGCCCGCCCCGCAAGCCAGGTCCAGCACATGATCGCCCGGATTCAGGCCGAGAACGTCGACCGTGAAAGCCACCTCGTTCCGGGCGGAGGCATCGTCCCGGTGAGCATAGACCTCGAGATAGTGCGGCCCGAAGGCCTCCCGGTACCAGGCCCGGCCCATCTACCCCTGGTTCCAGCCCGCGTCCGGAACGGCGCCGGCGAGGTCCGCGCGCATGGCGAGGGTCGCCCGGTGCACCGCGTCCTCCCAGCCTCCCTCACCCTGGTCCTTCTGATACGCGAAGATGATCCCACGGGAGGAGTTGACGATCGCGCCGTAACCACCTTCACCGAAAGCGTTTCGGAGCGAGTCCGCCTTGCCTCCCTGGGCCCCGTAGCCGGGGAGGAGGAACGGAGTCTTCGGCATGGCGCGGCGCAGCATGGCGGCCTGTTCGGGGAAGGTCGCCCCGACGACGGCGCCAACGGAGCTGAAGCCGCGGTCGCCCACGTGATCGGCGCCCCAGTCGTTCACCAGCCCGGCGACGTGCCCAAAGACGGTCCCGCCCGCGAGTTCACGGTCCTGGATATCGGCCGAGGAGGGGTTGCTGGTCTTCACGAGGAGGAAGAAGCCCCTGCCCTCACCCGCGTACTCGAAGAACGGGGCGAGGGAGTCCGAGCCGAGCCAGGGGGAGAGCGTCACCGCATCGACATCCATCGCCTGAAAGAGCGACTTCGCGTAGGCCGCGGCGGTGGAGCCGATATCGCCGCGCTTCACGTCGGCGACGACGATCAGTCCCTGTTCTTTCGCATAGGAGGCCACCTCGGTGAAGGCGCGGCAGCCCTCCCAGCCGAACGCCTCGAAGAAGGCGATGTTCGGTTTGACGGCGGGCACGAGCGGCGCCACGACGTCGATGATCCGCCGGCAGAAGATCCCGATGGCTTTCGCGGCGACGGCGTTTGACGGGTGGTCGTCCGGGCGAAGCTCGGCGGGAAGACTTTCGTAACGGGGGTCGAGCCCCACGAGCGCCGGAGTCCCTTTCCGGTCGATCGCATCCATGAGTCGGTCGGCTAAGTTCATGGGGTGAGTTTACGCCAGCCGGGTGGGAGGCGGGAGAGAACGTGCCCCGTGCACCTCGGACGGTCGAGGCCGTCTCGACCACATACACCGCCGCGCCGGCGAGGGAGGATCCCCTGTGCCGGAAACCTGAAGAACAGAGAACCCACAGCGCGGCTAAGCCGCAATGGAGGGTCGACCTCCGGGCGACCGTGCCGGCAGTCCGGGGGCGTCACGCAGAATCTGCGTGCGCCGCGAAGATTCTGAACGTCAGTAGTACCGGGACGAGCGTGGCGGCGCAGGCTCACCGCCCTCCGAAGTCACTCCCCCACGCATGGGCCCACCCACGGCGCGCCGAGCGCCCCTCAGTGCTTGACGGCCTTCGACTCCGAAAGGCGGTGGATCGATAGCAGGAACCGGCAGCCCTGGCCGGGTTCGCTCGTGACCGAGATCTTCCCACCATGGCCGTCGAGGACGCGGCGGGCCAGCGGCAGACCGAGGCCGATGCCGGACGGCTTGTCGGTGAGGATCTCGCCGATCTGCTTGAAGCGTTCGAAGATCAGCTCCTGGTACTCAGGCGCAATCCCCGGCCCCTCATCGGTCACGACCACATCGACCGTTCCGTTGTTCAGCGTGAGAGCCGCGGTGACCCGCCCCCCCTCGCCGCTGAACTTCACCGCGTTCCCGACGACCTGCGTGAAAGCTCGCCGGAGCCAGGCCGAATCGCCTTCGATGAGAGCGCCGGTGGAGATTTCGGTGATCTGGACATCGACATCCTTCGCTTTCGCCTCGGGCAGGATCTCTTCCACGCACCCGCGGAGCAGCTCGGCGGCGTCCACCTCCGCCCGCATCAGGGTGACGTGACCGGCTTCGAGCTGAGAGAGATCGAGGAGAGTCTTCAGACGGTTGGTCAGGCGGCCGGCTTCCCGGTGGATGATCCCGAGGAACTCAGGCAACGTCTCCCCGTCCCGGGCCGGGTCGGTGGAGAGCAGGATCTCCGAGAAGGAGCAGATGGAGGTCAGCGGGGTCAGGAGCTCATGGGACATGGACGAGAGGAAGTCGTCTTTCAGCCGATCGAGCTCCTTCAACTCCTCGTACGCCTCGCGAAGCTCGGCGGTCCGGTCTCTCACGGTCTGCTCGAGTTCGCGGTTGAAGCCCTCGATGCGTGCGACCAACCGGGCGTTTTCCATGGCCACGGAGGCGTGGCTGGCGAGCGCCGAGAGGAACCGGAGTTTGTCTCCGAGCCCTTCCGGTTCCTCGTCGAGGAAGTAGACCGCGATCAGGCCGAGGATCTCCTCCTGCTTCCTCAGAGGCGCGATGATCGCCGAGGTGATGCGCTCGTCCTTCTGCTTCAGGGCGGTGAGCAGCGGAATGTTGCGCTCCCGGTCGATCAGCAGCCCGTTTCCGCGCCGGGCCGAGGTGAGCAGCTTCGTCGGGGGCCCATCCGGACTCAGGGATTCACCGAGCGGGTCCCAGAGGAAACCGTGCACCGCCTCCTCTTCCAGGCGCGTCCCGTCCCGGGAAAGCAGCAGCAGCGAACCGTACTCGGTGCCGAGGCACCGGGTGGCGGAGTCGAGGACCGTGGGCAACAGTTCGTTGACATTCAGGAGCGAGGTGAGCGACCGGCCGACATCGTTCAACTCCACGAGCTCGCCCACGCGGGAGCGCAGGCGGTTCTTCATCTCGTTCACCTCGGAGTACAGCCGGGCGATCTCGATGTTCGTGCCGACGGCATGCCGAAGGAGCTCCTCGGATCCGTCCAGCAACTCACCGCCGTCGTCGTTGCCGACCTGCACCAGCCCCCCGGCGGGAAGGACCACGCTCACTCCGGACCAGCCCGCCTGCCGCCTGCCCAGACTCTCCGCCAGGGCGTCACCGATGGCGGCGTTCCGTCCTCCCAGCCGGTAACGGGAGGCGATGCAGTCGATCATCTGGCGGGAGACCTCGGTGAACGCTTCGAAAACTCCGGGCCCCTCGGTGGCTACGGTCTCGAAAGTCCGGAGCTCCCGGTCGTTCATGATCCGGTCCATCTCCGCGGTCGGAACGAGATCGGTGAGGTCCTGCTTGTTGTACTGAATGACGATCGGGATCGAAGCGTAGTCGAGACCGTTGGCGGCGAGGTTCTCCTTCAGGTTTTCGAAGGCCTCGATGTTGTTCTCGAGCTGGGATCGCCGGGAGTCGATCACCATGACCACGGCGTCGGCGCCGGTGAGCACGTACTTGCGGGTGAGGTTGTATCGCACCTGTCCGGGGACGGTGAATCCCTGGATGCTGATGGTGAAGCCACCGATCTTCCCGAGTGAGATCGGCAGGAAGTCGAAAAAGAGGGTCCGGTCACTCTCGGTGTTCAGCGAGACGAGCTCCACGTTCTGCGCCGGATCGATGACGCGATGCACGTGCTTCAGGCTCGTCGTCTTCCCCCCGAGGGCCGTGCCATAGTAGACGACCTTCGCATTGATCGTCCGGTCTTTGACATTGATGATGCTCATGCCGCTCCTGCGGGATGGATTCCGCCCAGGACCAGGCGGGATTCCGAACCCGATCGTCTATCGGCCAGTCAGGCGGAGGGCCTGTAACGGAAATGGGGGGTCGAACTCGGTGGATTTCCTCCCACCGGTGCCCGTGGTGGGGGATAACTGCCGGACGATGATGATCTTCCTGGTCGTGCTCGAGATGGTGATCGCCGCCGCCGCCCAGCTCCTGCTCCGCTTCGGGGCGATGAAGCTCGAGGGGAGGGATCTCTCCCTGTCGATCGTCCTGGAACCCTTCCGGAACCCCTGGATCTTCTCCGGGCTCTCCCTCCACGGCCTCAGCTTCTTCCTCTACATCTACATCCTGTCCCGGATGAAGCTGAATATCGTCTACCCCATCGCCACCGGCGGCTCCATCGTGGTGATCTCGATCCTGGCCGCGGTATTCCTCCACGAGAAGATGAACGCCATCCAGGCCGTCGGCGTGGTGACGATCATCGTGGGGATCATGCTGGTCCTGGTCCCGAAGTAGCCGTGGAGCCGAAAAACGGGGTCCGCAGCGATGCGCCGCGACCGCCCCCCAGATCGTGTGCCCTCATGAGAAAAGCGGGCTAGAAGTACGACTGCAGCTCCCCCCGCCGGCGGATGTCCAGCGTGGCGCAGTGAAACCCGCCGCCGAAGATCTTGTAGTTCAGGAACGGGCAGGGGATCGGCTCGAGGCCCCACTCCTTCATGGCCTTGATCATCCGCTTCTGGCTGGCCTCCACCACCACCCGCTTCTCGTCGAGCATCAGCACGTTCAGGCTGATCCAGGGGCTCACCAGGGAGAGGTGGTAGTTCTTCAGGCCGGTCACCGGGTCCGGCTCGGGGGCGATGAGGATGTCCCAGTCCCCGAGGATCGGCGGGAGCTCCTCGGGCTTCACGAACGACGGATTGATGAGGACCTTCCCGGGCGCGAGCGGCATGAACGTGGTGTCGATGTGCAGCGGCAACCGGCAGTGGGAGATCACCTGGTGGAAGTTGTAGCGGTCGCCGTAGTGGCGCTCGATCCACTTGACACCTGAGGCGTTCGTGGCGTTGCTGCGGGTGTAGAAGATGTCCCGGCCACAGCGAACGAAGTCGGCGGCGTCGAAGGTCGGCTCGGTCTCGTTGATGATGTACTTGACCGGTTCGCCCTCTTCGGACGGCCTGAATTTCAGGTCGAAGAAGGAGTCGCGGAGCATCGGCTTCGGCGCGGCCATCCACTTCGCCCCCTTCTCGAAGTACTCGAGCAGAAGCGGCCGGTACGCGTGAACCTCGAAGATCCGCGAACGCCAGGAGCCCGGCGTCTCCAGGAACTCGTCGCCGAAAACGATGATCACGTCGCGCGGGCTGGCCGTGCAGAAGCCCTTCGATTTCCAGTCCGGTGACGAGAACTCCCTGCTGAAATCCGTGATCTCGGGGCGGCGGACCGTGATCCCCTCGCCCTCGAGCAGGGCCACGAAACCGTCGAGCTCCTTCATCGCCCGGTCGACGATCGGCCGCGGATACTTCCGGCCGGCGATCGGGCGGTAGAGCTTCGCCGCGGTGCGGGGCAGGTTGCCGGCAAAAGAGATGTGGTAGGAGGGAATGGTGGCGCCTTCGAGCCGCCCGACGATGACCTCCTCCAGGGGATCCCACTCGTTGTGGGAATTGACCGGACAGGAGTTCTTCGCCTCGGAATCCAGGCTCTTCGCCTCGGAATCCAGGCGCTTCACCTCGGAATCCAGACCGGGAACGTCGCCTGCCTGATCAGTCAAGAGGAGTCCCTCCATTGCGTTTTGGGCCGACGCCAGGATCGTACCCCGCCCCGGTTCGGAGTTGAAGCAGCGATGCTCATCCGCGTTAGGATATCCGCGATGGAGATGGTCTACCTCGATCACAATGCCACGACTCCCCTCGACCCGCGGGTGGCGACAGCCATCGCGGAGGCCGCGGCCGGATTCCCGGGCAATCCGGACAGCCCGCACCGGGTCGGCCGGGAGGCACGGGCCCGCCTCGACCAGGCCAAACGGAGCGTCGCGGATTCGATCGGCGCCCGGGCAACGGAGATCATCTTCACGTCGGGCGGCACGGAGTCCTGCAACCTGGCCGTGCTCGGCGTCGCCCGCGCAAGGGCGGCGCGAGGCCGTCACATCGTCACCACCGCCGTCGAACACCTGGCCGTCCTGCAATCCGCGAAGGCCCTCGAGGACGAGGGTTTCACAGTGGACCGGTTGCCGGTGGATCGCGACGGAATGCCTGATCCGGACCAGTTCCGGGCAGCGCTCCGGGAAGACACGATCCTCGTCTCGGTGATGCTCGCCAACAACGAGACCGGAACCCTCCTCCCGGTGCGCGAGCTGGCCTCGATCGCCGCAAGGCGGGAGATCCCGTTCCACACCGACGCGGTGCAGGCGCTCGGCAAGATCCCGGTTTCCATCGACGAACTGGGAGTCGATCTGCTCTCCGGCGCGGCCCACAAGTTCTACGGGCCGAAGAGCGGCGGATTCCTGTTCGTCCGGCGCGGGACGCCGATCGTACCGGTGCGTTACGGAGGACACCAGCAGGACGGCCTGCGACCGGGGACGGTGGACGTGCCCGCCGCGGTCGGCCTGGCCAGGGCTCTCGAACTGGCCGTCGGGGAGATGCGGGACCGCACCGCTCACGTGAATGAGCTCGTCCATCAGCTCCAGGCCGGGCTGCTCGCGGTCCCCGGCGTCACCCTGAACGGCCCGGCCGCCGGCCGGCTTCCGGGCACGTTGAACGTCACCGTGAAGGGCGTCGCCGCCGAGGCCCTGGTGATCGCTCTCGACCGCGACGGGTTTGCGGTGGGCACCGGATCCGCCTGCGCCACCGGGGCCGCCCTTCCCTCCCATGTGCTCACCGCCATGGGCCGGTCGCCGCGGGAGGTCACCTCGTCCATCCGGCTCAGTCCGGGGCGCGGTACCGGATCCGCCGAGATCGACCGGCTGGCGACAGCCTTCCCCGCTATCGTTAAAAGGCTTCGCGAGATCAGTTCCGATCGGCTCTCATGAGTGAGCTTTTCCTCCCATTCTCCCCAAATGTGGATAACATTTTCTTCCTGTGGGCAAGGGGGATGGGAGGCCAAGATCGGAGCGGCCTGCCCCGTCGAAAAACGCTGATGCGGGATTGTGGAAACGGCCTCGGCGCGGAATTCTGGATTGACACAATCGCCCCTCGCGCATAAGATTTTCGCGGTTTCCTCACCGGGGTCGCACCCCTGCTTGACCCCCTTTAAGCGGAAACGGGCGAAGCACTTACGACAACATCACCCACGAGGAGTCTGTCTCGAGGGTGCGGTTGGATAAGAGGGAGAGATGGAGGAACGCCAGGTCCCGGATCCCCGATTTGAGTCGGTCCTCACGAGCATTCGCGGCGAGGTCAATCGTCAACAGTTCGAGACCTGGTTTCGTGAACTTTATCCCGTATCTTTCCACACCGATCTCGTGCGACTGGCCGTCCCGAGCGTTTTTCTGAAAGACTGGCTTCAGAACTACTACGAGGACATCCTCGTGAACGCCATCCGCCAGGCGGTCGGCGGAGAGCCGGAACTCGACATCGTGGTGGACGAGTCTCTCGCGACCTCCGCACCGGCAAAGACGCCGGAACCGGTGGAAGAACCGCAAAAGCCCGAACCCACCACCTGGACCGCGATGCCGGGAGACCCCGACGAGGCCGGCCTGCGCCGGAACGCCAGGTATCCCCAGTTCCTGTCGGACGTACTCCTGAACGATCGCTACACGTTCGATCACTTCGTCGACGGACCGTCGAACAAGCTGCCTCATGCGGCGGCCGTAGCGGTATCGGACCAGCCGGCCCGAGCCTACAACCCGCTGTTCCTGCACGGATCCGTGGGCCTCGGCAAAACGCACCTCCTCCAGGCGATCTGCCACTCCATCCTGGTACGCCGCAAGGACCTGAAAATCCTCTACCTGTCCTGCGAGACCTTCACCAACCAGTTCATCGCCGCGGTGAAGAGCGGAAACCTCCGCAACTTCCGGTATCGCTACCGGCACGTGGACGTGCTCCTCATCGACGACATCAACTTCCTGGCTAAGAAGGAACAGACGCAAGAGGAGTTCTTCCATACGTTTAACGCGCTCTACAACTCCGGAAGCCAGATCGTCCTGTCGAGTGACAGCTCGCCGAAGGACATCCCGACCCTGGAGGAGCGCCTGGTCTCCCGTTTCAAGTGGGGACTGGTGGCCGAGATCGAGCCGCCCTGCTACGAAACCCGCATGCTGATCGTGAAACACAAGGCGCGCGTCCGGAACCGGCCGTTCCCGGACGACGTCTGCGAATGGGTCGCCGAGCGGTTCTCGGGAAACATCCGGGAGTTGGAAGGCGCCATCCTGAAGGTCATCAGCGTGGCCGACCTGCAAGAGCGGCCGGTGGACCTCGAGATCGCCAGGAATGCCCTTCGGAACCTGATCACGCCGAACAAGAAGAAGGTCACCGTCGATCGTATCATCGACGTCGTCACGCGGTACTACGACGTCAAGCAGACGGACCTGCAATCCCGCAAACGCTCGAAGTCCATCGCGTTTCCCCGCCAGATCTGCATGTTCCTGGCCCGCCGCCTGACAAACCACTCCCTGGAGGAGATCGGCGGCTACTTCGGCGGACGTGACCACACCACCGTCATCTACGCCACGGAGAAGATCAAGAAGCTCTACGGTGGCGAGCGCAAGTTCAAGGAAGAGGTCGAGACCCTCGTCCAGGACATCCAGGGCTGACGGGCTCTCCACCAGCCCTCATGGCCGCTTTCGACATCCGCCGGTGCCGCCTCCTTGCGATTCGACCGGCAGATGTGCTTTCCGGCACCGTCAAAACCTCCCCTAAAGTCTTGCCAACACACTTTTTAGGCATCGCTTCCGATGTACACAATCTGGGGAAATCCCCTTCTTCGTGTGGGGATGAACTGGTAGAATCAAAAGGTGGTTCCAATACCGGGTCCGATGTTTGGGGAAAGACACCCCCGTCATCCCCGAAATCCCCCGGGTTCTCCACTTGGCGGTTCACGTGGGAGAGGCCCCCAAACCCTTTTGGGCAGAGGACTTATCTCCTGCTTTCATCCGTCGTCCACACGGTCCACATGACCGACTACGACGAAGAAGATGTTTTTAGAGAATCATGAATCTCCTTAGAGGGGGAACCATGAAGTTCAAATGTTCGAGGGAAAGACTTCTCGGTGGGCTGCAGACCGTCGGGAGTGTCGTCTCCACCAGGGGCATGAAGCCCGTCTACGAAAGCGTCCTGATTCTCAGTCGGGACGGGCAGCTTCAACTTCAGGGTACGGATCTCGAAGTGGCGATTCGGTTCAATCTGGAGGATGAGCAGCTGGTCGTCGAGGAACATGGCTCCCTCGTGGTCCCGGCCGCCCGTCTTGCCGCGATCCTGAAGGAGGTCGATGACGACGTGATCGACTTCACCTGGGAAGAACAGACGCTCTCGGTGGATTGCCGCGGATCCCACTTCAAGGTAAACGGCTATCCGCCGGAGGAATTCCCGGAGATCCCGGACTTCCCGACGGAGTCCACGATCCAGCTTCCGGCCGAGGTGTTTCGCCGTCTCGTGGCTCGCAGCGCCTTCGCCGCGGCGAAGGAGAAGATGCGCTACGCCCTGAATGGTGTGCTCTTCTCCCTTGAGGGTGACCGGTTGCAACTGGTGGGGACCGACGGACGCCGTCTCGCGCACGCCATGGCCCTGGTGGAAAACCCGGACGGAGCGTCCATCAATGCCATCGCCCCTACGAAGGGCATCAATCAGATGGCCCGGATCATCGAAGGCGACGAGGTGATCGACCTCAGCATGAAGGACAACCAGTTGGCCGCCCGCACCGGCACCGCGGTGGTGGTCTCCCGTCTCGTGGAGGGGACTTTCCCGAAGTTCGAGGAGGTCATCCCCGAAAACTGCGAGCGCAAGGCCATTTTCAACCGCGAGGAGCTGATCTCGGCCGTGCGCAAGGCCCGTCTCCTGACGAACAAGGAATCGCAGAGCGTCCGGTTCGTCTTCGAGGAGGGACGTTTGTCCCTGAACGCCCGTGCTGCCGAGGTCGGCGAGGCCAACGTGAGCATTTCGATGTCCTACGAGGGAGAACCGACGGCGGTGGCGTTCAACCCCGGCTACGTCCTCGAGGGGCTTTCGGTCATGGAGGGCGAGACCGTGTCTTTCGAGTTCCGGTCTCCCACCAGCCCGGCCAAGTTCACCGACAAGGGGGAGTTCACCTACGTGGTGATGCCGATCGATATCCAGTGATCGGTTGGGGCCATCCAGCAGTCGACAGGGCGGGGTTATGACGGAAGGACAGGGCAGGGACCGGGGGCCGGAGCATCTCTCCCGGATCATCGAACGCTTTATGAGGGACACGGGCCTTGCCGGGAAGAACACCGGTGCTGAGCTTCTTGCCGCCTGGCGGGAGGTCGCAGGGCCGGAAGCCGGGGGCCACACGAACATCCGCAGTTTCCGGTCCGGGGTCGTGACGGTGGCGGTGGACTCCGCCCCGCTCTGCCAGGAATTGGAGTTGTTTCGCAAGGAGGAGTTGCTGAACGCGTTGCGGTTGAGATACCGCGACCACTACGTTTCGGATCTCCGTTTCAGGTTGGTATAGCCCGGCCCTCGCGGGAACCCGGGATCAAGGCAGGTCAGATGGCGGACGTACGAGAGAACGGCGAATACAGCGCCGACAACATCCAGGTCCTCGAGGGGCTGGAAGCGGTGCGCAAGCGCCCGGCCATGTACATTGGTGACATCTCCGACGCGGGGCTGCACCACCTGGTCTACGAGGTCGTGGACAACGCGATCGACGAGGCCATGATCGGCGAGTGTGAACAGATCAACGTGAAGATCTGCCCGGATAACTCGATCGTCGTGCTCGACGACGGCCGGGGCATCCCCGTGGACATCCACAAGACGGAGGGCATTCCCGCGGTGCAGGTGATCATGACGATCCTGCACGCCGGCGGAAAGTTCGACCGCTCCACGTACAAGGTCTCCGGCGGATTGCATGGTGTGGGCGTTTCGGTCGTCAACGCGCTTTCCGAGTGGCTCGAGGTGGAGGTTTTCCGGGACGGGAAGATCCACTTCCAGGCCTACGAGCGCGGCAAGCCCATGGGCGATCTGACGGTCCGTGGCAAGACCGAGCGGCGGGGTACCCGGGTTCACTTCAAGCCTGACGCCGACATCTTCGAGACCACCGAATTCCACTACAAGACGCTGGTGCGGCGGGTCCGCGAACTGGCCTACCTGAACCCCGGCGTCTCCCTGACCCTGAAGGATGAGCGTCCGGGGCGGGAGCAGGAAGAGACCTTCTGCTACGAAGACGGCCTGATCGAGTTCGTCCGGCACCTGAATGAGAACAAGGGGGTGATCCACCCCGAGATCATCCACGTGAAGAAGGAGGCTGCCGGTCACATCGTGGAGGCCGCACTCCAGTACAACGACGGCTTCTCCGAGGCGATCTTCACCTTCTGCAACAACATCAACACGCACGAGGGCGGCACCCATCTCTCCGGGTTCAAGGCCGCCCTGACCAGAAGCCTGAACAACTACGCCAAGCGCCAGGTCCTGGTGAAGAAGGAGAGCGACATCCCCGCCGGAGACGACTTCCGGGAGGGGCTCACCGCGGTGCTGTCCGTCAAGGTCCCGGAGCCGCAGTTCGAGGGACAGACGAAGACCAAGCTCGGCAACCGCGATGTGCAGGGAGTGGTGGAGCAGGCGGTCGGCGAAGGCCTCGCCCGATTCCTGGAGGAAAACCCGAAGAGCTCCCGTCTGATCATCGACAAGGCTGTCACCGCGAAGCGCGCCCGGGAAGCGGCACGGAAGGCTCGCGAGCTGGTGCAGCGCAAGGGAGCCCTGCTCTCCGGCGGTCTGCCGGGCAAGCTGGCGGACTGTTCCAGCAAAGACGTGAACTCCACCGAGCTCTTCATCGTGGAGGGAGACTCTGCAGGGGGAACCGCCAAGCAGGGGCGTTACCGCATGACGCAGGCCATCCTGCCCATCCGCGGCAAGATCCTGAACGTCGAAAAAGCCCGCATCGACAAGATGCTGAAACACAATGAGATCCAGACGATCATCCAGGCTCTCGGTACCGGCATTGGTGTGGACGGCTTCGACGTCACGAAACTCCGCTATGGGAAAATCATCGTCATGACCGACGCCGATGTGGACGGCTCCCACATCCGGACCCTGTTGCTGACCTTCTTTTTCCGCCATATGGCCGAACTGGTCAGCAACGGCTCGATCTACATTGCCCAGCCACCGCTTTATCGCCTGAGCAAGCGCAACAAGGAGCAGTACATCCACAGTGAGAAGGAGAAGGAGGCCGCTCTCCTGGCGCTCGGCATCGACGGGACCGTCCTGGTTCGCAGCTCGGACGGCGCGAGGTTCGAGGATGAGAGCCTGGCGGAGGTTCTCGAGCTCCTTTCCAGCCTGGAAGATCGGGCGGCCATCATCCAACGCATGGGAATCATGTTCCGCGAGTACGTGGATCTTCGTCACCCGGAAACCCGTGCGTTCCCGTTCGTCCGGGTCATGCGCGGCGAAGAGAGCCTCTATTTCTACTCTCACGAAGAGTTCGAGGATTATCGGGCCCGCCTGGTCGAGGAGCTCGAGCGTGAAATCGTCATTGCCGATCTCGGCGACGAGGTGGAGGAGGCTCCGGACATCCTGGTGCAGGAGTTCCGCGAGAGTCGAGCCATCTCGGAAGCGGTTGAGAAGCTCGAGTCACTGGGCTTCTCCCTCGACTCCTACTTCCCGTCGGAGGAGAACGGCGAAGCCGTCTGCCGCCTTGAGTACAACAGCAGCGGAGACGACTTCCCGTAGCTCGGCGCCATTCTCGAAGGCGTTCGGAAGGCCGGTGAGAAGGGCGTGCAGCTGACCCGTTACAAGGGGCTCGGAGAGATGAACCCCGACCAGCTCAGCGAGACGACCATGAACGTGGAGACGCGGAAGCTCATCCAGGTCAAGGTCGACGACGTCATGGCATCGGACCGGATCTTCTCCATCCTGATGGGCCCCGACGTGGAGCCGCGCCGGGCGTTCATCGAGAAGCACGCCCTGGACGTGACGGACCTCGACATCTAGCCCCGCATTCTCACCAGTGCGCGAGCGGCGCTTGTGCAACCTCTGAAACCACAGCGCGGGCCTGCCGCAATGGCGGGTCGAGCGCCTTGTCAACCCGTCCTCCCCGCCGGTGGCCGGTTGGACCCGAAGGGGACCATCACTGCCGGGATCAGGATCAATCTGCCCGGTTTCTCATTCATTCCGGCCCGTCATCAATCCGATAAGCCCTTCGTATGAAGCATCTGGAGAAGCTCAATCGCAAGAAGCTGGGGGAGATCCTCATCGATGAGGGTCTCATCTCGAAGACCCAGCTTGAGGACGCCACGCGGCACCGGGAGAAAACCGGTGAGCCGCTGGGTTATGTGCTGGTCGATTGCAGCTACCTGCCCGAGGAGGAGCTCGCGCGCACGGTGTCCCTCCAGTACCAGCTTCCCTACGTCGAACTGACGACGGTTCCGCCGGATAAGGATCTGGATGAGCTGATCCCACTGCGGGATCTCGTGATGCAGCGGCTCCTGCCGATTGCCCGGTTCGGCTCGGTGGTCTCCATCGCAGTCGCCGAGATGCCCAACATGGCCGTCTTGAAGGACTTGCGCCAGAGAACCGGCCTGACTCCCTTCCTCTACGTCGCCATGCTGAGTGAGATCGACCGGCACATCCAGGCCTTGATGGAAGCAAAGGGGATGGGGCAGGAGCAGGGTCTCTCGCCCGATGTTGCCCTCGAGAACGTGTTTGGAGGGGAAGCCGCTATCGACGAGGAGGATCTCGGCGGAGACGGCGGGACCATCACGATCGAGGCGCCCGACATCGACCAGGGCGAATGGCAGAACCTGTTCGACGAAGCCAACGAAGAGGTCATGAAGGAACTGACGGACTGACCCGCCGAAAGGGCGCCAACGCAACTGCGGTTGAGTGTCGAAGCTCTCTCGGGGCGCCTGCGCCGCCACGTCGGGCCGGGATGCGGGGGCGCTACTCAGAGGGCTTGACTTCTGCCTCGTCTGCTTCGGAATCGGTGGTATCGGTGGTATCGGTGGTATCGGCGGTATCGAGGGGGGGCTCCTCATCCTCCGGTGGAGAATCATCGTTCAGGGTCGCCGCCGCACCCTTCAGGCCTTCCTTGAATTCCAGAATCCCGCGACCGAGCGAACGCCCGACCTCCGGAAGGCGTTTTCCGAAAATCAGCAGCGCGACCACCAGGACGACGAGCACCTCACCGATACCGAGGTTGAAAGGCATGGCGTTCCTCCAATACGGAAGTCTACCGGGCGTCGACCTGCCGAAGAAGGAAGTCAGCGTCGGCGGGGTCGGATCATCTCGACCCAGTTGTCCAACTCGTAGTCGTAGACCGCCTCGCTCACGGTGTGCTTGCGGCCCTTGATCGTAACTTCGGCGGGCTTGCCCTTCATCGTGGTGCGATGGGTCTTCAGATCCACCTCGAAGTACTCGCAGCCCACCTTCCAGCCCGTTCCGCTTCCCCGGACCGCCCCCTCACCGCGGGCGCGGATAAGCTGTGGTCGTCCGTCCGGACCGTTCCCCCGCCAGGCTTCGATCTTCCGCGCCCGGAACTCGGCGATTCGAGTAAAGCTGTCCCCGGACCCGACGTGCTGCTCGATCTTCGCGTTCCCGGTCAGGCGAGCCACTCTCGTGTCGTAGCTCGACGGACCGGTGCAGGAGCCGAGAAAGCGCTCAACCCGGCCGCCCTTTCCGCCGGCATCGCCGAGAACCGCGGGCGAGCCCTGTCCGTAGGGGCGGTGCAGAACGAAACGCCCTCCGCGCGGCGCCTCCGCCCGGTCGATATCGCGCTCGGCCAGGGTCAGGATGAACAGGGTGCTTTCGTAGAAGTCCTCATAGGACCTGTCCTCGATCCTGACGGTCTGTGCTACCCGGGCCGGCGTCCCGGTGAGTTCGATGCGCCGGGTACCCTCGCCCCGATACACGAGCTTGTCGCCGGTGGCAGTGCGGTCGCGGCCCCGGAGAGAGACCGGACCGATGGCGGTGAGCGAGGAGATGCGACCTGTCTGCAGCGAACTCTCCGCGTCCTTTTTCTGGTCCGACTCGGCCGGAACGACCGTGAGGTGGGTGCAGGAGAGGGTGAACGGCCGGACCTTTCCACCCTGATCGTCCGCCAGATAGACGACCGCGGTCACGTCATCCTCGGCGATGAAGAGGTCCTTTTCCGTCATGAAGGTCAGGCGGTGAGCTTCGATCTGGTTGACCTCGTCGCCGGCTTCGAGCATTCGGACCATGGCCGGCTTCCCGGTCAGGACGGCCGTGCCGGTGCGTTGCGAGTATTCGATCCGGTCGCCCGATGCGAGATAGCGGCCACCGTCCTTCGCCTCCCCCTGGCCCGAGGCGGAGACTCCACCCTCGGCGGTCAGGAGTTCGAGTACCTCTCCCGTGAACAACCCGGTGACCCGGTCGGCCTCCAGGTAGACCACTTCCCCACCGTCGACGACCTTGGCGATGTGGACCTGCGCGGACATCTCGAGTTCCCGGCGGTCGCCCGTGATCGTCAGGATCATGGGGCCCGCGGAACGGAGGACGAGGGTGCCGGGATCGGCATCTTCCCGCTTCGCCTCCGGAGCCCCGAACGGATTGAACCCACCGCCACCGACCGCGTCGACTCGCGGAGCGCCGGTCAGGGTGATCACCTCCCTGCCCGAGGAGTCGCGGTGCCACTCGATCCGTTTCGCCCGGCCATTCGCGGTAGGGGAGGAGAACGAAGCGGACCCGGTCGCCACCATGGTCTCGCCTTTTTGGGGATCGCTGATCACCTCGAGCGAGTCGGCGGACAGCGTGAGCAGTTCCTCGCCGGTCACACTCTTCCGTTTCGCAACGACCTTGCCGAGGAAGGTGGTGTGGACCGGAGCCTGGTCACCGCCGCTGATGATCGTGGCGGAATCGCGCGCATCGATGGTGACGACCGCCTCCTCTTTCCCCTGCTCCCCCGGATTGCCCGTCGTGCCGGGCAGCACGCCGTGGTGCCGGATCGAGAGCGGTCCCTTCATTTCGACCCGCTCGCCGTTTCCCGTGCGGGCCACGTGCAGTGATGCAGCCTTCACCCGGGAGCCGCTGCCGCGGGTCAGGATCACGTCCCCCTCCGCCTGGATGTCCTTCACATCCACCTTTGGTGAGGCGCTCTCGCCCTGCTGCGTGATCATTAGAAGCAGGACGAGTTCCCGGGATTCCAGAGTGTCCGGAGGAGCGCCATCTTCCCCTTCCTGGTAGACCCTGGTCCCGCCGAGGAACCGGACCCGAGTCGGTACCGGTCCGTCCTCATCCGGCGGACTCAGGCGCTCCACCAGCAGGGGGCCACTCGAGGTGACGCGGGTTTCACCGCTGGATATCTCTCTCCCTTCGCCGAGGAGCGCCGCGGTGGGCAGCGACACGTCCACTTCCTCCGAGACCGAAAACGTGCCGAGTTCGGCGTCCCCGGACAGGCCCTTTCCGGAGATGACATACTCGTCCGCCGTGATCTTCACGTTGCCCCGGGAGGAGATCCGGCGATCGGTGGAGAGACACTCGAGGTCGTCCGCGACGAGGACGATCTCCCGGCCATCGCGTTTGGAGGAAACCCTCACGTTCAGGGTGAGGTTCAGCTCCCATTGTTCCTTTGCCTCGCCGCCGCCGGTGGGGGGGGCCATCCGGCGGCGGACGACCGTTGCCTCGTCGGCGTTCAGCAGGACGACCCGCTCCGGCAGCGCCTTCTTGAAGGACCTCGCTTCTTCGGCCGACTCGGGCCGCGGATAGAGCGTGAACTCCGGACCGAGGGCGAGCTGGCGCACCATGTCGAGCCCGTCCACGGTGAGATACCAGGCGAGCACCTTGAAGATCTCACCCTTCGCATCGGGGAATTCGATCTCCTCGAACCGGCTCACCCCCAGCTCATCGGAACCGAGCAGGCGTGGCAGACCCTTCATCGGAAGGAAGGTGAAGGGCACCTTCTCCGCCGGATCCGGCTTCCTGACCTCGACGCGAAGCCCGCGGCGCGAGGGCAGCTCCCTGCTGCGCGTGAGCAGCCACAGCCCGAAGAGCAGGAGGCCGAACACCGCGACGAACAACAGGATCCGCCTGAGCAGTTTCATTCCGGTTGGCCCGCCAGCCTTCTGAAGACCGAGTCGTATCGCTGCTGCGCACGGAGTACGAGCTCCGCTACCTCCCTTACTGCGCCGCGGCCTCCGGATCTTTCAGTGATCAGGTCTGCGGCCGATTTCAATTCCGGCGGCGCCTCGGGCACAGTGACCGAGACTCCGGCCACCGAGAAAGCGGGGAGGTCCGGTAGATCGTCTCCCATGAAGAGGATCTCGGCGGGCTGGATCCCCTCCTTTTCGGCGATGCCGAGAAGATCCGACCGCTTGTCGCCGGATCCGCGCACCAGGTGGGGAATGCGGAGCCGCTCGGCGCGGAGCCTGACGGCGTCCGAGACCCGGCCGGTCACCAGGGCCACCGAGATGCCCTCGTCGAGGAGCATGCGGACGCCCAGGCCGTCCCGGGTGTCGAAGGAGACGGCGTCGCGCCCGTCGGAGCACAGCAGAAATCGCCCGTCGGTGAAGACTCCGTCCACGTCGAAGGCGGCCAGGCGGATTCGACTGAGCGCCCCGGTGACTTCCCGGTCAGAGGGCAAAACCGACCTCCAGCAGATCCTGGACGTCGAGCATACCCACCGGGCGTCCCTCCTGGTCCAATACGGGAACCTCGTCGATCAAGTGCGCCTTCATGAGCTTCTGGGCTTCGGCGACGAGCATTTGCGTGTCGATCGTCTTCGGGCTCGGCGTCATCACGTCTCCCACCGGACCGTCGAGGAATTCGAGGCCGTCCTGGACCTGCCGCCGCAGGTCGCCGTCCGTGAAGATCCCGACGAGCCTCCCCTCCGGATCGACGATCAGCGCCGCACCGGCACGGCGGGCGCCGATACCGGAGACCCGATTCAGAGCCTCGCGAACCGTGAGCCCCGGCGAAACCGTTGGCAGAAGGTCCCCGCTGCGCATGATCTCCTCCACACGAAGCAGCTTGCGTCCGAGCGCCCCTCCCCGGTGGAAGAGCGCGTAGTCTTCCCGGGAGAAATTCCGGCGGCGCGAGGCGGCGAGGGCCAGGGCATCGCCGATGGCGATCGTAGCGGTGGTGGAGGAGGTCGGCGCGAGGCCCATCGGGCAGGCCTCGTCCACGGGACCGAGTTCCAGGGTCACGTCCGCTTCCTTGCCGAGTCGGGATTCCGCGCTGCGGGTCACCGCGATGAAGGGAACGTCCATCCGGCGCAGGAGGGGGATCAGTCGAACCACTTCCTCCGTTTCGCCGCTGTGGGAGAGCGCGAGCACCACGTCCTGGGGCCGGATCCGGCCGAGGTCTCCGTGCAGCGCCTCGGCTGCGTGGAGGTAGAGGGAGGGGGTTCCGGTCGAGGCCATCGTCGCGGAGATCTTCTGGCCGATCAGCCCGGACTTGCCGACTCCGGTGACGACGATCTGGCCGGAGCAGCCGCCGATCATGTCGAGGGCGCGGCCGAACGACGAGTTCAGCCGATCCCGGACCCGGTCGATGGCGCGGGCCTCGATGTCGAGGATCCTCTGCGCATACGAAAGGTCACTGCTCTCGGTCGCCATCATTGTTCTCCACAAACCTCTGAGTATCGGCCACTTGCGCCGATCAACGCCCGAGGCTATCCGCGGCGCCTGGAGTGATCAACCTTTCTGCTCGTCTTCGTACTCGGCGAGCTTGTTGTAGAGCGTCCGGGTGGAGACCCCGAGGATCGCCGCGGCTCTGGTCTTGTTCCCGTTCGTGTGGCGGAGGATGTTCAGGATGTGCAGCTTCTCGACCTCGGAGATCCGCAGGTGGGGGTCGAGCCGCGGGAGCGCCTGGTCGCCCTGATCGCCGAGGACCTCCGCGGGCACCGCGTCGATGTCGAGCACATTGCCGTCCGACAGGATCTTCATCCGTTCGATCGTGTTCATCAACTCCCGGACATTCCCGGGCCAGCCGTATCCCGTCAGAGCGGCCAGGGCCTGGTCGGTGATGGTGAAAGGTCCCTTGCCGGGCACGGAGATGGCGGCCAGAAAGTGCCGGACCAGGGCGGGGATGTCGTCCCGCCGGTCCCGGAGCGGCGGCACCTCGATGGGGAAGACGTTGATCCGGTAGTAGAGGTCTTCCCGGAACCGGCCGTCCCGCACCGCCTCCCGGAGGTCCACGTTGGTGGCCGCGATGATCCGGGCGTCGACGTGGATACTGCGATTGCTGCCGATCCGCCGGATCTCCCCTTCCTGCAGTGCCCGGAGAAGTTTCACCTGGAGCGTCGGGGACATTTCGCCGATCTCGTCGAGGAAGAGCGTGCCCTGGTGCGCGACCTCGAAGAGCCCCTCCCGCGTGGCCACCGCCCCGGTGAAGGCGCCTTTCTCATGGCCGAAAAGCTCGGTTTCGAGGAGCGTCTCCTGCAGCGTTCCGCAGTTGACGACGACGAACGGCGAATCCGCCCGGAGGCTCTGCCGGTGGATGCTCAAGGCCACGAGCTCCTTCCCGGTCCCGGACTCACCGGTCACCAGCGCCGGCGAGTCGGTGGGGGCGATCTTCTCGATCAGACGCAGCACCTTCCGCAGGGCCGGGCTTTCCCCGACGATCTCCGGGCCGGCGGACTGATCCTTGACCAGGCGCTCCAGTTGACGGCTCTTTCGCTCGAGCGCGATCTTCTCGCCGGCCTTCCGGATGTTCAGTTCGAGTTCGCGGAGCTTGAAGGGCTTGGTGACGTAGTGGTACGCGCCGAGCCGCATCGCCTCAATGGCGGTGTCGATGGTTCCGTGGCCGGTGATGATGATGACCTCCGGCGCCGGGGCCAGCTCCCGGAACTTCGCCAGGGCCTCGAGTCCGGTCATGCCCGGCATGCGCAGATCGAGCAGGACGACGTCGTAGTTCAGGCGCTCCGCGGCGGTGATGGCATCTTCGCCGCAGGCCGCCTGGTCCACGATGTAGCCCTTGCGCTCCAGCTCCTTGCGAATGATCTCGCGCATGCGCTCTTCGTCGTCGACGACGAGGACCCTGGCGGCTTCAGTCGGCATCCTCACCCTCCCGGGGGATATTCAAAGTCGAGGTGAACTCCAGCTTCGCGGTCTCAGTTCGTATCCTCAGGAACGAGAGGAATGTTCAGGATGAAGGTGGATCCCTGGTCTCTTCCCCGGCTGCGGGCGATCAGGCTGCCCCCATGCAGCTCGGCGATGCGGTGGCAAAGGCTCAGTCCCAGGCCGACCCCGGTCTCCTTGTCGGTGTAGAAGGGGTCGAAGATCCGGTCCAGCCGCTCGCGGGGGATGCCGCGGCCGTTGTCGCTGATGAAGATCGAGAGGTTCGTTCCGGTGATGCGCGCGGAGATCGAGATCCTGCCACCGGGTCCGCAGGCCTCGACGCCGTTGCGGATCAGATTCACGAGGACCTGCAGGAGCTTGCCGCGATCCGCGCTCACCAGCGGGAGATCGTTCGCCACCCTGGTCCGGATCACCGCGGCAGGCAGCGCAGAGGCCCGCTCGATGATGCGCACCGCGTCTTCCACGAGTTCCCGGGTGTCCACCGGTTCGGGGTCGAGGGAGCCGCCCCGGGCGAGATCGGACAGGTCGCTGACGATGTCCCGGCACCGGAGGGCCTCCTCCTCGATGGCGGACAGGTAGCCGATTTCGTCCGGGCCTCCGGTGATCCGCTCCGCCAGCGCCTCCGCGGAGACGGAGATCGTCGCCAGGGGGTTGTTGATCTCGTGGGCGATGCCCGCCGCCAGGGTGCCGAGCGCGGCCAGGCGCTCCGAGCGATGCACCCGCTCTTCGAGGGCGCGGCGCTCCCGAACCAGTCGGGAGTAGAGCCAGGCGAAGGTGCCCGCTCCGCCGAGGGTGAGGAGGCAGGAGGCGACCAGCAGGCGGACGGCTCGCCGGTGCGTCGGTTCCGCTGACGCGCGCATCCCGAATTCCACATCGGAGAGGATCGACTTCTTGAGCCTGCCCACCGCGGCGGAGAGTTGTTCCGGTCCCACCGTTTCGTGCCCGTCGAGCAGGTCCCGGGAAACCGAGAGGAGATGGTCGAGGCGCTTCCGGCTCTCGACGTTCCAGGTTTTCTCCCGCAGGGCTTCGAGCCCCCGGCAGGCGATCGCACACTTCGCGAGGTCCGGACTGTCTCCGAGGCCGGCGCACGAAGCTTCGAGCGACTCGATGAGCGCGAGCTTGGCGAGTTCGTTCTTCGCTGCTTCCGCCTCCTCCGATGCGGCCGAGAGGCTGAAGTAGGAGCCCACCGAGAGCCCCGCGAACAGGAAGAACATCACCACGGCGAAGATGATGAGTTTGGATCTGAGCGGCATGATGGTCTGCAGGCCATTTTCACCCACCAGGGTGGCGGGGGCCGCCGCTTTTCCCGGTACTCCGCGGAAGACGATGCCTTCGAAATGGCCTCGAACCCGCCCCTCGGAGGGTCGAGCGCTGTCTCGACCAGTCACAAGGCAGCACCGTCCCCGGTCGTTCCGCCTGTGCCGGAAAACCGTACGCCGTCCAAAAACCCGGAGAGCGGGACCCCACCGAGACCATCGAGGCGCGCCCTCTCCCGGACTACCTGCCTCCGCTCTCGGCCTCCGATTCGGGTTCAGAGCCGGATTCGGATTCCGACTCGATCTTCTTGATCTGGGCGCGGATCATCTCCGCGTAGCGGGGATCGGAGTTGGTTGCCAGGGCGGCTTTCAGGACCTCCAGCGCCCTCGGCAGGTTTCCGGTGTTCTGGTAGAGCAGCGCCAGGTGCACCTGCGCGCCGGTCTGGCTCGGATCGAGTTCCACGACCCGGGCGAACTTGACCAGGGCATCCTCGAGACGACCGGTCTGCTGGTAGATTGTGCCCAGGTCCTTCAGGACGTGGACGTTGTCGGGCGCGATCGCCTCGACCTTCAGGAAGATCCGCAGGGCATCGTATCCCCGGCGGGAGTCCAGGTAGGCGTCTCCGAGGATGATCAGGCTCCGCACATCCCCGGGGTTGGCCCTGACCGCAGCCTCCAGGTCGGCGATCTTGTCCTCCACGCCTTCGGCCCCGGCCTCCGCGTGCTCTTCCTGCTCCGCCCGCGCCGCCTTGCCGGTCGCCACCTCGTAGACGGTCATCAGCGCCACGGCGACCACGGAAATCCAGAAGAACCCCACCACGACGCTTTCGCGCCGGCTCAAGGTGCCCTCCATGATCAACCCTCCTTCCGGGTGATGCGTGCGTCGAGTTCATCAACCCGTCGGGCCAGAGCAAACTGCCGGCGCGCCAGCGTCGCCAGGTAGGCCAGAATTCCGCCCCAGATCACCAGGTAGGCCAGGATTACATAGGTCTCTTTTTCCATGGATTTACCTTTCCAGTTCGAATTGCAGGTCGCGCACGCGGGCCTCATTGCGAAGAAGCGAGCAGCGCAACCGGAACAGCACGGCCCACAACACCAGGAAGGCCACCAGACACAGCAGGAGCGTCCGGACCATCGGCGGCTCGAGGCCCACCGAGTCGGACGTGATGATGGTGGGGTGGATGCTGCGAAACATGCGGGCCGAAAGGAATACGATCGGCACGTCGAGAAAGCCCGCCACCGCGATCACCGCACAGAAGGTGGCGCGCCTCCCCTCCTCCTCGACGGCGCTGCGCAGGATGAGGTACGAGGCATAGATCAGCCACAGGATGAGCGAGGTGGTCAGCCGGGGGTCCCAGGTCCACCAGGTGTTCCAGATGGAGCGCCCCCAGAGGGATCCGGTGATCAGCACCAGGGTGGTGAAGACCACGCCGATCTCCACGCTCGCCGCGCCGGCGACGTCGAAGCGCCGCTCCCGCCGCAGCAGGTAGAGAATGCCGGAGACACAGGCCACGGCGAAGGAGAGAAAGGCGCTGAGGGCCAGGGCCAGGTGGAAGTAGAAGATTTTCTGGACCACGCCCATGGTCTGCTCCACCGGCGCATGGAAGAACACCGCCGCCGCCGCCGCGGGCACCAGCAGGGCCGCCAGGATCGACAGGGTCAGGGACAGCCTCGGCATCACGGGTCACACCTCCCGGGCGGCGAAGGGAAACAGGAAGTAGCCGGCGACGCTGTAGATCACGCAGAACGCCGCCAGGGGCTCCACTGCGCCGAGTCCGCCGCCGGCCTTCCCCTGGAGTGCCGCCCCGGAGGCCTTGACCCCGAGCACGACCACCGGCAGCAGGAGCGGGAAGAGGAGGATCGGAAGGAGAACCTCGTTGCGGCGGGTGCCGGCCGCCACCGCGGAGAGGAGTGTTCCGGCGGAGGAGAAAGCCACGTCCAGCAGCAGCAGCGGCAGGACCACCGCGGCCAGGCCACCGGCCAGACCCTGGCCGAACAGGGCGAAGAACACCGGCACCAGGACGATTTGGGACGCGACCATCAGGGTGAGATTCACCAGGGCCTTGGCCGCGTAGAGGGAGCCCGGGTTCATCGGGCTCACCAGGAGTGCGGCCACGCATCCGTTCTCCCGCTCCCGGGCGAAAACCCTCCCGAGTCCGAGGACCCCCGAGAACAACGCCGCCACCCACAGGATTCCCGCTCCGGTCTCGGGCGGGACCCGGCGCCCTCCGCCCACGGCGATGCTCAAGGTGACCAGCACCAGGACGCCGAAGAACGCCATGGAGATCAGGGACTCCCTCTTTCGCAGCTCGATCCGCAGATCTTTCCGGACCAGGAATCCGATCTGGTTCAGGGTGGTCACATTCTCTCCAGGTGATCGAAGTAGAGGGCCTCGAACGCCTCGGGGGTCATGGACCCGCGGCGCTCCATGCAGCAGAGCCGGCCCCGCGAAAGGATCCCCAGCCGGGTGGCGGACTCGAGGCCCCGCCGCAGGTTGTGGGTGACCATGACGATGGTCCGCTCCTGGTCACGCAGAAGCTCCAGTTGTTTCCGGAGGCGATTGGCAGCGTGCTCATCGAGTCCGGTATAAGGCTCGTCCAGGAGCAACAGGCTCGGATCGTTGACCAGGGCTCTGGCGATGCTCAGGCGCTGCAACATGCCCCGGGAGAACTCGGCCGCCGGGGAGTGGCGGCGCTCGTAGAGCCCGGCCTGCTCGAGGAGGGCCAGGGCGGTGCCCCGGGGGTCGGCGACGGCATAGAGGCCGGCGTAGAACTCCAGGTTCTCCAGCGCGGTCAGATCGTGGTAGAGATAGGACTGGTGCGAAACGACGCCGAGCCGCGCCCGGAAGGCCGCGGAGTTCTCCTCCAGGTCGAAGCCGGCCACGCGAACACGGCCCGCCGACTGCGGAAGCAGGGTGGACAGGATCTTCAGCAGAGTGGACTTGCCCGCACCGTTCGGGCCGAACAGACAGAGGAACTCCCCCCGCGGGAGGGTGAAACTCACCCCTCGCAGGGCCTCCACGCCGCCGTAGGCCTTGCGCACGCCTTCCACCGTGAGGAAGGGGGCGTCAGCGGATGTCGTCGGCACGGTCCGCCTCGTTGCGAAGGGTCTCCAGATCGGCGAGGATCTCAGCGGCCTTGCGGGTGTAGAGGGAGTGCAATTCCTCGTGATCCTCGTCGCTCAGTTTTCCGGTGGCACGTTCGAACTCCACGTCCTTGATCGCTCGCAGGGTATTGGCTTTCTCCGCATCCAGATCGGCGATCCGGCGGCGCAACTCAGCCCCCGGTTCATCACTCCGGGACTTCCGGGGCCCGAACAGGGGGGAGAGCGAGTAGACGAGCATTCCGGCCACCAGGAAAAACAGGATCGGAAGTTCCATGGGTCAATCCTCCTCGTGGAAATTCGAAAGGGCTTCTTCCACCCGGCGCCGGTCCGCGTCCCCGAGCGGGGGGGGCGACGCCGTCCCATCCGCCCCACGGTCCGCGTGGGTGCCCGCCGAGGACCACTTGCGAATGAGCAGGAAGGCCACCGCGACGCCGAGCAGCAGCACCGCGAAGGGCCCGATGTAGGCCACCAGGTTGAACCCGCGCTTGGGTGGGATGGTGAGGATCTCCTCGCCGAACTCCCCGACGAAGTACTGGAGGATCTCCTCCTTGGACTTCCCTTCCCCGAGCATCCTGCTGATCGCCGCGGGCATCTGGTCCCCGCCGCCGCAACGGTCGATGGAGAGCGGCTCCCCCGGGCAGGCGAAGCAGAGGAGGCTCTCGCTCACCTCGGATTCGCTCAGGGCGAGCCCGATGTCGGGGCTGACCAGAAGGAGCGAGAGCACCAGGAGGATGGCGGCTTTCTGGCGGAAAGGGATCATGGCGTCTCCCTCCGGCGCTTGGGGATGATGGCCAGGATGCCGCCGAGCACCATCAATCCGCCGCCGATCCAGATCCACACCAGCAGGGGATTGACCGCCACCTTGAGGGTGATGTCGCCGTTTCGGCTGATGCCCGGCATCGTGACGTAGAGGTCTTCCTTGAGGGTCGAACGCAGGGAGACTTCGGTGGTGGGCTGCCTGGCGTTCACGTAGTAGCGCCGCTCGGCATCCAGGGAGCCGATCCGGGCGCCGTCCGTGAACACGCCCAGGGTCGCCGCGTAGATCGTGCGGTTGAGTTTCTCGTACTTGCGGAAGTTCTCATACTTGAGTTCATACTCGCCGATGGCGAGGCTCTCGCCCTTCGACAGGGTGCCCTGGGCTTCGAGCTTGAACGCGGAGGAGCCGGTGATCCCGACGACGACGAGCACCAGGCCGAGATGCACCAGGTGCCCTCCGTAGCGGCGGCGCATGCGCCACAGGAGCCGGGGCGCCGCGGTCCAGGAGGCTTCTCCGGTGACCGCTTTGCGGGACAGCACCGCGAGCACGAATTCCTGCAGGATGGTCCCGGCCACGAACGCGCAGAGGGTGAAACTGAGCAGGGCGTAGGACATCCGGATGCCGCTGGCGAACAGAACGACGGCGGCGGCGAGGGCGAAGAGCGCCGGGCGCAGGAAGTTCTTGCGCAGGTTTTCCGGGGATGCCTTGCGCCAGCCGATCAGCGGGCACACACCGGTGATCGCGATGAGCACCAGGAACAGCGGCGTATTCACCTGGTTGAAGAAAGGTTGTCCCACCGTGACCTTGTTGCCGGTGATCGCCTCGGAGAGGAAGGGGAACACCGTGCCGAGCAGTGTAGCGAATGCCAGTGCCAGGAGAATCACGTTGTTGAAGAGGAAGGTGCTCTCCCGGGAGAGGTACGATTCGAGGGCGTTCGGGGTCTTGAACTGCCGGTAACTCTCCGCCAGGAGGTAGACGCCGCCGATCGTGGCGATCGCCAGGAAGGCCAGGAAGTACCCGCCGAGGCCGGTGGCGCCGAAATCATGAACGGACTGAAGCACACCGCTGCGGACCAGGTAGGTGCCGAAGATGCAAAGCAGGAACGTGAGCAGGATGAGCGCCATGTTCCACACCTTCATGATGCCCCGCCGCTCCTGGATGATGGCGGTGTGGATGAACGCGGTGGACGCCAGCCAGGGGATGAAGGAGGCGTTCTCCACCGGATCCCAGGCCCAGTACCCGCCCCAGCCCAGTTCCACGTAGGCCCACTGGCCGCCGAGGATGATGCCGACGGTGAGGAAGATCCAGGAGAGCACGTTCCAGGCGCGGGTCTTCTTGATCCAGGACGCGTCGGTGGTGCCGGTGGTCATGGCGGCGATGGCGTAGGCGAACGGCACCGTGAAACCGATGTAGCCGAGGAAGAGGGTGGGGGGATGGAACACCATGCCCGGGTTTTGCAGCATGGGGTTCAGCCCCTGGCCGTCCTTTGGGACGAAATCGAGCAGATCGAACGGGCTCGAGACCACGCAGAGGAGGAAGAGGAAGAAACTCAGGGTGCCCCCCAGAACCAGGTACACGTAGGGAGTGAGCCTGGAATCGGGATCCCGGCGATTGTTGTAGACCACCAGCGCCGAGAACAGGGACAGCACCCAGGCCCAGAAGAGAAGCGACCCCTTCTGGCCGGCCCAGAAGGCCGTGAGCTTGTAGAACAGAGGCAGCGCCCGGTCGGAATACGAGGCGACGTACTCCACCTGGAAGTTGTTCGAGAGGAACAGGTAGCCGAGGGCGATGGAGGCGAGGGTGGCGCAGGCGGCCACGCTCACCAGGCACCGCCGGCCGGCCTGGACCCACCGGCCGTCGTCGCGCATGACTCCGAGGAGCAGGCAGGCCATCGTCAGAAGGGAGAAGGCGAGGGCCGCGAACTGGGATAGGGTTCCGAAGGTGACCAACGGTGATCTCCTCTGTGCCGGGTGGCGAAGCGTGCGGATGGGGACGCGGTGGCTACTGCTCCTGTTTCGACTCGTACTTGGATGGGCATTTCACGAGCAGGTTCTGGGCGCGGAAGACGCCCTCCGCCCGGGCGTAGGTGCCCTCGGCCAGGACCTCGATGTCGGGGGCGAAAGCGTCCGGCCGGGGGCCGTCGTAGCGCACCTTGAGGGTCCCGTCGGAACCCTCCTGGTCCCGAATGGCGAACCGGAGGATGAGAGCTTTCTGGTCGTAGTCGATGCTTCCCTCCACCACCTCGCCGCCCACTCGCACGTAGTCCTGATCCGAGATCGGGGGCCCGGTAACCTCCCCCGTGAGTTCGGCCACGGTGAGGTAGTAGGTACTGGTGGTGGCGATGCCTCGATAGAGGAGGAACGCGACTCCCGCGGCGACCAGCAGCACGCCGATGAGCATTTTGCGTGAGTTCTTTTTCATGACGTCCTGTGGGGTCGAGAGGAGGAAGCCGGCCTTTGCATTCTGTTCGGGATGAGGTGTGTCTTGCAGGATGCGTGCCGAGGGGCTCCGATCGGGTGGGAAGGTTGTAAGTTATTGTATGGTAGTTAGTTAGATCGGCGACCCCGGGCGGATACTGATCGTGGCCGGGAGGCGCCGCTGCGGCAGATAGGGCCACCTGCGACAATTTGTCGCAGGCGGGGCGGAGGAGCCGGTGGAGTCGGTTCTTCCGGAAACTGCTTACGGCGTGTCACATTCGCGCGGTGGCTGACAGTGCCGGGTACTGCCGTTGGTGGCCACAATCGGTGCAAGTGCTGTGCTCTCCAGTACTTGGTCGACCGCTTTGGTTCAGCGAAGAGGAGCGACCGCAGCAGCGTGGGCCCCAGGCGGGTTCGACGCCTTTCCGCCCTGCCCCCGGTGGTGCGAGGGGCAGGGCGGAAAGGCTGGTGGGGAGAACTTCGGGCGGTCAGAGGCATCGGTGCCCCCCCCCGTTATGTTCGGCCTATGTTCAGCTCGACGCCACGTATGCACTTTCCTGAAGTTCCGCAGGGTCAGCTCTCCTCGGAGAGTTTTCGCTGGATGGTCTTCCGGTTGACGCGAAGGAGCTGGGCCGCCTGGACCTTGTTGCCCCCGCAGCGGTCGAGAACGTAGCGGATGTACTCGCGCTCCACCACCTCGAGCGGGCGGATTCCGGTCCAGCGAAACTCCTCCCGGGGGCGGAGATCCTGGAACATCTCCTCCGGCAGATCGCAGAGCCGCACCACTCCGCCCTCACACACGTAAAGGCAGCGTTCGACCGCGCTCTCGAGCTCGCGGACGTTGCCCGGCCAGCCGTGGTCGAAAAAGGCCCGGAGAACCTCCGGCGAAAAGACGATTTCCCTCCCCCTGCTTCCGTGGCGAAGGGCAAACTCCTGCGTCAGGATGGGGATGTCCTCGCGCCGCTCCCGCAGGGGGGGAACCTTCAGGCGGAAGGTGCTCAACCGGTAGTAGATGTCCTCCCGGAACCGGCCGTCCCGCGCCTCGTGCAGGAGGTTCCGGTTCGTGGCGGTGACGATGCGCACATCGAAGGGGATTTGCCGGTTGTCGCCCACGGGCTTGACCTGCTTCTCCTGGATGGCCCGGAGCAGCTTTGCCTGCAGACCGGGGGGCAGCTCGCCGATTTCGTCGAGAAACAGCGTGCCTCCGTCGGCCTCGAGGAAGAGCCCCTTCTTGTCCTGCTCCGCGCCGGTGAACGCGCCTCGCACGTGGCCGAACAGCTCGCTTTCGAGAAGACCTTCGGGGATCGATGCGCAATTGACCGCAACGAAGGGCCGCTCCGCCCGGGGCGAAGCCAGGTGGAGCGCCCGGGCGACGAGTTCCTTGCCGGTGCCGGTCTCCCCCTCGATCAGGACGCTCCCGTCGGCCGGAGCCACCTTTTCGATGATCGAGAAGATCCGCTCCATGGCCGGGCTCTTCCCCAGGATCCCGTGGAATGAGCGCTCCACGGCGGTGCGGCCCTCGAGCTCCTCCACCCGCCTCCGCAGGCCCAGCTCTCGCTCCGCCCGGCGAACCGCAATCAGGATCTGTTCCAGTTTGAAAGGCTTGATCACGTAGTCGTAGGCGCCCCGATTCAGGAGGCGGACCGTGTCGTCCACGTCGCCGAAGGCGGTGATCAGGATCACGAATGGAGTGAATCCCGCTTCGGCTTTGATCCGATCGAGCAGGCTCACGCCATCCATCCCCGGCATGCGGATGTCGGAGATCACCAGGTGGAACCCGCCGCCTTCAAGGGCTCGCAGCGCCGCGGGGCCGTCCGCCGCGGTCTCCACCGGGTAGCCTTTCTCCGCCAGGATGTCCCGCAGGAACTCCCGCATGGCCTGATGGTCGTCCACCACGAGTATCCGCAGAGTCGCTGTCGCGTTCACGGTCCCCCTCCCTCGGCTGGCGCCGGGTCATCCCGATCTCGGCAGACACCGCCTTCGACCGGCTTCCGGGGGAGGGTGATGACGAACCGGGCGCCGCCGTCCGGCCCCTCCCCGGCGTGAATCTCACCTTGGTGCTCTTCCACGATGTTGGCCACGATGTAAAGGCCAAGGCCGGTGCCCTCACCGACTTCCTTGGTGGTGAAGAAGGGGTCGAAGATCCGCAGACGGTCCTCTGCCGGGATCCCCGGCCCGGTGTCCTCGTAGACGATCTGCACGCGATCGTCCGTTCCGATGGAAGCGGTCACCCGGACGATGCCGTCGCCCCGCATGGCCTGGAAGGAGTTGAGCATGAGGTTGACGAAGAGCTGGCCGATGGCATCCGCGTCGCCCGCCAGCGAAAGGGTGGTCTTATCGAGGTTTGTCGAAAGGGCGACTTCCCCCTCTGCTCTCTTCGAGCGAAGTCGGCAGAGGGAGAAGGCCTCTCTCACCACCGCGCAAAGGTCGAACTCGGCGAAGTCGCCCCGTCCCTTGCGCGAAAAGGACAGGAGGCGGTTGAGGATTCCCGCGATGTGCTCGGTCTGATGGAGCACGGCCTCGAGAGGTTTTCGCGAGGGGTCGTCGGGCGCGAGTCTGCCGAGGATCTGCTCGGTCCGGCCGCCGATCACGTTGAGCGGGGTGCCGAGTTCATGGGCCAGGCCGGAAGTGAGCTGGCCGATGGAGGCGAGCTTCTCCGCGTGGCGGAGGCCGCGCTCGAGATCGAATCGGCGGCGATGATCCTGCTCCCGCCGCAGGTGTTGCTCCTCGATGCCCTCGGCCATGCGGTTCAGTTCGGCGATCAGCTCATCGATGTCGGCCACCCCGCTCGGTTTCAGGCGAAGGGACAGATCTCCGGCGCCGAGACCGCGCGCGGCCTCCTGGAGCCGCATCAGGGGAGCCGCGATTCCCCAGCGGGCGAGGAGGAGGAGAACGACGCCCAGGGCGGCAAATCCCACGGAACCGAACAGGAGGAACCGACGGACCGCCGCGGCGGTGGCCCGGCCCACGTATCGCAGGGGCAGGATGACCTCCACGGCTCCCTGGAAAGAACCGTCGGCATCCAGGACCGGCAGCAGCACCTGAAAGTAGTTATCCCGTCCCTGCGTCACGGTGGCCTCCCGCCCTGCCGGGGAAAGTTCTTCCGGAACGATGGTGGGATGGGGGATCGGAGGCAGGGTCTGGCAGGATTCGCAGGTGAACGTGAGCGGAGAGCCGTCCGGACCGTAGAGCCGGAGGATGGGCACCGTGGCCGGATCGTCCGAGGCCACCTCGGCCAGGATCGTCTCCATGTCAACGGCGGGACCGAGGGGATGGTAATGCTTGAGGACCGCCGCCACTGTGCGCGCGAAGAGCCACGCCCGCGACCGGCTCTCGGACAGCAGGTGGTTCCGCTCGTCGCGCACCGAGACGTAGCCCACGGTGACGCCGAAGACGACGATGAAACCGAGCACATAGAGGAAGAGGCGGGTCGAGATGCGCACGGCCCGAGCATACTGGGGTCCGGTCCGACATCCGGTCGGAATTCGACATGGCGAACCGGGGGCGGATGGCGGACAACTCAGCGGGGACCCGGACGACCTCGTCCTCGATCTCGTGCCGCGGCAGCGCCGACCGGAGGTATCATGCGCCGACCGTGTCCTCCATCGGCAAAGACCATCGCGTGGAGCTGGAGCGCTACTCCGGCCCGCTGGAACTGCTGCTCTTCCTCATCCGCGAGGAAGAGGTGGATGTGCACGACATCCCCATCGCGCTGATCCTCGACCGCTACCTCGAAGTGCTCGGGACTCTCGAATCCCTCGACCTCGACCAGGCCGGGGAGTTCCTGGTGATGGCCTCGCTCCTGATGCAGATCAAGTCGCGGTCGCTGCTGCCGCGCGAGGATCCGCTCGAGGACGAGGAGCTGGACCCCCGCTTCGAGCTCGTGCAGATGCTGCTCGAGTACCGGCGGTACAAGGAGGTTTCCGAAAACCTCCGCACTCGCGCCGAGCACTGGGCGTTGCGTTTTCCGCCGGGTCGTCAGCCCGAGCAGGCGGGTGTGCCGCTGGATGAGGTGCCGCTCGCCGACGTGTCCGTTCTGGACCTGGCGCTCGCTTTCCACGACATCATGAAGGACATCGGGGAGGGCCGGACTTCCGAGATCCGCTACGACGACGTGCCGATCGAGACGCACATGGAAGAGATCGTCACCCGGCTCACCGAGATCAAGCGCATCCCGTTCGCGGAGCTCTTCTCCCACACCACCGAGAGGCCCCGGATCGCGGGCATCTTCCTCGCACTGCTGGAGCTCATCAGGCAGCGGAAGGTGCGAGCCTGGCAGGAACGGCCGTTCGGCCGGATCGATGTCGAGTTCCAGGCCGGCCAGGATCCTTCCGACCGAGTCGCCCCGGGCTCCGTCAAGTAGGCGCAAGGGCCCGTTCGGGAAGAACTGCCGCGCCACTGCCGGAGCTGTTGCAGGGCCCGGCGTTCGCATCCTGTCTCAGCGCGAGATAACGGCCCGGAACTCCAGGCTGATTCCGTTCGCGCTTCCGTCACTGTCATCGGAGATCCGGAACTCTCCGGTGACGACACGACCGCCCGGAGCGACCATGGCCGTGCCGGCGAGAGTGCCGCTCAGGATTCGTGATGCATCTCCCGGGGAGGAGATGACCTTCAACTGCTTCGTCGACGAGCCGGCAAGCGAGATCGTTCCGGTCTCGCTCAAGGTAGAGAGGTCGACGATCGCGATCGTGTTGCCGTCATTGGAGACGTAAGCGGTAGCCGATCCAAGAATGTCGATTCCGTAGGCTCCACCCGTCGACAGGTTCGCAGTTCCGGCGATAGTGTCCGAGGACGTATCCACAGCTGTGATGGTCGCGTCCCACGGTCCTCCCGCCACATACACCCTCGCTCCGTCAGCCGCCACCGCCACGTCACGGCCGGATGCTTCCGGGATCATGGGAACCGATCCCGGGACGGTGCCGTCTCCCGGCAAGACCGCGAGCCCGCCCTCACCGACGACATAGACCTTCTCCCCGTTCGGAGTGAAGACTGCGTCTCGTGGGGAACCTGGTGCGTCGATCCCGGAAGCGACGACGGTGTCGGACGCGGTGGAGATGATGTCGACGGTGGCCGAGCTGCGATTGATCACGTAGACGAATGCGCCGTCGGGTGAGATGGCGAGGCCCTCGGGCCCTGTGCCGGTCAGTGGGATTACCGTGGTCTCCAGGAGTGTAGTGACGTCGATGACGGAGACATCGCTTGCGGAGTTGCCACTCTTGTTCACGACGTAGACCCGGGCGCCGTCGGGTGTGACTTCGCAGGCATAGGGCTCTGCGCCACCGGAGAGAGAGATCGTGCTCGTCACGAGATCCGTGGCCGTGTCGATCACGCTGACGCTGTTGCTGAAACGATTCGGGACAAAAACGAGTGAGCCGTCCGGTGTGCGTGCGAGCCCGCGGGGTTCACTGCCGACCGGGATGGTCGCTGTCTCCAGTCCGGTCTCCAGATCGATGACTGCGACGGTGTTACTGTCGGTGTTGGATGCATACACTTTCCCGGCGGCAGCAACTCCCGGCTGTGAGAGGGACCACTCGCCCGAGATGCCGCCGCAGTCCCCACGGCCGTCGATCGACACGAAGTTGCCCGCCGAGTCTGTGAATGAGGCGGAGATTACCTGACCGCTTTGCGTCATCGGGAACACCTCGGCACCGTCCCCGGCATTGAGGAGTCCTCCCGGGAGGACCACGCCCGGAGATTCCGCAACGGAGACACTCCATGTCCCACCGACGTAGAGTGATGTGGAACTGCCCCCCCCGCACCCCACGGCGACCACCGCGAGGATGAGTGCAGAAAAACACTTCATCATGTTGCTCTCCTTCGCGTTCAATGCGTTTCTCCTGTAACAGGGTCTGTTTCTCTGTCATGTCTGTCAAGGAGAAGAATCAATCCTGCCCGGAGCCGATTTTCAGGTCCCGCTTCTCGGAGTTCTTCCCGACCACAATCAGGCCCTCACGGCATCCGAGTGGCCGCTGCCGGCCTGGAGACCGGGTCCTGACGTGGCTGTGCCGAGTCGACTGACCGGCTTGCAGGCCGAATGAGGGGATGGTAGCGTAGCCGGTCGCACACCGTTCGATCCCCGGAGGACCGTCATGAAGCGCATCGCCCTCTCCCTCGTCGCCATCGCCCTCCTTGCCGGTGCGGCCAACGCCGCCGGCGGACTCAAGTGGGCCCGCACCCTCAAGGATGCCCTGGCGCAGGCCAGGGAGCGGGGGGCCATGATCTTCATCTGTGAGGCCGTGAGCGGCGAGCCCGACAACGAGGCGCAGATCGCCGCCCTGAACGATCCCGCCTTCATCAAAGCCGCGAAGAACTTCGTCTGTCTCTTCGCGAACCCGAGCCCCATCGCCGGGTCGAACAGAATCGAGATCGACGGGAGGCCGGAGCCGACGGTCCAGGGCCTGCCGGGTGTCGCCGTGAAGGACGCGAGGCACGCCTGGAACGAGGTGCGGGTGAGCTACGTCGACCTGAACACCAACAGCGCCGGCGATACCAAGATCCCGTTCCAGTTCGTGATCGACGGCAATGGCAAGGTCATCGCCCAGATCGTGAACGGAACGAAGGAGGGTGGCTTCGGCGTCGTCCCGGCCACGGCGCTGGCCGCCGCCCTGAACGCCATCACGAACCAGTTCGGAAAGGGGCTCTCCGAGGACGAGTACGTCGAGCTGAAGGAGAAGGTCGAGAAAGCCCGGAAGGCCTGGAAGGCGGGCAACCTCCGAGAAGCGCTGAAGCTGGCGGAGGAAGTGCTGAAGAAGAATGACCGCACCACCATCGCGGACGGCGCGAAGGAGATCCGCGACACGATCGTGAATCAGGGCGAGGAGAGCCTGGCCCGAGCCGACGAGCTGGTTGCCACCGACCCGACCGGTGCGGTGGTCTTGCTCGAGGACATGCAGAAGGCCTTCGCGGGGACCGACCTCGCCAGGGCGGCGAAGAAGAAGCTCGCGCAGTTGAAACGCAAGCCCGAGGTCAAGGCGGTCCTTGCAGAGATCAAGGCGCGCCACGAGGCCGAGAAGGCGCTCCTGAAGGCGCTGGGTGACATCGAGAAAGGCCAGTATGCCAAGGGATTGAAGGCTCTCGACGGGGTGGCGAAGAAGTACGAGGGCTCGCCGCTGGGAGACAAGGCCGCGGCGGCGGCGAAAGCCCTGCGCGCCGACGAGGAGAAGATGGCCGTGGCGCGCGAGCAGTCCGCGGCGAAGTACTGCAAGGGCTGGCTGTCCATGGCCCGGTCGTTCGCGAAGAACGGGATGAACGACAAGGCGAAGGCCAGGTACCAGGAGATCATCGACAAGTTCCCGGGGACCTCGTTCGCCGAGGTGGCCGCGGAGGAGATGGCGAAGCTAAGGTGATCGGCGACCATTCCCAGAAGACCCTTCGGGTGGCCTTCCTCGGCACCCCGGAGGCTGCCGTACCCACCCTCCGCGCCATCCACCAGGCCGGCCACGAGGTTCCGCTGGTGGTCACCAACCCGGATCGCCGGAAGGGCCGCGGCAGCGGGACCGCGCCGTCGCCGGTGAAGGTCGCCGCCCTCGAACTCGGTCTTGACGTGTTCCAGCCGGAAAACCTGAACCTCCCGGAGCACGTCGAGCGGCTCCGGAAGGCCCGGATCGACCTCCTGCTGATCGTCGCCTACGGCAGGATCCTCAAGAACTCCGTGCTCGACGTACCTCGCCTGCTCCCCTTGAATCTGCACTTCTCCCTGCTGCCCGAGTACCGGGGTGCGGCGCCGGTCTCCCGGGCGATTGCCGAGGGGCGGACCGAGACCGGCGTCACTCTCCAGCGGGTCGTGCGGCGGCTCGACGCCGGGCCGGTGCTGGCCGCGAAGAGGGTGCCCATCGATCCCGAGGAGAAGTGCGGCGAGTTGATGAACCGCCTGGCCGGCATTGGCGCGCGGCTGACCGTGGCCATGCTCCCCGAGATCGCCGCGGGCCGGCTCACCGAGACCCCGCAGGACGATGCCTCTGCCACGCTCGCTCCGATGCTCGAGAAAAGTGACGGTCGCATCGACTGGACCCGCTCCGCCGGTGAGCTTCACAATCACGTCCGGGCCATGAATCCCTGGCCGGGCGCCACGACCACCTTCCGCTCGGAGCAGTCGGGCAAGGAGATCCCCCTGACCGTGCTCGACAGCCGCATGGTGGACGGTACCGCCGCCGCTGCCGCACCGGGTGAGGTCGTCTCGGCCGGCGCCGCCGGCATCGTCGTGCAGGCCGGAAGCGGCCGGTTGTCACTGATGCTGGTCAAGCCGGCGGGGAAGAGGGCGCAGACGCCCCGTGAGTTCATCAACGGTTATCGGGCCGCTCCCGGGGACCGGCTTTCCTAGCAGCCTGTCGGAGTATTGGTTCTGTTTGTGCATTTGGGCCTCACGAATCGCGCTGTCGTGCAATAGGAGCCGGGGTCCGACGGCGTTTTCAGCGATAACGTGAGTCCGGCATCCTGTTACCCCGACAAACTGCCAGCCCGCACTCCTCACCATTGCCCGCGATCTGAGGGGCGGTCGCGGCGCATCGCTGCGTCAGACCTCCTCCGAGATGGGAAGGCGTCGCGTCGTCGGTCTTCCTGGCGTTGCACCCACGCCTGCCTCCTCGGATTCACCCGGTCGCGGCCGCAATCCGCCGGAACGCAACACGTCCTCCGGTGGATTCACGGGTTGCCGGCCCGAACCCTGTCGATCTGGGACAGGGTGTAAACCGCCGTTCTCAGGCGGAGCCCCTGAGGGGACACTTTCTGGGTGGACGACTCTGGGTATTCAAAAAAAGTGAGAACCGAAGGAAGCCATAAGGTATTGATGTAAAAGGACTTGGAATTGTACCTCAGGTCATGCGTTCAATTGACCGATGAAACGGCATGGGCGTTGCGCCAACTCCGAATGACTATACGGAGGTGCTCGATGACTGGAGCCGCAAACCGATACTGCTCGAGATGCCTGAGAACCCGGCGCTTCTACGAGGTGGATGACCGCTTCGTCTGCGAGTGCTGCCGCAAGAAGCTATACAAGGCTTCCGGGAGAACCACGGGTTGACCTTCACCCGCCATTGATCTGAGGTTTCTGCCATCATCGGCCCTGGTCTCCGGTTGACCCGGGCCGATTTCGATTCCGGCCTGTCGGCGTTGCTCCAACTCCGCACATCGTGGTATTCAGGGACGCGCGCTTCACCACCATTGAGGATGACAGGTGCCAGGGAAACTCGTCTACGACATCGGGATGCACCATGGGCAGGACACGGAGTTCTACCTGGCGCAGGGTCACGACGTCATCGCCATCGACGCGGACCCTGGCATCGTCGAACAGAATCGCGCGATCTTTGCCGAGCAGATCGATTCCGGTCAGCTTCGGATTCTCAACTGCGCGGTGGCGGACCGCAACGGCACGCTGCCATTCTATCTCAGCGAGAACTCCGTCTGGAACTCGCTGAAAAAGGGGATCTCCGACCGCGAGGGATCCTTCCAGCAGCAGATCGAGGTCGAGGCCCGCACTCTCGAGTCACTCCTCGAAGAGTTCGGGGCGCCGGTCTACATGAAGATCGACATCGAGGGCTACGATGCCATCGCCTTGCGCTCGATGCAGGGCGCGGCGGGGTTGCCGGACTACATCTCGGTGGAGACGGAATGCCTCGAGGAGGGTGAAGAGCCCGGGGAGGAGGAGATGCTGACGACCCTGGTGATCCTCGGGGAACTCGGCTACCGCGGCTTCAAGCTGATCGACCAGCGCACTCTGGAAGCGCTCACCCCCACTCGCTCTCCCTACGCGGAGGGTGTCTTTGACCGCCTGCGCCGCCGTCTGGCAAAGAAGACCGGCCGCCGCCGGGTCGATCGCTTGCGCCGGGACTACGCCTGCCCGTTTCCGATGGGAGCGTCAGGACCGTTCGGTGAGGATGCGGATGGAACCTGGATCCCGTTCGAGGCCGCCCGGGAGCTCCTGCTGGTGCAGCGCCAACGGTTCTTCGAGCAGCCGGATGTGGCCAACTACCTCTTCTGGTGCGACTGGCACGCGAAGCGCTGATGGGGGGATGACCTGAACCCGGAGGGACGATCTCCGTCTCGTCCGCGCCGGGAGTCCGGGAACGTCGCGAAGAATCTGCGAGCGCAGCGGAGATTTCCAATGCCTGTACTACAAGCAGACCCCTGGCATTTCTCGCGGGCACCCAAGCCTCCAGGGTGGTTCCACTCCTGCTGAGCGGTTATCCTCTGCTCTCGGGTATCGCCTGCGTCAGGTGTTCCTTGGAGCGGAGCAGGGCGGCGAGGTTGCGCTGCAGCGTCTTGTGCTGATCGGTGGTCAGCCGCCTCTGCCGGCGAGGGGTTCGGCGATCGGGCCGGCCGGGCTTCAGGATGGATCTGATCCGATTTGCGAGCTGCCGCATGTGATGCCTGTGATCCCCTCTGTCGGGGCCCCGTGGTCGGGGAGCTAAAGAATTTTACCCCAAGATATAGGGCAATCTCATCCTATCGCGGCTTGCCTCTCCCGCAAGTGAAAAGTGCGGAAGGACAGTGAGGGCATGAACTTGAAGCTCCTGGTGGCGCTCCTGCCTCTTTCGCTGCTGTTCCTGGTCACCTGGTCCGATGCCGAGGAGGAGGGTGCGGTCCGCCTCGACCAGAGTCTTACGGATCTCGCATCCGATCTCCGGGCGGTGAGCCTGGCGGTCCGTCCCGGCGACGAGGATCTCGAGGTCCTGGCCCTTCTGCGGGAGCGCTTCGGTGTCGAGATCCACGTCATCCTGGCCACAGCCGGCGAGAGTGTGGGCGCGGTTCCGGCATGGGGATCGGTCGGGCGGCAGCGGCGCATTCGGATGGAGGAGGCGCGCCGGGCGTCCCGGTCCATCGGCGCCCGGCTTACATCACTCGGCCTGCTCGACCAGGGCATCACCCGGTCCGGGGACGAGGCGCTCGACCAGTGGGACCGCGAGGACGCCATCCGTCGTCTGGTGACCGCGATCCGGGAGGTTCGTCCCCACCTGGTCTTCACCGACCACCGGGACCAGGAACGGCGTGGGGCGGCGGAGGCGGTGGAGGCACTCGTCGCGGAGGCCTTCACTGCGGCCGGGGACCCGATGCAATACCCCGATTCCGGACCGGTCTGGAACCTGGCGCGGGTGTTCACCGCCTGTGGCGAGGAGGAGGCCGAGATCACGATCGACACCGGCGCGGTCGATCTCACGAGGGGCATCTCCTTCGCGGCGATGGCGAGCCGGGCGCGCGCCTTCTACCGCGTCGTCGAACTCGCGGAGCACGCGCCGGTCGTTCCCGGACCGCACCTGAGGCACTACCGTGTTGCCGCCGCCTCGATCGAGGGCGATGCGGACACCCTCATCGCGGGCTTGCCCGTGCCCCGGCCGGAGTGGCTCCTCGAGGAGACCCGCGTGGGAACCCGCGACGAGATCCTGGCAACCTTGCGGGCACTCCTCAGTGCGCCGGAAGAAGACCGGCCGCCGGTTTCGAAGACCGATGCCGCGATCCTCGCCGCATTGAACGTGACTCTGTCGATCTCCGCCGCCGACCGGATTCTGGTTGAGGAGCAGGCCGGCGCCGTCCGGTTCTCGCTGGTGAACGGTGGAACACGGACGGTCACGGTACGAAGCGTCAGTGTGGATGCCCATGAGGGTCTGGGCATCGAGAACCCCGAACTCGAGCCTACCGAGCTGAAGCCCGGGGAAGCCGTATCGGGCCGTTTCTGGGTGGTGCCGGCCGCGGAGAGTGTCGGGGAGCAGGTGCTCACCGCGCGCGGGTCACTGGCACTCGAAGGCGGAGCGCCGATGACCCTGCGAACCCGCGCCTACTTCGAGGTGCGGCCGTCCGTGAGTATCGAGGTTCGCCCCTGGACCAGGCTGATCCGGCCGGTGGATTACAACGGTCTCTTGCAGGTGGTGGTGACGAACCACACCGCCCTTCCCATCGAGGGGCCCCTCTCCGTGGTTCTTCGTGGTACCGACGGTGTCGATCTGACCCCTCCGGAGAAGGTCCGGGTGGAGCCGGGAGCCAGTGTGCTCGTCCCGGTGCAGATCCTTCTCGACGATGGCGTCGATCTCGGTCTCTTCAGCCTGCAGCTCTCCTTCGCGGATCACTACCACCAGGAGATCTTCCGCATCGCCGATGTCAATGTGCCCATGGAGATGCGCGTCGGGGTCGTGGCCACGGAGACGGATGCCGCGTTCCGGGCGCTTCGGGCCCTCCGCATCCGGCCGGTCAAGCTCTCCGACGTGGACCTGGAGACCTCCGACCTCGCCGTGCTCGACATCATCGTGATGGGCGAACGCCCATTCGAGAAACGCCCGGCGCTGCGCCACGTGTTGCCCCGCCTCATCGAATTCGTGAAGAATGGAGGCAACCTCTTCCTGAACTACAGCCGTCCGGAGGAGTGGGCGGGTCAGGACCTTCTGCCCGAGTTCTCCTACGGTACGGAGCGGGTGACCCGGGAAGACGCCGAACTCATCATCTCCGAAACGGACCACCGCCTGTTCAACGTGCCGAACAGGATCGAGAGCGAGGACTTCGAGGGCTGGGTGCTCGAGCGCGGGCGCTACTTTCCGGCGGAGTTCAGCGAGAACCGCTACGAGACGCTCCTTCGGTGTGCGGACCCGGGCCGGCCTCTAGAGGCAGGTCTGCTCATCGCGAAATACGGGAACGGGCTCGTCATCCAGTCGTCTCTCAGCTGGCGTCCCCAGTGGGAGAACCTGAACCCCGCGGCACTCAAGTTCCTGGCCAACCTCGTCAGCCTGAACTGGAACCGCTGAGGATCGCGTGCACCGCTCCGCCACCGGCTCATTCGGCCCGCTTCGAAACGATCTCGGAACCACCGGGAACCTCGAGCGTACTCCCGGTCCGGCCACGACTCCGCACCAGCCCCGCGTGAATGGGCGTCCCCTCAACCTGCTCCTCGACCGGCATCTCACCCGTTTCCGGGAGGGTGCCGGCGCGGCCATCTTCGAGCTCCTGTCCCGCGCCCTCACCAGCGAGAAGGAGGGCACGGTCCTGGAGGATACGCTCGGGGCCGGTTCGGATCCCCTGGCCATCGTGCTCCTCGAGCGATCCCCTCATCTCGTTCAGATCCTCGATGACGGGGCCGTTATCGGATTGAACCGCGTCGCGCTCACGGCCTCCCGGCTCTCCCCCCGCGCCGGTCTGGTGGTGGCGGGCCTGGTGCATGGCCTCCGCCTCGTCGCGTTGGTACGATCCGGCACTCCGGTGGACGAGTGCAAGGAGGAACGAGCGGACGTTCAACGCCTGCTCCTCCTGCTCGTGGGCGTGCGCGGTACCGAGTGGGACCCCTCCGACATCCGTCGTGAGTTCGCCTCGATGCTCGATCCGGACGACCCCTTCCTCGACACTTTCGAGAGTTACGGCCGGAAGCTCAAGGTGAACCTGTGTGCGCGTTCACCGGTGGTGCTCGACGACCGCGTCTTCCGCGACGGAGCACTGTTTGATCGCCTTCCCGGCCGGGAGAAGTTCCAGGTGGTGATGGCCGGGACTCTCGCGTGGTACGGCCTGTTGACGCTTGGCCTGCTCCGTCTCCCCCGCCGGTTCTTCGCGAAACGAAATCCCTTCTACGAGACCGCCTGGTGGATCTTCCGGGCCAAGCCGGGTGGACGCCGGATCTGGAAGGGAGCGATGTTTCGACGGGCCATGGATCGGCTCCGGTCGTTCCGGCTGCTCTCCGCCTTCGAGTTGGTCTGGTCCGCCTGGAATCCAATCCTCGCGGTGACCTGTCTTCGACCCGTCTACCGCTTCGCCGGGGGCAACCGCCGGCCGTTTCTTGCGACCATGGCCACGTTCGCCTACACCGCCCTCGTCATCCATCCCCTGTGGGTCACCCTGTCGATCACCGGCGCCGCCTTCGCGCTGGGGCAGTTCTGGCCGGGGATCCTCACCGAGACCCGCATCGCGAGCCGGGAGAACCTGATCCTCCACGCGATCGTGATCGGATTCTGGCTATCGGTGGGGCTTGTCGTGGCGGTCTCGAAAGCACTCCGCCGGCTCACTTCCCCTTGATCGCGGCGATCAGGAAGTTGGCCAGCAGGCGCTGGGCGGAGAAGGTCCCCTTCAGGTTTCCCTCTTCCTGGAAGAAGTGTCCCAGCATGTGCAGCACGCGGCCCTTGCCGAAGTGGAAGGTTGCGGCAACCGGACGAGTCCCGTACGTGCGGTCCAGGTCGTCGGACTCGATCAGCACCTCCACGTCCCTCGGCCGGAGCACCCGGAAGGGGTAGGAGGACTCTTCGAGCCACCACTTCGCCTCGTTTCTTCTGAAATCGATGCCGGACATCAGGAAGTGCCGCGCGGACGACCTGGACTTCATGATGCGAATCACCTCGTTGGGCGTGAGCACCTTCCGCCCCGCCTTCATCAAGGGCTCGAGATATCCCGGAAATGCCCGGATCAGCAGCGTCGAGACCGCCCAGTCCGAACTGATGAGGTAACCGCCCCGACGGACGAAATCCTTCACCTTCTTCACCGCGGTGGGGGTGGGGGAGAGGTTCGTGCAGTTGAAGAAGACGATCTTGCGGTTGCGGAGTTTCGTGCGGTCCAGACGCCGGATCTCGATGCTCTCGTACTTGAGATCGAGCATGTCGAGCAGGTCTTCGACATGATCGTACTGCCCCTTGATGACGAGGAGCTCGCTCGGCTTGAGCTCGCGCAATCGAGCCATGGAACTCGAGCCGCGTCCGCCGAGCGAGCGGCGCAGGATGTCCACCGCCTTCTCATTCGCGCCGTGCGCGCCGTCTTTCCCGAATTCCATCTCCGGCACACCGACCGCGGTCGAAACGGATCTCGCGTTCAGGCGGCTGGCGAAGGAGGCCGCTCTCGGTCCCATTTCCGGGAGAAAGTCGGGCATTTTCTCCAGGTCCGGCAGCGTGTCCACCGGGGCCGCGTCCCGTTCGTCGAGGGTCGGCGTGGGCAACTCTTCGAGCTCGTGCATGATGTCTTCGAGCATCCGGTCCGGGTCGAGGAGGTCGTCGTCGAGCATGGAGCCGAGGTCGTCGCCGAGCTCCCCGTTCACCACGGCGAAGGGCGTTTCTTCCGGCACCGGCTGAAACGGGACCAGCAGGAAGAGGTAGACCATCAGCACGTGGACGAAGAGTGACGCGGCCCAGGCCGGACCCCGCCGGAACTGCAGGAAGAGCTGCTCGCTGAAGGTCGTCCGGTGGGCGTTCGAGACGAGTTCCTTCTTCTCGCGCGCCGGGACTTTCGCCACCGTCTTCCGCGGGGCGGGGCCGCGGTCCGGAGCGAGCATGTACTTGCCGCCGTGCACCCGGGCCGGCGCGCCGTCGAGGTGCTCCACGGTGACGCTTACCTCTCCGACCTTGATCTCATCACCGGCGGTGATGGCGGCGCGCTCCACCGACTTCCCGTTCTTCATGGTGCCATGGCGGCTGTTCAGGTCGAGCAGTTCGAGGCCGCCGTCCGCGGTCCGCCGGAGGAGGCAGTGTTTCCGGGAGACGGAAGAGTGCGAGAGTTTGACGGAGTTGGAGGGCAGGCGACCGATGAAAACCTTGTCGCCTTCCACCGTCAGCGTCTGAAGGATGCTCCCGTCTTTGACCGTCAGCCGGATCATGTTCCTGATTCTAGTCCCTTCGGGTTCGTGCGCATCGCTACGGCTTCAACAATCTCATCGGCATCTACCTCCGCTTTGAACGCATAAATCGGCTTCCGGTTACGATGTCCTTCGTGATCCGTGCCATCCTCCCCCTGCTGCTGCTCCCGCTTCTCTGCGCAGCCACGGTCCGCGTGGAGGGCCCCGAGAAGCAGAGAGCCTGGCTCGAAGAGCACATGCCCGGCCTGATCTCCCGGGTGGAAGATAGACTGGGGCGGGAGAGTCGTCGCGCGATCCTGGTGCAACTCGCCGGAAACGACCGGGAGTTCGAGGAGCTGGCCGGCCGCCGACCGGGCTGGGTGGCCGCGATCGCCATGCCTTCGAGTTCCACGCTCGTCGTTCGACTGGGGTCCATTCACCCCGAGCGCGGTTCGGGCCTCTCCTCGACCCTTCGGCACGAGCTGGTGCACCTGATCCTCCCGGAACGCCTGAACGGCGCTGAGGTTCCGCAGTGGTTCGAGGAAGGGCTGGCCCAGGTCGTGGGAGGAAGGCTGATCCGCACTGATCTCGACCGTCTGTACGCCGCGGCGGCGACGGGGCGGCTCATCCCGTTCAACGAGATCGCGAAGGGGTTTCCGCGGGAGGAGAACCGTGCGATTCTGGCCTACGCGCAGGGGGAGAGCATGGTCGCCTTCCTGATCGAACAGTACGGCCTGACCCGGCTGCTCAACGCGATCGAGAAGCAGGGATCGCTCATGCAGGCCATCGAATTCGAGCTGTCGGGGGATTTTGGACAGATCACCGCCCGGTGGAAGAAGAGCCTGGCCGGGCGTCCGCTCTGGCTGGTGATCCTCGGCGGCGCGTTCCTTCCGTTTCTGCTCTTCGTGGCGGCGGTGCTGGCCATTGCCGCGATCGTTCGCTCGCGCCGGCGTGGCCGGAAGATCTACGAGTCGCTCCCGGACTGACCCGCATCAGGAGTATCAGGGCGACTCCGGTTGAGTGTAGAAACCTCATCGGAGGGTCGAGCGCGGCCCCTACCCCGCCTCTGCGCCCGGCCGGACGCCCACCGCCGACATCGCTTCGAGGATCCCGCGGGCCGGCGCTTCCCCGCGTGCCGATTCGATCGTGACCGGGGGGCCGAAGGAGACGGTGATCCGGGCCTGGCGGGGGACTCTCCTGCCCCTCGGCAGCACTTCGAACGAGCCGTCGATGCGTGCCGGCACGACCGGTGCCTTTCCCCTGGCCGCAAGGAATGCCGCGCCCGGCAGCACCGGCCCGACCTTGCCGTCCCGGGTCAGGCGCCCCTCCGGGAAGATCCCGATCAGTCCGCCTTCCTTCAGCACTGTGAGCGCGGTCCGGAGCGAGTCGCGGTTGGGGCCGTCGTCGGAGACCCGGATCGCCTCGCAGAGCCTGAAGATCGGCTGGGTGGGCTTGAAGTCGTAGAAGGCCGACGACATCATGTAGCGAACTGTCCGCACGGTCCCCATCTGCAGAAAGATGGGATCGAGATACCCCTCGTGGTTGGCAATGAGGACCGCGGGGCCGCTACGCGGGATATGGCCCGAACCCCGGACCTCCAGTTGGAAGAAGATCCGGGTCAGGGCATTGACGATCGGGAAGATGAGCGGGCGCGCGACCTTGCCGGCGATCAGGCTCATTTTCCACGGATGGCGGCGCTTGCCTCCCGGGAGTCCCTGGCCCAGTTCGTTCCGGGGAAGCGGCTTGCGCACTTGCCGTACTGCGCCTTTGCGCGCAGCTTGCTGTCCTTACCGACGCCTGCGCCTCCCATGAACTCGAAGCACTTGCCGGAGTAGAAGAGCGCCCGGGCGGTCTGCTCGGCGTCTCCGTCATAGAGGATCTCGACGCGGAGGAACGAAAGCAGCGCATTCTTCCACTGGTTCTTCTTGAAGTAGCACTCGCCGAGACCGTTGAAGGCGCCGGCCAGCACCGCCGGATCCTTTGCGGTGTCCGCGATCTTCTGGAAGAACGAGAGGGCCTCGTCGAACTGGCCGAGGAGAACCAGGCAGGAGCCGATGCCGAGGCGAGAGAGGATCGCGACGTCGCGCATCTCCGCATTGCCCTCCGTCTTGCCGAGGAGAGTCTTGTACTCGCCGAGGGCCTGCCGGAGCATGCCCTGGTCCCTCGTCGCCTCGCCCTGCTTCTGCTTGATGAAGATCAGGTAGTACTGGCCGAGCATCTTCTGGCCGGCCGGGAGCCCCGACAGGCGGGCCAGCCGGCCGAAGGATCTCTTCGCCGAGTTCACGTCGCCCTTGCCGAGGTAGTTCAGCCCCATCTGGATGAAGGCCTTCGGCACGTAGCGGGACTTGCTTAACTCCCTGGTGAGTCGTTCCCAGGCCTGGATGGCGCCATCGTGGTTGGCTTCCACTTCGTGCATCGAGGCGATGTTCATCAGCGAATACAACCGGGCCCAGGACCGCTGGCTGCGATCACCGGCCACCGCCGTGAACTTCACGATGGCCGCCGCGTAGTCGCCACCGTTCATGAGGTTGGCGGCTCCGGCGAACGCGGGCGGCTGGGGCCAGTAGAAGATCGTGTCGATCTTCGCGGCGGGAAGACTCTGCCTGGTGGTCTTCCCGTTCGGGAGCTTCATCGTGAAGGTGATCTGGTCGTAGTTCTCCGACGTCACCACGTAGGGAGAATTGTCGTAATCCTCGCGGGTCGGAACGGGTTGGCCCTCTTTCGGTCCGGGCTGGTGCCACTTGCCGTTCTTGAGCTTGATGCAGTCGCCCGCCAGGGCTGGAGCGACCAGGACGGCCAGAATCAGGGCGGCGAGGAATCCGAGCTTCGCGTGCTTCATGTTACCACTCCAATCAGGGCGAGGTCAATCTCCGGGCGCAGTGCAGCCGGGATGAGGAATCCCATCCTAGCGGGTCCGGGAACGCGGTCAATTTCATTTGGCGTAGCCGGAGGCTCCGCCGGGACGGATGGGGACGGGCAGACAGGTACAGCCTGACCGCTTTCGGGAAGCGGTCAACCGGCGGAATCACGCGTCCGGCGCCCGGTTCGGCGCAGAGCGATGCCGAACCGGGCGCGCTGACGGTCCCATGCGGCTGGATCAGGAGGCGGCCGGACCCTCGTACCTGGCACTGCCGAAGCCCAGGATCGGGATGAAAATGAACGAGAGGAAGATCAGGCCGATGCCGAAGAGCGCATCCTTGCCGAAGCTCTTGGCCAGATCGATCATCACGATGATCGAGAAGATGATGCTGAGGCACGGGATGAACATCAGCAGGATCCACCAGGTCGGACGGCCGACGATCTCGAGAATCACGATGGCGTTGTAGATCGGAACGATCGCTGCCCAACCGGGCTTGCCGGCCTTCTCGAAAACCTTCCACATGCCGGCGATGAGTGCGACCACGAGCCCGATCCAGAGCAGCGTGAAGATCAGCCCGAACAGTCCGGCGATGAGACCCTCGCTCTCAGCGAGAAGCATCAGGGATCCATCCATTTTTCATTCCCTCCTGTGAGCACGGCCCGCCCCCGGGCCAGGACAGGCATTGTAGCGGCTGATTCTCAGATTCCCAGAGCCGGCCCACCGGGTCGCTCTCCCTCCCCGAAGATCACCTTCTTCGCCAGCTCGGAGGTGGGGCGGGCTTCTCCCGGGAGGGCGCCGCGGCGGATGCCCACCATTTCGGCGACGATGGCCACCGCGATCTCCTCCGAGGTGGTCGCGCCGATGGAAAGGCCGACCGGGGCGTGGACTTTTCGCAGGGCCTCGTCGGTGATGCCGGACTCGCGGCAGCCATCGTAGATCGCGCGGATCTTCCGGCGGGATCCGATCATGCCGATGTAGCGGGTCTCTGTGTCCAGGGCCCACTTCAGGCAGGCGCCGTCCATGGCGTGGCCGCGCGTGACGATGACGACGTACGTGTTGGCCCCCGTCTCGATCTCTCCGAGGGCGTCTTCCCAGGGGCCGGACTTGCATTCGGCGGCCATGGGGAAGCGCTCCGGGTTGCTGAAAGCGTCGCGGTCGTCGACCACGGTGACGCGGAACCCGGCCAGGTCGGCGATCGCCGCCACCGCCTTGCTCACGTGTCCGCCGCCGCAGAGGACGAGCACCGGTACGGTCAACGGTTCCACGAACACCTCCACGCGGCCGCCGCAAAGCAGCCCGCCGTCGCCCATGTGATCCTCGGTCAGGCTGAACTCGAGCAGGCGGGCCTTCTCCGTTTGCATGACCTCTTTCGCCGCGGCCCAGACCTCGGCCTCCATGCAGCCGCCGCCCACCGAGCCGACGAAGCTGCCATCGGCCCTGACCAGCATCTTCATGGCTTCCTTGCCGGGGCTCGAGCCTTTCACCCGGACGATGGTGGCCAGCGCCGCCGGTTCCCCCCGTGCGCGAATGCCCGCGATGTGGTCGAAGATATCCATGGTCGGTCCCGTGTTTCCGCAGTACTGACGCTGGAAATCTTCGCAGCACTCGCAGATTCTTCGTGACGCTCCCGAACCGCCGGCACGGTCGACAGGTCGGTCGCCCCCCCATTGCGGCAGGGCCGCACCATCACTCTACAACACGACCGGGGATGCGTTACCTTCCACCGGGTCCGAAGGGGCGCTCGTCAGGCCAGCGGGCGCAGGTAGTCGCGCACGCTCGTCAGAACCACCTTCGGTCGTGGGATCTCCGGGTCCAGCAGGTCCAGGGCCCTGACGGCCACGTGGGCGGCGTCACTGCGCATGGACTTCTGATCGGTCTTGTTGAGCATCAGGATCCGGCGGTCGATGCCGGGGCGGCAACGCAGGAGACCTCCGGGAGCGGTCAGGCGTTCAGCGAAAGCGCCGGTGTCGAGGTCCGGGCCGAGGGCGTCGATCCCGGCCACCATCACGAGAACCTTCGTGCCCTTGGGAATCGGGCGCTTCAGGGTAGGCGCGGGGAGGCTCTCGGCTTTGGCGTCCTCCGCCTCCACGAACAGGTAATCCGCCATGGGGGCGAAGATCTTGAGCGCACCGGGAGCGTATCCGAGGAGGGTTCCGTCCGGCGCGCGCTCCGGTGTGAGGGCGACCACTCCGTGCTCCCCGAGGATCGGCGCCAGGTTTCCGAGGGACTGCTCTCCGGTGAGAAACACGGTGGGGCCGCCCGATTCCGGCAGGCGCCAGGATCGCGTCGCGGCCAGGAGGACCTTTCGCCCGTCCTTCACCAGCCGGCGCGCGATGGAATCCATCAGCATCGACTTGCCCCCGCCGCCGATGAACGCCACCACATCGCCCCGGTGCAGCCCGACAAACGCCTCGGTCCTGCCGCTCCCGCTCATCCCCCTTCCGCCTCCATCACCAGGATCTTGCCGTCGCCGATGCGCCCGGTGCGGGCCCCGGTGCGGATGGCCTCGACCACGCGGTTCGTGTCTCCGGGCGGGCAGATCAGCTCGAGCCGCAGTTTCGGGAGGAAGGTGATCGAGTACTCCGTGCCCCGGTAGAGCTCGAGGTGTCCCTTCTGCCGTCCGTACCCGCGGACCTCCTCCACCGTCAGGGCCCGCACGGGAAGCCCCTTCAGCGCCGTGCGCACGGCGTCGAGTCGAAACGGTTTGATGATGGCGATGATCCGGTCCACGAAGCCATCGTAATGGAGTCTCTTTTCGGGGTCGTAGAATGTCCGGATGGAGATCGAACTCGACGACATTCGAAATGCCCTCGCCGTCAGCCCGTTTGACGACTGCGCGGCGCGGCTCGAGATGGCCCACACCCACCGGCTCGACTTCTCCCATCCCGAGAGCTACCGGGACGGATCGGTGCTGATCCTGCTCTACCCGGGCGAAGGAGGCCTGACGCTGGTCCTCACCCGTCGCACGGACACGGTGGAACATCACCGCAGCCAGATCTCTTTTCCCGGCGGGGCGCGGGAAAACGGCGAGCCGCTGGTGGCGACCGCCCTCCGGGAGGCCGAGGAAGAGGTGGGGATTCCGCCATCGGCGGTGGATGTGCTCGGGGAGATGTCTCCGCTCCGTATCCCGGTGAGCGGGTTCCTCGTCCATCCGTTCGTCGGCTTTACGCCAGGACGTCCGGAGTATCGGCTCGATCCGCGGGAAGTGGCCGGCGTGATCGAGGCGCGGCTCGCCCACCTCCTCGACCCGGAGCGCCGCCGCGAGGAGGAGCAGGAGTTCCGCGGGCGCAGGGTCATGGTGCCGTTCTACGATCTCCCCGGCGTCGAACGCCCGCCGCTCTGGGGCGCGACGGCCATGATGCTCTCCGCTCTCATCGAGCGGATCCGGGTCGTTCTTCAGCGGAAGAGGAGTGCATCGCCTTCCGACTGAGCCCAGGTCTCGGGGTCTTCGATCAGCATGGCCCGCGCCGGCGCCACGTCGAACGCTCCCCTGGCCAGCACCACCAGCGGCAGGGTCAGGTGAAGCGACCCGGTGAGTTCCCGGACGAAGAGGACGATCCCTTCCGCCCCCTCCTCGAAACTGACTCCGGCGGGGAGGTCCGGCCGGGCGGCGAGTCGCGCACCGGCCGGGATCGGGCAGCGGATCATGATGCGCCGGAGGGGAGCCACGGAGGTGACGACGAGTTCCGCGTTCAGGCGGGACCCGCGCCCCACCGGGCCGCCGGGTTCGAAGCTCCGCTGCAACGAAAGAGGGCTGCGACGAGGTGGTATCGTCCGGGATCCGGCGATGGAGACGGTCGCGGTCACCCCGGGATGGCCGGAGGTGTCGATCTGCAGCAGGTTGTTCCCGGGTCGGAGGAGGGCGGATGGAACCGAAAGGAATCCGTATTCGCGATCGGGCCGGCCGAGCAGGAGGCGGGTGGTGCCGACGATGGCGTTGTTGATCCGCACGCGCACCAGCGTCTCCCGGGGCTCCCCGGCCGGCCCGATCGGAACCTCGGCAAGCAGGTCATGGCATTCCCGGGCGGTATCGAGGGCGGTTGGCCGCCGCCCGTCCCCATTCGGCCCGGACGGCGTCTCCGCCGGGGGTTCCTCATCGCCCCGGGGTTCCATGTCGCGAAGCCCCGTGGCCGCGATCGTCCGGAGGACCAGCGTCGTCAATCGCGGATCCGGCGCATCCCCGGGGAAGTGACCCCAACTGCCGTCCTCGAGCCTCTCATGGAGCAGGTCCAGAATGCGGTGTTTCGCCGATTCGACATCGGCCGGCCGGCCGGGCCGGGAGTCGAGCCGCACTTCCCCGAACGCCGCCGCCGCCGCCAGCCGGAGGAGGGGAACCAGGCTTGCAACGGTGCTGCCCGAAGGCTGCTCCTCGAGGCGCTTCAGGGCCGGGATCAGTCTGGCCCGGCGGGTGGCGGTCAGTCGGATGCGGACGGTCGTCGTCGAGAGGTTCTCAGCCGGAAGGACGAGCCAACGTTCTGTCCTTCCCGCCGCAAGCTCCAGTTCGAAGGACTCGATCCGCTCCGGGGTCGTCCAGCCCTTGCGGGGCGCGGCCGGAGGAGGCTCGATGCCGAGGTCACCGGGATCGAGACGGATGCTTCGCCGGGAGATCACTCCGTCGAGACCCACGATCAGCGCCCGGACCACCACCGGCGCCTCCATCG
>JAJSAM010000054.1 GCA_024274785.1 Planctomycetota bacterium | reverse complement strand
GTTCGCAGGACCGAGAGCGCTGATGCGCCCGCCCAGCAAGGCGCGAGGAGCGCGCAACCTTACTGGTTTCAACCGACGAGCAACGCAGCTGGGCGGGATGCAGCAGCCCTCGAATCCCGAAGTTATTCTTGCGCGGGCCCTTAGCGCAGCGTCAATCGCGCGAATCTCCGCTTGCCTACCTTCAGAATCGCTCCCGGGTGGACCTCGACCTCAGCCCTGGCGTCGTCGATCTTCACGTCGTCGATCTTCACCCCGCCCCCCGTCACCAGGCGGCGCGCCTCACCGTTGCTGGCGGCGAAACCGGCCAGGACGATCAGTCGAACGATCCAGACCCGGCCGTCGGAGAGTTCCTCGCCGGGGACGGCGTAGTCCGGGATCTCGCTCGGCTTCTCTTTTCTGCTGAAGATCCGGCGGAATTCGGTGGCGGCCCGCTCCGCGGCGCCGTCATCGTAGTACCGGCTGACGACGGCTTTCGCCAGCGCGACTTTCGCGTCCCGGGGGTGCGTCTTCTCCGGGTCGAGCAGGACGGCCGCCTCGTTGTCGGTGATATCCGTTGCCCACAGGAACCAGGACGCCATCAGCGCATCCGGGATCGACATCGCCTTGCCGAAGATCTCCTGCGGGTCTTCCGTGATGCCGATGTAGTTGCCGATGCTCTTCGACATCTTCTTTACGCCGTCGAGTCCCACCAGGAGCGGGTGCGTCATGATGACCTGCGGGTCCTGGCCCTCCGCTCGCTGAAACTCCCGCGCGGCGAGGAAGTTGAACTTCTGATCGGTGCCGCCGATCTCGACGTCCGCCCTGACCATCACGGAGTCCCAGGCCTGCATGATCGGGTAGAGGAGTTCGTGGACGCCGATGGGAGTGCCGTCGGCCAGCCGTTTTGCAAAATCGTCGCGCTCGATGGTCCGCGCCACGGTAACGCGGGACGTGAGCTTGACGACGTCCGCCAGCCTCATCGGCTCGAACCACTCGCCGTTCCGCCGGATCTCCGCGTTTTCAAGATCGACGATCCTGCCGACCTGCTCGAAATAGGTTCGGGCATTGGCGTCGATCTCTTCTCCGGTGAGAACCGGGCGAGTCCTGTTCTTCTCGGACGGGTCCCCCACCCGGGCGGTGTAGTCGCCCACAATGATCACCGGCAGGTGCCCGAGATCCTGGAATACCTTGAGCTTGTGCAGGGCCACGGCGTTGCCGAGATGGATGTCGGGAGCGGTGGGGTCCATCCCGTACTTGATCCGGAGAGGGCGGCCCTCGGCCCGGGCCTTCCGCACTTTCGTCAGGAACTCACCTTCCGGCAGAATCTCGTCCGAGATCCGCGAGAGAATGCGAAATTGCTCCTCAGGGGCGACCGGTCTATCCGTCACTCTGCCTCCTCCACCACTCCCGCCAGGACTCCGGCCGGTCACCGATCGACTGTCCGGTGATTCGACGCAGGGCGGCCATGATCGTCTCGGCCATGCCCGGCGGGGCGTCTCTCAGCAGGTCCACCAGCTCTTCGGTCACGCGCTCCCGCCGTTCCGGTGGCGAGAGCTCCGCGGCCAGGAGCAGGTGCTCCCGCGCGCCCAGCGCGTATGCCTTCCCGATCGTACCGATCGGATCAGCGGCGATCGGCTCGAAACCCGGGGGAACGATACGGACCTCGACCGGATCGACCTCGATACCCGAGTAGAACTCGGCATCTCCCCAGAGGACCACTGCCGGTCTCAGGATTCCGGAGAGCGTCAGCACGGTGAAGCCGAAATGACGGGTCTTGACATCGCCTGATTCAAGAGCGAACGGAACTTCCACCCTCCCCGCCACCGGGATCACCAGGTCTTCGGGCAGCGGCACCTGGAGCCGGCTCGTCTCACTGCGGACATTGCCGTAGATGTCGTAGTCGACGCGCGCGGCATCGATCACGATGACCGAGTCGGACACGTCCTTGCCGGACTTCACAATCGTGACCGGCTGGTTGGAGACGTTTCTGACCACGACCGTCAGGGTGATCGGTTCGCCCAACGGATAGACATCGACGTCGCCGAGCACCCGCGCCGAAACAATCTGTCTGGAAAGGTGCAGCCGCCGGGCCTCGAACCGGAGGGCTCGAAACTCGCCGGCCACGGTGTGAGGAACGCCCTCCTCGAGTGTCTCCCGAACGATTCTGAGGCAGAGATCGTAGTCCTCGCGGAGGAACGCCTCTCTCGCGCTCGCCAGCTTCCCCCGCGCGACGTCCTCTTCCATCGTCTCGTAGTCCCCGGCGGCGGGCGCCGTATTCACGACGGGGGCCTGGCCAAGGAGTTCACCCTCAGCCAGGCCGCCCTCTCCACTCGCACAGGACGCGACGAGCAGAATTGAAATGGTCAGGAGCCTTCTCATGGGATCATGAGGATCCCCGGAAAGGTCACCGGGGCGTCACACCTCCCCGGTGTCAGTCTTTCTTCTCCTCTTCGGCAGCGGGCTCCTCGGCAGCGGGCTCCTCGGCAGCGGGCTCCTCGGCAGCGGGCTCCTCGGCAGCGGGCTCTTCGGCAGCGGGCTCTTCGGCAGCGGGCTCCTCGGCAGCGGGCTCCTCGGCAGCGGGCTCCTCGGCAGCGGGCTCCTCGGCAGCTTCTTCCGCCGCCGGCTTCTCGGGCTCGATCTTCTGCACGAATGCCAGGCCGATCTTCCGCTCGTCGGAGTCGGTGCGGAGCACCTTCACCTCGATCTCGTCGCCGACGGAGACGATCTCCTCCGGGTCCGCGATCTTCTTGTCAGTCAACTCGGAGATGTGCAGCAGACCTTCGAGATTGCTTTCGAGCTCAACGAAGACGCCGAAGTTGGTGAGCTTCGTAACCTTGCCGACCTTGCGGGTGCCAGTCTGGTAGTTCCGCGGGATCTCGGTGTGCCAGGGGTCTTCCTCGAGTTGCTTCATGCCGAGGGCGACCCGCTTCTTCTCCTGGTCCACGGAGAGCACCACGGCCCGAACGACATCGCCCTTCTTGACGATCTCCGAAGGGTGCGCGACCTTGCGGGTCCAGGACATGTCCGAGACGTGCAGCAGTCCGTCGATCCCCTCTTCGATTTCGACAAAGGCGCCGAAGTTCGTCAGGTTGCGGACCGTACCCTCGATCATGGTTCCCGGCGGGTACTTCTCCTCGACGAGCATCCAGGGGTTGACCTCGACCTGCTTCATGCCGAGCGACAGTTCCTTCTTCTCCTTGTTGATGTCGAGCACCACGACCTCGACGCGATCGCTGATGTTGACGACCTCGGAGGGGTGGTTGACCCGGCGCGTCCAGGACATTTCGGAAATGTGCACCAGGCCCTCGAGACCCTCTTCGATCTTGACGAAGGCGCCGTAGGACATGATGTTGACGACTTCGCCGACCAGGTGCGTGCCGATGGGGTACTTCTCCTCGACGTTCTTCCACGGCGAAGGGGTGAGCTGCCGCAGGCCGAGGGCGATGCGCTCGCGCTCGCGGTCGACTTTCAGGATCTTGACGTCCAGTTCGTCGTCGATGCCGAGCACGTCCGACGGGTGGTTGATCCGGCCCCAGGAAATATCGGTGATGTGCAGCAGACCGTCGATCCCGCCGAGGTCCACGAACGCGCCGAAGTCCGCCAGGTTCTTGACGATACCGCGCCGAACCTCGCCCTCGACGATCTCCTCGAGGAGCATCTTCTTCATCTTCTCGCGCTCTTCCTCGATGAGCTTTCTGCGCGAAATGACGATGTTCATGCGCGATTCGTCGATCTTGATGATCTTGGCTTCGATGTCCTTGCCGATCCACTCGGCGATGTCGCCCTGGCGACGAATCGAAACCTGGCTCGCCGGCAGGAAGACCGGGACGCCGATGTCCACGAGCAGTCCGCCCTTGATCTTGCGGGTTACGCGGCCGATGACCACGTCTCCCTCATCCTTCTCGGAGACGATCTTCTCCCAGCCGCGCTGGCGATCCGCCTTCTTCTTGGAGAGAACGACCTCGCCCATCTCGTCTTCAACGGACTCGAGCAACACCTCCACGGTGTCTCCGGGGTCGATGGCGCTCGGGTCGTCGAACTCGTGGATGTGGATGATCCCCTCGGACTTGTAGCCGATGTCGACGATCACGTCGTCGTTGATCACGTTCAGGATCCGGCCCTTCAGGATCGAGTCGACCTCGAAGTGCTTGACTGAATCCTCGTACTCGGTGCCGAGTGAACCCTCCACAGCCCCCATGGCCTCGGCGAGTTGCTTTTCGAGCTCCTCGTCGCTGAGGTCGAACTTCCGTATTGTGTCCCTGGACTTCTTCATGAAACTCAAATCTCCAGTGTCGGCAGGCATCCCTCCACCCTGGAGGGGTTCAGAACCTCGCCGTCAACCAAACCGTTCCTGGAAGCCGCGCGTCCTCCACCCTGGAGGGACAGGGCGCGAACTCCCGCCGAAAGTCACCGCCTGCGCCACCGGCGCGGCGATTCCACAAAAACCACCGTCACGAACACCGGATCATCAAAGCCCGGTGGCCGTGCGGATCATGTCCACCAGCCGCGAGATGACCTCATCGATCGAAAACCCCGTGGTGTCGAACTCCACGGCGCCTTCGGCCCTGACCAGGGGTGAGTGCTCCCGCCCCTCGTCCCGGGCATCCCGTTCCAACTGTTCCGCTTGCACCGTGTCGAGATCCCGGCCGGTCTGCAGCGACCGGCGCTTCGCCCGCTCCCGCGGGTCGGCCGACAGAAAGACCTTTACCGCGGCGTCCGGAAACACCACGGATCCGATATCGCGGCCCTCCGCGACGAAGTTCTCGCCGGGAAAACAGCCGCGCTGCTTATCGAGCATGATCTCGCGCACTTCCGGCACCGAGGCCACCACCGACACCAGCCGGGTCACCTGCGGCGTCCGGATCGCAGCGGACACGTCCTCTCCATCCAGCAGGACCCGCTCGCCGGACAACCGGATCTCGGTATTATCGAGGAGCAGAGCCAGTGCCGATGCGTCATCCGAGGCAACGCCAAGGCGCTGCGACTTCAGGGCAAGCGCACGGTACATCGCGCCGCTGTCGAGAAACCGCATGCCCAGACTCGCGGCGACCCCTCGGGCCGTTGTGCTCTTCCCTGACCCCGACGGGCCGTCGATCGCAATCACAATCCGCTCGCTCATCGGATTCCCGGTTTCAGGCACTCACGGTTTGAAGCACTGGCAGCCCACCGCCGGCGTTTTCCAGCGTCGGTACGGACCAAACCGGTGATTATGCGGAGTTCAGGGGCTCGGAGAAGCTATTTCCCGCATACCGGTCAGAACGTGGCCAGGGCCAATTCCTCGCCGTTCCATTCGACGAAACTCCCGGTTTTTTCCCACGAGGAAAGGACAAACACGTCGGCCGTCCGCTCCTCGAGTTCCAGTCGGTGGTGCTCGCCGGTGTGGACGTGGCCGAAGATCAGGGCATCGAAACCACGGTCGAGCCAGGCCTTGATCTCCTCGAAGTCGGGATCGAGGACGTATGCGCTCTTCCGGCCGATTTCCGCACCGCTGGCGTTTCGGACTCCGGCGGCGAGAGTCAGGGAGAGGCGAAGCGGCAGCCGGGTAAAGATCCCGCGGACCAGCCGGCTGCGGATGATCGGGCGCATTCTCTGGTAGCGGACGTCCCTGGTGCAGAGCAGGTCGCCGTGGGTCAGGAGCACCCTCCTGCCACCCAGTCGGATGTCGGCCACGTCGGGCAGCATGCGGATGCCGTGACCCGCCGCGAACTCGGCGTCCAGCGCGAAATCGCGGTTCCCGGAGAGGAAACAGACTTCGGTGCCTCGCTCACCGAGCTTGCGCAGACGCTCAAACAGGAGATCGTAGCCGGGCAACGCCGCCTGCTGCCGCCCCACCCAGAAGTCGAACAGGTCGCCGAGGATGTAGAGCGCCCGTGCCCCGGGCACTTCCTCCCGAAGGAACTTCATGAAGTGGGCGAAGGTATCCGGCTCGGCCGGTGTCAGGTGAACGTCGGAGGTGAAGAGAACACGCTCTCCGCGGATTTGATGGTCCTCAGGCATGGGAGGCAGTAAAGCAGGTCGTCGGGGAGGCCGTAAAGCAGGAACGGCGACAGGAAGCGCGGATCCAACCCGGAAGCTATGGGCCCGTCTGGAAATACCTGCTGCATTCGAGGGCCGCTGCATCCCGCTGCGCCTTGTTGCCCGTCGGTTGAAACCAGTAAGGTTGCGCCCTCCTCGCGCCTTGCCGGGCGGGCGCATCAGCGCTCTCCGTCCTGCGAAGTCATCCTTGCGCGGCCCCTATGTCTCGATCTCGTAGTCCCGTATCTTCTCCCAGAGGTTCTTTCGGCTGATGCCGAGGATCTTGGCGCTCTGGGCCTTGTGGCCGCCGGTGTGCTTCAGTACGGCGATGATGGTCTTCACCTCGGCGTCGCGACGGGCTTCGTCCAGCGTGCGGACCTGGGCGGGTTCCGCGGCCGCGGTGATCTTCAGGCGATCCGCCAGAAGATGTTGCTCCGCGAGGCCCGTCTTGTCGCCGGCCATCGCAATGGAGCGTTCGACGGCGTTTTCGAGCTGCCGGACGTTTCCCGGCCAGCCGTAGGCCTCCATCTTCTCGAGAACCTCTTCCGGCACGTCGTAGGTGCGCCCGCGGCCATAGCGCTCGAGGAAGTGTTCGATGAGCAGGCGGACGTCACCGTCACGGTCGCGCAGAGGTGGCAGCTTCACCGGAACGACGTTCAGGCGGTAGTAGAGGTCCTCGCGAAAATCGCCCTCCCGGACCGAATCGGCGAGATCGACCTTCGTCGCGGCCACCATCCGGACGTCGAGATCCACCACCTCCTGCCCTCCCAGGCGTTCGATCTGGCGCTGCTGGAGGACCCGCAGCAGCTTCACCTGCACGGAGAGCGGGGTGTCGTCGATTTCGTCGAGGAAGAGCGTGCCGCCCTGCGCCCGCTCGAACAGCCCCTTCCGCATCTCCCGCGCGTCGGTGTACGCGCCCTTTTCGTGACCGAACAGCGCGTCCTCGAGGAGGCTCGGCGTCATCTCGGCGCAGGAGAACGCGACGAAGGGGCCGTCCTTCCGGTCGGAATTGTGGTGGATGGCCCGCGCGATCAGTTCCTTGCCGGTGCCCGACGCGCCCTCGATCAGGATGTTCGAATCCGTTGGAGCCACCGTGCGGATGATCTGGAACAGCTCCTGCATGGGCTTGCTGCGCCCGATGATGTTGTCGAACTGATGCCGCTTGCCCAACTCCTCGCGAAGCTCGATGTTCTCTCGCTGCAGAGCCTTGATCTGCTCGATGCGCTTCAGAAGATGCAGCATCTCTTCGTTGTAGAAGGGCTTCAGGATGTACTCGAATGCGCCCGATTTCATCGCCTCGACCGCGGACTCGATCGTTCCGTAACCGGTGATCATGATCACTTCGGTCTCGGGGTGCTCCTCCTTGGTGATCTTAAGAAGTTCCATCCCGGTCATACCAGGCATCTTGATGTCCGAGATCAGGACATCGAAGCGGTGCGTCTTCAGCTGTTCCCGCGCGGCGAGCCCGTCAGATACCACCGTTACGCGGTACCCGGCCTGCTCGAGTTCATCGCCCAGTGTGATGGCGATCGCCTTCTCATCGTCGGCCAGCATAATGTCCATGCTCCGATTGTAGCCTTGACAGCATGTTCCTTCATCGTTTGACTGACGTTCACTCTCTTGGACACAGGGGTGGGAAGAGGAGACATTGTTTTTTTGAAGTCCTTGTCCCACAAGGGCTTGGGTGCTCGGACCGGGGAATCGGGTGGCGGCATGAACTTTGCTCCCTCCTGTTCGTGCATCTTTCAGCGTTCAATAAATTCGCCGCCCGGCAGGGCGCGAGTCCAGGGAGTATCTACTTGCAGCAGGATGTCTCAGGCGGGGTTTCGCGCGCCCTCCTGGTGCTGCCGGACGGGGCCATGGTCCGCAGCATGCAGGAGGCTTTGTCTCGCGAGGGAATCGAAGCCGAGTGCGCCGGTAACGCGTTCCAGGCGGTTTCCGCTTTCACGCGGGAGCCCGCGGATATCGTTGTGCTCGGGCTGAGGGACCTGACCGAGCGTGACCTCATGGCGATCCGGGTCTTCCAGGAAGTCCGGGCCGATTGCTTCGTCCTGGTCGTCTTCCCCGCGAACCTCCGGGACCGTGCGGTCCTCGCCCTCTCGGAAGGAGCGGATGCCTACATTCTGGAGCCGTTCTACCCCGGTGAGTTCCTCGACATCGTTCGCCGCGCCCTCACGCGTTCCTTGAACGGTCACGCCGACGCCCCCGACAACGAAGATCTGGAGCGCCTGGCGGGCGCCGTGGCCCATGCCATCAACAACCCGTTGCAGATCCTCGAACTCCTCATCGAAGAGTCCGAGAACGGTACGGCTGAAACCGCCGGTCTGCGGGCCGAGGCGGTGCGAATCAAACGGGTGGTCGTGGAGTTGCTCGCCTTCGCCCGCCGGGACGAGGTGAGCCCTGAGAGCCTGGATCTCAACCAGCTCATCGTGGTCGAACTCCCCCTGCTCACCGCGGGCCGCAAGCTCAAACTGGACCTTGCCGAGAACCTCCCGAAGGTTCTCGCCGACCGAGCGGGAATGATCGCGGTGCTCCGCGCTTTCGCTGAAATCGGGGCACCCGGCATGTTGAACGTGACGACCCGCATCGAAAAGGAAGGGCAAAAACGGTTCTCAGTAGTGTGCTTCAGCGCCCCCGATCTGATACTCTCCGATTCTGAAAGAGAGGCTTTCTTCACGCCCTTTGCAGGACCGGCGAGCGGTGAGGTCGGGTTGGCCACAGCGACCGCCAGGGCCGTAATCGACCATCATGGAGGGCTGGTCGAATTCCTCTCCCGGGACGGGATAGGGACCCGGATAATGGTGGCACTGCCGACGCTCTGAGGGCAGCGGAGAGTCGGTGTAAAGGGCACTTGAGGAATGGTTGGATATATGCCTAGAATCCTCGTTGCTGACGACGAGAAGATGATCTGTGAGTTACTGGCCCGGCTTCTGACCCGTGAGGGTTACGAGGTCAGCACCGCGAACGACGGCAACGCAGCTCTGCAGGAGATCGTCCGGCGACGCCCCGATCTGTTGCTCACCGATCTGAAGATGCCCGGGATGGACGGTCTCGAACTTCTGGCGCGCGCCCGTTCCATCCACAGCGAGCTTCCCGTGGTGCTGATCACCGGATATGCGTCGATGGAGACCGCGGTTGCCGCGCTCCGCGACGGTGTCGACGACTACATCACGAAACCGTTCTCCGTCCACGAGTTGAAGAATGTCGTGGGGCGTATTCTCACGAACCGTCTGCTCTCGGATGAGAACGCTCGCCTCATCTCGGAACTCAAGATCGCCAACTCGCAGCTGAAGCAGCATCGGCGCCGACTGACCCTGAAGGTGCGGGAAACGGTGAGCGATCTGGACACCGCCAACGCCATCCTCCAGCAGCGCCTCGGCGAGATGGAGGTCATCCACGAGATCAGCCAGATGACGACGTCGGTGATCTCCGAGGAAGGCATCCTGCCCCTGGTCACCCGCCTGGTGCGGGACAAGATCGGGCTGAACCGTGCCGCGGTGCTGATTCGTGACCCGAGTTTCCCCCGGGTGCGCGTGGGCGGAGCCATCGGTTTCGAGGGGCATATCGAGGACGCCGATTCCATCGCGACGGAAGAAGGTCTCGTGGCCCATATGTTCGAGACCCGTACTCCCCTCCACGTCCCGGATCCCTCGAGCGACGTTCGCGCCACCGGCGAAGAGCGCCGCGCGTTTGGATCCGGCGCCATCCTGCTCACGCCCATCCACGGCAAGAACGGGCCACTCGGCGTGCTGCTCGTCGGCCGCGCCGGCGAGCAGGATTCCTTCGAGGAGGCGGATACGCGGCTGATCGGCCTGATCGCGAACGACCTGTCCTCGGCCATCGAGAACGCCCGCCTGTTCGAGGAGAACGAGCGCAACACGATCGAGATCCTCGCGGCACTGGTCTCCGCCATGGAGGCGCGCGACAAGTATCTCAAGTACCACTCGGAGCGAGTCCGCAAGAAGGCGATGGAACTCGGCCTGCTGCTCAACCTGTCCGACGTCGAGATGGATATGCTCGACACCGGTGCCCGGTTGCACGATCTCGGCAAAGTCGGTATCGAGGACCGCATTCTTCACAAGCCGGGGGCGCTCAGCGATGACGAGATGGTGCTGATGCGATCGCATCCCACCATCGGTGACGACATCGTACGCTCCATGGGCCGCCTGACTCAGGTGAAGCCCATCATCCGGCACCACCACGAGCGGTGGGACGGCACCGGCTATCCCGACGGCCTGGCTGCCAGCGAGATTCCCCTGCTCACCCAGATCGTCTCCGTCGCGGACGCCTACGACGCCATGACCTCCCGCCGTTCGTACCGCGAGGCCATGCCCCGGCGACGCGCTCTCGCCATCCTGAACGAATGTGCCGGCACGCAGTTCAACCCGTTGCTGGTGGAGAAATTCACCGAACTCGAGATGGCCTGCCTGAGCGTGACCGACCAGCTCCCGGTGGGCGGAAGCGGCACTCCGTGAATCAAGGCCCGGATGTTCTGCTGGTCGGCCCGCTGGCCGATGCCGACTTTCGGGCCCTCGACCATGCCGGGGTCACTACCGAAGCGTTCGATAGCTGCCTGCAGGCGATTTCCCGACTCGAACGGACGCGAAGTTCTCTCGTGGTTCTCTCCTCGCGCAACCTGGAGGGGCGCGGTGAGGCGGCGATCCGGGCGCTTCGGGGGACCTCCGGGCATCCGCGTGTACTCCTCACCGTGCCGCCCGATCTGATGTCCACCGCCGAGGACTTCCACGGCTCCGAGGTCGACGCCTTTCTGCATGAGCCCTATTTCCCGGAGGACCTGGTCGCCCGGGTCGAGAAGCTTCTGGCCACGGATGTTCCGCCCCCGGAACCGGTGGCCGACATCGATGGGGAAGCGCTGGCCTCCTGGCTTGTGCATCTGGGCGAAATGCACGGTTCCGTGGACAACCTGACCCACGTCAGCGAGTACATCGCCGCGCTGGTCTGCAAACAATCCGCGGCCGAGAGCGTTTCGGTGTACCTGCCCACCACCTCCGGCGCACCCCTGACCCTGATGACCAGCACCGGCCCGCGCCACAAGATCCGGCTGAGCCTGACCGGTCTGGAGGGTGGCCCCGCCGCGGAGTCGTTGCGAACCGGGAAGGTGTGCGCGGACGGACGCCACCTGGCCGTGCCCCTCCCCCTGCGGGACAACGTGCACGGGCTGATTCTGCTCGGCAATCCGGACGAGGGGAGTCGCTTCGTCCCGGCGGACGCCGATGCTCTCGGGCCTCTGATCGGGCAGGCCTCTCTCGCGGTGAGCACCTCTTTGAAAATCCGCCACTTGACGGATCTCTCCACCATCGACGATCTGACCGGGCTCTACAATTCGCGGTTCTTCCGCCGTTCGCTCGAAGGCGAGTTTCGCCGTGCGGAGCGGTATGAACGCCCGCTCTCCCTGGCGATCATCGACGTCGATCATTTCAAGATCTTCAACGACCTGAACGGTCATGAAGCCGGAAACCGGTGCTTGAAACAACTCGCCGACATCATGAAGGCGGGGTTTCGGACGACCGATGCGGTCTGTCGATACGGTGGAGAGGAGTTCTCCATCATTCTCCCCGAAGTGGCTCGCGGCGCACCGGGAGACGGCGCGGGGGCATACCGGGTCCTCGATCGACTCCGGGCGCGCATCGAGGCCAGCTCGTGCCCCGGCCAGAAGGGCCTTCCGGGGGGGACGTTAACCGTTTCGTGCGGTGTCGCGGGGTTTCCGCTCGATGCACGCGACCCCGGTTCGCTTCTCGAGGCGGCGGACCGCGCCCTCTACCTGGCGAAGCGAACCGGACGGAACCGGGTGTGCATTCCCGGGGACGACAGCCCGGCCGGAGAAGGCACGGTGACGGAGTGAGCGGAACCGAACCGGGAGAGCGCCCGCTGCTCTCGATCATCGTCCCCATCTACAACGAGGAGGAGACGCTCCCCGAACTCGACCGCCGGCTGATCGGCGCTCTCGAGGATCTCGGCGAGACTTTCGAGGTCATCCTCGTCAACGACGGGAGCCGGGACGGGTCTTTCGAAGTGATGAGCGCCATGGTCGCGCGTGACCCGCGGATCCGCGTGATCGACTTCTCCCGGAATTTCGGGCATCAGGCCGCCTTCTATGCCGGGCTGCGTCGCGCCGCCGGACAGGCCACCATCCTGATGGACGGCGATCTGCAGGATCCGCCCGAGGCCATTGCGGATCTCGTCGCCAAGTGGCGGGAGGGCTTCGAGGTCGTCTATGCCATCCGCAAGCACCGCAAGGAAGGCTTCCTCAAGAGGACGGCATACTCCCTCTTCTATCGCCTGCTCAGGAGCATCGCCTACATCGAGATCCCCATGGATGCCGGCGACTTCGCCCTCATGGACGAACGGGTGGTGCGACTGCTTCGCGGCATGCGGGAGCGCAACAAGTTTCTGCGCGGACTCCGAAGCTGGGTGGGGTTTCGGCAGATCGGCCTGCCTTGCGACCGGGGTGAGCGCTACGCGGGGCGCCCGAAGTACAGCATTCGCCGCCTGTTTCGTCTGGCCTTCGATGGACTGCTCGCCTACTCCTACGTGCCGTTGCGGATCGCCTTCGTCCTCGGGCTCCTGATTTCCGGCGTCAGCTTCCTCCTGGCATCGGTCTACTTCCTCCAGCGGATCTTCTCCCCGGCCGACATTCCGAAGGGCTTCACCACGCTGGCCATCCTGGTGTTGTTTCTCGGGGGCGTCCAACTCCTCACGATCGGCCTGCTCGGCGAGTACCTGGGGCGGATTTACGACGAGGTGAAGCGACGGCCGGAGTATATCGAGCGCACTCTGTTGAATTTTCCCGACGTTTAGGGCCCGCCTGGAAGGAACTGCCGCATCCGAGGGCCGCTGCATCCCGCCGCGCTTCGTTGCTCGCTGGTTGAAATCAGGAAGGTTGCGCCCTCCTAGCGCCTGGCCGGGTCGGGCCAGGCGTCGCTCTCGGTGCAACGGTCGCACTGATTTCCAGACGAGCCCCCGGGGAAGGCCGGTTGGCAGTCCGTCGATTTCCCGCACCACTTCCTCCTCAAGTCCAGACCGATCACCGCTCGATGTTGAATTGACACCACCATGTCGATTTCGGAGCTGGGCATGCTGACGAAACCTCGCGTTCTGGTCGTAGACGATGACGACAATATCCGCTCCCTCCTGTTCAGCATTCTGGACAGGGCGGGCTACCGGGTGGCTGCGGTCGGCAGCGTGCACGAGGCACTTCAGGAGTTTCGCCAGGACCGCAGCGGAGTCATCATCTCGGATCTGCGTATGCCGGGCGTCGATGGTCACGACTTCATCTCCACCGTTCTCGAGGAGAATCCGGAGGCGGTGGTCGTCGTCCTCACCGGGTACGGCACGGTCGATGAGGCGGTGGCTCTGATGCGGAAGGGCGTCTACCACATCATCACCAAGCCCGCCGGAATGGATGAGATTCTGCTGATCGTCGAGCGGGCCACCCGTGACCGGGCGCTGAAGGCCCGCAGCCGCGAGCTCGAGAAGCGTCTGGAGATCACGGAACGCCTGGCCATGATCGGCAAGCTCGCCGCCGGGGTCGCCCACGAACTGAACAATCCTCTCGATGGCGTCAGCCGGTTCGTGAAGCTCAACCTGGAAGGCATGGCCGAGGGTTCCGAAGAGCGGGAGTTCCAGGAAGAGGCGCTCCGGGGTCTTTCGCGGATGTCTTCGATCGTGAAGGACCTCCTGACCTTCAGCCGGAACATCGCCCTGGAGGTCGAGGAGGAGAGCATCGTGACGATGCTCCGGGATGCGGCGAGCCAGGCTCTCGGAAGCCGCCCGGATGAAGAGATCGAAGTGAACTTCGACCTCGCTGTCCCGGACGTCTCCGTTCCGCGAGGCATCTATCAGGTTTTCCAGAACGTCCTGAAGAACGCCGTGGATGCGATACCGGACACCGGTGGCCGGATCGACATCTCGGCAGGAATCCGGGACGGCGAGACGTGTGTCACGATCACCGACGACGGCTGCGGGATTCCCGCGAGAGTGAAAGACCGGATCTTCGAGCCTTTCTTCACCACCAAGGAGGTGGGGAGCGGCACCGGTCTCGGCCTGTCCATCGTCAGCCGCATCCTCGAGCGTTTCGAGGGCGGCCTGAGTATAGAGAGCGAGGAGGGGAACGGCACCAGGGTGACCGTATATCTCCCCACGCCATCATCAAGTCCCAGGGAGCGGAGCGATGCGGAAGGATCCGTCGGACGAGAAAACCTCCATACTTCTCGTTGATGACGACCCACTGATCTTGCGGAGCCTCGCCGTCGTGCTGGAGCGCGAAGGGTACGCCGTCACACGCGCGCCGGGCGGAGCGGCAGCCCTCGAACAGCTCAAGCACACGAGCTTCGATGCCGTCGTCACCGACTTCAACATGCCCGAGATCGACGGCATGCAGCTCTTGCGGGAGGTCAAGGCCCGCAAGCCCGAGTGCGCGGTGGTTCTCATCACCGGCTACGGGACGGTGGAGCAGGCGGTCGAGGCGATCAAGCTCGGCGCCTATGACTACATCTGCAAGCCCATCATCGACGATGAGATGAAGGTCGTCATCGCCCGCGCGGTCGAACAGAAAAGGCTGCGGACCGAGAATGCCGAGTTGCGCCAGCGTCTGGATCTTCGCTACTCGTTCGATTCGATCATCGGCCGCGACTACAAGATGCAGAAGATCTACGACACGATCTCGCTGGTCGCTCCCACCAAGGCGAACGTGCTCATTACGGGGGAGTCCGGTACCGGCAAAACGATGATCGCGCGGGCGATCCACCACAATTCCACCCGCAAGGACGGCCCGTTCGTCGAGGTGAACTGCGGAGCATTGCCGGAGTCCCTGCTCGAGAGCGAACTGTTCGGACACACGCGCGGATCCTTCACCGGGGCCGTTTCGGACTCACCCGGGAAATTCAAGATCGCTCACCGCGGTTCTATCTTCCTGGATGAGATTTCAAACTCCTCCCCCATCCTGCAGATGAAGCTCCTGCGCATTCTCCAGGACAAGGAGTTCGAAGCGGTCGGCGGCCAGCATACGATCAAGGTCGATGTCCGGGTGATCCTCGCGACGAACACCGATCTCGCGAACGAGGTGAAGGAAGGGCGTTTCCGGGAGGATCTCTACTACCGGATCAACGTCGTGACTCTCCATCTCCCACCGCTTCGGGAGAGAATCGGAGACATCCCGCTCCTGGCCGAGAGCTTCCTACGGAAGTACGCGAAGGAGAACGAAAAGCGGATCGAGAGTATTGCGGACGAAACCATGG
>JAJSAM010000053.1 GCA_024274785.1 Planctomycetota bacterium | reverse complement strand
GGTCCGTGCGTACCGGTCCAGGGTTTCCTCGATCTTCTTCAGATCCTTCACCACCGCATAGTCCCAAAGCCCGAGCTTCCCCCAGTTGTTCACGGCGTCCACCCACTTGCGGGCGGCGGAGGTCTTGATCCGGTCCGTGCTGTCCTCCATGCCCTTGACTTCCAGGACAAGATGGAGCGTTGACCCGTCCCCGCGGCGGATCCGGACGATGAAGTCCGGCACGTACTGCCGGGGCTGCCCGCCGGACTGGTAGGGAATCGAGAAGTCGAGACGATAGTTCCGCACGTAGCTCACCACCGCGGGATGCCGCTCCAGTTGCACCGCGAGGTCCCTCTCCCATACCCGGGCGTGGCAGGCGATATGGCTGACGTGCGAGCGAACGGTCTTCACGCAGTACAGGGACGTCTGGAAGAAGACGCCGCTGGTGCTTCCCACCGGGCGGTAGGGATCGAGGACGGGGAGGAACCGGGGGTCTCCCGGGTCGTCGCTGCGGATGGCGTCGGAGATCGTCTGCGCGATCAGGCTGATGTACTTCTCCAGGCACACCTCACGCTCGTCGACTCCGCCCTCGTACTCGACCTTCCTGTCCCAGTACTCGCGCACCGCCTTCAGGACCTGCGGGAACAGCATCCGGTTGCGGAGGCTGGCGGTCACCCGCGCCGCCACCGCAAAGATCGCGCTCTGCACGCGGTTGTTCTCGTAGAACTCGCTCCGGTCGTGGAACTGTTGAGGCACAGAGCGGTCGTCGACGACGCTGGAGACCCCCACCAGCGTCGGTGCCTCCTCGGGGGTGACCACCACCGGCTCCAGCGCGTCGATGTCGATCCGGATCCGGTACCGCACGTCGCTGATGTAGCTCACCACCCGGGGGAACAGGATCTCGTGCTTCCGTCTGCGCTGGGGCAACGACTTGACGACGGTGATTGTTCGCTCCGCGCTTCCGGAGGTCCCGACCCTGGCGATGGGCAGGACCTCGAACGGGATGCCGTAGATGTCGCAGGACTCCGGGGGAAAGTAACCGTCGGGATCGACGTCGTAGTTGTAGCGGCGAAGCCCCCGCCCGATGACCTGCTCACAGAGCAGAGGGGACGAGAAGGCACGAAGCCCCAGGATCTGCGTCACGTTGTTGGCGTCCCACCCCTCGGAAAGCATGCCCACGGAGACGACGCAACGGATCTGCTCGCCCTTTTCCCCGCGTTTTCCCACGGTGGTGACGATCTCCCGGAGCGCCTTGGCCGCTTCCTCCTGGGTCTGGTTCGCCTTCCGGATGTCCGCTTTCTTGAGAAGTTCGCTGTCGATGCGCAGCGTGCGGAGACATCCGTCGTTCCTGAGTTCGGGCACGGATTGGCTGGCCGCTTTCACGTACCGCCCCTCGCCACTCAGGTAGTCGGCGATGAGCGCGGCCACCGCGGTGTTGCTGCACACCACGATCATCACCGGCGGCACCTCGCGGCCGATCCTCTCCCACTCCTCCTTGTCCTTCTTCCACTGCGTGGCCAGGGTCTCCAGTGCGTCCTGCACCTCCTGAATGAGCCCCACGCCCCGGCCGGCCTGGGACAGCTCCCGTTCGCTGCGGGGCAGCCGGCTTTTCACCTCCTGGTACAGGTGCCGGTACTTGGGCTCGAGCCGTCCGCGGTTGTCCCAGGTTGGGACGTGCGGGATCTTCACGATGCCGCACTCGATGGCGTCCAGGAGACCGAAGTCCGATACGATCCAGTCGAAGGGTTCCCCCTCGATCCGGCCGGACGCCTTCAGGAAGTACGGAGTGGCGGTGAGATCCACGATCCTCCGGATCCCCCGCACCTTGTGGATGCGGTCCAGACCCTCGATCCAGACGCGAGCCCGTTCCTCGTCGTCCTTCTTGCTGTAGTCGGTCTCCACCGCTTCGCCGAGAAGCTCGCGGTCGCCCCTGCCGCCGTCTTCCGCAGCGTAGAAACGGTAGGCGTGATGGGCCTCGTCGTTCAGGACCAGGATGTTCGAGGCCTTGCGCAGCTCGTCCAGGTCCTTGAGGACGCGGTCGCAGAAGGCGGTGTCGCTCTCCACCCCCCGGTTCGTCACGCCACGCTTCCGGGTGTCGTCCTGCAGGGCGAAGGCGTGCCAGTTCGTCACCAGCACCCGGCCCTGCAGGAGAAGCGGGCGCAGGTGGGGGGGCACGATGTCGAACCGCTCGAAGTAGTTCCCCTTGGCGTTCGGGATCAGGGGCCGCTCCGGCTCCTTGCCGGCCTTGGTCTCGTCCTGGCCCCGCAGGCGGTCCCGCACCGTGAGGTTCGGGCAGACCACCAGCACCGCATCCGAGAAGCGGGCGTCCTGCCGGTGAGCCGCCTTGTTCAGGATCTGCCAGGCGATCAGCATCGCCATCACCACCGTCTTTCCGCTCCCGGTGGCCATCTTGCAGCACCAGCGCGGCAGGTCCGAGTCGGGGTGCTCCCGGGGGATCTCGATCCCCACCCGGTCCCGGGCCGGTCCCTCGGTGAGGAAGATGACCGTCTCCACCGCCTCGAGCTGGCAGAAGAAGAACCGGCGTTCCCGTTCCGGAGACCGCCAGTAGTCCAGGAGTTCCCTGGTGGCCCGGGTGACGCCGGGATACCCCGCCTCCCGCCAGGCCTTCACCCGTTCCCGGATGCGGTTGACCCGCTCCAACTCGACGTACTCGTGGAGGATCCGGCCCCCGCCCTTGCCCCGGTCGCGCCGCGCCATGAGGTACTGCGCGGGCCGGCGCCCCTCCCGCACCTCAGGTTCCCTCTCGGCGTGAAACCGGTGGTAGCGCACCGGCTCCTCGAAGGCGCTGTTGAGGATGGGGTTCTCGACGACGTTGCTCATCCTCTCCTCTCCCGCATCGCCTCCATCCGCATGTAGAGCCGCGTCAGCCGGTCGCGAAACACGTACTGCCCCCGCTCCTCCCCCGGAACCAGCACGCCGAGTCTCTTCATTCGCTGCAGGAAGTTGTTCAGCTTGCGACGTTCATCCTGCGTGAGCCCCTTTTCCAGGTCGCGCTTCCGGAAGGAGAGATCGAACTCATGCCGAGCCAGTTTTCTCAGGATGCTTCGGTACGCCTGGCTTCGAATCGCGCGATACACCTGCTGCTCCACGAACTTGCGTCCCACGTCCTCCGCCGCCGCCAGCACCGCACGAACCGCCGTGTCCTTCGTCACCGCACCATCGGCGATCCAGAATGCGGCATCCCCCACCAGGTGCATCAGCTTCGGCAGTCCTCCGGAGTAGGTGGTGAGCACTGCCAGAGCGTCTTCGTCGATCCGCAATCCCGCGCGGTCGAATGCCTTGTGGAAGAACTCCTGCACCTCCTCGTTCGACATGATCTCGATGTGGGCGATCTCGAACACCCGATCGGCGGGTTTGTGGCGTTCGATGATTTCCCGGTGCCGCTGCGGCGTTCCGCACAGAATCAGGAACAGGGGCAGCGGTTCGTCGCTCAGGGCATTCTCGTCCATCAGATTCTTGAGGAACCGAGCGAATGTCCCTTTGCCCGCCATGCCGTTGATCTCGTCGAGAATCAGCATGAGGCCCCGATAGTCTCCCGCCACCCGTTCGTACAGTTCCCTCAGGAACGGCAGGTAACCGCGCGAGATGTCCGCCGCATCGCGTTTCAGTCTGTCCAGGTGGATCTTCAGGCCGAACAGGGATTGCTCCCCAACGTACTTGGCCAGGAAGTTGCGGATGGACTCGGCGGGACCGGGGCGGGCCGCGGCTGACTGGAGGACGGTCTGGACGGTGCGAACGGCAGCGTCCCTGAGGGAATCCGCCTCCCCGAGCATGACGTGAAAGCCGAGGAGCCCCGGGTCTTCCTCGGCCAGCACCCGCACGAACCGGGCGAGGGAACTCTTGCCGATACCGTACTCCCCGGTGATGAAGACCGCCTGCGGCTTGCCTCCCGCCACCTGGGAGGCAGCCCGGATGAGCCTGGCGATCTCCTGCTTGCGGCCCACGAAGAGTTCCACCGGGACCGGCTGGCCCGGGTAGAACGGGCTTTGGCCTTTACGCTCCAGGTTGTTCATCACTCACCCCGTCCGCCGACAGGTCGAACACCTCTAGCATCTCGTTCCCGCGGTGGTCGATGACCTTGACCGCGATCTTCCTGCCCGGCGTGAAGGGGAGGGACTTGAGGCTCCGCAGCTCCTCGAACCTCTCCTCGTCCACGGTGCCCCGCAGGGCGCGGGCCAGCCGCTGCCACGGGTTCCGGCCGCCGCCGGGGAAGAAGGCCTGGCAGATGTTGAAGCAGCGGTCGTCGTAGTCCGTATCCAGGAACCAGGCAGCGATCTCCCGCCCCCGGTCGCTGTGCACCTCCCCCGTCTGCGGGTCGTAGAGATCCACCCCCCGCACCTCCACCACGTGGCCTTTCCGGGTCTCCCGGACCGCGATGTCCGCCCGGCCGAAGAGGGTGAAGACCTGGCTCGCCTTGCTGGTCTTGAGGAGATCCCCCACCAGCACGTCGGGGTTCACGTAGGCTCCCAGGACCTGGATGGGGAGCTTGCGCTGGAGAAACTCCTGAGCCGGGGCGTCAAAGGTGAAGCCGACCACCACCACGCCGTCGTAGCGGCCGCGGGCCTCGTTCACCGCCTCCTCCACCTGGCGCAGGGTGACCGGGCCGTAGCGGGGACCGAAGGAGACCCCGACGTGCTTTCCCTCCTTGCCCTTGCCGGCCTCCAGCTCCCCCTCGGCCTGGATCACTCCCGCCGAGCGGACGGCGTTGAGCCGGGAGAAGCGCAGCGTACCCCCGCCCACCCGGTTGATGCCCGCCTTCCGCAGGGCGTCGATCAGGTCCAGGACGAAGTTGGTGCCCGCGTCGCCGGCCCCGGCCCGGCCCCGGCCGCGCCGGGCGATGTCGTCCTTCCTGGCGTCCGGGTCGAGTGTCTCCCACGGCTCGATGGGTGAAGAGGACGGGTCCTCGATGGCAGGGACGGGAATGGACTCCACCGTGAAGGGCCCGGAGACCCGCACCTTGCCCCGCTCCACCAGGGGTTTGTCGTAGAGCGTCTCCTGGTCCGCATCCTCGCGGATGATCTTCTCGATCTTCTCCCGGCGCTTCGGGTCGTCCTCGGCGACCTCGTCGATCCGGGTGTTCTGGGCGATCGACTTGAGGGTGATGTGCGGCACCGTCTCGTAGACGAAGCCCGCATCCACCCCCTGCTCGGGATGGGCGAGCCGGTAGTAGGGGTAGGTGGCGGTGAGGAGCCGCTGCCGCGCCAGAGCCAGGGCCACCCGCGAGGTGTCGCAGGTGATCCAGCGCCGGCCCCACTGCTCGGCCACGTAGGCGGTGGTCCCGGACCCGCAGGTGGGATCGAAGACGAGGTCGCCCGGGTCGGTGGTCATGAGCATGCAGCGCTTGACAACCTCTGTCAGTGTTTGCACCACGTACATCTTCTTGTCACCGAACCCGGACCACGATGTGTCCGTCCACACATTGTTCAAATTCCGGTATGGATAGTCATCATGATAGTTCTTCCACCGCAAACTGTTACCGACACCATACAACCGGCCTGCTCTCTTTAGGCGCTCAAACCCTTCTGGTGTAGTAGACCACCCTCTTGCTCCGCTAGGCCGGTACTCCTTTCCTTCGAACTCGACAGGGAAACGGGACGACTCCCCTCCGGTCTGCGAAGAGGTGTCCCGTAGTCGGAGGATGCGGCCGGAGGGTATAGGGGTTTCACCTCTGAGATGCTTTCGATTCAGAGGAATGATGTCCCCATGGTCCGTCTCCACTGCCACACCTATCTCATTCTCGCTCTCGATCGGTTGCCGCAGAGCGTAAAGCTGCCTGTACTTAATCGAGTCGATATTCTTGGCATACCACAACAGATAGTCGCAGACAGAAGCAAGAAGCTTAGGTGTTTGCCCCGTTGTCTTTGAGAAAGGTATGACTCCGCAACTATTCGATGAACCGAAAACTTCGTCGAGCACCTCTCTGACGTGATGCACGTTCTCATCGCTGATCTGCACGAAGATCGACCCCGACTCCGCCAGCAGCTCCCGGCACAAGAGCAACCGATCCCGCAGGTAGGTCAGGTACGAATGAATGCCAAGCGTC